>NZ_CAMDCK010000009.1 GCF_945890115.1 Sphingorhabdus sp. EL138
GTTGCGGGTCCCGCAATGGCCTGGTTCAGACGGTTTGTCCGGCGTCCGGAACAGCGTCATCACTGGACGAAATGGAGTACGCCAGCGCTTGTCTTTTTGCGCTTTCGTCCAGATCCGCGTTCGGCCACCGCTCTTCGGCGCGCTGACCCATATTGGTTTCACCGATATAAGGAACTTGGAACGCGTGACGGCGTTACCCGAAATATTGTGCTTTAAGGAGCCATCTTGATCGACACTGCATCCGTTCCTGCGCCGACCGCAAAGTCCAAGGAACCCACATTGACCCCCGACGCGTTGCACGCGTTGATTCTCCAATCGCTCGACGATGATCAGGCGCAGGAGGTGGTTACCATCCCGCTTGAGGGCAAAAGCAACATTGCCGACCATATGGTCGTCGCATCTGGCCGTTCGTCGCGCCAAGTCGCATCAATGGCGCAGAAATTGGCCGAGCGCATCAAAAAGGCTGGCCGTCATGCCCGCATTGAAGGTCTGCCGTCGGCGGATTGGGTGTTGATTGATGCCGAAGATGTCATTGTGCATCTGTTCCGCCCCGAAGTCCGCAGCTTCTACAATTTGGAACGCATGTGGGCCTTTGGCGACGCGCCCGAAGTCGCGTCGCAATAAGACCGATTGCCCGCGCCGATGGCGATGCGCCTGCACATCATCGCACGCGGCAAGATTGGCCGTTCCCCGGAATCGGCACTGGTCGACCGTTATCTGAAACGGATTAGCTGGCCGACCAAGCATAGCGAACTGCCTGACACGCCCGATAAGGGGCGCGGCGGTGAGCTTCCGGCGTCGGACAGCCCTTATAAAACCATCATGTTGGATGAAAAGGGCGCGCAGCTCAGCTCGGTTGAACTGGCGCGCTTGTTGGAACGCTGGCGTGACGACGGCGTGCGCGAAGTGCGCTTTCTCATCGGCGCAGCCGACGGCTTTGATGATACGGCGCGCGCAGGCGCCGACAAGCTGATCGCCTTTGGCAAGGCAACTTGGCCACATTTAATGGCCCGCGCGATGCTGGCCGAACAATTGTTCCGCGCGACATCGATTATCGCCAACCATCCTTATCATCGTGAAGGATGACGGCCCTGCGCTTTGCAAAGCTGCTTTCACACTGGGTTAAGGCGAGATATAGCAGCAACAATATGATGAAATGGACATTATCTATGAAGAACCGTTTGCTGCCCGCCACCCTTGCTATTGTCGCGGCAATAGCTGTGCCCGGCACGGTGCTCGTTGCGCAAAATATGCAGCAACAGCAATATGACGCGCAGCAGATTGAGGATCTTGACGAATTCCTCGCTGTCTATCGCAAAGTCAAATCCAGCTATGTTGACAAGGTCGATGACAAAAAATTGATGGAAGGCGCGATTCAGGGGATGCTGTCCAGCCTTGATCCGCACAGCGGTTTTCTGGATCGCTCCGATTTCAATTCACTGCGGACGCAAATTGAGGGCGAATATGGCGGTCTTGGGCTTTCGGTAACGCTTGAGGATGAAGCGGTGAAGGTCATCGCGCCGACGAAGGACACGCCCGCCGACAAAGCAGGTATCAAGTCTGGCGACTTTATCACGCATCTCGACGGCAAGCTGATTGTCGGCGGCACCTTGGACGAAGCGGTGGAAGCCATGCGCGGCGCTCCGGGTACAATGATTAAGCTCACCATCTTCCGGCCTGGCCGCGATGGGCCCTTTGACGTGACGTTGACGCGGGCGATTATCGACCTGAAACCCGTGCAATGGGAAGTGAAAGACCGCATCGGCATTATCTCCGTCACCGGCTTTTCCGAAAAGACCGGTGCCGACGTTGTTGCCGCAGTGGCGGGTATCAAGAAGAGTGTGGGCGGCAATCCGTTGGGTTATATCATTGACTTACGCTCCAACCCGGGCGGCATATTGGATGAGGCGGTTGTCGTATCCGACGCGTTTTTGACGAAGGGCGAGATTGTGTCCGAACGGGGCCGTGATCCCCGCAATGTGGACCGCTGGTGGGCCGAACGCGCCGTGCCCGGTGACGTGACCGGCGGCGCGCCGATCATTGTGTTGGTCGATGCGGGTTCGGCTTCGGCTTCCGAAATTGTTGCAGGCGCCTTGCAAGACCATCACCGCGCCCTCGTCATGGGGGAACGCAGCTTTGGCAAGGGATCGGTGCAGAATGTCCTGCCCCTGACGCGCGACACGGGATTGCGCCTAACCGTCGCGCGTTACCATTTGCCATCGGGCCGTTCGGTGCAGGAAGGCGGTATCAAGCCTGATATTCGCGTGCCCCAGTTGACGGACCCTGATTATAAAAGCCGCGTGTCGATCCGCGAATCTGACCTGCGCCGTCATTTGGTCAATGAATTGAAAGACAATGATAAGGATCTGGAACAAGACATCACCGACGATCCGCGCTTCGCCATGACAACCGAGCAGTTGAAGGCAAAGGGGATTGAGGATTTCCAACTCTATTACGCCATGGAAACACTGCAACGGCTTGGACCCCGGACGATGAAGCTTGCAGCAAAGCCGGTGAAGGGCAAAGCTAAGAATTGAGGGTGACGGTGTAGGTGGTTTTTGGTCATCCCGCCTTCGCGGGGATAACGAGTTTGGTTCAGGATGACGAATTTGCCTCCCACACCCCGTCATCCTGAACTTGTTTCAGCATCCATCGCGCAGCAAACTCTGGGTATCCATCGTGCAGGATGACGGTTTGGGGGAGAGTGGCACCATGGGGTCACTTACAACTTGCTTCAACATGACACTTCTCTAGATATAACCATATATGACACCAAAATTCGATAAGGCCCATTGGTTGGCATTTTTGCTTCCCGCTGCGTTGCTCGGGGGCGCTTATGGGTCGCAATATATTGGTGGGCTTTTCCCGTGCGAAATGTGTTGGTGGCAGCGTTATCCGCATTTTGCCGCCGTGGCGATTGCGCTGGTCGCCTTTGGCGTCAGCAACGCTGGCTATCGCAACGCCTTGGTCGCTTTGGCGGCATTGGCGATTGCCAGCAGCGGCCTGATTGGCGGGTTTCATGCGGGTGTGGAATATGGCTATTGGGAAGGGCTGACCGCTTGCACCGCGACAATTTCGGGCAGCGGGGAGGATTTGCTCCGGTCGATTATGAACGCCCCCTTAGTGCGTTGTGACGTTGCGCCGTGGAGCTTATTTGGCATTTCGCTTGCGGGGTATAATTTTCTCTTGTCGTTCGGCGGTGCAATGCTCATCTTGGCAATGATATGGCGCCGCAAGAAACTCTGAAAACCTCCGCGCAGCGGACACGGGCAATGGAACGCATGATCCGCGTGAACCAAGCGGGCGAGTTTGGCGCGAAACGGATTTACGCCGGGCAGCTTGCGGTGATGGGTGATCGCACGCCTGCGGCGCGCAGCATCGCGCATATGGCCGAACAAGAAGAGCGCCACCTCAACGCCTTTGACAAAATGATGGCCGAACGCGGCGTCCGCCCCACGGCGTTGCACCCGATCTGGAATGTCGCGGGCTTTGCGCTTGGCGCTGTATCTGCGGCAATTGGGCCGGAGGCCGCCATGGCCTGCACTGTTGCCGTCGAAACCGAAATCGACCGCCATTATGGCGAACAACTTGCCGAAATTGGCGACAGTGACCCCGAACTATCGGCGATGATTTTGGATTTCCAAGCCGACGAATTGGAACATAAGGCCACGGCCTTGGCGCAAGGCGCGGAACGTGCGCCTGCCTATCCGTTGATGAGCGCGTTGGTCCGCATAAGTTGCCGCACCGCCATTGCTGTGTCGAAACATATATAGGCTTCATACAGCATTCAGCCTGCAATGTTCAAAAGCAGGCAAACAGTGATTTGGAGATGATCTCGTGAAAGCAATGACCAGAATTTCGCTCGCGAGCATCGCCTTGATGCTATCGGTTCAGGCATCGGCGCAGGATATGCCAGCTGCGAAGTCTGGTGATGAAAAAATCAATCAGCTTATTATTTATGGCGACGACAAATGCCCCGAAAGCGTTGGGGATGAAATTGTCGTCTGCGCCCGTATGGGGGAGGCGGACCGCTATCGCATTCCGACCAGCTTGCGCGCCGACCCCAATGACCGGCGCAACGAAGCCATGTCAGAGCGGATTAAATCTTACGAATATGTCGCGGCAAGCGGGACGATGAGCTGCTCACCATCTGGCGCGGGCGGTTTTACTGGCTGCGGCTTGGCGGAGATTAACAAGGCTTATGCCGAAAAGGCACAAGACCCCGGCATCACTTTTGGTCGCTTGATCGCCGCTGAGCGCGCTAAGCGTATGGCAGGGATCGATGCCGAAGCCGCCGAAGTGGAAGCGCGCGTCGTGGACTTTGAAAAAGGCCGCGCCGAACGGGAAGCCAAGTTGCAGGCCGAGCTGGACGCCAAAGAAGCGGCCAGCGTCGATGCCGAGCCGCTGCCTCAACCAAAAGGCTAAATCAGCTCTTTGCCTTTTCCGCCGCGACCCAGTCCTTGATTTGCTGCTCAAGCACGTCGAGCGGCACGGACCCTTGCCCAAGCACGGCGTCATGGAACGCGGCCAGATCAAATTTCGGCCCGAGTTCCTTGGTCGCCATATCGCGCAATGCGCGGATTTTCAGTTCGCCCAATTTGTAAGCGAGCGCTTGACCCGGCCAACTGATATAGCGGTTCACCTCCGCCTCGATATTCGCGGCGGACAAAGCGCTGTTGTCGGTCATGAAGGCGATGGCCTGCTGTTTGCTCCAACCTTTGGCATGAATGCCGGTGTCGACCACCAAGCGGCATGCACGCCACATTTCATAGGACAGCCGCCCCATATCTTTGGCAGGGGTGTCATATAGCCCCATTTCGATACCAAGCCGTTCGGAATATAGCCCCCAGCCTTCGGTAAAAGCGGTGAACGACGCGCCATATTTGCGGAAATTGGACAAGGGCAGCTCCTGCTGCAACGCGATCTGATGATGATGCCCTGGCACCCCTTCATGCACCGACAGCGCCGGAATTTCCCAGAATGGGCGCTGGCTCAGTTTCGAGGTGTTGACAAAATAGGTGCCGGATATCCCAATTTCGGGCGACCCTGGATTATAATAAGCTGTGGTCGTACCTTCTGCAGTTTCCGCCGGAATTTCTCTTATACCATATGGCAGGCGGGGCAGACGTCCGAACAGGCTTGGCATTTTGCCATCGATGATCTTTGTCACCCGCGCGACCTTCTCCATCAGCTCCTCCGGCGTTTTGGCATAATATTGCGGGTCGGTACGCAGATGTTCAATGAACGCTTCGCGGCTGGGATAGCCTGCCTTTTGCGCGACCTCGACCATTTCGGCGCGAATGCGGGATACTTCGCTGAGGCCAATCTGGTGGATTTGCTCTGCGGTCAGGTTGGTCGTGGTTTCTTCGCGGATGCGAAAGGCGTAATAAGCCGCGCCATTCGGCTGCGCGGACACGCCGGGGGCCTTGGCACAAGCGGGCTTGTAGCTTGCGGTGTACCATGCCAACTGCTTGGCCAGCGCCGGATGAATGATGTTTCTGATCGTTGCCTCGGCATTAGCCGCCAGCGCCGCAAAGTCGCTTTCCGAAATGCCGGCGGGACGCTTTGCCGCATAAGGGCCGTAAAAACGCGACTGGCGAATGTCGGATGTGATAAGTCCGCTGACCGTCCCTTCAAATCCCGTCAGTGTTTCGCAAGGCTGCGTAAATTTGCCCTTAATGGCGACATTGGCGACCGCGATATTCTCGTCATTGACGCGGCTATATTGCGCGAGACGCGCATTATAGCTTTCAAAATCCGTCTTGGTCTTGAACGGCAAGTTGCGCGACATTCTGGCGAGTTGTTGGTGCCAGCTTGAATAAGTGGTGAAGTTGATAGCGCGCTGACCGAACTGATTGCCTTCGATGGTGGACATTAATGACCGCCTTAATATGCCCGCCTCCACCTTTGATGCTGCACGCAATGCATTTGCGGGAATGGCATCCAAACGGGCGAGGAACTGTGCGGCATCGGCGGCTCTGCGGTCCTGCGCCGCCAGCGTATACTCGCCCAGCTCTTGGGCATAAGCATTCACGCCCAGCGCGCTGGCGTAGACAGGCGCCTCTTTCAATGTCGTCGCCCAGACGTCCTCCACCAAAATGGTGAGATCATCATTAGCATCGGCAAAAGCTGGCGCCGAAAGCGCAAATAAGGATCCGGCGATTAACAGGCTACGCATAAATAAAGCTTCTCCATCACAACTTGAAGTGACGAATAAAGCAGGGAAAGCGGCCATTGGCTAGCGGCGATTCCCAATATATATGCGGCTTGGTGGCCTGTGTGCAGGCTGAACAACGATGCCCAGCCTGCCGCAGTTCTTTTTACTCGGCGGCTTCCAACGCCTCATGGTCGGACAGTGGCTGGCTCAGCCGCGTGAGCATTTCCTTTGGACAAATCTGCCAAAACTCGCCGCGCCTGCGGTCCCAATCTTCAATGATTGATTTCGACCAAGCGCTGTCAGTTGTCCGCGCATGTTCGGTGATCAGGGCCTTCAGCGCATCTTCCCAATAGCCACTGTCAAGGCGCTGCCATATGATGCTGTCTGGATTTGCCATTTGGGTGAAGTCGCGTTCGGTATCGAGCACGAACGCCATGCCGCCCGTCATGCCCGCACCAAAATTGCTACCGACCTTGCCTAAGATAACCGCCATGCCGCCGGTCATATATTCAAGGCCATTGGACCCGCAGCCTTCAACCACGACATGTGCGCCGGAATTACGGACCGCAAAACGTTCCCCAGCTTGTCCTGCCGCGAACAAATGGCCGGATGTTGCGCCATAAAGCACGGTGTTGCCGATGATGCTATTTTGCTGGCTAGTCAACGGGCTGCTGACTGTTGGACGTACGATGATCGTCCCGCCCGACAGTCCCTTGCCGACATAGTCATTGGCATCGCCAAAGACTTCCAAGGTGATGCCTTGGCACAAAAATGCGCCAAGTGACTGTCCAGCGGAGCCCCGCAAACGGACATGGACATGCCCTTCGGCTAGGCCCTTCATGCCATATAGCCGCGTGATTTCAGAGCTCAGCCTTGTGCCCACCGCACGGTGCGTGTTGCGGACATTGTAGGTGAGCTGCATCTTCTCACGCCGTTCAAACACGGGCCGCGCGTCATGGATCATTTGCGCATCAAGGCTATCGGGCACTTCATTGCGGAAGGTCGGGATGCTGAAACGACGCGCGCTGTCAGGCGCATCGACCTTGGCCAAAATCGGGTTGAGGTCGAGATCATCAAGATGCTCGGCCCCGCGGCTGACCTGCCGAAGTAGCTCTGTGCGGCCAATGACATCATTAAGGCTGCGATAGCCAAGCTTCGCCAATATCTCGCGCACTTCTTCGGCAATGAAGGTCATCAGGTTAATGACCTTTTCCGGTGTGCCGGTAAATTTCTTGCGCAAGGCTTCGTCCTGAACGCACACGCCCACGGGGCAGGTGTTCGAATGGCATTGCCGCACCATGATACAGCCCATGGCGACAAGGCTGAGCGTGCCAATGCCAAATTCTTCGGCGCCCAATATAGCAGCGATCACAATGTCGCGTCCGGTTTTCAGACCGCCATCGGTACGCAGTTTTACACGATGACGAAGGCCGTTGAGCGTGAGCACTTGGTTCGCCTCTGACAGGCCCATTTCCCATGGCGTGCCGGCATATTTGATGCTGGTTTGCGGACTTGCGCCCGTGCCGCCGACATTGCCGGAGATCAGGATGACATCGGCATGCGCCTTGGCCACGCCTGCTGCAATGGTGCCGATGCCCGCCGCACTGACAAGCTTCACACAGACCCGCGCGCGCGGGTTGATTTGCTTGAGGTCGTAAATCAACTGCGCCAGATCTTCGATTGAGTAAATGTCGTGATGCGGCGGCGGTGAAATCAACGTCACGCCTGGCGTCGAATGCCGCAGACGCGCGATCATTTCAGTCACCTTGAAACCGGGCAATTGCCCACCTTCGCCGGGCTTTGCGCCCTGTGCGACCTTGATTTCAATTTCCTCGCATGCGCCCAGATATTCGGCGGTCACGCCAAAGCGGCCACTGGCGACCTGCTTGATGACGCTATTGGCATTGTCGCCATTTTCATAGGGCTTGAAACGCTTGCTGTCCTCGCCGCCTTCCCCCGACACGGCCTTTGCGCCGATGCGGTTCATGGCAATCGCCAATGTTTCATGTGCCTCTGGCGACAGCGCGCCAAGCGACATTCCGGGCGTGACAAAACGCTTTCGGATTTCGGTGATGGCCTCAACCTCGTCAATCGCGACCGGCTCTTTGGCGAAATTGAATTCGAGCAAATCGCGCAAGTAAATGGGCGGCAATTCCTTCACGCCTTGCGCAAATTGGGTGTAGGTTGAATAGCTATCATTCGCGACTGAGCTTTGCAGCAAATGCATCAGGCCAGCGGAATACGCATGTTCTTCGCCGCCGTCGCGTTGCTTGTAAAATCCGCCGACGGGCAGGCGGGCCACGGCAGCATCGAACGCGTCATCATGACGGTCGCGGGCGTTGACATATAATGAGTGATATCCTTCGCCCGAAATTTTGTTCGGCATGCCGGGGAAGAAGTCGTTGACCAATGCGCGTGACAGGCCAACCGCCTCAAAATTATAACCGCCACGGTAGCTGGAGATAACGGCAATGCCCATTTTGGACATGATCTTCAGCAGACCTTCGTTAATCGCGGTGCGGTAATTTTCGACCGCTTGCGTCAAGCTATAGCCATCAAGTAAGCCGCGTCCATGCCGGTCGGCAATCACCGCTTCGGCAAGATAGGCGTTAACTGTGGTCGCGCCGACGCCGATGAGCACGGCAAAATAATGCGTGTCCAAGCATTCGGCGGAACGGACATTGATCGACGAATAACTGCGCAGGCCATTGCGCACCAAATGCGTGTGCACAGCGGCGGCGGCGAGGATCATCGCGATACCGACGCGATCCGCGCTGATATTTTCATCGGTCAGGAACAGTTCGGATTTGCCCATGCGTACTGCGGCTACCGCTTCTTCGCGAATACGCGTTATCGCGGCCCGCAGGCCCTCTTGCCCGGTCGAGATATCATAAGTGCAATCAATGTCGGCACCCAATGGCCCGAACGCGGCCTTCAGCCGGCGCCAATCGCGCGCCGTTAGGACTGGGCTGTCCAGCACCAAGACATCCGCATTCTGGCTCTTTTCCTCCAGGATATTGGCAAGGTTGGAAAAGCGCGTTTTCAGGCTCATCACATGCCGTTCGCGCAAGCTGTCGATGGGCGGGTTGGTGACTTGGCTGAAATTCTGGCGGAAGAATTGGCTGATCAGGCGCGGCTTATCGCTGATCACGGCCAATGGCGTGTCGTCGCCCATCGACCCAATGGCTTCCTTGCCATCTTCGATCATCGGCGCGAGGATCATTTCGACATCTTCCAATGTCATGCCAGCGGCGATCTGACGCTTCGTCAATTCCGCGCGCGACCAAGCGGGCGCGCTGTCGTCGCCAGCCTCGGGCAAGTCGGCGATGCGGCGGAAGCCGCCCACCAATGCGCCATAATCCTGCTCGGCAGAAATGCGGTCTTTTAACTCGCCGTCGCGGTATAATCTGCCTTCGTCCAGATTGACGGCGATCATCTGACCTGGGCCAAGGCGGCCTTTTTCCAATATCGTCGTTTCGGGCAAGACGACCATTCCGGTTTCGGAACCGATCACTAGCAAATTGTCCGATGTGCGGCTGTAGCGCAACGGGCGCAGTGCGTTGCGGTCTACGCCTGCAACGGCCCATTGGCCATCGGTCATTGCCAAGGCGGCAGGGCCGTCCCATGGCTCCATGACGCTGGACATATATTCATACATGGCGCGGTGGTTGGCGGGCAAATTGGGGTTTGACTGCCATGCTTCAGGAATCAGCATCAGCTTGGCCGTTGGCGCTTCCTTGCCCGAACGGACCAAGGTTTCGAACACCGCGTCCAATGCGGCAGTGTCCGATGATCCGGCGGGAATGACGGGCTTGATATCATCCGAATGCGCGCCAAAGGCGATGCTGGCCATTTTGATTTCGTGGCTTTTCATCCAATTCTGGTTGCCGCGAATGGTGTTAATCTCACCATTATGCGCAAGGCCACGGAACGGCTGCGCCAACCACCATTGCGGGAAAGTGTTGGTCGAATAACGCTGATGGAAAATTGCTACGCGGCTTTCAAAGCGGTTGTCTTGAAGGTCGGGGTAAAATACCGACAGCGACTCTGCGAGGAACAGGCCCTTATAGACAATCGACCGGCAGGACAGCGAACAGATATAAAAATCGCGGATTTGTGCGGCGATAATCTTCTTTTCGATCCGGCGGCGGACGAGGTAAAGGTTTTTCTCAAACTCGGTCGCATCAACCGCATCTGGCATTGGGCCAGCAATCATGATCTGCTCGATCTCGGGCCGCGTCGCTTGCGCCTTGTCGCCAATGACGGACACATCCACGGGCACCTGACGCCAGCCATAAATGGTGTAGCCAGCGTCGATAATCTCCGCTTCAACGATCGTGCGGCAATTCTCTTGCGCGCTGAGGTCAGTGCGCGGCAGGAACACCATGCCAACCGCCAACCGGTTGGGCATTGGCCGGTGGCCGCTATCCGCAATCGCATCGTCAAAGAAACGGACGGGCAAGTCGATATGCAAGCCTGCGCCATCGCCGGTCTTGCCATCTGCATCGACTGCGCCGCGATGCCACACGGCCTTCAACGCCTCAATCCCCGCCGCCACAACGCGGCGCGATGGTTTGCCATCCGTCGCCGCGATGAGGCCAACACCACAGGCATCGCCCTCGGACTCAGGATGATACATGCCTTCACGGGCAAGGCGTTCATGTTCGGTTGTGGGGTAGAATATGGTCATGCTGCAACCTTTTCGCGGCTTGCTTTTGTTTTCAGATATGTGTGCATATGTTGCGTGACATCGCGGCCATCGCGGATTGCCCAGACAACAAGGCTTGCCCCGCGTACGATGTCGCCAATAGCGAAGACACCGTCAAGGTTCGTCATCTGCGTCGTATGATCGACACGCACAGTGCCCCAGCGGGTGACGTTGAGGTCCGGCGCGTTGAACAATAGCGGCAAGTCTTCGGCTTCAAAACCCAATGCCGTAATCACCATATCGGCGTTCAATGTGAAGTCACCTTCGGGGTCATTCTCCGGTGTGCGGCGGCCCGACGCATCAGGCGCGGCAAGTCGCATCTTGGCCACATGCACGCGCTCGACTTTATCATTGCCATCAAAGCCCTTGGGACCCGATAGCCAGACAAATTCGACGCCTTCTTCTTCGGCATTGGTAACTTCGCGCTGTGACCCCGGCATGTTCTCACGGTCGCGGCGGTAAAGGCACTTCACTGATTTTGCGCCTTGGCGAATCGCGGTGCGCACACAATCCATCGCGGTATCGCCGCCACCAATGACGACGACGTCTTTGCCCTGCGCATTCATCGCGCCGCTTTCAAACGCAGGCACCGCATCGCCAAAGCCCTTGCGGTTGGAGGTGGTGAGGAAATCCAGCGCCGGGACAATGCCCTCTAGCCCGATACCCGGCGTTGCAATCGCGCGCGCTTTATACACGCCCGTCGCAATCAACACCGCGTCATGCTTCGCCCGCAAATCGTCAAGCGACGCATCACGACCAACTTCGAAATTGGCATGGAAATGAATGCCCGCATCCTCCAACCGTTTGACACGGCGCATGACAATGTCTTTCTCCAGCTTAAAACCGGGGATGCCATAGGTCATCAACCCGCCCATACGGTCATAACGGTCGTAAACATGGACGTCATAACCCGCGACGCGCAGATATTCCGCCGTGGTCAATCCGCCCGGTCCACCGCCGATGATGCCCACTGACTGCCCGCGTGATGGGCCAACTTCGACGGGCTCAACCCAGCCCTGCTCCCACGCGGTATCGGTGATATACTTTTCAACCGAGCCAATAGTGACGGCGTCATGGCCCGAAAACTCAATGACGCAATTGCCCTCGCACAAGCGATCCTGCGGGCAAATGCGGCCGCAGATTTCGGGCATAGTGCTGGTCAGGCTGGACATCTCATAGGCCTCACGCAAACGCCCTTCGGCGGTCAGGCGCAACCAATCAGGGATATGATTGTGCAATGGGCAATGGACCGAACAATAAGGCACACCGCATTGCGAGCAGCGTGACGCCTGATCCGCTGCTGCGGCGGGCGCATAACGATCCGCGATTTCGGCAAAATCTTCGGCACGCAATTCGGCTTCCCGCTTATGCGGATAAGCCTGCGGCTTCGAAATGAATTTCAGCATTGGATCTTTTGCCACAGCACGCTCCTTGAGAAGCGCTGCGCGTAACGCGGCAAACATCTGTTGTCACGCAGAAATCCAATAATAGGGCAGCTTTATTGACTAAGTTAACCGATTTTGAGACGATAATTTACGCGCGCGCAATAATATTTCACATTAAAAGGTCCGCGCCGGAACCTATCGTAGATAGAGCCATATCAACGCAGCTGTTCCCGCGATGATTCGGTAATAAGCAAAAGGCGCAAATCCATATTTGCCGACAATGGCGACAAACGCCTTCACCACCACGACCGCGACCAGAAACGCCATGGTGAAACCAATCGCGATCATCCCCATGTTGTCCGCATTCAAAAGCGCTCGGTCTTTCCACAAAGCATAGGCCGTCGCGGCTATCATCGTGGGCACGGCCAGGAAGAAGGAAAATTCCGCCGCCGTCTTGCGTTCTACGCCCATCATCAGCCCGCCCATGATCGTCGCGCCCGAACGGCTCACGCCCGGCAACATGGCGGTACACTGGACAAGGCCAATCGCCAAAGCCGTGCCAAAGGGAATTTCCTCAACTGTGTTAAAGCGCACCGTCTTCACCACGCGCTCCAGCAATAAGAGGATGATGCCGCCAACGATCAACGCGATGGCCACAATCTCCGGTGTCTGCATCGCGGTGCGAATGGCCTCATAGGCCAATACGCCAATCACCAACGCAGGGGCAAAGCCCAATAGGATATTGCGCGTGAACGCGATGGGGCCAGCCTCCTGCTTCAACAGCCCTGTGCCCACCGCCCAAAACCGCCGCCAATATACCAAAAGCACCGCCAATATCGCGCCGAGCTGGATCGCGATTTTAAAGGCGACTGAGCTATTGTCGGTAAAACCCACCAGCTCGCCCGCCAAGATAAGATGTCCAGTCGATGATACCGGCAAAAATTCCGTCAGCCCCTCGATAAAGCCGAGGAACAAAGCGATCATCGTATCGCTCATCCTTTTGGGCTGCTGCCAAAGCGGCCATGCTTGCGGTAAATGTGCAACCAATCGGCGGCAATGACATCCAACGGCGTCGGCACGATGCCATAAGCGGCCAGCCCGTCGGTGCCCGTTACGACATTATCGCAGCCCAACATTTTAAGCTGATCATCGGTAATAGGCGCGCCGGGCATCCAGCCCGTGCCCTTGGCGAGCATCTTTGCAGCGATATCGGGCACTTCAACAAACAGGGGGTCGCGGCCAATCGCTTTGGCGATCCAACGGTTCAGTTCCATCATGGAGAATATCTCCGGTCCGCCAAGCTCCAGCACGCGGCCATCCTGATGCACCAATGCAGCGGCCACAGCCTTGGCAACATCGCCAGCAAAGACAGGCTGGAACTTTGTCGCCGCGCCGATGACGGGAACAATCGGCAACATGCGGATCAGCCCCGCAAAGCGGTTGATAAACTGGTCTTCGCGGCCAAAAACAATGGATGGCCGCAAGATGACGGCGGCGGGAAATGCCGCATGCACAGCCGCTTCGCCGCCTGCTTTGCTTTGGCCATATTCGGCGTCGCTATGTGCGTCCGCACCAATTGCGGAGATATGGACCAAAGCGCCAACACCGGCGTGCGCGGAGGCCTGCGCCACAATGCCCGCGCCCATATTCTGAACGGCATCCATATCGGCAAAGCTACCGACGAGATTGACCACAGCATCGGAATCGATCAACGCACGGGCAACGCTGGCGGGTTTCCGGATGTCGGCTTCCATCAATTGCACTTGGCCCAAATTGCCCAGCGGCTTGATATGATTGGCGCTATTGGCGTTACGGCCCACAATACGCAGCCGGGCGCCTTGACCAAGCAGCGTCTGCGCGACGTAGCGGCCCAAAAACCCGCCGCCACCAAAAACCGTTATCAACTTGCCTTGCATATATGCTCCGTCAGCCCGCGTGAAGTCCTGCGCGCGCTTTGCACCACCGCTAAGCAGCTTTCAAGGCCGACCTGCGCTTGGCGTGCGCGGCGCGTGGATTTAATCCACCGCGCGTGCGGCACAGACGTTGACAATATCACCTAATCGCTTAAAGGAGCGCGCCTACCCGACATGCAAAAAAAGCCTGCATGTCTCGTGCCCGGATGGCGGAATTGGTAGACGCACCAGCTTCAGGTGCTGGCGCTGGCAACGGCGTGGAGGTTCGAGTCCTCTTCCGGGCACCATTTACGAACCGACGTTGCGTTCTTGTTTGCAACATTTGCCTTTCGCACTATCGAATGTTCCCAGGCAAAGCGGAACCTTTTTGCATAAGGGGGTGTTGGGGCCGGGGGACGTCTGTTTGATCCGAACAATTGCCATTTTATGTTTGAGCAGCGCAGCCATGCCGGTGCTTGCCCAAAATCTGGCGGCTGCGATACCTTCAACGGGTCCGCGTGCGCCTGTCATAACGGACACGGAGTTTAACGCCGCCATTCCATCGCTGGACGATGCTCCGTTGGAAAGCATCGAAGCTTGGCAGGCCGATCAGGACAATCGTGCAGCAGACGGCTCTGCGGCGCAGCAAGCGGCGCAGACCGCTGCCGACCCGGCGATATTGGCCGTGCAAGATAATGATGTGGTGGAATTACTGCCCGATCCGCCAGTGACCGACCCGCTGTTGGACGATCCTTTGCCGCCCATCGAAAATTTTGATGCAGACCCCCCGCCTGAACCCACGCAGGCTGCGGAACGCGAGGCAGGCACCGTGCGCTACATCCTACGCATGGACGGCTTGGATGCGGCGGCAACGGCAGAACTGGCCAAAGACCCCGACGGCATTGCGGTGGAGGCGGCGGCTTGGAATGATGTCCGGTCGCGCTTTCATGACCTTTCGTCACTGAAGGATAAAGGCGGTCGCGCAGACAGCCGCGCGGAGATCGGCCAACGTGCGCGTGCGGATCGGCAATTGTTGCTGGACATTCTAAACGGGCAGGGCTTTTTTGATGCCGATGTTCAGGTGAAGACCGAAACATCGGCAACGCAAGGCGGGCCAATCAATGTCATCCTGACGGTTCTGCCGGGCCGCCGTTATATTCTTGGGCAGATTGCTTTTGCAGCCCCAACATTGCAGCCGGCGGACCTTATCAGCGTTAACTTCGGACCAAAAACGGGTGACGCGATCGTTGCCGATGTCATATTGGCTGCTGAAGCACAGCTTTCTGTCGCATTGCCGCAAAATGGCTATCCTTTCGCCAATGTTGGCCAGCGCGACATATTGTTGGATGAAGCAAATGGCATTGGCGACTATACCTTGCCCGTGGACCCTGGCGCACGCAGCTATTTCGGACAATTGCGCACGGAAGGGACCGCAGCATTCGGTGCGCAACATATCGCAATATTGCGACGTTTTAAGACCGGCGATCTCTACGACAGCCGCAAAGTGGATGACCTGCGCGCCGCGTTGATCGCAACAGGATTGCTGTCTACTGTTTCTGTCGAAGCTGTTCCGGGCGAAGGCGTGGCACCCGATGGAACGCCTTATGCCGATTTGCGCGTCCGCCAAGAGGCCGCGCCGCCGCGCAGTTTGGCGGCAAGTGCGGGCTATGGGACTGGGCAGGGCTTCCGCGCGGAAGGCAGTTGGGCGCACCGGAACTTGTTTCCCCCAGAAGGCGCATTGCGCGTGGCAGCATTGCTTGGCACGCAGGAGCAGGCAACTAGCATCGTCTTTGACCGCAATAATGCCGGACGGCGTGACCGCAATATCGAAATCTCTTTCTCGGCACTCCACAGCAATTATGATGCGTTTGAGGCATATACGGGGCGGCTGGCCGTTACGATGGCGCTGGTTTCAACCCCAATTTGGCAAAAGAAATTCACATGGTCGATGGGTGCGGAAATCTTGGGCACGTCCGAAGATGCCTTTGAATTGGCACGCGGTGCCCGCGACCGGCAGTTATATTATCTTGCCGCCTTGCCGCTTCAGGTCGGTTTTGACCGATCAAACGACTTACTGGATCCTGTTCGGGGTTATCGCTTGAATTTACGCATATCGCCTGAGGCATCTTTAGGCACAGGCACGCAAATTTATGCGCGCGCCATATTGGATGGGTCTTTTTATTATCCGGTGCAGGACAATATAGTATTGGCGGCCCGCGCGCGCATTGGAACCATATCCGGCATAATGCGGGATAATCTCGCGCCATCGCGCCGATTCTACGGCGGCGGTGGCGGCTCTGTCCGCGGCTTTGGGTATCAACGGCTCGGTCCTTTAGATCCTAGCAATGATCCCATTGGCGGCAGAAGCCTGAACGAATTTGCGCTGGAGGGACGCTATCGCTTTGGCAATTTAGGCGTTGTTGGCTTTGTCGATGCGGGGCAAGCTTATGAATCGAACATCCCCAAATTTGACGACTGGCGCGTGGGCGTCGGCATTGGTGGCCGTTTCTACACCAATTTCGGTCCCGTCCGGCTTGATCTTGCAACGCCGTTGAACCGCCGACCAGGTGATTCCCGCTTCAGCGTTTACGTGTCGATTGGGCAGGCGTTTTAATGCTGTGGCGGCGGCTTACAATTGCAGGTGCTGCTGTTGTAGCGATTTTGCTGATTATATTGGCGGGCAGCATTATTTGGCTCGATAGCCCATCGGGACGGAACTTTGTTGCACGGCAGATTGCTGCTTTTGAACTAGAAAACGGTCTAAACATCCGGATCGGGAAAATTGACGGGTCGATTTATGGCGACGCGATACTGTCCGATGTCCGCTTTCGTGATCCCAAGGGCGAATTTGCGCGCGCGCCCGAAATCCGGCTGGACTGGGATCCTTTGTCCTATTTTAGCCAAGGAGTCGCCATCCATGCGCTGACGGCAAAAGAACTGAACATATCGCGCTTGCCCGCGTTTCGAGTGGTCCCCGACCGTGGCGACCCGCTGCTTCCTGATCTCGATATGCACATCACACGGCTGCAGGTGGACCGTATCGTCTTTGCCAAGGCCATTACGGGTGCGGCGCAAGTGGCGTCCTTATCCGGCAAGCTACAGATTGCCGATAGGCGCGCGATCATCGACGCGACCGCAGGCAGTCTGCGCGGTGACCGCATCGTTTTGAAACTCGATGCCGTACCCGAAGATAATCGCTTTGATGTCGATGTGAAATTGGATGCACCTGCCAAGGGCCTGTTCGCTGGGCTGGCCGGTCGTGCGGTCCCGATGCAGGCGAATCTGAGCGGTCGCGGTAGCTGGCGCAAATGGGACGGTGCGTTGACTGCGCAATTGGCGTCTGAAGATATTGCGGACCTTAGGCTTACCGCGCGGGAGGGGACGTTTACCATGAAAGGCACCGCAGCTTTGGCCAAAGTCTTGGCCGACAGCTTGCTGGTGCGGGCGTTATCGCCAGTGGCCATGTTTGACATGGCGACAAGTTTTGACAATCGCGTTGCGAAGATTCGCGGCAGCATCCGTTCGGCTTCGGTAACGGTTGATGCCAATGGGGTGGCCGATTTGGGCGAAGGCAGCTTTGATGATCTGGCGCTGGATTTCCGTATACTCCGTCCAGGCATCATCGGGTCGAATGTCAGTGGTGCAAACATTCGCGGCAAGGCCTTACTCAATGGCGCTTTTGCTGGCCCCACGGTCACCTATTCCGCTAGCGCAGGTCGGTTGGCATTTGATGCCACAGCATTTGAGGATGTGACCGTCACTGGCGAAATGCAAGGCAAGGCGGATCGCTTCCTCATCCCTGTCAACGCCACGGCGCGCCGGGTAACGGGCATCAACCAAATCGCGGGCGGCTTGCTGACCAACGTGCGCGTCAATGGCGATATTGCTATCGCTGACGGCCGTGTGCTCTCCGACAATTTGAAAATCCGTTCCGACCGGATCAGCGCAAAGGCGTTGCTGGTCGGTGACATGAACAAAGGCGTTTACACCACGGCGTTAAACGGAAAGCTGGATGGATTTCAGGTCAACTCGGTCGGCCTGTTCAATGTTGTTGCCGATGTCGATGTCGAAACAACGCGTGGCCGTGGCTATGCTTTGGTCGGCACCGTAAAGGCGCGTTCAACGCGGCTATTCAGCCGAGGTTTCCAGAATTTCCTTGGCGGCCAAATGTTCGTCAACGCTGGCATTCGTTATGGCAGCAATGGCATATTACAGATCACCCGCACCAGTTTGGTCTCGCCCTTGTTCCGGATCAACAGCGGTAGCGGCACTTATATGACCCAAGGGGGCCGGGTCGTGTTCGACGGTCAAGGCTATTCTAACCAATATGGTCCTGTGCGCGTCGGGATGACTGGTACATTCGACCGTCCAACATACCGGATCACCGCAACCAATCCCGGCTTTGGGGTTGGCATGTCCAATGTTGCTGGCGTGGTGACATTAAGCCCGCGCGGCTATGCAATCGCGATTACGGGATTAACCGATTATGGTCCCATGAGCGGCGATGTTGATGTACTCGCAGGTAATGGCCCGCTGACGATAGACATATTGCGCGGGAATTTTGCAGGCATCGGGGTCACAGGACGCATAAGGCAGGCCGCGTCTGGCCCATTTATAGGCACGCTAACGGGCTCTGGTTCGGGCTTTGACGGAACGATCGCTTTGTCGGCACAGGGCGCGTATCAGCGCGCCGTCATAGATGCCACCGCGTTAAATACTGCGCTTTCCGGCGCGCAAAAATTCTCGGTCGGGCGGGGAATTATGAGCGCCGACATCATCTTATTTGATAGCCCGCAGGTCATTGCCGATGGGCAAGTTGAAAACGCTTTTGTGAACGGCATTGCGATCGCCGCAGCACGGGTCAAAATGGATTATCGCGCAGGCGTCGGCACGGCACAAATATTGGCGGAAGGCAGGAGCGAGGTTCCTTTTCGCTTTGCTGCCAATGCCGGCTTCACGCCGCAATTGTGGCGGATTGCCGCCAAGGGCCGCGCCAATAGTGTCAATTTTGCCACCGACGGCCCAATCCGCATTGTCCCGCGCCGGAACAGCTATGACATTTTGCCGAGCAATATCAATGTCGCGGATGGCACCTTGCGCATTGCGGGCAGCTATGGCGACGCCCTTGTCCTTCAGTCGCGGATAGACAAGGTCGATATCGCAGTGCTCGACCCCTTCCTGCCGGGACTTGGACTTGGCGGGCGTGCAAGCGGCAGTCTAGATTGGTCTCAGACGTCCGTGTCTGCGTTCCCGAATGCTGATGTTCGGCTGGAGATAAACCGCTTTGTCCGGGCAAATTTGGGGTCGCGATCACAGCCAGTGGACATCAGCATGGTCGGACGACTGTTACCCTCAGGAGGGAATGCACGCCTTATCATCCGGCGGCGGGGCGCCGCGGTGGGCCGACTTCAGATTGACTTGACGCCATTGCCGCCTGGAGAGGCAAGCTGGACCGAACGGTTGCTCGCTGCGCCCCTATCGGGCGGTATTCGCTATAATGGACCTGCCGATACTCTGTTTTCCTTGGCTGGGCTTGCGGACCAAAGCCTGACTGGCAACATTGGCGTTGCCGCCGATTTTTCGGGCAGGGTGCAGAACCCGATATTGACTGGCGTCGTCCGCGCCAATGATCTAGTGTATGAAAATGATAGCTATGGCACGCGATTGACCGATCTACGTGTGCGGGGCCTATTCACAAATGACCAGTTGGAAGTCACGGAGCTAAGTGCAAAAGCGGGCGACGGCACAGTGACAGGCAAAGGCATTGTCAACTTAAGTGCGGCCAAGGGCTTTCCTGTGCAGCTTAACCTTGACCTCGACCGCGCCCGCGTTGCCCGCAGCGAATTGATTTCGACAACCGCGACTGGCCGAGTCAGCGTTACGAACACGCCAGACGGTGAAGCGTTGGTCAGCGGCACATTGCGTCTTCCTGAAACGCGGTTCAAGATTATCCGGCAAGGCGCGGCCAAGGTGGCAACCTTAACCGGCGTTCGCCGCAAAGCGCCAACTGGCCGAGCCCGTGTGTCCGGCGATGCCGATGCGATCAGAAGTCTTCCCAGCAATTGGAAACTCGACATCCGGCTAGAGGCCCCGGACAAATTATATGTGAGCGGCATGGGACTTGAATCCGAATGGGGCGCTAATTTGTCGATCACAGGGACCAGCGCCGCACCGTTGATTTCGGGCGACATGCAACTGGTGCGCGGGACTTTGGGTTTTGCAGGCAGATCCTTTGCATTGGAAAGCGGACGCATTTCCTTCAACGGCGGGCCTGCAAGCAATCCATCGATCCGCGTAACGGCCGCAAGCGAGGTTGATGGGACAACGGTGCGCGTTAATATTGCCGGCACCGGACAAAATCCTGCCATTAGTTTTAGTTCAACCCCCGCCATGCCGCAGGATGAAATCATGGCGCGGATTTTGTTCGGAAACTCCATCGCCGAATTGTCAGCCATTCAGGCGGTCCAGCTTGCGGGGTCACTCAACAGCTTGCGCGGCGGGTCCGGCGGGCTAAATCCGCTGGGTGTGCTGCAATCGGCGACGGGTCTTGACCGTTTGCGTCTGTTGAATGCGGATGCGAATAGTGGGCGCGACATGGCGGTTGCCTTTGGCCAATATGTTACCAATGACGTCTATGTCGAAATTGTAACGGACGCCCGGGGCTATACCGCAACGCAATTGGAAATCAGTCTGAACCGCGCGCTGTCCGTGCTTAGCCAGATTGGCACCAGCGGAACATCGAATATCAATGTTCGGTACAAAAAGGATTATTGATGCGCCGCTTCCTATGTCTGCTCAGTCTGACCGTATCATCGTTGCTGGCGGCGGGGTGTCAGCAGGACTTTGACACGCAATATGCGGAGACGGAGCGCAAGGTGAAAGCGGCTGACGCAAAAATCGATGCTGAAATGTTAAAGGAAGCCCAGCGTGAACCTATTGAAAATGGCCATTCGGATTAATGCCCATGCTTTTGGGACGACGCCCCCTTCACTTTCTGTGTAACCGGTCCTAACAGATGCAAATGTGGCAACTCCATCAATATCCGCTCTGTCCCTTTTCGCGCAAAGTACGTTTGCTGCTTGGCGAAAAAGGCGTTCCATACAGCTTGGTGCGTGAGAATCCGTGGGAGCAGCGCGACGAATTTGTGCAAATGAACCCGGCGGGACGAACGCCAGTGATGCGCGATTCCGAACGTAATATTACTTTGTCCGATTCGGTCGCGATTTCGGAATATATTGACGAAACCGTCCCTACGAACCCGATGATCAGCGGCACCGCGCAATATCGCGCCGAGATTCGTCGCCTCGTGTCTTGGTTCGACGAACAATTTTATGGCGACGTGACGCAGCCGCTTTTGCATGAGCGCATGAAGAAGCGACTGATTGACCGTCAACCGCCCGAAGCCAAAGTACTACGTGAAGCGATGAAGTTGGCGAACGGCCATCTCGATTATATCGACTATCTCATCGACCACCGCGCGTGGCTGGCGGGTTCAACAATGACGATGGCCGATCTGGCGGCGGCGGCCCAGATTTCGGTAGCTGACTATCTTGGCGGCATCGATTGGAATGGGCATGAACAGACCAAGGCTTGGTACGCCATGTTTAAATCGCGGCCCAGTTTTCGGCCCTTACTGTCCGAACGGATGGAAGTCATCGTGCCACCCAAGCATTATGAGCAGGTCGATTTCTAAGCCCCGAACACGGCTGATTTCCAACCTTTTCCTCACCCGCTTTGGTTATTGACAACGTCAAATTGGATATACCAACGGTTGGTATACTAATCGGCAAAGCTTGCCATCGGGGTCGTTCGCGGCGCAGTCGGCCATGACGACCACTGGACCGGTCGTCCGGACCTCCGTTGCTACGTCATCCCAGTGCAGCGGAGGTCCATCCTTGGGGACAGTATATGGTGTCGATTGTTTCCACAGTCGCGTATCTCGGCTTGGAAGCCCGCAGCGTTGAAGTCCAATGCCAAGTCGCACCAGGAATGGTAGGCTTTGCCGTTGTGGGTCTTCCAGATAAGGCGGTCGCCGAAAGCCGCGAGCGGGTTCGCGCCGCAATCTCTGCGCTGGGTCTGGCATTGCCGCCCAAGCGGATCACTATCAATCTCTCCCCCGCTGACCTACCCAAAGAGGGTTCGCATTATGACTTGCCAATTGCTCTGGCATTACTCGGTGCAATGGGGCTGGTAGATGCAGAGGCGCTGGCGCAATTTGTCGTGGTCGGTGAACTCGGTTTGGATGGCAGAGTGGCTGCATCACCTGGCGTGCTTTTGGCAGCGCTTCATGCCTCGTCACGCGGGCTCGGGTTAATCTGTCCGGCGATGCAAGGGGCAGAAGCGGCTTGGGCTGGCGAGATTGAAGTCGTGGCCGCACCCGATCTACTTGGCTTGCTGAACCATCTGAAAGGGAAATCCTTGCTGCGTCCGCCTGAGCCGGGGGTTGCCGCGCCGCGCCAAACGGGGCCTGATCTGAAAATGGTAAAAGGGCAGGAGACCGCAAAGCGCGCGCTGGAGATTGCCGCTGCTGGTGGTCATAATTTGGCTATGGTTGGCCCACCGGGCGCAGGTAAGTCGCTATTGGCCTCATGTATGCCGGGTATCTTGCCGGAACTTTCGCCTGCTGAGGCATTGGAAGTTTCCATGATTGCATCCGTCGCCGGATCTTTGGACGGTGGCCGCTTATTGCGAACACGTCCGTTCCGTGCGCCGCATCATAGCGCGTCCATGCCAGCCTTGGTCGGAGGCGGTCTGCGTATTCGTCCCGGCGAAGTCAGCCTCGCGCATCTCGGGGTCCTGTTCCTCGACGAGCTGCCCGAATTCCAACGCGGCGTGCTCGACAGTTTGCGACAGCCCTTGGAAACCGGTGAAGTCAGCGTCGCACGGGCCAACAGCCATGTCACTTTCCCCGCCAACGTCCAATTGGTCGCTGCGATGAACCCTTGCCGCTGCGGGCATCTTGGCGACGCGGCTTTGGCATGTAGCCGGGCACCGCGTTGCGCTGCGGACTATCAGGCGAAGATATCTGGGCCATTGCTTGACCGTATCGATCTGCATGTCGAAGTGCAGGCAGTGCGCGCCGCGGACTTGGTCCTTCCGCCCCCTGCCGAAGGTTCGGCTGAGGTAGCCTTTAGGGTGCATGCCGCGCGTTTCCTACAAAGCGCACGGCTGCAAGGCACTGGCTTGCGTACCAATGCGGATCTTGATGGCGATACACTTGCTGAATTTGCCACGCCGGACGCAGCGGGGCAGAAGTTACTGGCCCAAGCGGCAGAAGCGATGCGCCTATCGGCGCGTGGCTACACCCGTATATTGCGCGTTGCCCGCACGATCGCCGATTTGGCCAATGCCACGGACGTAGGCCGTATCCACATTGCCGAGGCGCTCAGCTACCGACGACAGCCGCCCCGCAACTGAGCCGCAATGTGAAGGGCGCATAGTCTTGATGATAAAGTGACCCAAAGGGCGCCTAAGGCCAATTGGTGCGGATGGCGGGACTCGAACCCGCACGCCCTTACGGACAACAGATTTTAAGTCTGTAGCGTCTACCATTCCGCCACATCCGCTTAGCCATGCGCAGACAGCATTACGCTCGCAGGGTCAAGTGCCTTCGCACAAATGGTTTATTTGTTAAGGCTTTCGCGCACTTCTTTGCCCGGTTTGAAATAGGGTACGCGCTTTGATGGCACTTCAACCGATGCACCGGTGCGCGGGTTGCGGCCCTTGCGCGGGCTGCGGTCGCGGGTCGAAAAAGCACCAAAGCCGCGCAATTCAATGCGCCCACCATCGTACAGGCGTTGAATGATCTGGTTAAAAAACAGATCGACGATCTTCTCGATTTCCTCTGTTTTAAGTTCCAGATTCTCGGCTTCCAGCTTTTTGATCAACTCGGAACGGATCATATTGTGTTCCTTTCTTACGGTTATCTAATACGACGCTGTGCGCTTCGCAAACTTCACTTTACAGGTCTTTACAATAATTCCGAGACGCTGGCAGAAATTTTTCATTATTACAACGGTCTTCCAAGCGTTTCGTGCCAAAAACATAAAAAGCCCGCTCCTCTTTCAAGGAGCGGGTCTCTATTACGGCATTTTTTACTATGCCATTTTGGATGTAGTTTTTGGCCGAAGCTTACTTCTTCACGCCCTTGAGTGCTTCACCCAAGATGTCGCCAAGCGATGCGCCCGAATCGGACGAACCATATTGCTCAACGGCTTGCTTCTCTTCGGCCAGCTGTAGTGCCTTGACCGAGAAGTTCGGCTTTTTCGAACGGTCGAAACCAGTAACCATGGCGTCAAACTTCTGACCAACCTGGAAACGATCCGGACGTTGCTCGTCACGGTCGCGGCCAAGGTCGGCGCGCTTGATGAAGCCAGTTGCGCCATCTTCGCCCGCTTGTACTTCAAGTCCGCCATCACGCACTTCAAGAACGGTCACGGTGGTAGTGCCACCCTTCTTCAGGCCGCTTGCCGAAGCAGCACCGGCTGCCGACGGGGCACCCTTTTCAAGCTGCTTGATGCCAAGCGAAATGCGTTCTTTCTCGGCATCGATGTCGAGAACGATTGCCTTGACGGTTTCGCCCTTGCGGTGAAGGTGCAGGGCTTCTTCGCCGGTGATGCCCCATGCGATGTCGGACATGTGGACCATGCCGTCAACGTCGCCGTCGAGACCAATGAACAGACCAAACTCGGTCGCATTCTTGACTTCGCCTTCAACGGTCGAACCAACTGGGAACTTGTCAGCGAACGATGCCCATGGATTGTCGTGCGCTTGCTTGAGGCCAAGCGAAATACGGCGCTTTTCCATGTCGATGTCGAGAACGACAACGTCGACTTCTTGGCTTGTCGAAACGATTTTGCCCGGGTGCACATTCTTCTTTGTCCATGACATTTCCGACACGTGGACCAAGCCTTCGATACCGGCTTCGAGTTCGATGAACGCACCATATTCGGTGATGTTGGTGACCGCACCCTTCAACTTGGTGCCGACGGGATATTTGGCAACCGCTGCATCCCAAGGATCGCTTTCCAACTGCTTCATGCCAAGGCTGATGCGCTGTGTGTCCTTGTTGATACGGACGATTTGCACCTTGACGGTGTCACCAATGTTTATGACTTCGCTTGGGTGGTTGATACGCTTGTAGCTGATGTCGGTGACGTGCAGCAGGCCATCGATGCCGCCCAAATCGACAAACGCGCCATAATCGGTGATGTTCTTGACCACGCCGTCGATGATCTGACCTTCGACGAGGTTTTGGATGAGGCCAGTGCGCTGTTCTGCGCGCGTCTCTTCCAATATGGCGCGACGCGATACAACGATGTTGCCACGCTTGCGATCCATTTTGAGGATGACGAAGGGTTGGGCGATGTCCATCAATGGCGCAACGTCGCGCACAGGGCGGACGTCAACCTGGCTGCCGGGCAAGAATGCCACTGCGCCGCCCAGATCAACGGTGAAACCACCCTTTACGCGGCCAAAGATAACGCCATCCACGCGGTTGCCCGCGTCAAATTCACCTTCAAGCACATCCCAAGCGGCTTCGCGACGGGCGCGATCGCGGCTGAGCATAGCTTCGCCGTTCATATTTTCTACGCGGTCAACGAAGACTTCGACTTCGTCGCCAACCTTCAGGTCGGCTTTTTGGCCGGGCATAGCGAATTCACGCAGCGCCACACGGCCTTCGGATTTGAGACCCACATCGATGACAGCATGGTCATTGTCGATTGCGGTTACGGTGCCTTTTACGACGCGGCCTTCAAAGCCACCGTCTGCGCCGCCAAGTGATTCGTCGAGAAGTGCCGCGAAATCGTCGCGGGTCGGGTTTGGCGAAGTTGCCATAGGTTAGAGTGTCCTTACGTACATTTTGTCCGGCCAGTCGGTTGGTTCCGACGGTCTTTGACCAGAGTTGCCCTGATGCCCGAATAGCAGCAAAGCGCCCAAATACGGTGCATATCGAGCCAAATTACCGCGTCATGCCGAACTTGTTTCAGCATCCATCCATCAACTTAGACCAAGGGTCAGCGAGGCGAAATGAACCCTGAACCAAGCTCAGGGTGACGGTGTGTTCTATCGATACACGCCGGCTACTTAGCTTTTGCGAAGTCGAGACTCCACCAAAGCAATCGCAGCTTGAACGGCGTCGCCTATAGTCAAATCGCCGGTATCAAGCAATAGCGCGTCTTCCGCCGGTTTTAACGGTGCATCAGCGCGGCCGGTGTCACGTTCGTCACGCGCCCCAATGTCAGTCAGGATATTGGCAAATTCTACATCCATGCCTTGTCGTTGCATTTCATGATGACGGCGCTTCGCGCGGACCTCTGCGGGCGCGGTGACGAACAACTTCACGTCAGCATGCGGTGCGATGACTGTCCCGATATCACGCCCGTCGAGCAATGCGCCGCCGGGCTGATTGGCAAAGTCCACCTGCCGCTGGTTAAGCGCCGCACGCACCCCGGGGTGAATCGATACCCGGCTTGCTAACCCGCCAACTTCCTCGCTCCGCAGAACAGGGTCATCCAGCAAGCTGTCCGGGAACCCGCATCCCGCCAAAGCGTCCGCGGCATCGTCAGGGTTTCCTTTGTGCAATTGCACGTGGCACCCCACCGCGCGGTACAGCAGGCCGGTATCCAGAAACGGCAACCCGAAATGCGCGGCGAGTGCTCTTGCTAACGTGCCTTTGCCAGAGGCGGTTGGCCCGTCAACGGCGATGATCATTCGGCCGCCCCTGTATCGACACGGCGCTTCATCAGGGCCTTCATGATGCCGAACACCGCAATGGCCATCCAGACAATTTCCAGCACCATGGTCGGTAAGTTGAAATTTACCGTCAACGAAATGGTCAGTAAGGCCGCGCCAAAGAAGTTTGCGACGTTGAACCATAATGCATTCATCTGCGTCGTGAGGTTGCTGTACGCAAACGCAGCGACAATGAAAAAACTGCCTGCAAACCCGATGAGGTCAGCCGCGAAGGGCGATATATATTCGGTCAATGTTGAACCTGCAGATTATGTAATATGTTTTCAAATGTTGGAAAACTCGTCGCAATGGGCGACACGTCGTCGACGGTGACCGCATGATAACAATGCTGACCCGCGACAGCAAAGCTCATGGCGATGCGGTGGTCGAGTGCGCTTGTTACCGTCGCGCCGCCTTCCACAGGTTCTCCTCCGCTGCCGTCAATGATGAGGCCATCTTCGCGTTCTTCAACCCGTGCGCCAATCGCTTTCAAACCCGTCGCCATGAGCGCGAGCCGGTCGGATTCTTTCACGCGCAGTTCATCCAGACCACCGGTCGTTGTTCGGCCCTGCGCCATGCTCGCAGCGACGAAGAACACCGGAAATTCGTCAATCATGCTTGGCGCAACATCCGGTGGCACGTCGATACCGCGCAGGACAGAATGCCGCGCGGTGATGTCGGCCACGGGCTCCCCGCCAACTTCGCGTTCGTTTGCATACGTAAGGTCAGCGCCCATCGCCTCCAACATCTTGTAAATGCCTGTGCGCGTCGGGTTCATGCCGACATGGGTGACGGTAACTTCGCTACCCGGCGTAATGAGGGCCGCAACAATGAAAAAGGCTGCGGAGGACGGATCGCCGGGAACCTCTATCTGCTGCGGCTGTAACTCTGCTTCGCCCATCAGGCGAATATGCCGCACACCATCGGCATCAACATCGACGGTTAAATCTGCACCAAAACCGCGCAGCATCCGTTCGCTATGGTCGCGGGTGGGCACAGGCTCGATGACTTCAGTGATGCCAGCGATGTTGAGCCCGGCCAGCAAGACGGCGCTTTTAATTTGGGCAGAGGCGACCGGCAGACGGTAGCTGATCGGTATGGCGGGCACCAATCCGCGCACCATCAACGGCAGCATCCCGCCGGGGCTTGCCGTAAACTCGGCGCCCATTTGGCTGAGTGGATCAATCACGCGGCCCATCGGGCGTTTGGACAGGCTGGCATCGCCAATGAAGGTCGCGGTCAAACGGTGGCTGGCGACCAGCCCCATCAATAGCCGTGTCGACGTCCCGCTATTGCCCATGTCGAGTGCGCCCGATGGCTGCATCAGGCCGCCCACGCCCACGCCGTTGACGGTCCAATTGCCTGCACCGGTGCGTTCGATCTGCGCGCCCATTGCCCGCATGGCCGCAGCGGTGGCGAGCACGTCTTCGCCTTCCAGCAAGCCTGTAATTCTGCTTTCACCCACCGCAAGCGCGCTCAACATAAGCGCGCGGTGCGAAATGGATTTGTCGCCAGGAACCTTAAGCGTACCAAATAACGGGCCGCTGGGCTGGAAACTACCGGGTCTGGGAACTGCGTTGTGCATGATGTTTTGCGCTTTGCGGATGATGCGCGTTCAAGTCAACGACCACAGTAATTTTTGACAGCGGCGCGTCGCTGTGGCAGAGGCCGCGCCAATTGACGGTGATTCACAGACGTGTGTTGCCTTTCCAAGCCAGTTTAAAAGGATTTAAGCCCGCCATGATCAAGGCTGAATGGGGAACCAAGCGCACTTGCCCGAAATGTGGCGTTCGTTTTTACGACCTGACCAAGGACGAACCGGTTGAATGCATCGAATGCGGCAACCAGTGGACGCCAGAGCCAGTTTTGAAATCGAAGCAGCCCATGCCGTTTGAAGAAATCGAAAAGAAGAAGGACGACTCGGATCTGGCGGATGACGACCTCGACATTGACGTCGATGCGGTTGATGGCGACGTGTCGCCCGACAATGACGTCGACTTGGGCGGTGACGAAGATCTTGGCGTTGCGGGCACGGAAGATGAGCCCGACGACATCTAATCTTCGGACTTGATATATATAGGGGCGCCCGCTAGTGGCGCTCCTCACCAAGGCTGTCCAATGGGCGGCCAGATGGGGCCTTAGCTCAGCTGGTAGAGCGCTACACTGGCAGTGTAGAGGTCAGGGGTTCGACTCCCCTAGGCTCCACCAACCTTCGCTAAAGCTTCGGCTGGCGGGCCGCTCTGCGCTAGCGACGACTTCTCGTTCCCTAAGTTTCGTCGTGCTGAACTTGTTTCAGCACAAAACGCTACGTTAGCGCTTTATCCCGAAACGAGTTCGGGATGACGAGATCGTTTTGATAGTCTAAGGGCTAATTTATGCATTTTCTTGACCAAGCTAAGATTTTTGTCCGTTCCGGCGCAGGTGGCCCGGGCGCGGTCAGTTTTCGGCGCGAGAAATATGTGCAATATGGCGGCCCCGACGGCGGTAATGGCGGCAAAGGTGGCGATGTCGTGATTGAGGCGGTGGCCGGGCTGAACACGCTTATCGACTTTCGCTATGCGCAGCATTTTAAGGCTATGCGCGGCATTCAAGGGATGGGCCGTGATCGCCATGGCGCTTATGGGGATGATCTTGTCATTCAGGTGCCTGTGGGCACGCAGGTGCTGGCCGATGACGAAGAACGCACATTGTTGCTGGACCTGACGGCGGTGGGACAGCGGGTTGTGTTCCTGCGCGGTGGCGATGGCGGACGTGGTAACGCATCGTATAAAAGCTCAACCAACCGCGCCCCGCGCGAACATGGCCCCGGCTGGCCCGGCGAAGAACGATATATCTGGTTGCGGTTGAAACTGTTGGCTGATGCGGGTCTTGTCGGCATGCCCAACGCGGGCAAATCGACCTTCATCAACCAAGTGTCCAATACCAAAGCGAAGGTTGGCGATTATCCGTTCACCACCACGCGCCCGCAATTGGGCGTTGTTGACCATAAGTCGCGGGAATTCGTGCTGGCCGATATTCCAGGCCTTATTGCTGGCGCTGCCGAAGGTGTGGGCATTGGCGACCGTTTCTTGGGCCATATTGAGCGCTGCCGGATTCTCATTCACTTGATTGATGCAACGCAAGATGACCCCGTGGCCGCATGGCACATTGTGTGTGACGAATTGAGCGAATATGGCGCGGCCTTGGATGAAAAGCCCCAGATTGTCGCGCTCAACAAAGGCGATTTGCTTGACCCTGAATTGATGGCCGATATCGCACAGCAGCTTCAGGCGGCTGGCGCGCAGGATGTGATCGCGATTTCCGGCGCGACGGGCCAAGGCGTTGATCTGGTCCTCGACCGTATATTGGAGGCGCTGCCTGCCAAAAGCGGGCTTGAAGGCGCAAAGGCCGATGGCATCACTGAGGACGGGACATGGTCGCCAATCTGAACTTCGCGCCACGCCCTTCCAACTCCGTCACCCTGAACTTGTTTCAGGGTCTTAATGCGTTGCAAGAAAAGTAAGATGCTGGAACGAGTTCAGCATGACGATTTTCGGTTTAGCGTCCGTGGATAAACTCTCACCCGCATCCTGCCCCTTATTGGTGGTGAAGGTCGGCTCCTCGTTGCTGGTGCAGCCGGACGGAACTGTGCGGCGGGAATGGCTTCAGACGCTCGTTGCGGATATCAGTGCGCGGCATAAGGCGGGGCAGCGGTGCATCATTGTCACCTCAGGCGCAATTGCGCTTGGCGCCCGCCGCTTGGGCTTTGACAAAGGTGGCCGCGCCAGCCTTGCCGATGCGCAGGCGGCTGCGTCCGTTGGACAGATTGTGTTATCGGGCATCTGGGCGGACCTGTTGGAAGGTCAGTCCTTGGCCGCAGCGCAGATGCTGGTGACGCTCGATGATCTTGAGGACCGCCGCCGTTATTTGAACATCGCGGCAACGCTTGACCGATTGTTGGGCGCCGGCGCGGTGCCTGTCATCAACGAAAATGACAGCGTCGCCACAGAGGAAATCCGTTTTGGCGACAATGACCGCTTGGCCGCACGCGTGGCGCAAGCTGCGGGCGCGACAGGTGTCATATTGCTGTCGGACGTTGATGGCTTGTTCGACCGCGCGCCACATTTGCCGGGCGCAATGTTACTGCCGACAATAGAGAAGATTGACGGCCGCGTGCGGGTAATGGTGGCTAAGGGCTCGTCTTCTGGCATGGGGTCTGGCGGGATGGCATCCAAATTGGATGCCGCAGATATTGCAACGCGGGCCGGGATCGGCCTTGTAATCGCGTCCGGCTTGCGCGACCATCCGCTTGCGGCGTTGGAGCAAGGTGGGCTTTCGACCTTCTTCGCCCCGCGTGAGGGTGGCTCAGCGCGTAAAAGCTGGCTCGGCGGGCGGCTGACAGTCAAGGGCCGGATCCGCATCGATGATGGCGCGGTGCAAGCGCTCAAGGCCGGAAGCAGCCTTCTGCCCGCTGGCGCACTGTCGGTAGAAGGCGAGTTTAAGCGCGGCGATGTCATCGACATCAGCGCCGATGACGGCCTTGCGATTGCACGCGGACTTTCCGAATATGATGCGGTCGATGCGGCGCGGATTTGCGGGCATCGGTCAAGCGAGTTGGCCGCCATATTGGGCACCGTGCCGCGTTCTGTACTCGTTCACCGCGATCAATTGGTGCTTTTGTGAAGACTGTCGCGCTGACGGGGGCGACGGGCTTTGTCGGGCGGATTACGCTGGATCGCTTGGTCGCGGCGGGTTGGCATGTGCGCGCATTGACGCGGCGGGACCAGCCTAAGACAGCAGGCGTGACATGGGTGCATGGTCGCCTCAATGATGCGGCCAGCCTCAAAGAATTGTGCAAGGGTGCGGATGCGGTGTTGCATGTCGCCGGCATTGTGAACGCGCCCGATGCGGCTGGTTTCGAAAGCGGCAATGTCGCTGGCACGGCAAATATCCTCGCCGCTGCCCAAATGGCGGGTATCGACCGCTTCGTCGCTGTCTCGTCACTCGCCGCGCGCGAACCGGCGCTGTCCTTATATGGCGCGAGCAAGGCTAAGGCCGAAAATCTTGTGAAAGCGTCGACGCTCGACTGGATCGTCATTCGGCCGCCGGGCGTCTATGGCCCCGGCGACACCGAAATGTTTGATATGTTCCGTATTGCGGCCAAGGGCTGGGCTTTGCTCCCGCCGCGCGGGCGCGTGTCCGTCATCCATGTTGATGATCTGGCCCGTTTGCTGGTGACGTTATTATCTGCTGAAAATGTGTCGAAACGCATTTTTGAAGCCGATGACGGGACGACGGGTGGGTGGAGTCATGAAGCCTTTGCCAAAGCCATTGGCGCGGCGGTTGGCCGAAACATTACGGCCCTGCATGCACCAAGCTTTCTTTTGAAATTCGCCGGATGGGCGGACCGCGCGATCCGCGGACCAAAGGCGAAGCTGACGCCGGATCGCGCCAATTACCTTACGCATCCCGACTGGACCATTGATCCAGACGCTGCGCCAGCGGCACAGCTTTGGCAGCCGGAAATTGCAACGGCTTCGGGTCTGAAAGACACCGTAGGCTGGTATCGCAAGCACGGGTGGATGTAGCGCCCTAGCCTCGCCCTTTTGCCGCCTTATTCGCTTGCCATAGCGCGACCATATGGGGCATTGGCTGCCAATCATATCGAGGATGTAAGAATGACTGACAGGAGCGAAATGTTTGATCGCCTGAAGGGCCTGATTGAACCGTTTAACAAAAAAGGCACCGAAGTTAGTGAGGCAACGACCTTTGCAGGCGACCTTGAATGGGACAGCCTGACCGTGATGGATTTTGTCGCTGAAGTCGAAGACAGCTTTGACATCATCATCAGCATGAATTTGCAGGCTGAAATCGAAACTGTCGGCCAGTTGGTCGATGCCGTGACCAAGCTAACCGCTGCCTAATTTTTTACGAGAGACGGTAATGACTGACTTATTTTCAAAATTTGACGCCTTAATCGCCCAGCGCGAAGGTCTGCTCGCCACGGGTGTAAAAGACCCGTTCAGCCTGGTGATGGAAGAAGTGAAGTCGCCCACCGTCGCGGTCGTCAATGGCAAGGAAACGATCCTGCTTGGCACCTATAATTATATGGGCATGACCTTTGACGATGACGTCATTGCCGCAGGCAAGCAAGCATTGGACGAATTTGGCGCTGGCACCACCGGCAGCCGCGTTCTGAACGGTACGTTTCAGGGCCATAAGGAATGCGAAGATGCGTTGAAGGAATTTTACGGGATGGACCATGCCATGGTCTTTTCCACGGGCTATCAGGCGAATTTGGGCATTATCAGCACGATCGCGGGCAAGGGCGATTACATCATCCTCGACATTGACAGCCATGCGTCGATTTATGATGGCTGCAAAATGGGTGATGCCGAAATCGTCGCCTTCCGCCACAATGATGTTGAGGCACTCGAAAAACGGCTGAAGCGTTTGCCTGCCGATGCGGGCAAATTGGTGGTGCTTGAGGGCGTTTATTCAATGCTTGGTGACGTTGCGCCGTTGAAGGAAATGATCCGCGTTTCGAAAGAGGCTGGCGCAATGATCCTGGTCGATGAAGCACATTCAATGGGCTTTATCGGCGAAAATGGACGGGGTGTGGCGGAAGAGCAAGGCGTGTTGGGCGATGTCGATTTCATCATTGGCACCTTCTCCAAATCGGTAGGCACCGTTGGCGGCTTCTGCGTGTCGAACCATCCCAAGTTTGAAATCATGCGGCTGGTATGCCGCCCTTATGTCTTCACCGCGTCGCTTCCGCCATCGGTCGTTGCCTGTTCGGCGGCAAGCATCCGCAAGCTGATGCACAATAGTAACAAGCGCGGACATTTGTGGGAAAATTCAAAGAACCTGCATCAGGGGCTGCGCGATCTGGGCTTCCAATTGGGCACGCCCAATGCACAAAGCGCCATCATCGCGGTTATCATGCCCGATCTGGAAAAGGGCGCGGCGATGTGGGCGGCCTTGCTTGAAAACGGGCTCTATGTGAACTTGGCACGTCCGCCCGCGACGCCAGCGGGTATGACCTTGCTGCGTTGTTCCTTATGCGCAGAACATAGCAGCGCGCAGGTGGCCGACATTCTCGACCGTTTCGAACGCGCGGGCAAAGCTGTCGGGATCATCTGACGGGACGTTCGTGAACAGGCTGGACCGTAACGCCCGCCTTTTGGCCGTCGGTTTCGCGGCCATGGCGGGCATGGTCGATGCCATTGGTTTCCTCGCCAGCGGCGGGTTTTTCCTGTCCTTTATGAGCGGAAATTCCACGCGGCTCAGCGTAGGTGTGGTCGACGCCGCGCCGTATGTGGGCATGGTCGCTGCGTTGCTGGCAAGCTTTGTGATTGGCGTCGTTGCAGGGTCACTTATTGGCCGCAAAAGCACCTTCGCGCACGCGCGGCGTCAGGCAATCATTCTCGGCATCATATCTCTGCTGCTGTTTGCCGCGCCACTCATTGCAAGCTTTGGATTTCTGCTCATAGGGCTATGCTTTGCGGCCTTCTGCATGGGGCTGGAAAACACGCTCTTTGAACGCGAAGGGTCGGTGTCGTTCGGGCTCACTTATATGACCGGAGCGCTCGTTAAAATCGGGCAGGGGCTTGCCACGATGATCAGCGGCGGTCCGCGTTTGGAGTGGGTGCCATATCTGTTGCTATGGCTTGGCCTGATCAGCGGCGCTGCCGTTGGCGCGTTGATATTTGGTATCTTCGGATACCACAGCCTTTGGTTGCCCGCAGCTTATGCCGGCATTTTCGCACTTGCATTATTGGTCCAACGAAACCGCTTTAGCGGTTAACGCACAGCGCCTTTTGCCCATAGTTTTGGCACCAGAAACAGCGCCGCGACTAACGGCCATTTGCGTTGCCATGGCTGGATGATGATCTGTGTTCCGGCGTGGCGGTTTATCTTCCACGCCAGATAATCAATCCCGCCGGCATAGGTGAACGCAGCCTTTGCAAGCCGTGCGATGGTCAGCAATTTGCCGCGTCGGCGCAAGCCGGGCCAACGGTTTTTCTCTTGCGCAATTTTGCCATCTACATCTGGCAATAACAGAATTCTGTCGCCGCGCATTTTGTTCGCGATGCTGGTGTGGTTCAGCGCAGCGATGCCAAAACGGCCATAGCGTTCGGGGTCGAATGCCATAACAGATGAGGGCCGGTCCTTGCTTTCGGCACGCAGTTCAGCGCTATACGTCATCTGAAACCCCGACTGCCACAAATCGAGGATGCCTACCTCCCGCTCAACAAATGCCAGTGCTGCATTAAGCAAAGTTGGTGCTGCCCCGGAAATCGCCATTATCGCCGCTTGTCGCGCCGTTTCATCTGCGCACCATGCGAGGCGTGAGGGCTGTGCAAATCTGGCCCAGACAGAAACGGCAGAGGCAGCTGGCCGGTTGAGGTTATGAAAGTCGCTCTCGCTTAACACCGCGACTTTGGCGATGAGGCCATTATGTTGAAACGGAAAGACGTTGGGCGGCAGACGGCGGTTCCATTTCGCGAGCCAGCTTTTGCCATAAGCAGTCTTGTAATCTGAAACGATCAGGTAAAAGTCGAGCATCTCGCCCTGCAATTGCTCCGAGCGTAAACATGAACCGTAGAACAGCACGGCGCGCGCGGCACCCTGAAATTGCGCCGCGATGTGCGATGCAAATTCACTTACGCCTGCCTGCACCGGGACAGCCAATTCTTCAGCGACAAGTTGCGTAAGCGAGAGCATGTCTGGGGCCTTAGCCGCCTTTATGGGTGCTTGTTAAGCGGCTAGTTTCAGGAACGGGACCGGCGGTGTTGAGCGCAGAACGATTGGGCTACCGGGATGGGCCTGAAACACTTCGCCGTCTAGAACGACACTGCTTTGTTCGCTTTCAATGCGAATGACATCGCCTTGTTGAAAATGCACACCGCGCATATTGGTTTGCCCTAATTTTCCGCGCAGTGAGGCCGCAATCATTTTCAGCATCGCCAATGGTTTTTGGTCAACCGCCAGAAATTTCATCAGCCCGCGCTGCTTATTGTTGCCCGCTTGGCCGCCCAACAGAAGCTTTTCCAAAGTCGTCACAATCAGCACAGAAAAAGTGCCGTGCAATACACCATTGCGGATGAACGTTATGCTGACTGGTTTCGATCGTTGAGGCAGGAAACTGGCCTTTACGCTGATGACTGCAGAAAACAGGACAGCAACTACGGTCAAAAAATGGCTCAATCCATTGGGTAGGCCCAAGGGGTAAATCTTGTGCCGACAATATAAAATCGTTTCGGCAAGCCCCGCTCCGCCAAGGAACATGCCCAGCACCGGACGTGCACCTTCGCTGCCATCGCTCAGGGCAATGAGTTCGCGTACCACGATATGCTTTGACAGGTCGCCTTTTGCGACCTCAATAATCCGAGAAAGCGCCTCCAACGGGTCGCCCTCTGCGCCCAAATCCAGGGCGATCAGGTTCGTCTTGCCGTTCGGCAAGACAGCCACTGGTGGCGGAGTGCCCTCAAAATGGCCACCATGATAAAGCTCGGTCAGGGCGGATTGAACCGTACCATCACCGCCGTTGATGACTAGCACCTTGGGCTTCACGCGGGCAATCATCTCCAACGCCTTGGCAATCTGGCCGATCTCTTCGACCTCATAATGGAATATATCCGGATTTTTGGCGCAATAGGTGCGAACTGCCGGCAACATAGATTGATTGCCAGTTGAATTCGGATTCGACAGGAGCGCCACTAAAGCCAAATAAGAACCCTCACATATATTTCAGATTGACGGTAATGCGCGTAACGCCTGGGCCAGCTTGAAAAGCAACCTTGTGAACTGATGGCCTGCCCAAATTCAGAATGCTGATGCTTGGGTTATTGGAAAAACCACCACCGTCTTGGCTAATATCAGTCTTGTCGTTGCCATTGCGGTCATGCCGGACAGCGATGCCATATTTGCCTTCGGAGGGAAGGGGGATACAGATATTCATGCTGCCTTCATTGGCGGGGCTTTCGACACGGTGAAGCCAGCGACCCTTTGCCAACCATGCATCACGGATTGCAGGATAGGACTGGACGCGGATTTTTCCGCTCGATTCCTTCACGCCGCGTACCTGCACGAGCACAGCCGGCCCACTGCCCGAAGTGCATCGTGACATATCATTATTTAGCTCTTGGTTGGCTGCCGCTGTGCCGGAAATCAGCAGCAGACCAACTATAACCACAAGAGCGACACATTTCTTCATTGCAATACTCCTGGAACTTTATGTCGGTTATCCGCACTTTTTTCGGATAGCATCGATATTGCCCCTGAACCTGTAAGCGTCTATTGAGTGAGTTTGCGGCCAAATTAGGGTGACAGGGCGACCATAAGTTGAAACTTCTAACTGCCACTGACCGCTATATCTTCCGGCTTGTAATGTTGCCGCTGCTTGCGACCCTCGCAATTGCCGCATCATTATTGCTGCTGGAAAAAATGCTAAACCTGTTTGACTTCGTTGCGGCAGAGGGCGGACCGGTCAGCGTCGTTTGGCGCATGCTTGCCAACCTTATGCCTGAATATCTTTCCTTGGGCATCCCAATCGGCCTCCTGCTTGGCATCTTGCTGGCGTTCCGCCGATTGGCAACATCCTCAGAACTCGACATTTTTCGTGCGGTGGGCATGAGCTATTTTCGCCTGTTGCGCGTTCCGTTCATGCTTGCAATCGCGCTTGCCGCCGTCAATTTCGCTATTGTTGGCTTTATTCAACCAAGTTCGCGCTATTTGTACGAAGAACTACGCTTTGAACTGCGTTCAGGTGCTTTTGGCGCGAAAGTGCGGGTGGGGGAATTTAACAATGTCGGCAAGAACCTGACCGTCCGAATTGATGAGAGCCGCAATAATGGCAATGCGCTGTCGGGCCTATTTGTTTTTGCGCAAAGCAACAGCGGGCAGACCATTGCAGTGACCGCAGAGCAAGGACAGTTTCTGCGGACCGATGACCCTGACACGATCTTACTACGGCTCGAAAAAGGAACGCTGATTCATGATGCGCCCAGTTATGGATCGCCGCGGGTGTTAAGTTTTACCAGTCATGACATTCCCATTCCGTTGCCAAAGATCGAAAATTTTCGCACGCGCGGTGGCAAGGATCGCGAATATCTGATCACTGAACTGATCCAAATTGGCTTGGATGCCCAGAAACCGGAGCTTGATCGCAACCGGGCTTGGGCAAATTTTCACTTCCGTTTGGTGGAAGTCGCCATGATGCTCTTGCTGCCGTTGCTGGCACTGGCATTGGCGATACCGCCAAAGCGGTCAACGTCGGCGCTTGGGGTTTTTCTATCCATCGTCATGGTGGTGACCTATCACAAGATCAACGAATATGCCGAAGGCGTTGGCGGGATGGGTATCGTTGACCCCTTCATTGCCTTGTGGCTGCCATTTTTGCTGTTTGCAGCTCTGATCCTGTGGATGTACCATATTATAGCGCATGTGCCGGGCGGACAGCCGATTGGTGCGCTAGAGGTTTTTGCTACAAAAAGCGGCAAATGGGTCAAGCGCATATTCCGGTTTGGTCGAAAATCGCGGTTGGCGACCTTTGGTATGCCCGCGCCATCTGCGGAGACATAGGCCATGCATTTTTTCCCGTCGCGCAACATCACAATATATATGGCAAAGCTGTTCATCATTCGCAGCTTTGCCGTGCTGATCATGCTCGTTCTGATATTGATGACACTGGATTTGCTGGGTGAAAGCGGCAAGATTTTGGCGGTTCCCGGGAATGACCAAGGCGACGTGCTGCACTATGTTTCGATGCGCGCACCGCAGATTATTGCCAGATTTCTGCCGTTTTCCGTGCTGCTGGGCACCCTCATCACTTTTGCCGGGCTCAGCCAGAACAGCGAAGTGGTGGCGATGAAGGCGGCTGGATTATCTGCGCATCAGATTTTGGCACCGATGTTCGTCGCCAGCCTTGGTGTTGCGGTGATATCCTTTGCCTTTAACGATGCCGTCGTTGCGCCCAACACCGCGCAATTAAAAGTGTGGCAGAAAGCGGAATATGGGGCGCTGGCACCCGATGGCAACGCCCGCAATAATATATGGGTGCGTGAGGGCGATGACCTTATCAACGCAGGCAACGTCCTTGGTTCTGGAGATGACACAGTGCTGGAGGACGTCCGCATATATTTGCGTGCCAACGGCGGATTACGACAAGTCATCACCGCCACCCGTGCGCGCTACATCGGTGATGCTTGGCAACTTGAAGAAACAAAATCGTTCAACGTGGCGACAACAACCGGAACGACGGCAGATAGCCTCATCATCGGCAAAGGTATCACGCCTGACAGGTTCAATGTGGTGAAAGTCGACGGCGACAGCCTTGCCTTCTTGCCTCTTATGCGCGCGATCGACGATCTCAAGGCCGCTGAACGCCGCACGGATAATCTCGAAGGCATATTATGGCACAAGCTATCCGGCCCCTTGTCAACATTGTTGATGCCGTTGCTGGGCGCCGTTGCGGCCTTTGGTCTTGCCCGATCCGGCGCGCTCTTTTTGCGCGCGGTCATCGGCATGGCTTTGGGCTTTACCTATTTTGTCGCGGATAACTTCGCTTTGGCAATGGGCAATCTCGGCGCTTATCCACCATGGATTGCGGCATGGGGGCCGTTTTTGCTGTTCTTCTTGATAGGCGAGACGGTTTTAGTCCGCACGGAAGAATGATGGCCGCAGGTCGTACAAGGTTTCAGGGATAATATATGATAGACATCAAAATTCGCTCCGTTGCGACAAAAGCTGACAAGCAAGCGTTTGTCGACCTGCCTTTTCGCTTATACGCTAGCGACCCGAACTGGGTGCCACCTCTAAAAAGTGACGTCATGGCAACGATCACGCCGGGTAAAAACCCATGGTTCGAACATGGCGAAGCGCAGCTTTTTCTAGCGGAGCGGGATGGACATATTGTTGGCCGCATTTCGGCGCATTTGGACTATCTCGCTTTGGCGCAGCCTCCGGAACAGGGCATGGGGCCGGGTGTCGGCAATTGGGGATTTTTCGAAGCCGAAGATGCCGATGTTGCAAAAGTGTTGATTGAAACAGCGGAAGGCTGGCTGCGTGACAAAAAAATGGTCCGCGCGCTTGGGCCATTGAGCCTCTCGATCTGGGAAGAGCCGGGATTATTGGTGCAAGGCCATGATCACCCCCCGACCATGCTGATGGGCCATCATAGCCCGGCATATGGCGCGTGGATAGAGGCGGCGGGCTATGCCGGCGTCAAAGACCTGTATACCTATCACATACCGATTGATGTGCCATTGCCGCCTTTGGTGCAACGTATCGTCGCATCGGGTGAACGCAATGAGCGGATTGTCATTCGGAAGGTCAATAAGGCCAATTTTGATGCCGAGGCAGCCATCATATTGTCAATATTGAACGATGCATGGAGTGGTAATTGGGGCTTTGTGCCCATCACGGATGCAGAAGTGGTCCATACCGGTAAGCAGCTTAAACCCGTCGTGTTTAACGATTTGATCCGCATTGCCGAGGTCGACGGAGAACCCGTGGCATTCATGATGACATGGCCCGATATCAACGAAAAAATCGGCAGTTTCAGGGGATCATTATTCCCGTTCAACTGGGCTAGACTGCTTTGGTGGCTTCGCGCCCCCAAGGTGCGCAGCATGCGCGTGCCATTGATGGGCGTAGTCAAGAAATTGCAGGCAACACGATTGGCTAGCCAATTGGCGTTTATGCTGGTCGCCTATATTCGCGATGCTTCGACGCGCAAATTTGGTGCCACGCGTGGCGAATTCGGTTGGGTTCTGGACGACAATGGCCCGATGCGTTCGGTGGGCGAGGCCATGGAGGGTGAGGTCAATAAAGTATATCGCATTTACGCAAAGCCGTTGTGATCTCGCGCCCAGGAATTTTATCCCCAAGCGGCGATAAAGGCTGACAAGTGGGCATCATCCGGGCTTATCGGAACAAGACATGTGCGTAGTGTCGATTGCATGGCATGCGCATCCGCGTTGGCAATTGATCGTTGCCGGAAACCGCGACGAATTTCACGCCCGGTCAGCAGCGCCTTTGGGGCCATGGGCAGATGATCCGTCCATTATTGCTGGCCGCGATAACTTATCGCAAGGGACATGGATGGGGGTGAGCCACACAGGGCGTTTCGGCGTGGTCACCAATATCCGGAACCCAGAGGGGCCGGATCCGCAGAAGGCGTCACGTGGTGCGCTGGTCACGGACTGGCTCACGCGCGGCGCGTATCCTGACAATTTGGACAAATTCAACCCGTTCAGTCTGATGATTGGTGACCAACATGGTCTGCAATATATATCAAACCGTCCGGCGGACGTCAGCGCCTCGTTGACGCATGGCGTGCATGGCCTTTCCAATGCGGTGCAGGACGAACGCTGGCCGCGCAAAGAGAGATTGAACCGTGCGCTAAAGGGCTGGCTTGATGGCGGCGCAGCAGACCCCAAGACTTTATTTGGCATCTTGGGTGACGCTCATGTCAACGATGTGGACGCGCATCCGATATTCATCCGCAACGCAGTCTATGGCACACGCTGCAGCACCATATTGGCGGTCGGGCGTGACGGTGTTGGACGCATTATGGAGCGGCGCTTTGATAGCGCTGGGAATAGCCTTGGGGACAGCGCCGAAGCTTTCCATTGGGCAAGCTTAGACTCTTGGGGGTAAAGCCTTCGCTCTGCGCCTATCGACCGCGCGGCCTAACGTCTGATAACGTCGCCCACAGTGACGACCAGCATGACGATCGCAAATGATGTGAGCATGCCTGCGAAAATGGCGACGGCGGGAATTTGAAATACGTCCATGTCAGCTTCCTTCAGTTAAGAAAGTCGTTATGGCGTACAAAGTTCCGTCAGGCTTTGATCTGGGTCAAATGTCCGATGATCGCGCGTATCGGCAAATCACCGTAAATATGGGGGAAAAGCGCACCGCCGCGTGACGGCTCCCATTTGATCACATCTTTCAGCGCTGTTAAATCCACCTCGGCGATGACCAATCCATCCTGACCAGCAAAATGCTTGTCCAACGTGCCCTGAAGCTGATCTTGCGTCGACAGATGGATATAGCCATCCGCCAGATCGACAGGGGCGCCCTGAAAGATACCGTCAGCCTCAAATTGCGCCCATTGCGCAGCGGTCAGGATTTTGAAAGCGGTGGGTGGCTGCGGCATGTGTTCCATGCGGCATCCATGTCCAAATCGGACCATGAGGGCAAGCCGGTTTGTGGTCGACGCAAAGCGTGCCTATAATATTTCAGCATTTTTGCCGTTTTATATTCATGAAACTATCTGCGCCGCTTCGACATTGGCCAGAATGATTTTGACCGTAAAATGAACGTTGACCGCCATCAGGCCCTCATTGGCCTCGGCGTGCGCTTTTAATCCTTCGGCACTGCCATCTGGCTAAGCGCTAGAACACAACCGCCGGGCGAAACCCCGGCGGTTTTTGTGCACGGAAATCTGCAACCCGACTGCTCCAAATCCGACATAACCCACCGCGACTTTAACCAATTGTTGAGCCTAACATGTAAAACATGGTATCATCCGGCGGCAATGTCCGAACGTAGGTGGTGTTTACGAAGCAATGCGTAACACCCCGGTGTGCGGGCACTGCCGTCATACGCAAAGGTCCAGTGCTCATATGACTCGGTTTTTCTCGCTGACGCTGATGCTGTCGGCTGCCATTTTTTGGGGCGTCTGGACGCTATCCGGCACAGCCCCGGTTGGCGGCGTCGCTGCTTTGGCCGCAAGCGCCCCCGACACCGAAACCGCCGCATTTGGCCTCTGCAAAAGCGGCGGGGGCACGAACTGCGTCGTGGATGGGGATACGATCTGGTATCGCGGTAGCAAGATTCGCATCGCCGATATCGATACCCCCGAAACGCATCAACCCCGCTGCGCGGCGGAGGCGGCGCTTGGTGCCGCAGCAACACGGCGGCTGCATGAACTTGTCAATGCCGGTCCGTTCACCCTGCAAAGCATCAACCGCGACGAAGATCGCTATGGCCGCAAATTGCGCATCCTGACGCGCGGTGGGGAAAGCCTGGGCGATATATTGGTCGAAGAAGGGCTTGCGCGTTATTATGAAGGCGGCCGACGCAGCTGGTGCTGAACAGCTTTATCGCCGCCCCAGACGGGCGCGGTTCGTCATAAACAGACCGCCGCCAGCACAGCGGCACAGACGTGCAGTATCGCGATCTTGTGCAGGTGGCTGGAAAAGGGCTGCTTGCGCGTCTTGTGCCGGAATACCGCGCGACCAGCATATGCGCCGATGGTTCCCTCAAAAAACGCCCATGTCAGCAACGCCCCTTCCGACACACGGTCGGACCCCGCCCGAGCGCGGAGTTTATCGACGCCGAACAGCAGGAACGTCCACAGGTTGATCAGCGCAAACAGGCCAAGCGTATTGGGGAGGGTGAGGAGGGGCATGCGTGATATGCTGGTGGGTTAGTGTGTATTGATAGCTGGAATAAGGCGCACACGCCAGAGCGGCACCAATGAGCGCATTGCGGTAATTCCTATTAAATCGAAATTAGTAAACTTTTTCTAGAATCATAAATTCAGGATTTGTTAAGCAACAATCGTTTCATCAGACTGTTTCTCTAGTTGTTCAAGGGGCGATCCAGACACCAGTTCGATTTGATACGGCTCTGTAAAAATTTCCTCAAAAGACAACCCGTTTATCCCCTTGACGCATGTTGATGGTGCAAACTCACTAATGCCCGAGTTGAGCATAGCCAATACAACTCTTAATTTGGCGGGTTTGGGGATTCTGGAGGCAAGTGGGCCGTGTATTCACTCATGTTAGTTATTCTTACTTTTAACGAACCCAACCTGACTTCGTCATCACCTAAGTATGCCCTCACCGTAATCATACAGGGTTCGGTGATAATAAGGGGCGACATTCGCACAATATGACTGAGTTCAATAAACACCATGCTGTGTTCGTCGATTGGTGCTGGCAGTAAGTCTCTCTGACAGGCTGGTACATCGTAATCAAAAGAAGAAAGCACTTTAGCCTCTCCATCCGAACCGAACATGGATACAACGACCTTTAAGCTATATGAATCGTCGTTTGGTTTGTTTCGAAAAGAGACAACAGCATACAACTGTGGAAGCGATAATGGAGCTTCACCATAAGCTGTAAGTTCGCCACCATAAACACCAACTATAGTAACTTTCCCACCGATTTCTTTCCTTACGTCATCGCAAAAAATGACGTAGCCCCCTGGAACGCTGGGCTGAAGGATCATGATGCGAAAACCCTAGGGCCGTTAAACGTGCTTGCTGTGTTGATCCGCGGCGTTTCGTCGATTGTGCTCGGGCAAGAAGTGGTGAGCGCTTGCGTTTGTTCGCCGGACGGGGTGTAAATTTTGCCGTCCGTTCGGTCATAAACAGAAACTCGAATTTCAAGATCAAGCGCGTTGGCAATGTCCGAAACTGTATTTGCGGTCCAGTTTGGAGAGTTTGCAAACCAGCGTGAGACTACCGATTTATCAACTTTCAGTGCGTCCGAAAGTTGCTTCATCTTAAACGCGGATTTTCTCTTTTTCCTCGCTTGGATTACCGCCCAGAACATGCTGACTAGTGATGACCGATAAAAAAACCGATCATATTCAGCGAGCATTTCAGTGTCTTTATTTTCAGTCATAGTCATTGTCCAAATCAATGTGCTGCGGTCCAAAATAATCCTCAAAATTATTGGACCGCATAGGCGGAATACCTCCGGTAACTTCGTCCCATGTGTCAATCACTCTTGCCGCAACAGCAGCGTATGAAACTTTTGCAATCTCCTCGCGGGAAGCAATAACAGTGCCTACAAAAATATTGCGGTCCACAAATCGCCCTAAAAGCCTTCCTTGTCCCAGTTTCGGCTTCCTAAAAGCCATGATCCATACCTCATCGGTATCAACCATCCGCTTGAAATCTGCCCTCTTATCCATTGCCCCAGATACAGTAACCATATGTCCGCTTCTAAAACGGCCAAAAGTGAGTTCGGCAGTAGTTCGCGGGAAATACGGTTCTTTGGTGTCCAAAAACGCTCTAACCTCTTCTGTTACGAATACCCGTCTAACCACGTTTGGCGTTGCGCGCAGGCCGAAGCGCTCGACAAGCGTGGTTCGCTTCAATCGTTCAATAGATAGGGATGTTGCGTTAAAAGTCAACTAACGGATGCCTCGATTCGTCGCAGAGTGACACAATTACCTTGCTTTTGAAATCGTAAGCGACGTGCTAATAATCGATTATGGAAACACCAATTACATTATCAGAGGCTCTGGCGTCGGGCCAACTAGAGGCCTTTATTAGCCAAGCAGAAGCGGAAGGCATCGGCCCTGCTGATCGCGCTCAATTCGAGAAAATGGTGAGGCGCGTCACAGCGCCCCAACAAGAAGATCAAACATCCCATTTACCCGCTGGCGATTGTTTGCCCGAAACGTGAACTCGCTCAGATAGCGTTCCATGTGCTTGGCGCTAACTTGAACGTGAGTTGACCGGATAGACGCCTTAAACAGTCTCCAGAAGCCTTCCACAGTGTTTACATGGAACGTCTGGTTAGTCCGGTAGTCATAATAGGCATATTCTTTCTGGCCGTGCTTTACGGTGCCGTGCTTGTAACCATCGCCAGTGAGTAAATTGTAGCTGTAAAGTTCATCGGTCGAGACAAACGAACCGGCTTCCACGTTTTGCAGAACAACATCGCGCAGCGTGTCTTTCTTCACGTTGGGAATGACCGTTGCCTTCATCTGGCCGTCACGTGAAGCCAGACCCATAACGATAGTCTTGTTTGGAGCGCCACGACCGCGCTTGCCGACCGATGTGCGACCGCCGACATAGGCTTCGTCCAGTTCGACGTGACCGGAAAGCAGGGCGTCAAACGATTGAGCCTTGGCGGTGAGATCGCGGATTTGCTGTCCGATGCGATAGGCAGTCTTATAGGTGACGCCAAGCTGGCGTTGCAGTTCCTTACCCGATACGCCGTGGCGCGTCGTGCAGAACAGATACATAGCATAGAACCAGCTAACCAGTGGGGTTCGCGTATCATGCAGAATTGTACCAGCGGTCGGGTTTACGTGGTGACCGCAAGCGGCGCAGACATAGGTGCGGCGCTTGGCTAGTTTATGGTGGCTGCTTTCCTTGCCGCATGACGTGCAGACAAAGCGCGTTCCACCAAAGCGAACGGCCATGATGTGATCGAGACAGGCATCATCAGTCGGGAAGCGGGCGAAAAATTCGCGGACCGAAAATTCAGGCGATGCAGAGGGCGATTTCTTTTCCATGCCCACTTGTTAGCATCATGTTCTACATGCGTCAAGGGGATAAACGGGAAAGACAATGCAAAATCTTTAGCATCTTTGACGTTGTCAAACACTGGCCAAGTCCGAAGTGCGCTTTTAGAAATGGATTCGGATGCTACGGCTTGAGGCATCAGTTTACATACTTCCTCTACATTGCCTTGTACTGCCGCAACACAGATTCTAAATTGGTCAGAGGAAGCTGTCCAATCTAGCTCCGCAAGAATTTCCTCAGCTAATTCCCTTTTTCCTGCACGAGCATGAGAGTTTGCTAAATTTATATACATCATACGGCGGGTAACTTCATCAGCATCGCAATTTTGTTTACGTAAACAAAAATCCAACAAGTTTCCGGCTAACTTATATCTCCGTTTTACTATCAATTCGTAGCAAGCGCGGTTCATCTTTGTAAATGCTTTTGGGTCTTTCACTCCTAGCTTTTGCCATGCCATAAATGCAAGGGTGACTCCAAATTCAGCTAAGTGATCAACCGCCTTGTGTAGGTATTTTGGATCAAGCTTAAATTTTGATCCTATTTCTATCCCATCAGTAGGATATTTATATTGTCTGCATTTATCTAAATATCTTTGCGTCACATTTCCAGATGCGTGCGCAATTTGATTTCGACGCTCAAATATTTCGAGATAATTGGGAAGCCTTTCGTAGCTTCCCAATATTTTCGTTTCGACTAATTTCTCGATATAATCTATCTGATCATAATGCGAGGTACGAAGAAGCTGCGCAACTTCATTCTCAATTGCTTCATCAAGTAACTTTGAAACATTACCTATTTTAAAAATTTCTCTGTAGGTAATTGTCTTTTCACTTAACTGCACTCTTTCAGGTTTTAATTTGAGTAGTTCAGATATAAAATCACCTATTAAAGAATCATAGCTTGCGACTAGGCTAAGTAGAAGACTCGACGGAAGCGCAGATAAACCGGCAGTTATCTCATTCATTTTTTCAAAGTGTTTAAATACAATTTCCGCACCGTCCTCCGTTAGCCCATAAATCTCTGACGTTTCATCTTTTTCCATGAGGGTGCCATGCTTTTTAGTTGGAGGGAGCACATGCCCCTCTAGCGCTCCTGATGACAGACTGCCTCCCACAATGGTAGTTATCGCTATCAAGTGATGAAATTTAAGTAGCTCTTCTTCAAATCTATCAATAAATTTGCTACAAAGTTGGCCTATTTCTGTTAATTCAAATTCATTTGTTGACGAATTCGATTCATCAACATCTTCTTCATTGTAATATAATGGCCCATTAATGCTTTCTAGCGTAGAGGCTACGCGAAAAGAATTAAACGATTGATCTTTTTTTTCTTTGCTAAATCTGACAAATAAATAATACTCGTTCATTCTCTAGAAACTCCGGAAATTTTTGCGTGCATTCTTAATCCGTCGCAAATCAAGCTGGCCGGAACAAATACCGTCACTTTCGACCACGGGCTCATGGCCTATGACTTTCTTTTGCGGTTGTCGAAGTTGATCCATCGTTAGCCCCCAATGGCTGCGTGCGCTTGTTACACATTTAACATATTGTCAAAAAATATGAAGTCAAACCCGATGTGGCGCTTGTCCACAACGTACCAGTGACTTGACTGCGGCGCGTCTTAAGCCGCTGCCGCACACCCAAATACACGGCGGTGACTGTCAGGCTCCCCACATCCGGATAGAATGCGCACAAAAAACTGCCGCGCCTCTTTGCAGAAGCGCGGCAGGGTGAATGTCTAACGCGATAGCGTATAAATCGGATTATTGAGAAGGCTTACTCTGCAGCAACCCCAGCCGCTTCAAACATGTCCATGCCGTCATTTTCGGCGATGATGACTTCGGCGACGTCTTTCTTCTTACGGTTGTCGAAGCTGTTCCATACTTGGCCCCAATCGCCGCGTGTTGACGCCTTGCTATATTCGGTGGCGCGGGTTTCGAAGAAGTTGGCGTGCTCGACACCGTTCAACAATGGCGCGAGCCATGGCAGCGGGTGGTCTTCGACCATGTAGATGGGTTGAAAACCAAGCTGACCCAGACGCCAATCGGCGATGTAGCGGATGTAGCGTTTGATTTCCTTGGCGGTCATGCCGGGGACTGGGCCCATTTCGAACGCGAGGTCGATGAAATTATCTTCCAGACGGACGACCTTTTGGCAGCAATCGATAATGTCTTCCCGCACCGATTTGGTGAGGCAGCCACGTTCGGCGCAGAATGCGTGGAACAGCTTGGTAATGCCTTCGCAGTGTAAGGACTCGTCGCGGACGGACCAGGATACGATTTGCCCCATGCCCTTCATCTTGTTGAAGCGCGGGAAGTTCATCAGCATCGCGAAGGAGGCGAATAATTGCAGCCCTTCTGTAAAGCCGCCGAACATGGCCAATGTGCGCGCAATGTCTTCGTCACTGTCGACGCCGAATTGGTGGATATAATCGACCTTCGCCGCCATTTCTTCATATTCGAGGAATGCCGAATATTCGGACTCGGGCATGCCGATGGTGTCGAGCAAATGGCTGTAGGCCGCGACATGGACGGTTTCCATGTTGGAAAAGGCAGTCAGCATCATCTTGACTTCAGTCGGCTTGAACACGCGGCCGTAATTTTCGTGGTAGCAATTCTGCACCTCGATATCGGCTTGCGTGAAGAAACGGAAGATTTGCGTCAGCAGATTGCGTTCATGGTCCGACAATTTCTGCGCCCAATCGCGGCAATCTTCGCCCAAGGGCACTTCTTCAGGCAACCAATGGATCTGCTGCTGACGTTTCCAGAAGTCATAGGCCCATGGATATTCAAAGGGCTTGTAGCTGTTGCGGGCTTCTAACAATGACATCTTCTATGCTCCAAATTCTCTTAATTTCTGTTCCCTCACCCCTTGCGGGGGAGGAGGATAACTTACTGACAGGCCAAGCATTCTTCATAATCGGTTTGGGCCGCAAGTTCGATGACGGGTGCTTCAGCGGTATTATCCGCCTCAACCCCGCCTGCAAAACCAGCGCGTTGGATCGACTTCGAACGCAGATAATATAGCGACTTCACGCCCAATTCCCACGCGCGGAAGTGGAGCATGAGAAGGTCCCATTTTTCCACATCGGCAGGGATATAGAGGTTCAGCGACGTTGCTTGGTCGATAAACGGCGTGCGGTCGGCGGCCAGTTCGATCAACCAACGCTGGTCAATTTCGAAGCTGGTTTTGAACGTATCCTTTTCCTCTGGCGTGAGGAAATCGAGATGCTGAACCGATCCGCCCTTTTCCAATATGCTGTTCCAGACATTGGTCGAATCCTTCGACTTTTCCTGCAACAGTTTTTCGAGATAGGGGTTCTTGACAATGAAGCTACCCGACAAGGTTTTGTGCGTGTAGATATTGGCCGGGATTGGCTCAATGCACGCGCTGGTGCCGCCGCAGATGATCGAAATCGACGCCGTTGGCGCAATCGCCATCTTGCAGGAGAAGCGCTCCATCACGCCCATTTCTTCGGCGTCGGGGCAGGCGCCACGTTCATTGGCGAGCATCATCGATGCCTCATCCACTTGTGCGCGGACATGTTTGAAGAACTTCATGTTCCAAGATTTGGCAAGTGCGCTTTCAAAGCCGACGCCGCGGGACTGCAGGAAGCTGTGATAGCCCATGACGCCAAGGCCAATGGAGCGTTCGCGGCTTGCCGAATATTTCGCCCGCGACATTTCGGGCGGCGCACGATCAATGAAATCCTGAAGCACATTGTCGAGCATGCGCATCACATCTTCGATGAAGACCTTATCGCCGTTCCATTCGTCCCATTTTTCAAGGTTGAGCGACGACAGGCAACATACGGCCGTCCGGTCATTGCCCAAATGGTCACGGCCCGTTGGCAAAGTGATTTCCGAACACAAGTTCGATGTCGAAACCTTCAGCCCCAGATCGCGGTGATGCTTGGGCATCGCGTTGTTCACGGTGTCGCTGAAGATGATATAGGGCTCACCGGTTGCAAGGCGGGTTTCCACCAGCTTCTGGAACAAGGAACGGGCATCGATAGTGCTGCGGACTTCGCCTGTCTTGGGGCTGCGCAGGTGGAATTCTTCACCAGCGCGGACGGCTTCCATAAATTCGTCGGACAGCAATACGCCATGGTGCAGGTTCAACGCCTTACGGTTGAAGTCGCCCGATGGTTTACGGATTTCGAGGAATTCTTCGATTTCGGGGTGGCTGACGTCCAGATAACAGGCGGCAGAACCACGACGCAGCGACCCTTGCGAAATCGCAAGTGTCAGGCTGTCCATCACGCGGACAAACGGAATGATGCCGCTGGTCTTGCCATTCAGGCCAACAGGTTCACCAATGCCACGGACATTGCCCCAATAAGTGCCAATGCCGCCGCCGCGCGACGCGAGCCAGACATTTTCGTTCCAAGTGTTGACGATGCCTTCCAAGCTGTCATCGACGGAGTTCAAATAGCAGCTGATCGGTAGACCACGGCCCGTACCGCCGTTGGACAATACGGGCGTTGCCGGCATGAACCATAGACGCGAGATATAGTCATAAAGACGCTGCGCATGTGGTTCGTCATCGGCATAAGCGGACGCAACGCGCGCGAAAAGGTCCTGATAGCTTTCATCGGGCAGCAGATAACGGTCCTGCAACGTGTCCTTGCCGAATTCGGTCAACAAGGCGTCGCGCGCGGAATCAGTGACGACATTGAAACGACGCACGTCAACTGATTTGCTTGACGCTGGCGTCTTGGCTTCAGCGATCTCCGCCTTTGCCGCTTCAGCCACTTTTTCAAGCATATCTGTCATCATTCCTGCGGTCATGTCATCCGCCCCTTGGCCTGTATCCCTGAAATCCATTTTAACCTGTAGCTCCATTCATTGCGGCGACCTGAAACTGGTTGTCGGTTTACCGACATCCAGCGATCAGCTGTATCTTGGCGGGAACCGATGTTCCCATATTGTTCGACTCAGGGCACGAAACTCCCTTGTAGCATTTTTTGACCTTGTCAGGGGGGAGTATTTTGACTTGTCCCCAGCTTATCGATGGGAAAAAGCGCCGCGGCCGATACATTCGTCCGCTGAAGCATAAAGCACAATTGGTGGTAATGCCCCCTGTGGCCAACCGCTACCTATAGTGCCTTATTCGGGCTAAGACGCAAGATGTAAATTGCAATTTCTTGATCTCAATTCGTCGCTAATGTGATTCCATTCGTCGCACCCCGGCGCGTCGTAACAGCGAGCGACGCGCGGACCTGCTAAGTGAAATTCAGAGCGCAAGATGTAAAATGACCCAATGCATATTTTTTATATGCCGAAATGAATGTATCGGTTGGGGGCCCATATTCGCTGTTCTGGCCGTGGGTGCAAACTAGGATTTGCTGAGTCAGATTCGGTGCACAAATCATGAACCGCGAAGGTGGGGATCTATGCCGTCTCGCAATGCCGAACCAACGCGATGTGCGTATGCCTTTCACAACTGGCGGATCCCCGCCTTCGCGGGAATGACGAGATGAAGTGCCGTGCGCGGGATCTGTCACACCCCTCATAAAGCGCTGTTGAGACACAGCGCTTGTTAGCCAATGTCCTTCTGGCGCTAGACCAAATGAGGCTTGAATAGGCGCTCGAGCGCGTTAAGGGGCATTGCATACTTAAAGCGTAGGGGCCGACATGACTGTAATCATCCGCAATGCCGACTTGATCGAAAGCGTGGCCGACGCGTTGCAATATATCAGCTATTTCCACCCGATGGATTATATCCGGGCCTTGGGCGACGCGTATGAAGCGGAGCAATCGCCTGCTGCCAAGGATGCCATCGCGCAAATCCTAACCAATAGCCGCATGTGCGCAGAGGGGCATCGCCCGATTTGCCAAGACACAGGTATCGTTAACGTTTTCGTCAAATGGGGCATGGATTGCCGTTTGGAAGACACATCCGCATCTTTGCAGGACGTGATCGATGAAGGCGTCCGCCGCGCCTATTTACACCCCGAAAACAAGCTGCGCGCGTCGGTGCTTGCGGACCCAGCCTTTACGCGGCGCAATACCAAGGACAATACGCCGTGCGTCCTGCATGTCGACCTCGTCCCCGGCTCCAAAGTGTCCGTCGACGTTGCCGCCAAGGGTGGCGGCAGCGAGAATAAGTCGAAGTTCAAGATGATGAACCCGTCGGACAATATAGTGGATTGGGTTGTGGAGATGCTGCCGCAAATGGGCGCTGGTTGGTGCCCGCCCGGCATGTTGGGCATTGGCATTGGTGGCACAGCGGAACATTGCGTGTTGCTGGCCAAACAAGCGTTGATGGAACCCATCGACATGGGACCATTGAAGGCACGAGGTCCGCAGAACGACATTGAAGCCATGCGCATCGAGATTTTTGACAAGGTCAATGCGCTTGGCATTGGCGCGCAGGGGCTTGGCGGACTTTCCACGATATTGGATGTGAAGATCATGGATGCGCCATGTCATGCCGCAGGTAAGCCTGTTGCCATGATCCCCAATTGCGCCGCCACGCGCCATGCCCATTTCACATTGGATGGAGCTGGCCCTGCCTATCTGGAGGCGCCAAAGTTGGACGAATGGCCTAAGGTCGATTGGAAACCCGACGCAGCGGCAATCCGCGTTGATCTCGATACGCTCACGCCGGACGTCGTGGCGGGTTGGAAGCAAGGCGATCGCTTGCTGCTCAACGGCAAGATGCTGACTGGCCGCGACGCCGCCCATAAGCGCATTGCCGATATGCTGGCCAAGGGAGAAGAACTGCCCGTCAGCTTCAAGGGCCGCATGATCTATTATGTAGGCCCGGTCGATCCGGTTGGCGAGGAAATTGTCGGGCCAGCAGGGCCAACAACTGCGACGCGCATGGACAAGTTCATGGATATGATGCTTGAGCAAGGCTTACTCGCCTGCGTTGGCAAGGCTGAACGCGGCCCCGCGGCAACGCAGGCCATCGCCAAGCGCAAGAGCGCCTATCTCATGGCCGTTGGCGGCGCTGCCTATCTCGTCGCCCGCGCGATCAAGGGCAGCAAAGTCGTCGGCTTTGCAGATTTAGGCATGGAAGCCATTTACGAGTTTGAAGTGCAGGACTTCCCCGTCACCGTTGCGGTCGATAGCGATGGCAACAATGTCCACCAATTAGCGCCCGCTTATTGGCAAAAGCGGATTAAGGATGAAGGTTTGTTGCAGGGAGTCTAGGGCCTGGCCCTAAGCCCCCGCAATTACTGACCGCGCATTTGGGCGTCAATTTGGGCCTGAATTTCGGGTGGTAGGCCTTGGGGTGCGCCGCCGGCTTGGCCGCCTGCGCCGCCTTGTTGCTGCTGCATCTCCTGCATCTGCTTTTGCATTGCTTCGATCTCGGCGCGCGACTTGAACTCGAGCAGCTCGACATCGAATGTCAGTTCGCTTCCACCGGGAATGGCGACTTCGCCTGTCTGCGGGTTGCGCTGATCCTCTGGGCCATAGCCAAGCTCAGCTGGAATCCACAGGCGATATTTACCGCCGCGCTGCATGATTTTTAGGCCTTCCGAAAAGCCGGGGACGACGCCCGTTACAGGAAAGCCAGCTTGCGGGTTTTGGTCAAAAACCGTGCCGTCCTTCAACATGCCCTTATAACTCACAAGGACCACGTCATTGTCCGTAGGGTTGGGGCCTTCGCCAGCTTCCATGATTTTGTAGCGCAGGCCAGATGGCGTTGTCGTCACATCACCAAATTCCTGCCGCACGTCGCTGGTTCCCCAATAGGCCAAGCCGCCACCGGCCGCGAGAACCAACGCAATCGCCGCCCAATATTTGGTGAGCGAACCTTTTTTAAGAGGCTGAATGGGAACGGCGGTGACAGACATGCAGAAATTCCTATTGGCTGGGTTGCGCGCTAACTAGCAGAAAGCGGCGCGGTTTCTAGACACAAAAAAAGCGCCGATGAAAGGCGCTTTCCTTGTTGTAGAGTGCAGACGCTTATTTCGCGCCGTCACGTTCCTGTTGCTTACGCTCCATCTTGCGGGCGCGACGGACAGCAGCAGCCTTTTCACGGGCACGCTTTTCCGATGGCTTTTCAAAATGACGACGAAGCTTCATTTCGCGATACACGCCTTCACGCTGCAGCTTTTTCTTCAGCGCGCGTAGGGCCTGATCAACATTATTATCGCGAACCATGATTTGCATAAAAAACTCAACTCCGCATCGAATCGGCAAAATGGCTTAAAACTGCCACTTTGAAAGGCTAAAAACAAAAAAAGCCGCGCTCACAGCCGGCGTGTTGATGTGGCCCCTACCTATGTCGCCTCCAAATATCAAGCGGAAATGGCGCTTTTTGCGGGCTTGGTTGCTATCTTGGCGCGGTAACCAGCAAGAAAATTATCAGCACTTGTCGAATCGCCTAATACTTGCCCTCACGCCTTGTTCGTTTCATAATGCAACGCAACTGAGGAGCAGGAGAGAGCATATGGCCACCCAATTAAAGTCGAATAGCAAATATAGCGAGGCGGAATGGACTGCGCGGCAAGAGCTTGCGGCCTGTTACCGGATATTTTCGATGTTCGGCTGGGATGAGCTTGTGTTCAACCACATTACGGTCAAAGTGCCTGACGAGGACGGCGCGTTTTTGATTAATCCTTATGGCATGCATTTCGGTGAAATTACCGCGTCGAGCCTCATCAAAATCGATATTGATGGCAACAAGATGGACGTTGATAACCCGTGGCATGTGAACAAAGCGGGCTTTGTCCAGCACAGCCTGTTCCATCGCACCTTGCCGGACGCACATGCGATCATCCACACGCACACCACCGCAACCGTAGCGGTATGCAGCCTTGAGGGCGGCTTGCAGCCTGTGAACTTCTACGCATGCAATTTCATCGGCCAATTGGCCTATCATGACTTTGAAGGCGTTACCGTGCGCGAAGAAGAGGGCGCGCGGTTGGTCGAGCATCTCGGCGACAAGCGGATATTGATGCTGCGCAACCATGGCCCTGTCGTCATGGGCAAGACGCTCACTGATGCCTTTATCAAATATTGGGCGCTCCAGCGCGCGTGCGAGCATCAGATGGCCACGCTGCAAATGGGTAATCCGATCATGGTATCGCCAGAGGTAATCGCCGTGCATCAGCGCGATTTGTATATGGCATCGCCTCCCGGCGGATCGGGCCGCGTTGAATTTGACGCGATGGTGCGCAAGGTGGACCAAATCGACAAAAGCTGGCGGGATTAAGATTGTGGGCATCCCCCTCCCGCTTGCGGGAGGGGTTAGGGGAGGGTAGAACCATAAAATGATACCGCGACACGCCCTCCCCCGTCCCCTCCCGCAAGCGGGAGGGGAGTGATGACCAAATTCACCGTCAACGACCGCCCCGTCCAATATAAAATGGACCCGCAAACACCCTTATTGTGGGCGTTGCGCGATGCGTCCAACTTGACGGGCACCAAATATGGCTGCGGCGTTGGCGATTGCGGTGCATGCATGGTTGAAATTGATGGTGAGGCTATCCGCTCCTGCCTTGTGACCATATCTGAGGCCGAGGGGCGCTTTGTCACAACGATAGAGGGCCTGAGCCGTGACCGGAGCCATCCGTTGCAACAGGCGTTTGTGGCCAGCAATGTCCCGCAATGTGGCTTTTGTATTTCCGGCGTCATCATGGCGGCGTCGGTGTTGCTGAAGAAAAACAGTAATCCTACCGATGCTGAAATTGACACCGCGATCACCAACCTGTGCCGTTGCGGCATTTACCCACGGTTGCGCGGCGCGATCAAACGTGCGGGCCGAGTCATGCGCGGCGAAGAACGCATCGCCGCCGCCCCACCGCCGGGTATAACGCCTGAGGATGCAGCGCGCGCTGTGCCCGCGCTGACGGTTCCGAAATAAGGACTCAGCCCTCCAGTTCGATATCCCAGTATAACCAGTCGTGCCATGTTTCATGCAGATGGTTCGGCGGAAACGCGCGGCCCCGGTCTTGCAACTGCCAGCTTGTCGGCCGGATCGCCGCCATGTTAAGTTGCATATGCGCCTGCTTAGGCGTGCGGCCGCCCTTTTTAAGGTTGCAGTGCAAACAGGCGGTGGTGACATTTTCCCAACTGGTAATGCCGCCCAAGCGACGCGGGACGATATGGTCAAAGGTCAGATTGTCGCCCGACCCGCAATATTGACATTCGAACTTGTCGCGCAGGAACAGGTTAAAACGGGTGAATGCAGGATATTCCGACGGCTTCACATATTGGCGCAGCGCAATCACCGACGGAATTTTCATGTCCAGACTTGGACTATGCACATGCCGGTCATAGTTGGAGACAATGTCGACCTTGTCCAGGAAAACCGCCTTAATCGCGGCCTGCCACGGCCACAGGCTTAGCGGATAATAGCTTAAGGGCGTGTAATCCGCGTTCAGCACAAGCGCAGGACAGTTCTCCGGGTGCCTTGCCCGGCCCGCCGCCTCGAAAGTTCCGGTATGCAACATCAGTGGAACCCTACTCCCTTTTTATCAAACATGCGTTAAGCATATTAGCATTACAGCATTCTGACAGTCGCCAACCTATTTACACATATTGTAACGTCAAGTGGCTAAAGCTACCGAATGTGGTATTATTGGGGAAATTTTTTTGACGGCTTTAGACTTCATCCATTCCTATCTGGGCCAGACCGTGGAGCCGAAGGGTCCGGTGGTCACCAGATTTGCCCCGAGTCCCAATGGGCAGTTGCATCTGGGCCATGCCTTTTCGGCGCTATGTGCCCGTGAATTCGCGCGCGCTTTTGGGGGTCAGTTTCGCCTTCGGATCGAGGATATTGACGGGACGCGCAGTCGGCCCGAGCATGTTCAGGCGATCCTTGCCGATATGCAGTGGCTTGGGCTTGCGCAAGACGGCGATGTGCAGTTCCAATCGCAACATACCGACCGTTATGTGGCCGCGCGTGACCGGCTGAACGCCGCTGGCCTATTATATCGCTGCGGCTGCACCAGAGGCGACATCGCCGAAGCGTTAAAGCATAAGGCGGTACCCCATGGCCCCGACGGTCCGCATTATCCCGGCACCTGCCGGGACCAGCCCTTTGTGGGAGATGCTCCATTTAGCTGGCGCCTCGACATAAAAAAGGCCGTGGACTTGGTAGGCCCGCTGTTGTGGATGGATTTGGCGGCGGGACAGCAGTTTGCAGACCCAATGGCCTTTGGCGATGTTATATTATGGCGCAAGGACGTGCCGGCATCTTATCATCTCGCCGCGACCGTTGACGATGCCGTTGATGGTATAACCTATGTGGTGCGCGGCAAGGATCTGTTCGCTTATACCGCCATTCATCGGCTGCTGCAGAAGTTGCTCGATTTACCGGAGCCAGTCTATTGGCATCATCGGCTTTTGCTGGATAGCGCGGATGAAAAACTGGCCAAGAGCAAATCCTCACCGGCTTTGTCCGCCCGCCGTTTGGCAGGCGAAAGCGGAAAGGAACTTATGGATAATTTGCGTCACCGAACGCTTCCGCTTGGAATTTCCTTATCGGATGCTTAGATAGGGGCAACGGGGTATTGGCCCTGAACAAGGACTTCTCCCGATGACTATATTGTTGGTTCTTCTCATCATTGGCGCAGCTGGTGCTGTTGCCTTCGCATTAATCCGCGGATTGCATGCTTTTGCCAATCTGCGTCCGGCAGATGTGGACGAAACGGGCCTACCTAAATCCCTGACTGTGCAAAACAAGATGATGTTTGCACGGGTGAAATGGCAGTTCATCACCGTCGTGTTGATTGCTGTTTTGGTACTTGTTGCCGGTTCGCAATAAGCAGAGCGATCATGGTTAAGCTCAACAAAATTTACACCCGGACGGGTGACGATGGCACAACGGGCCTTGTCGACGGCTCACGTGTGTCGAAAACGGATTCACGGTTGCATGCGATTGGCGAAGTCGATGAAACCAATTGCGCGCTGGGCGTTGCGATCCAGTCGCTTGCGGCGGATGAGGGGGATACCCCTTTGGTGCAGGAACTGCGCCGCATTCAAAATGATCTGTTCGATTTGGGCGCAGATATTGCGACGCCGGGGGAGAGTTTCGAACCTTCACCGATGGAGCTACGGATAATTGCGTCTCAGGTTGAATGGCTGGAGGCGGCGATTGATAATGCCAATGCGCAACTTCCGCCGCTGACCAGTTTCATCTTGCCGGGCGGCAGTTTACCAGCGGCACAAATGCATATGGCGCGGGTAACGTCGCGTCGGGCCGAGCGCGCACTGGTTGCCGCATCGCTTGAAGTGGCGATCAACCCGCAAGCGTTGCATTACCTGAACCGTCTGTCCGACTATCTCTTCACTTTGTGCCGTTTAATCAACGCAACACGAGGCGGCGATATTTTGTGGGTACCAGGCGCATCGCGCTAAGCAGCCGGAGGACGGCTTTTGCGGGCATGTCAAAATGGGCGGATCGTTTGGCCCTTCATGCATTGATTACCGGTTACGCCCGCACGGCCCTAACGATTCAATAACAAAGCTGTAGTCGGCCTGCGCGCGGGCGGTATCTGCCTTCGACGCGCCTTCAACACGGTCAGCAGGCAGAGCGCGCGGAAGACCGCATGCCAAGCGATACCATAACAAGGTCATACGCTGCGGCGCGGTTGCAGATGCGTCAATGACTTCGGCTGTTGAGACGGCCCATATTTTTTGCTGGCCCGGGCGGCTCAATATGGTGAGCGATAGCGGCTGATCATTGTCCGTTTTTACGAAAATCTGCGTTTCGCCTTCCCCCAATACGGTCCCCACGCTGTGGAAGGCGCTGCTCACGCTGGTAATGCGGCGCGGAGCGTTAACTTGGACAGCCTCTTTCGTGATGGCCCGCACGAGCGCATCGTTAGTGGTGCTAAATAAAGCCAACGCATTTGGCCGTGCCAGTTGAACCTCGCTAGGTCGACCGGTCACCTGTCGACCAAATAGATATATGCGCTGTTTTTGCAGTTTGGGAATTTTACCCTTCGCGTTTTTGGGCACATCGAGCAAGAAACGCACGCGCGGCGTTATACCGCCTTCGCCACGAATCAATGCCATGACGTCGGCCTCTACCAGCACGCGTTCGAACGAAGTTGGGACACCTGAGGTCTGTTCAGCCGACAGTTTTCGGACATTTCGAACGGTCACATCGACAATAAGTGGCGATATCACCACCAAATCGGCAATATCTGCATAGCTTGCCGTATCGGCTTCGATGACAAAGGAAGGCGGCAGGTCAAGTGGTGCTTGTGCCAAATTTGCCGAGCTTAGGCCCAGTAAAATCAAGCATAAACCCGTTTTTGCAGGAACGAATCGCATTCATTATCCCTTTCCTTGGTCGTCCGTGAACGTGCTTGAGCCCTCTATCACATTATAGAATTTTGCCTACCCATCCATGAATTGCGTCTTAATCGCAGAATCCGGATTGCTAGGCCGGTTAGGGTTGGCTAATGCAGCGGTGAATCGAGCAAAAAAAAACAGAATTCGATATCGTTGGGGTTCAGCAGGGGTGTGTGTAAGCATACTTCTACATTGTACTGTTTTGTTTTGAAGGTAGGAGAGTTGTTTCCGCATGGCATATGCTGATCAAGATGGGATGAGCACGAACCGTTTGGTTTCTGTCATCATTGTTATCCTACTTCACGCTTTCCTCGGTTATGCCTTGGTCACGGGTCTTGCGTATGACGCGGTCACGATCATCAAGGAAAAGATGACCGTTGTAGACGTGAAGGAAGAAGAGCCACCCGAAGAAGAAGAGCCACCACCCGAGCCCGAAAAGCAGATCGAGCCACCAGTGGTCTCGCCTCCGCCATTGGTGCAAACGGTAACGCCGCCGCCAACGATTCGTACCGTTGCTACGCCGCCACCTTCTGCGCCAATCGTGCCTACGGCTGCACCACCTGCACCACCTCCTCCGGCACCAGCAGGCCCAACCTCTGACGCAAAGGCACGGGGTAATCCTGGCAACTGGGCCAACACGAACGATTATCCGTCGCGCGCGTTGCAACAGGAGCGTGAAGGGACCACGAGTTTCCGTGTAACGATCGGTGTCGATGGTCGCGTCATTGACTGCGTGGTTACCCAGTCCAGCGGTCACGACGATTTGGATGCGGCCACATGCTCCAACGTGAAGCGTCGCGCACGCTTTGAACCCGCCGTTCGCAACGGTGAAAAGGTTCAAGGCTCTTATTCGAACCGCGTACGGTGGCAGATACCGAAATGATTTTACGACCCGGCAAAGGGTGAGCCTTCGCGCCGGGTCTTTTTTGCTAGATAGTTCTATTTTTTGAGAGGTAGTTAAAATGTCGATTTTGTTTCTGACTGCGGCGGGTGCCGCAAACCCAGATGTGGCCGCACAATTCGGTCTTATCCCTGCGCTTAACGAAGGTGGTCCAATTTCATGGTCGATCTTCATCGTCATGGTCATCATGTCGGTTTTCTCATTCTACATCATGTTCACGAAGCTGTTTGAACAGCAGAAGGTCCTGAACCAATATAAAGAAGTCCGCACGCAATTCTGGCGCGCTGCAACGCTTGAAGAAGGCGCTGCAAAGCTCGACAAGAATAGCGCATATCGTCAAGTTGTCGACGACGGCATCGCAGCACAAAAGCAGCATAGCCTTTTGACTGACCCAATCGAAGCACATGATTGGTTGCACGGCGCGATGGCGCGTTCGGAAGATTCCATCAACAACAAGCTTGCGGGCGGTCTTCCGTTCCTCGCAACGGTTGGTGCAACTGCTCCGTTCGTTGGTCTGCTTGGTACGGTTATCGGGATCTATTCGGCACTGATCAAAATCGGTATCGCTGGTCAGGCCGACATCGGCAAGATCGCTGGTCCAGTTGGTGAAGCGTTGATCATGACCGCGATTGGTCTGTTCGTTGCTGTTCCTGCTGTTCTTGCGTACAACTGGCTTCAGGCCCGTAACAAGACAATCGCACGTAGCTTGGCTACTTTCTCGAACGATGTGCTCGGTTACATCTCTTCGGGTGGTCGCGTGAAGCCTGCTACTGCAGTAGCAGCAGGCAAGCCAGCGCCAGCAGCGGTTAAGAAGTAAGATTGGGTGAGGGCTGCGTTAACGCGCAGCCCATCCGCCAGCCTGTGCTGGCGCTCGATTTTTGACCCAATTTAGTTAGAAGAGGATTGGCCAATGGCAATCAGTTCAGGAGGCGGCGGCAATGATGCGCCAATGTCTGACATCAACACGACGCCGCTCGTCGACGTCATGCTGGTGCTCCTCATCGTGTTCCTCATCGCAATTCCAGTCGCCATTCAAACGGTGAAAATGGACATTCCAATCATCAAGTTTGAACCGACCAAAGCAAAGCGTGAAAATGTTTTGTTGTCAGTGACGACAACGGATGTCGGCGGACGTGATCCAGGTGACGCCGCGTATCAGGGTGCAAACCCTGGTGGCGAGTGCCGCATTTACTGGAACGTTACCCCGGTTGATTCGACTGAACTGGTGGATCGCGCGGCAAAGCATCTGAAGGCCGAATTTGAAAAGCTTGGTGGCCCAGAAGCCGCCGCTGCTGGTCAAATCCTGCCCGAAATGTTGCCTGAGGCGCATATCCGTGGTGACATTAACACGCCCTATCGTTGCATCGGTGGTGCAATTTACACCATGCAAATGGCTGGTTTTTCGCGCGTTGGCTTCATTTCGTCGCCATTCGAAAACGCGAATGTCCAGTAAGCAATTTAAGGAGCAATCATCATGGCAATGAGTGGCGGTAACGATGATGGCCAGCCGATGATGGAAATGAACACGACGCCGTTGATCGACGTCATGCTCGTTCTCCTCATCATGCTGATGATCACCATCCCCCCGGTTTCGCACGCCGTAAATATCGACCTTCCGGTCAACGACCCTAATGCACCGCCGCCGGTGGATCCGATTGATCCTGTGATCAACAAGATCATCATTCTGCCGAACAGCACCATCCAATGGAATGGCACACCCGTGACATTGCAGCAGATGGAGCAATATCTGGTGCGGACGCGGTCGATGAAGCCGGAGCCGGAACTTCAGTTCCAGCCAGCTCCAACGGCGCCTTATGACACCGTTGACAAGGCATTGGTTTCTGTAAAGCGCAGCGGCATTTCGAAGTTCGGATTTGTCGGCAACGAACAATATCGCGTCTTCGGTAAGGCGTCGCGTGAGGGACGGTAGTCTCTACGACTTCGAACTAATCGACATGGAAAGGGCGGTGCAGAAATGCGCCGCCTTTTTCTTTGGCGCACGTACAGCCGCCTGGGCTTATATCGCCACATCCTGGGTTTGGGCCATCAAGGGCGGCGAAAGCCGAATCCTTGTCCCAGCCTACGCTGGGACGACGGTATTTGGGTGCAAGCGTCCCGTTCAAATGAGTCGGGTAATACCTTCCAGCAAACGTCACTTCCCGCGGGAAAGCCGCGTCATCAATATCGCTGCCCGTTTTGCCTGACGCTTGATGCTCGCCAGATCGACGGTTTCGCCAGGCGCGTGGTCGCCCTTACTGTAGACGCCAAGCCCGACAAGGCCATCCACATCATTGGCGACGAAACTGATATCGCCAGCACCGCGCTTCAACGGGTCGAGCACGGGCTGTTCCGCAAGGCCTAGGTCGCGGTTGACAGCATTAAGACCGGCCAGAAGCACCTTGTTGCCGTCCGTTGGCGCCATTGCCGGATAGCTTCCCCGGTTAAAGCTGATGGCCGCTTTGGTCTTCGGTGCCGATGCGGCAACGATATTAAGCATTTTTGCACGGACACGTGCGCTTTGTTCTTCGGACAGCGTCCGGAAATCGCCGCGCGCAACGGCCAAGCCGGGGATGATATTGGTCTTGCCCTTGGCACTCACGCGGACGCCATCTGTATCAAAGTTCACTTCCTGCCCGGCGGCGACCAAGCCGATGTTAAACGTCAGGTTCTGCTCGGGCAGTTCCGTACGAAACCGGTGCAGGATGCGCGCCAATTCAAAAGCCGCGCCATCGCCATAAATATTATCGAATATCAGGGAGCTGTGTCCCGTGACACCGGACACTTCCAATTTCCAACTGTTGGACGACCGCCGCGATATAACGCCCATATCCTTGCCATTTTCAATAGAAAGTCCTTCAAAATCGAGCGCCACGTCTGCGGTTTTCCCCGCTGCGATCAACGGCGCACGTGTGATATCAATCGGGTCGCCGGCATCCTCTTCATCCCCTGTCATATGGATTTCTATGCTGGCGTCCTTCAACGTGCCTGCCGCTTGCATCGCGCGTAAGGCAGACACGATGACCACTATGCCGCCCTTGTCATCGCCTGCACCCGGGCCAATCGCTTGTTCGCCATTGCGGACAAAGGTCTGGAACGGGCTATCTGCCTCAAACACAGTGTCGAGATGGGCAATGAGCAATAGTTTCTTCGTGCCCTTTTTGCCCGCCTTGGTTGCGACGAGATGCCCCGAACGACCCGCTTTCGCCATATCGATCCATTCCACCTTGAAACCCAGTGGCTCCAGTTCGGCCCGCATCATATCGCCGACGATCTTTACGCCGGGAAAGTTCATGGTGCCCGAATTCTGGTTCACCAGCTTTTCAAGTAGGGTGATGGATCTTTCATATTCCGCATCGACGGTCGCGACCATTTTGGCTTCGGATGGAGACAATTTGGCATGAGCCGCTGGTGAAAGGGCGACGAGGGCAATGCTGCTACACAGCATCAAGGCACCGAATTTCATGATATACTCCCGATTAAGACCAGCATGATGTGCCGCGCTTTGCCAATTGAGGCAAGGGTGTTGAACAGGCGGATTCTACGCGGGATTTTTGTCCAACAGAATATGCTCCAAAATGAAATGCGGGACAGTCAGCGTGGATATCAGAATGAATGCTGTCCGGATGATGCCCATGTCAGCGGGAACATCGCCCTGATACAGGAACATCAATACACCCAGACCCAATGACAAAGCGAATACCGCGCAAATGATGGCGGTCTTCTTCATCGGTGACAGGTCACCTGTCTCACGTAACGCGTCGGCCATGTGCCGCGGCGAATGGAGTCCGCAGAAGAATATGGCAAATGCCACAAGTGGCGGCAGGAACAGGGCGGCGGCGATGCAGGCAAGCACCTCCAATGCGCTTTGCTTGTCATCGTGACGGAATGCCCAATAGGCAAAAACGAGACTGCCCAAGGCTGCTGGAACCGAGGCCGCGCCAAGTAATGCGGCAATCACTGCGCCATTATCGCTGCCGGTCAGCGCAGCGAATATCATGGCGACATCGTCAGGGCTGGCAAGCGCTGGCAATGCCACCAAAGCCCACCCGACCATCATGGCCAGAAACGGGTCAACGCCGCCGCGCCAATCGCGACTGAAATGCACGATAGAAATGATGAGAAACGAAATGAGCGCCAGCTCAGGCAGTTGAAGCCATAAAAGCACCATGGCGCCTGCGCAGCCCAGATAGCCGCCAATAATTTTGGCCTTACCGGCAAATCCCTTTTGCCCGAAATGGGCCGCAGCGATTTCAACGTCTAGCGTTCCGTGCGGGACCCCTGCGAGGACGATTGCGACCGCAGCCAGCATATTGGCATGAGTGCCGTCCATGAAGCCCCAAAAGCGATCAATGACAATTAACAGCAGAGTAGCGACCGGTAACGCAAACAGGCGCAACATTTTTGGAAATGTTGCGCCTGCAGAATGCGAGTATGAAATTGTAGTCATGTAGGAATGTACGCCACCGAAGCGGCGTACGTCCTTATTTTAGCCATGGGCCTTATCGCCATATTCGGCTTGCGATTTGCGTACTGCGATCATGTAGATCAAGACGCCGACGCCTGCCTTTGCGATCAAGTCAGCAATGGTATAGCCGACTTGAACGCCTACGGTTACGTCCGAACCGCTGAGGTTGGTGTAAGGGATCATGTATACGATCGGGTAAAAACCCCATGATGCGAAGGTCAGCAAACGTGCCTTCTTCACCAACTCGCGAACATTTTCTGGCTGGCTGTTGATCGATGCACCGAGACCAGCAAACAATTGCCACATGATGTAGACAAAAGGAATCGCCGACAATGTGCCCCACAATACGCGGGTTGGAATGTCGGTTGCGATTTCACCTGGGTAGCCCAAGACGATCATTAGAGCTGCAGCGCCGCCGAGCTTGAACGACTTGGAGACGGTTTCGTCTTGGCTCAAACGCATCACGAGGATGAGTTCGATCAACAACAATGGCACGGTCAACAACCAATCGACATAACGATAGGCATCGTTAAATGCATAGCCACTTGCGGCTACTACGCCGCCTTCAACGGTATATGCACCTTCCCAGCTTTCGAAAATGCGGAAATAGTGATAAGCGGCAATGGCAGTAACCAAGCCGGAAATGGTAAGCGCCGTCTTGTAGGCGGGGCCTACTTGCGAACGGCCCAACCACAAAAACAGCGTTGCCGCTGCCATGGTGGCAAATGTAAATGAGAATGCATTATAGACCAATGAATATTGGCCAAAACTTAGAGTTTCCACGATTTTTCTCCCCCCTTTTTAAGACACCACTCTGGGCGTCGGGAAAGTCGATGTTAACCTAAGCATTTGATGTGTCAACCCATCCTTTATACCGTTTTTCCCCCTATATTGCTTCAAGCAGTCATCTACGGGGCAGAAAAGTTAGGCGCTGCGCTGCTCCAATGGTGCGTTAGCAGGCGGTGCAATTTCACTGTTTTTGATTATGACAACGCGCGGCTGGATGCCCATATCTCGAACTGGAAGTCGACGTGCCAATGTCGCATGAGAATTACTGTATCGCCCCGGCAAAGTACAGTTCCGGACGGTGGTAAAATGGAACATTCCGGCTTGGAACTGATTACGCTTTCACGAAACAATTACGTGAAAAGAAATTCTTATGAAAAGTTGGATATTTTTTGTAGGCGTTGCGCTTACAGTTCTCACCCCTTCTATCGCCGCTGCGCAAGATGACGGTTGTCGCCGTGACGGAAGTGGCCGTATCATTGGTACAGCCGTTGGCGCGGGCGCAGGCGGCGTGTTGGGCAATGTAATCGCTGGACGTGGCGATAAGACTGAAGGCTCCATAATCGGCGCTGTCGTTGGTGCGGTCATTGGCAATCAGGTGTCCAGATCGAACCGTGGCGATTGCCGCACGGCTTACGGCTATTTTGACGAACAAGGTCGCTGGCATTCCACCGGAGTCAGCGCGTCCGAAGCACGTGGCTATTATGACCGCAATGGCACTTGGGTTGATGGTCAGCCAAACGGATATTACGACAATGGCCGATGGGTCGTGGCGAACGGGGACCGCGACAGCGCAGGCTATGTCGATCGTGACGGCTATTGGGTTCCGGCATCATCCGTCGGCTATTATGATCGCAACAATCGCTGGGTAGGTGGGACCGCAACGGGCTATTATGACTCCAACGGCCGTTGGGTCGCTGGTCCCACACGCGGACGTTACGATGCGCGTGGCCGCTGGATTGTAGGAGATACGGGTTATGCCAATGAAAACACCGCCAATTGGAACGCGGTGGAGCAGCCAGGATATTATGACATTAACGGCCGCTGGGTCGCCGGCCGATCTTATGGTTATTATGACTCGCGGGGACGCTGGGTCTCAACCCGTCAGGGCAGTTACCAGAACACCCAATATCGACCGGGTACGAGTGCATATGAACTGAACCAAATGCCCATGGATGTTTTAAGCCGGATTAGCTGGATGCGCGAATATGTTCAGAGGTCGGTGCAATCACGGCAAATGAACCGAGCAAGCGCGCAATATGCGCGTCGTGAGCTGACCGCGACTGAGACGCAGAACCGGCAGTTCACTCGGGACGGTCGACTTACATCACGTGAAGAGCAGACGATACAGCGACGTCTGGACCAGCTTACAAAGCGCTTTGAACAAAGCGAACGTCAAGCGCGCAATTATTAAAGCCCAAAAAAGGCCCGGCGGTCCCCCAACTGCCGGGCCTTTAATACTGATCTAATACGTTAGGATCAGTAGCTATAATACATGTCGAACTCGACAGGGCTTGGCGTCATTTCCCAACGGGCGACATCTTCCATCTTAAGTTCGATGTAGCTTTCGATCTGGTCCTTTGAGAACACGTCACCTTTCAACAAGAAGTCGTGATTAGCGGCCAGTGCATCGAGCGCTTCGCGCAGTGAGCCGGCAACAGTCGGAACTTGCGCGAGTTCTGCCGGTGGCAGATCATACAGGTTCTTGTCCATAGCTTCGCCTGGGTGGATCTTGTTCTGAATACCGTCGAGGCCAGCCATAAACAGCGCCGCATAGCACAGATATGGGTTGGCCATTGCATCTGGGAAGCGGACTTCGACGCGCTTTGCCTTGGCACCTGCGCCATATGGAATGCGGCATGATGCCGAACGGTTGCGCGCCGAATAGGCAAGCAACACGGGCGCTTCATAGCCGGGAACCAAGCGCTTGTAGCTGTTGGTGGTCGGGTTGGAGAATGCGTTAATCGCCTTGGCGTGCTTGATGATGCCGCCAATGAAAAACAGGCACATTTCCGACAGACCAGCATAGCCATCACCCGCGAACAGCGGCGTCTTGCCTTCCCAGATCGACAAATGGGTGTGCATGCCTGACCCATTATCTTCTTTGATTGGCTTTGGCATGAACGTTGCGGTCTTGCCATAAGCGTGCGCCACCTGATGCACGACATATTTGTAGATCTGCATACGGTCGGCGGTCTGGGTCAGCGTACCAAAGGTAAGGCCAAGCTCATGCTGCGCTGCGGCAACTTCATGGTGATGCTTGTCGCATGGCAAGCCCATCTCCAGCATGGTTGAAACCATCTCACCACGGATATCCATAGCGCTGTCGACAGGTGCGACGGGGAAATATCCGCCCTTGGCACGTGGGCGATGGCCCATATTGCCGCTCTCATATTTGGTACCGCTGTTCGTTGGCAGTTCGATATCGTCAATCTTGTAATATGACGTGTTGTAGCTGTTTTCAAAACGCACATCATCAAACATGAAGAATTCGGCTTCTGGACCGACATAGACGGTGTCGCCAATGCCGGTCGTCTTCAGATAGGCTTCGGCGCGCTTGGCGGTCGAACGCGGGTCGCGGCTGTAGAGCTCGCCGGTTGATGGCTCAACAATGTCGCAGAAGATAATCATCATCGGCGTGGCCGAGAATGGATCAACATATACTGCGTCCAGATCGGGCTTCAGGATCATGTCGGATTCGTTGATTGCTTTCCAGCCTTCAATGGACGAACCGTCGAACATCAGGCCGTCCTCCAACTCATCTTCGCCAATGACGCCCGCGCACATCGTCAGATGCTGCCATTTGCCCTTGGGATCAGTGAAGCGCACATCGACCCATTCGATTTCCTCATCCTTGATGCGCTTGATGATGTCTTTGGCTGAAGTGCCCATAATGCGTTCCTTCTTTCGCTTGTCTTTCTTAAGTGATTTGGATTTTTTTAAACGGCATCATTATCGCGTTCGCCGGTGCGGATCCGCAGCGCGGTCTCAACGGGGATAACGAAAATCTTGCCATCGCCAATGCGGCCAGTTTGCGCGGCGGCAGCGATCGCTTCAACAACGCGGTCGGCAAGGCCATCTTCAACCACAACCTCAAGCTTTACCTTGGGCAGGAAGTCGACAACATATTCGGCGCCGCGATATAATTCAGTATGGCCCTTTTGACGACCAAAGCCCTTCGCTTCCGTCACAGTGATGCCCGATACGCCAACTTCGTGCAGCGCTTCTTTCACTTCGTCCAACTTGAACGGCTTGATGATCGCTTCGATCTTTTTCATGGCATTTCCTTGTATGGCGCGTGAGGCATAGGCTCCGCGCGCACGGATGATAGAGACTGCTTATCAAGTATCGTGCCAAATCGGGTGACGCACAAACGGGGGATTTTTAAACGATTGCGGCAATGGCATCTGCCTAAATTTTAGGCAGATGCCAGATTCATGGGCAGCAGATTTTACTTCGCCGCCTTTTTTGCACCACCACTCAAGGCCGCGTCATTCGCCTTTGCATAATGCGCGCGGCTGACCACATAAGCGCGCACTTGCTCTGCCTCCTTCGGCGTCAGCACGCTGCTAAAGCTGACCATGCCGTTGCCTTTCAAAATGCCGTCGATGACAACGGATTTCCACGTGGCGGCATCGGCAATCGTGCCGGATTTGCGTAAGTCAGGCAGCACGCCGTTGCCAACCGCGCCGGGGCCGTGGCAGACGAGGCAATAACGTTGATAGTTTGATCCGCCGGCTGCGATATCGGCTGGCGTCCCGAACTGCTTGGTCGGTTGCCATACGTAAGGTGGGGTTTCTGGCAAGGCGGGCAAAGCGATTTTCCCGCCCAGTTTTAGCACGATCAAACGCGGCAGGTTTGGCACCGCAGCACTGGTTGCCCCGACATAGCCCGACACCAACGGAAACGCGCCACCTTTGCTGGTCAGGAACGCCACATATTGTTCACCATCGACGGTGTAAGTCGACGCGCCGGATAAGACCCCCGATTGCACGTTCAAATTATACAATTGCTTACCCGTGTCGGCGGCATAAGCGCGGAATTCGCCCATCGCCGTGCCTTGGAACACCAAGTTGCCGGCAGTGGTCATTGTTCCGCCATTCCACGATGCGGGATGGTCAACGGTCCATTTCGCCTTGCCAGTTTTGGGGTCAAAGGCCACCAATTTGCCAGTCGTGGCGGCTTTCACCGCTTTGACGAAATTGGTGTCATCGGGCAAATCCGCCGTCGCCATCGCGCCGCCAGTATTAAAGCCAAGCTTCTTACGCTCCATCTCATTAGGCGCAATCGGCGGGAGATAAGCGCCGCCGATATACATAGCGGGAATATAGACAAGGCCAGTGGCGGGATTAAAGCTCATCGGGTGCCAATTATGCGCGCCAAGTGCGGACGGGTTCGCTATATATAGCTTGCCGGTTTTCTCATAGCGCGCTTCCGGGTTTTCAATCGGACGCCCTGTTTTCAAATCATACCCGCTCGCCCAGGTTATGCCGTCAATGAAGGGATCGGCTGACAGCAATTTGCCATTCAGTCGGTCTATCGTGAAGAAAAATCCGTTTTTAGGTGCGTGGTAAAGAACTTTGCGTTTTTTGCCGCCACGCGTTTCAGTCGCCAAGATGATTGGCTGCGTCGCGGTATAGTCCCAGCTTTCGGCTGGTGTTTCCTGATAATGCCAGACATATTCGCCGGTATCGGGTTTTAGCGCGACGATGGAGGACAGGAACAAATTGTCGCCTTCACCATTGGAACGAATACCATGGTTCCAAGGGTTGCCATTGCCGACACCGAGATAAAGCTGATCCAGTTCGGCATCATAGACAATCGCGTCCCACACAGTCCCGCCGCCACCGCTTTCACGCCAGTCGCCCTTTTTGGGCTTTGCGCTCCAGGTTTTGGTCGCTGCGCTTTTCAGAATATTGTCGCTGGCCGCGTTGTCGGGTTCACCCTTGGGATTGGGCGTGGTGTAGAAACGCCATTCCTTTTTACCAGTCGCTGCATCATAAGCCGTGACATACCCGCGTGCACCAAATTCAGCGCCACCAAAGCCAATGACAACCTTATCCTTCACCACACGCGGGACGCCCGTAATGGTGCCGTTTGATTCCAGATCAAGCGTCTGCGCGCTCCAATTCTGCTTTCCAGTACTGGCATCAAGCGAGATCAAGCGGCCGTCGATGGTCCCTACGAAAACGCTGCCTTTCCAAAACGCGACCCCGCGATTAACGACGTCGCAGCAGGCTTTGACGCCGCGCGCTTTGTCGACTTTGGGATCGAAGCCCCATAATGGCTTGCCGGTTTTGGCGTCATAGGCAAAAACCTTGGACCATGCGGTGGAGATAAACATTTTGCCATCGACCACCACCGGCGTTGCTTCTTGGCCGCGCGCATCGGGTAAGTCGGCAAACCAGGCGATGCCCAAATCTTGCACGTTGCTGTCATTAATCATCTTCAACGGGCTGTGCCGTTGTTCATCATAATTGAAGCCGGTCATCGCCCAGTTGGAGCCATCGCCACCAGTTTTTAGATAATCACCATCAATCGCGGCAAAGGCTGGATTGTCCGAGTCTACCCCCGATTTCTGGCAGGAACCCAGCAGCAATGCCGCGCTTAATACTGCAGCTGCGGCTAAAAGCTTATATGTCATATCATCTCTCCCCCGAAGGAGGAAGCTATGCCGATGCCGCGCTTACGTCCAGTATGAATTTAATCGTCGGATTAAATTATCTGTTGAATGGCAATTTTCATTTCGGCAGCGGCCTTGTCGTAAACATCTGCACGCAGATTACGGACTGTATCATCTGAGGAACTTGCAAGCGAACCGCCGCCAAAGGGAGGCGCGGGGTCATATTCGAGCGCCAATTGGATGGTCCTTGCGACATTCTCGCCAGAGATTGCCGCAATGAGTTCAAGCGCGAAATCAATGCCGGATGTGACGCCGCCTGCGGTGATTAAATTTCCGTCACGCACAACGCGCGCTGGCGCGTGCGTTGCGCCGAACAGGGGCAGCAACTGCGTATAGGCCCAATGGCATGTTGCCTTTTTGTTATGAAGCAACCCTGCCGCGCCAAGGATGAAGGCGCCGGTACACACGCTGGTGATATAATCGGCACCCTTGGCTTGCTGGCGCACAAAATCGACAATGGCGGTGTCGGCAATCGCGTCGCGGACGCCGTGGCCGCCGGGCACGCATAAAATGTCAGCTTGCGGACAATCGGCAAAGCCGGCGCTTGGCAGGATCGAGAAACCGCAGTCGGTCGTGACCGCACCGCCGTCTTTGCTAACGACATGCACCACTGCGCCAGGCAGGCGAGACAGAAACTGCACTGGCCCGGTGAAATCGAGCTGGGTGACATTGTCGAACAGGACGAAAACGATATGCATATTGCCGCGCGTAATAACCGTTTAGATAATCTCAATCGCGAGCGCCGTTGCTTCACCGCCGCCAATGCACAAGGACGCGATGCCGCGGCTCTTGCCATGACGTTGCAGCGCCGCGACCAAGGTTGTGATGATCCGCGCGCCCGATGCCCCAATAGGGTGGCCAAGTGCGGTCGCGCCGCCATGCACGTTCATCTTGTCATGCGATATGCCTAGATCGTGCATCGCGAACATGGCGACGCAGGCAAAAGCCTCATTCACTTCAAACAGATCCACATCATCGATGGTCCAACCCGCCTTTTCCAGGCATTTGTTGATCGCGCCGACAGGTGCAGTGGTGAAGGCCGATGGTTCCTGCGCGTGCGCGGCATGGGCGACAATGCGGGCAATGGCTGTTTGTCCGTTGGCATCGGCGACCGACTGACGCGTGAGGACAAGCGCCGCTGCACCATCGGAGATGGATGAGCTGGTGGCCGCGGTAATCGTGCCGTCCTTGGCAAATGCCGCTTTCAATGTCGGGATTTTGTCGGGCATGCCCTTGCCGGGTTGTTCGTCGGTATCGACTATGACATCGCCCTTGCGGGTGGCAACGGTCACGGCCACGATTTCCTGCTTGAACGCGCCATCGGCAATCGCGTTTTGTGCGCGGCGTAGCGATTCAATCGCATACGCATCTTGCGCCGCGCGAGTCAGTTGGTAATCATTGGCAGTGTCTTGCGCGAATGTGCCCATGGCGCGGCCAGCCTCATAGGCGTCTTCCAAGCCGTCAAGGAACATATGGTCATAGGCCGTATCATGCCCGATGCGGGCGCCGCTGCGGTGCTTTTTTAACAAATAGGGCGCGTTGGTCATGCTTTCCATGCCGCCCGCGATGACATAATCGACCGACCCTGCGGCCAGTGCCTCGCTGCCCATGATGACGGTCTGCATGCCAGAGCCGCATACTTTGTTCACCGTCGTTGCTTGTATCGATTTAGGCAAGCCAGCCTTGATAGCCGCCTGACGGGCAGGGGCTTGACCCAAGCCTGCGGGCAAGACGCAGCCCATATAGATGCGCTCAATCATCGCGCCATCGACGCCGGAGCGCTCTACTGCGGCCTTTACCGCTGTTGCGCCAAGGTCAGTTGCGGAAATATCGGCCAATGCCCCCTGCATCCCGCCCATGGGCGTACGGGCATAAGACAGGATTACGACGGGATCGGCGTGGTGCATGGGAGATACCTTTAGTTTCGATTTGGCGTGTTATAGGCCGCCGGACCATCAAAAACAAATGTGAATCGTCCCTATTGCCGCCTTAGAAAAGGGCCTTCAAATCGCGTTTCAGGATCTTGCCATTGGCGTTGCGCGGCAAAGTATCTTGGGTGAAGATGATTTTTACTGGCACCTTGAACTTCGCCAGACGTTCGCTGACATAAAATCGAAGCTCTTCCTCTGTTGCCGTCATGCCGGGTGCCAAATGCACAACGGCTGCGGGTTCTTCGCCTAAGGTCTGATGCGGTATGCCGACCAAAGCAGCATCGGTCACAGCGGGATGTTCGTAGAGGATATTTTCAACTTCCGACGAATAGATATTCTCGCCGCCGCGAATGATCATGTCCTTTGCGCGGTCAACGATGAAGCAGAAACCTTCGTCATCTAAGCGCGCAAGGTCGCCGGTACGGACCCAGCCATCGACAAATGTTTCGGCGGTGGCGTCGGGGCGGTTCCAATATCCTTTGACGATTTGCGGGCCGCGTGCCCATAATTCGCCAACCGCTCCAACGGGTAACTCCGTCGTGCCGTCCTCGGACATGATTTTCAGGTCGGACACAGCAACCGCTGGCCCGCAGCTATCCGGCCGGTTGAGATAATCTTCGGCTATATGTGAAGTTACGGTCGCCATGGTTTCGGTCATGCCCCAGCCATTGCCGGGGAATGCGCCGAAGATTTCGTAAATTTTGCTCACCAATTCAGGTGCAGATGGCGCACCGCCATAGCTGATCGCATCGATGGAGCTGAGATCATATTTTTCACGGTCGGGATGCTCGATCAACTGCCAAGCGATAAACGGCACGCCGCCTGTGGCATTGATCTTCTCGCGCTCAATAATCTCGAACGCCTTCACTGTGTCCCATTTGTGCAGGAATATGATTTTGTGGCCAGCTTGAATCGTGGGAATCATCGATGCAGAACAGGCGGTGACGTGGAACATCGGGATCACCAGCAAGGAAGCCCGAATGCTTGGTTCAGGCAAAGCATCACCACGGCGCAGCACGGTCGCGGCGCCCGAATACGCGCTGGAAAGGCCATTGGTGAGTAAATTGCGATGTGATCCCAATGCGCCTTTGGGTTTGCCGGTTGTACCGCTGGTGTAGAAAATAGTGACGGCATCGTCTGGCGCTATTGCGACATCGGGCAACGCAAGGTCTGGCAAATCAGAATAATCTTTTGGTCCGCCAATCACACTTTCGAGCGCAATAGCGAACTCTGCCATCGCGGCGTCACCGCCACGCGTAACCATGACATGCTGCAGCGCGGGCATCTCCGCCTTGTGGGGCGCGATGCGTTCCCAGCGTTCTGCATCGCAGATCAAAACGGCAGCGCCCGAATCGGCCATACCAAAGGCCAGTTCTTCGCCCGTCCACCACGCGTTCAACGGCACGACAATCGCGCCAGTTACCGCAGCGGCGAAAAAGGCGACTGGCCATTCGGGCAGGTTGCGCATAGCAAGACCTACGCGGTCACCCCTTTTAACGCCGCATTCTATTAGCGCCTGCGCCAATGACGCAACGGCCCGGTGCCAAGAATCATATGTGACGCGTTCATCCTCAAACACCACAAATTCGCGGTCACCGAATGACGCTTTGGCATGTCCGGCCAGCACCGCCAGATTGGGTAACGCATTTTTCCAGACGCGCGTTGGCACGCCTTCAATGACGGCAGTGTCCATTTCAAATGGCATGCCCGGCGCGCATAGGCTGGCCTTTACCTGATCACGGCTGATCACTGGCCAACCCGCAGGTGGCGTCCATTTTTTGCCTGCCTCGATCATGTTCTCTCCATTCGATAGCCACGCTTTGCGCATGTTCGCTCTGTCGATACGCCAAAATGGTTTCAATGTGCAACGCTTCGCGCTAGCAATTCATCAACTGATGAAAGGGAGAGAGAAATTGACCGCTAATATGCAGACTGTGCTGGAAAAACAGCGCGCAGCCTTCACCGCCGCTATGCCAGAGGCCATGTCGGTGCGCCGTGACCGCATCGACCGCGCGATTGCGTTGCTGATCGACCATGCCGAAGATTTTGCAAAGGCCGTCTCGGCAGATTTCGGCCATCGCAGCCGTGAACAGACGTTGCTGACCGATATCATGCCTTCGGTTAGCGCGATGAAGCATGCCAAGAAGCATTTTGAAAGCTGGGCCAAGGGCGAGAAGCGCAAGCCCACCTTTCCGTTGGGTCTGATCGGTGCAAAGGCCGAGGTCGTGTTCCAGCCCAAGGGTGTGGTCGGCGTCGTTGCGCCTTGGAACTTCCCTGTTGGCATGGTGATGGTGCCAATGGCGGGGATCCTTGCCGCCGGTAACCGCGCCATGATCAAGCCATCTGAATTTACAGAGCGGGTGTCGGCGTTGTTTGAAGAACTTGTGCCCAAATATTTCGCGGAAGAGGAAATGGCGGTTTTCACCGGCGGCGCTGACGTCGGCATGGCATTTTCCAAGCTGGCCTTTGACCATATGATCTTCACGGGCGCGACAAGCGTCGGCAAACATATCATGCGCGCCGCCGCTGACAATCTGGTGCCGGTCACGTTGGAACTTGGCGGCAAGTCGCCGACTATCGTGGGCCGCAGCGCGGATAAGAAAAAAGCGGGCGAGCGGATCGCGTTGGGCAAGATGATGAATGCGGGGCAAATCTGCCTCGCGCCCGACTATCTGTTGGTGCCAAGCGATCAGGAGCATGATGTGATTGAAGCCATTAAGGCCGGCGTCACTGCGCAATATCCGACCTTGCTGCGTAATGACGATTACACATCTGTCGTGAATGGCCGCAATTATGAACGGTTGCAGGGCTATCTCGACGATGCGCGCGAAAAGGGTGCGGAGATCATTGAGATTAACCCAGCCAATGAGGAATTTGCCACGTCCAACGGCAACAAAATGCCGCTGACCATCGTGCGCAATGTTACCGACGATATGAAGGTAATGCAGGAGGAGATATTTGGCCCAATCCTGCCCGTGATGACTTATTCATCGATGGAGGAAGCCATTGATTATGTGAACGCGCATGACCGGCCACTTGGCCTTTATTATTTCGGATCGGACAAGGCCGAGGAAGAACGCGTGCTGACGCGGACTGTTTCCGGCGGTGTTACGGTGAACGATGTGGTCTTCCACAATGCGATGGAAGACCTGCCCTTTGGCGGCGTTGGGCCATCGGGCATGGGCAATTATCATGGCGCCGACGGGTTCAAAACGTTCAGCCATATGCGGGCTGTCTACCGCCAGACCGGCGTCGATGTTGCTGGCATGGGCGGGTTCAAGGCCCCTTATGGCAAGGCTACGCTCAAGACATTGGCAAAAGAGCTGAAAAAATAGCGGAACTGAAGAGATAAGGATGCACTTGCATCATGGCGGAGGCTCGGTTAGAGGGGCCTCCGCTTTGTCGGGTTCGCCTGAAAAAGATGTGCCCCAGTGGTGGAATGGTAGACGCGCTGGATTCAAAATCCTGTTCCGAAAGGAGTGCCCGTTCGAGTCGGGCCTGGGGCACCACTTATTTTCCTGAAATTGCAGATTGCGGCTGTCCCAAACGGGAAACCAACTTTGTTGGTGCTGGCTGCTGCTTAGAATTTGATCATGATCCGCCGAACAAGCGCTGGTGAGATTGAATATATCATCCGTAGAATCTTAACCATGCCGACATTGGCCTCCGGGGCATTGGTCGCAATGGCATCGACGATTTCCGCCGCACATTGCTTGGCCGACATTTTATTGCCGTTCATCCGGCCACGCGTCATCGCGGTGTCTACAACCGGCGGCAGCGCTTCAATCACAACGACGTTGGTGTCGCGTAAGTTATGGCGCAGCGATTGGGTGAAGCTGCGTAAGCCCGCCTTAGTGGCGCAATAAACAGGGCCGCCAGCGCGCGGTGCAATGGCAAGGCCCGAGGTGACATTGACAATCACCGCCTCTTGCCGCTGCAACAAACCCGGCAGGAAATGGCCAATCAGATGCAATGGTGCGTTGAGGTTCAGGAAAACGGCCTGATCTGTCAGCGCAAGATCAAGCGGCTCGCCGGGGCCGAAATTCCCGCTCATCCCGGCATTATTGATCAGCATATCGATGGACCTATCCGCCACAGCAGCGGCAAGGGCCGCGCAGCCAGCGGCGGTGGACAGGTCAGCTTGAATGGCCTCAAAACCTTCCCTGCGTGCCAATGCCAGCGCGTCTTCGCGGCGGCCGCAGACAATCAGGCTTGCGCCTTTTGTCATTAACTGACGCGCGATTTCTAAGCCAATGCCGTCTGTTCCGCCGGTCACCAATGCGGTTTTGCCTGTGATTTTCATGCTATGCTTCCAACCCTTTTCGTTGCGAACATCCGACCTATGACGTGACCTGAGGTGCGGCATCGTCACATGCTTTGTGTAGCCGCCATGCCATCCAAGCCGATATCAGGCACATCGCTGCGCCCAGCAACAACTGGTTGACGATTGTCACGCCTGCGGCGCTCAGCCCCAGCGCAATCAGCGACCCTAATACCATCGCTCCCGAGTTAACGATATTGTTTGCCGCCACAGTCCGTGCGGTCTGGTCCTTGGGGACAGTAGTGGTCAGGAACGCATAAAGCGGTACGACGAACATTCCTCCCGAAACCGCGATCCCGAGCAACGACAGCAGCAGCAGAGCCGCGTCGGGATGTTTCACAAAGCTCGCAATGTCATATAGCTCGCCCGGGCCAATCAGGTGCCAGTTGCGACAGACAAAAAAGAACACGACAACAAACAGTCCCATGACGATAACGCTGGCCGGCGCGTAGCGCGCGGAAACCTGCCCCTTTAGCAAGCGATTTATGGCTACAGAGCCAATCGCAATTCCAACCGAAAATATCGCAAGAAACAGGCTTGCGACTTCCTTGTCGGCGCCCAGCACATTTTTTGCCAGTGGCGGAAACTGGATAAACAACACCGCTCCAATCGTCCAAAAAAAGCTGATTGAGACGATAGCGAGATATAATTTGCGGATATGCATTGTGCTTTTGATAAGATTAATCGACGAACGCAGGATATGCCAATCTAAGCTGGTTTCAACACGCTCGGGTGGAGCGGGTGGCACCTGCCGCCCGGTAAAATAGCCAATGACCGCAACAATTACGACGCCAAGGGCGGCCCATTCGACCTCGATAACGCCGGCTAATATGGTACCGAGCAAAATGGCAATATAGGTCCCGGCTTCGACTAGCCCGGTACCGCCAAGTACTTCGTCCTCTTCCAGATGCTGAGGCAGAATCGCGTATTTTATGGGGCCGAAAAATGTCGAGTGCACGCCCATTGCAAACAGAGCGAGCATCATCAGCGGAATTGCGATCAGGTTGATGCCAAAGCCGATCCACGCCAGCACAAGACCGAGCCCGCCAACCAGCATGATCAGTATCTCGCAAAATTTGACGACACGGATGATAGCAGCCTTGTCGCGCGTGTCAGCCAACTGTCCGGCCACAGCCGACATAAGGAAAAATGGAATGATGAATATGGCGGTTGCGACCGCGCTGAACAAAGCCTCGGCCTTTTCATCATCGTACACACCGTAAACGACAAACAACACCATCGCATTCTTAAACAAATTATCGTTAAATGCGCCCAATAACTGGGTGACGAAAAGCGGCAGAAAGCGGCGCTTGTTCATCAAGGACATTGTTGTGGCCATAAATTTACCGGTTTCCCATGCGGAGCATGCCCCGTGCCTTAGCTGCCGGTGGGAAGCATGGCAAAGCGCATTTCGGTTCGCGGTTAAATAGTCAGGTGATTTTACCTGCGCAGCACGCTATCGGTGCGTCATGCTGAGCCTGCCCAATCTTCTAACTCTATCGCGAATCTTCGCCGTGCCCATTTTGGTTTTCCTGTTGTGGCCGGGGACCAAGCCAATAAGCGTGCAGCCGATGCCGCTCGATTATGCCTTAGCATTTGTGTTGTATTGCCTGATGGGCATCACCGATTATTTCGACGGCTATCTCGCCCGCGCGCACGGGACAGTGTCAAAATTGGGCGTTTTTCTTGATCCCATTGCGGACAAAATCATGATTGCCGCTGTTATCCTGATGTTGGTGTTCACCCGCGATGTGGAGGGGTGGCATGTGATTGCCGCGCTCATCATCTTACTGCGTGAAATGATTGTATCGGGCTTGCGCGAGTTTTTGGCAGGGCTTCAGATTTCGGTGCCCGTGTCCAAACTTGCCAAATGGAAAACGACTTTTCAATTGGTCTCGCTTGGCGGTGTCATTTTGGCTGGGGCGCTGCCGGACTGGATTTTGCTGAAGCAACTGGCGTTGCTGTTGTTATGGATCGCCGCAGTGCTGACGATGATTACCGGCTGGGATTATCTGCGCGTCGGCATAAAGCATATGGATTGACGCCATGAAATTGGTGTATTTTGCGCGTGTGCGCGAAGCGATTGGGCTGTCATCCGAAGAATGCGATGTGCCGCAGGATGCCCGCAGTGTTGGCGATCTTGTGGCTTGGATTTCCGCGCGTTCCGAAGAACATGCCTGCGCATTACAGGACCTTTCACGCCTGCGCTTCGCGTTGGACCAAGAAATGGTTGCGGACGATGCTCTGCTTGGTGCGGCGCAAGAACTGGCGATCTTTCCTCCGGTCACCGGCGGATGAAAATAGTACGGATTAGCAACGCGGCGATCCAGCCCGATGAGGGCTTGGCTGCCCTTGCGGGTCTTGGCGGCGGTGCGGTGTCGAGTTTCACGGGTATCGCGCGCGATGATGGCGGGGTAACCGCGATTGAATTGGAGCATTATCCCGGCATGACCGAGGCAAGTCTTTCAAGCCTCATAGAAGCCGCCACAGCGCGATGGTCGTTGCTGGGCGCCATCATCACACACCGCGTCGGAATTGTGCCTGTGGGCGCTCCTGTGGTCGTTGTCGGCGCCGCTTCGCTACACAGGGCGGCGGCACTGGAGGCAACGGCGTTCCTCATTGACCGGTTGAAGACCGAAGCGCCATTTTGGAAGCGCGAGCATTATGCCGATGGCACTGCAAAATGGGTCGACGCCAAAGCGAGCGATGACGCCCGCGCCGAACGCTGGGCATAATTATGCGGCGTGCAAACCGCGCAGCGCGTCCGCCAGAAGTTCAAACTCCTCACGCCGGGGACTGTTTGTGCGCCAAACAAGCGCTATCTCGCGGGACGCATATTCTGCGTTTAACGGGCGCGCCTGCACATCGGTGCCGTTTAACAATCCCGCTTTAACGGCCATTTCGGGGATGATCGTAATGCCAAGGCCGTTATCGACCATTTGCACCAAAGTATGCAGCGACGTTCCCAGCATCGTGGCAAAGGCGCGTATTTCGGGGCGGTTGCAGGCGGCCAGAGCATGGTCTTTCAAGCAATGGCCATCGACCAGCAAAAGCAGGCGGCTTTCATCGATCAGTTCGGGCTTGATGCTCTCGGGCGGGTCGCGCGGGTCGTCCTTGGGAAATGCCACAAACAAGCGGTCATTAAACAAAGTCGCTTTTTCAATATCGCCAGCGGCAAAGGGCAGCGCCAGCAATACACAATCGACCTGTCCATGATGCAAGGCGTCAATTGCGGCGGCGCTGGCTTCTTCGCGCAAATATAATTTCAGGTCGGGATATTGCTTGCGCAATGCGGGCAATAATTTGGGCAGCAAAAACGGCGCGATCGTGGGAATGACACTCATCCGAAGATCATCGGCCAATGGCGTGCCCGCTGAACGTGCCATTTCCGCCAGCTCCTCTGCTTCACGCAATATGCGGTGGGCCTTGGCTACCATCTTGTTGCCCAGCGGCGTGAAGCGAACAACGCGGCGCGTACGCTCCACCAACATCAGGCCAAGCAAGGACTCTAACTCGCGGATGCCCGCTGAGAGCGTCGATTGCGTGACGAAAGTGGCCTCTGCGGCCTTTCCAAAATGGCCATGCTCTTGCAGTGCCACCAGATATTGCAGCTGTTTTAGGGTTGGAAGATATGTGCTCATAAATCGTTCCTATTAATCAATAGGGAGTATATAATCGTTTTTACCAATTTTTATAGATATAAATATCGGCAAACTGCATCCTTTGCTGGAAAAACCCACCCGAACGTCTTAGCTTGGATACAATCAACGGGTCCGGCAAAGGCCAGAAGTGTCATTATGTTTATTTCTAATCTCATCGACTATCTCGACTCGATCAAAGAACGCGACCCGGCGCCGCGCTCACGTTGGGAGATATTATTATATCCCGGCGTATGGGCCGTGGGCTATCACCGCATCGCGCATTGGTTGTTTTTGGGGCATATGTTTTTTCTGGCGCGGCTGGTCAATCATTTTGCGCGCTTCCTGACGGGTATAGATATCCACCCTGGCGCGAAAATTGGCAGCAATTTTTTCCTCGACCATGGCTTTAGCGTGATTGGCGAAACGGCGGAAATCGGCGACAACGTGACCATGTATCAAAATGTCACGCTTGGCGGGACCAATCCGACGACGGGAATTGGTGGAAAGCGGCATCCGACGATATTGGATGATGTCATCATCGGTTCGGGTGCGCAGATATTGGGGCCCATTACGGTTGGTGAACGTGCGCGTATTGGCGCGGCTGCGGTCGTGACAGACGATGTGCCAGCAGGCGCGACCATGGTTGGTCAAAAAGCGCGTTCGACCTTGGTAAATGCCGAAACCTATGCGCGGGATTTCATGCCATATGGCACGCCCTGCCGCGAAATGTTCGATCCTGCGACGCAAAGCCTTGAGATCATGCAATGCGAGATTGAAAGCTTGCGCAAGAAAGTGGCCGAGTTGATGGCACAGCGCGATGCCGCCTCCAATGTGACGCCTGCCAAGCCGCGTTCAACCAAGGGACGCAAGGTCAGTTGAGCGCCGTCATCACGCCCTTTCCCGGGGTTAGCCGCCACAATCAGGTCGGCTTTGAAAAAAATGAGCTGACGCAGATCCTGAACCTATATGGTCGGATGGTCGCGGCGGGAAACTGGCGCGATTATGCCATTGATTTGGGCCGCGACGCCGCTGTGTTCAGCATGTTCCGCCGCGCGACCGAGCGCCCCGAATATCGCATCGAAAAACGCCCCGCCTTGCGCAACCGCCAAGGCATGTGGGCGTTGGTCGGCGAAGGCGGCGCGATCCTGAAACGTGGCCATGATCTGGGGCCAGTGCTGGCGCCTGTCGAACGCAAGTTGATGAAACTGGTCGACGCATAAAAAAGCCCGGCCAAAGACCGGGCTTTTTAAGATCGCATTGGGATGCCTTAACCGAGGGCTTGCAACGCCTTCATGACGGCGACGGATTGTTCGCCGCCCGATTGCGGCACCGTTTCGCCGGTGCGGTCGATGATCTTGTCCCATGCTGCGGCGAAACCTTCGACATTGCGGTCTTCCTGACGCAACGCGACGCCGGGGGTCATGGTGACATAGGCCGCGTGATAGCCGCCGCCGCCAGCGCCGATGATCATGTTGGTCGGCGCATCTTCGCTGACCAAATAGAGCGCGGCTGGAACGACATTTTCGGGGGTGAATTGTTCAAACAGCCCCTCTGGGAAAATATCTTCGGTCATGCGTGTGCCAGCGACGGGCGCAAGCGAGTTGACGCGGACATTATATTTCGCGCCTTCCAAATGGAGCGTCTTGGTAAAGCCGGCCAGCCCAAGCTTTGCTGCGCCATAATTGGCTTGGCCGAAATTGCCGTACAGACCAGTTGACGAGGTGGTCATCAAGATACGGCCATAGGCCTGGTCGCGCATTATGTCCCACACGGCCTTAGTGCAATTGGCCGAGCCCATGACATGGACCTGAAGCACCAGATCGAAATCGGGCATGTCCATCTTGGCAAAGCTTTTGTCACGCAAGATACCGGCATTGTTGATCAGGATGTGGACGCCGCCAAAGGCCTCTTTTGCCTTTGCCACCATTTCGACCATTTGGTCATATTCGGTAACGCTGCCGCCATTTGCTATCGCTTCGCCGCCAGCGGCTTTGATTTGCTCAACGACCTGCGCCGCTGCATCAGATGTGCCCGTACCGTCGCGTGCGCCGCCCAGATCATTAACCACCACTTTGGCACCGCGCTTGGCGAGTTCAAGGGCATAAGCCTTGCCCAAACCGCCGCCTGCACCCGTCACAATTGCAACCTTGTCTTTAAAACTGATGGTCATAGTCTATCTCCAATAAGCATAACGGACAAAGCCGCCACATTTGCTCGCGTTTTGGCATGGCCCGTCACTTGACGCAAGCGTAAAGCAAGGTTGGAAAAACTGGCACGAACAGAGAATTTAATCCTAGGGTAAGGATCACCAAATTGCCTTCCACGCGTCATCAATGGAGGTTCTAATTCGCAGGCAGCCGCAACGAATTCGCGCTGTTTTGCCAACGCACTTGCAACGCTGATCGGGTTTGGCGTTTCCGCGCGCGGACCGATTTCCTTTTAGACGGCGTCTTGGTCCAACGAATAGCCCGCCGAACGGACCGTCCGGATGATGTCGCTGTCAAAGCCTTCGTTCAAGGCCTTGCGCAGACGGCGGATATGGACATCAACGGTGCGGATTTCGATGTCGCTGTCATGGCCCCAGACGCTATCGAGCAAGCGCTCACGCGAAAAGACATGGCCTGGATATTCGAGGAAATGCTTGAGCAGCCGGTACTCGGTCGGACCCAAAGGCACCTGCTTACCGCCGCGTTTCACCTTATGCGCGACGGTGTCCATTTCGACATCGCCAAAGCGCAAGGCTTCACCAGCCAGAGCGGGTCGGACGCGGCGGAGGACCGCCTTCGCGCGGGCAACGAGTTCACGTGGTGAAAATGGCTTTGTGACATAATCATCAGCACCGATTTCCAACCCGCGGATGCGATCATCTTCTTCACCGCGCGCCGTTAGCATGATGATGGGTACATTGGCGGTGTTGTCCGACTTGCGCAGTTGGCGGCATACTTCGATGCCGGATAAATTCTCCAGCATCCAATCGAGCAACACCAGATCAGGTGTGCGCTCCTTGGCCATCAAAAGCGCCTCTTCACCGTCGCCAGTGTGTTGGACGTCGAACTCCTCACGCTCAAAATGCCAGCGGACCAGCTCGGCAAGGGCACTGTCGTCTTCAACCAATAGCAATTGCGCCTTGGGCATATCTCTCTCCGCTTTAAGCGTCGGGCAGGTTTTCACCCGTTTCGGTAAAATAAATCATTTGCGCCACATTGGTGGTGTGATCGCCAATCCGTTCAAGGTTTTTTGCGGTGAACAGCAAATGGGCCACTTCCGTCGCATTTTCGGGATTTTTGACGACATAAGCAACGAAGTCTACGAACAAATCCTTATTAAGCTGATCCACCACATCGTCGCGCACCGTAACCGCAAGCGCCAGATCAACGTCGCGCTTTGCATAGGCGTCCATCGCGGTGCGGATCATTTCCACGACGATTTCACCCATGCGGCCAAGCTGCTCCATCGCGTCTAATGGAATCTTACCCTGCATTTGCGGCACGCGCTTAGCGATATTCTTGGCATAATCGCCAATACGTTCAATGACCGCCGACATTTTGAGCGCGGCGATGAGTTCACGCAAATCATCCGCCATGGGGGCGCGCAAGGCGATGGTCCGGACGACCAGTCGTTCTACTTCGGTTTCGAGTACGTCGATGATTTTGTCTTCGGCGCGGATGATTGCGGCTGTGTCCGTATCATGCTCGCGCAACGCCTTCATCGCCGCAATGACGGCAGCCTCAGCCCGCGCACCCATTTCCGCAATGAGCCCACGGATTTCATCCATATCGTCGTCAAACGCCGTGATTGTGTGCTTCGTGCCCGTGGTCATATCGCAATTTCCTAACCGTAACGGCCTGTTATATAATCTTTGGTGCGGTCTTCGCGTGGATTGGTAAATATGTCCGACGTTTCGCCAAATTCAATCAAATGCCCCAAATGGAAAAAGGCGGTGCGTTGCGAAACGCGCGCGGCCTGCTGCATATTGTGGGTCACGATGATGATAGCATATTTTCCGCGCAGGTCGTGAATTAACTCCTCGATCCGCGCCGTAGCGATTGGGTCAAGCGCGGAGCAAGGTTCATCCATCAGTATGACTTCAGGATCCACCGCAATGGCGCGGGCAATGCACAGACGCTGCTGCTGACCGCCGGAGAGCGCCGTTCCGCTCTCGCTCAGGCGGTCCTTGACCTCGGTCCACAATCCAGCGCGGGTGAGTGACGTCTCGACGATGTGATCCAACTCGGCCTTACCGCTGGCGAGACCGTGGATGCGTGGGCCATAAGCAACATTGTCGTAAATCGATTTCGGGAATGGATTTGGCTTTTGAAACACCATTCCGACGCGCGCACGCAATTGCACGACATCCATGCCAGATGCATAAATGTCTTCCCCGTCGAGCAGTATCTGGCCTTCCACGCGGGCCCCTGCGACGGTGTCGTTCATCCGGTTCAATGACCGCAGGAATGTGGACTTTCCGCAACCCGAAGGACCGATAAACGCGGTCACATTTTCCCGATCAACGTCGATCGAAACGTCGTTAATGGCTTGCTTGTCGCCATAATATACATTCACATTGCGAGTGGATATTTTGGCTGTTCCCGGGGTTACGCCCACATTGAAGTCCTTTGTTTTCATAGATCACCAACGCGTTTCAAAACGGTTGCGAAGATAGATGGCAAGGGCGTTCATGCCCAACAAGAATATCAGCAACACAATGATTGCGGCGCTGGTTTTTTCAATAAATCCCTGATTGACCTCGTCCGACCAAAGATAGATTTGAACAGGCAAAGCGGTTGTCGCGTCGGTGAAACCTTCGGGTGCAGCCGGGATGAAGGCACGCATGCCAATCATCAGCAGCGGCGCAGTTTCACCCAAGGCGCGGGCCATGCCGATAATAGTGCCCGTTAATATGCCGGGCAGGGCAAGCGGGAGCACATGGTGGAAAACGACTTGCACAGGCGAGGCCCCAATGCCCAACGCCGCCTCACGGATTGACGGTGGCACGGACTTGACCGCATTGCGGCCCGCAATGACGATGACCGGCATCGTCATCAAAGCGAGCGTTAAACCGCCGACCAATGCAGACGAACGCGGCATACCGAACACGGTCAGGAAAACCGCCAGACCCAACAGACCAAAGATGATGGAGGGCACGGCCGCCAAATTGTTGATCGACACTTCAATCATGTCGGTCAGTTTGTTCTTGGTGGCATATTCCTCAAGATATAACGCAGCCAGCACGCCGACCGGGAAAGCGAGCATCAGGGTAATCGCCATGGTCATCAGCGATCCCTTGAACGCGGCCCAGATACCAACCGCCGATGGGTCAGTGGCATCGGCACCTGTCAGGAATGTCCAGTTAAAGCCCGTGCGCAACGCATCTTTTTGCGCCAGCGCGGCAACTGTCTGCTCGGCTGCACGCTCACCATCGCGCTTGAACGCCACATCCAATCGCGAGTCCACGGGCAACCACAGTTGCTGCTGTGATGTGACGAGGCCGGGATTATCCATTAACATCTGCCGCACATTGCCTGCCGCACCACTGGTCAAAAGACCTTCGCTGATCTCGCCATATTGCTGGCTGATGGCAAGTTCAACAATGCCGGGAATATCCATAGAATTAAGCGCGGCATCGGCGTTAGGGCCACTGATTGCAGCAGCGGTTGTGCCGGACGTTAACGCGGGAAAGTCAAAATCGACCGCAATTTCGGTGCGTTGAAAACCACGCAAGCCTTGGCCCAGCATGGTGAAAAGCAAAAAGGCGAGGAACAAAGTCGACAAGGTAACAGCCAGAAAGCCCATGACCTTAAAGCGACGCTCGGCCGCATAGCGCCGCGCGATGCGCTTTTGCATGATTTTGCCGTTCCAGTCGGTGGGCGTCGGATCCATGATGGCTTCACTCATATGCTTCCCGATATTTTTTCACGACGCGCAAAGCGACATAATTGAGGAAGAATGTTGTCACGAACAGCGCAAGCCCCAAGGCGAACGCCGCCAATGTATGCGGGCTTCCAAAATCCTGATCACCGGTCAAAAGTGCAACAATCTGAACGGTCACGGTGGTGATGGTGGCAAACGGGTTAGCGGTGAGGTTCGCCGTATAACCCGCCGCCATTACCACGATCATGGTTTCGCCAATCGCGCGGCTAACGGCGAGCAATACGCCGCCGACAACGCCGGGCAGGGCGGCGGGCAATAATACCTGTTTGATGGTTTCGCTCTTGGTGGCGCCCATGGCAAGGCTCCCGTCGCGCATCGCATTGGGAACTGCAGCAATGCTATCATCGGACATGGACGACACCAACGGTATGATCATCACACCCATCACGATGCCAGCGGCCAAGGCATTGTCGGAGGCCGCATTGCTGACGCCAAGCATGACGGCAAAGTCACGCACAGCGGGTGCCACTGTCAATGCGGCAAAATATCCATATACCACAGTTGGCACACCGGCGAGAATTTCGAGGATAGGCTTCATCCATTTACGCACAGTTGCGGACGCATATTGCGTCAGGAAAATCGCACTCATCAAACCCAATGGAATGGCGACAATCATCGCGATGATCGCGCCGATGAAAATCGTTCCCCAGAATAACGGAATCGCGCCATAACCATTGTCTGCCCCGGGCGTCACAACCGACTTTGGGTTCCATTCAGCACCAAACAGAAATTCAAATGGCGATACCATCGAGAAGAAACGCCATGATTCAAAAATCAACGAGGCAAAAATTCCGAGCGTTGTAAGAATTGCAATCAGTGATGCGACCAGTAACCCGAACATGACAACGCGTTCGACCTTGCTGCGGGCGCGAAAATCGGGCTTTATGCGGGTGAATGCATATGCGCCGCCGGCGAAGAGCAGCAACAATGTCGCGGCAACGCCAATCCATTTATAATAAGACAATGCGCCTTTGTATAAAGGGACGAGCTTTTCGCTCTCATCCTGAAACGCAGCGGTTTGGAAACCTTGTGCAATCGCCCGCGCTTCCGACAAGATCGCCGCGCGCGCAAAACCTTCTTGCGGCAGGTCGGCTGCCGCAGGGGCCGACAGCACCATATTGGTGACCAATGCCGGGGAAATCGACTGCCAGATGAACATGAAAACAAGTGCAGGCGCAATGGCGCAGATCGCGACAAACCAGCCGTGATAATAAGGCAAGCTGTTTACGGTGCCACGCGGACCATTTTTTGCACTGCGCACAAACGCAGCGGCACGCGCACGCCCAGCGATCCAACCAATCAGGCCGAGACCAAGGACAAGGAAGAGCAATGCCGTTCCAGTCATAAACTTAACCATGCTCCCTTGGACCAGATGATCCGAAACCCGTCATACACAACGCCCAGAAATAGCATAGGCTTGGATCAGACGGAGATTCGATCCAAGCCCATAGACGCCATCATTGTTGCACTTTTATTTCAAATCCGCGCCCGTCATTACGGTCAGGCCGTTCGCAGAGTCGCTGGCCGTCTTATAGTCGGCATCGCTTGACGCAATCATACCCAATTTTGTGAGATAACCGCCGACGACACCGCCCTTGAGGAATTCGAGGACGAAATCTTTAATGCCCGGAATTTTATCGACATGCGCTTTTTTTACATAAATAAACATCTTGCGCGCGCCGGGGTAGCTGCCATCCGAAATCGTTGCGATGGTGGGGTTTACCCCATTCATGGTGATGCCATGCACCTTCGATGCATTTTCTTCCATATAGCTATAGCCAAAGATGCCGACCATGTTCGGGTTGGAGCTAAGCTTCTGCACGATCAGATTGTCATTTTCACCCTGTTCCTTGAACGCACCATCATTGCGCACTTCGGTACATATTGCCGTATATTTGTCTTCGTCGCTATCTTTCAACGCCTTGGTCGCGGCATCGGTCTGGCAGCCAACTTCCATGATCAATTCATGGAATGAATCGCGCGTACCAGAAGTCGTTGGCGGGCCATAGGCCGAAATAGGCAATTTGGGCAGGGCTGGGTTGACGTCAGACCAAAGCTTGGCGGTCTGTGGCTTACCAAATGGGTTGGCAGCCAGTGCCTTGTAAACATCGGCGGTGGACAATGCGAACTTCACGCCCTCGTTCGACTGCGCAAGCGCAAGCCCGTCAATGCCAACCTGAACTTCGATAACGTCCTTCACGCCATTTTTCTGGCAGTTATCGAACTCGCTCTTTTTCATGCGACGCGAGGCATTTACGATATCGGGCGTATCTGCGCCGACACCCTTGCAGAACTGCTCAATTCCGCCGCCGGTGCCAGTCGATTCCAATACCGGCGATTTGCGCGATGGGTCTGCCTTTGCAAATGCCTCTGATGCGGCCTTTGCAAATGGGAACACGGTTGAAGAACCCACAATCCGGATTTCCTGACGCGAGCCACCCGCAGCGCCGCCAGTGCTGGCTTGGTCATTACACGCCGACAGCGCGAGTGCACTTACGGCAATAAGCGATAATTTCTTCAACATATTGGCAGTCCCCATAATGGATTTGGCGCGATTTAAACTACACTTTAACGGGCCATTAGCCGACCCGGATGGATGATCAATGACTCTTGTACTACATTATTATGACGGACCCGTTGGCGCAACCGGTAACAATATCGACACGGTCGTACCCTTACCTATCGTGCTGCGGATTTCCAGATGGCCGCGATGCCGATCAACAATATGTTTGACGAGGCTTAAGCCTAAGCCAGTTCCGCCAACTAAGCGGCTTCGCCCAGAATCCACTCGGTAAAAACGTTCGGTTAGGCGCGGCAAATGTTCAGGGGCAATGCCATCTCCCACATCGGCTACAGTAAAATTAATCATTGCGCCAGACCGGGAACGTACCAGTGAGACCGTTACGGGCGTGCCGGCGCGACCATATTTTAGCGCATTGTTCAAAATGTTGCTCGCCAACTGCCGCAATTGTCCGGCGTCGCCCATGACAGGTGGAAGATCTGTCGTCACATCGACCACAATATCTGTGCCACGGTCCTTTTGGCTGTTGCGCAGTTGCTCAACGGTTTCCATGACGATGTCGGAAAAATCGACTGGCGTTTGCGGGGGGTCGTATTTTTCGGCTTCAATCCGGCTCAACGACATCAGGTCGCGAACCAGTGCCTGCATCCGGTCGGTTTCCGTTGCCATGATGCCGAGAAACCGGCTGCGTGTTACTGCGTCATCCCCGGCGGCGGGGTCATCCAGTGTTTCGATGAAACCTTTGATCGCGGCCAGCGGTGTCAACAATTCGTGGCTGGCATTGGCGACAAAATCGACCCGCATTTTTTCCGCGGCCTGTGTTCCGCTGCGATCGGCTAGATGCACAATTTTTTGCAATGGACCCATGGTTTGAATTCGCATGTCCCATAATTGGTTTTTCTGGCCGATGCCTGCGAGCCGAATCGGGTTTCCGCTGTGATGCGCATCTGGGTCTGTCAGCCGTTCAATCGCGCCAGCGTGCCGGAACGCCATGCGCACATTTTGGCCAACAATATTTGCGCCAAGCAAACGTAGCGCCACTTGGTTGGCAGCGGTTACGCGGGCATTTTCTACCATCAAAACGGCATCGGCCGACGAATCGATAAATGCCTGCAACTGTGGATGCGAGCTAATCGCCATGACTTCTGCGTCAGTTGCCGTCGGCTTAGCGGTCTCTTGCGGTGCATCTTCGCGATCATGCGGATCAGCGGCAATGAACAATGCGACCAACAGGGATACGAAAATGACGAGAACGCGCTCGGCGGAACCCGCCATTTGATCAGCGAACATGGCTCCGACAAATGCCAGCGCAAATGCAAATATTATGCGGGGAGACAACCAACTGTTCACTTTGTACCCTGCTGCAACGCCCGTGGGATCGCCACCCATATAGACGCAGCGAGTTGGCGCAAGCAATGGCAAACAGAAAATCGGCTCGACGTCCTTTGCGCTAATGTGATTCCATGCCTTTGAGGCAATCGAGAAGTTCGCCAAAATGGTCAATGATTGCGTCTGCGCCCATATCTTCGACCGGCCCGTGCAAAAACCCGAAACTGACGGCTACACTCGGGACGTTGGCATTCTTGGCCGCCATCATATCGTAAATGGAATCGCCGACATACGCCGCCCTTCCGCCACCGCAGCGTTTGATCATTTCAAAGATGGGTGCGCCGGAAGGTTTGGCATTTTCCTTGCCTAAACTGTCTGCGCCCAAGATGCACCCCATCCGGTGCGCCAAGTTCAGGTCGGTGAGCAATTTGAGGGCGAGGTTCTCGAATTTGTTGGTCACTACCGCATAACGCACACCCATATCGTCCAGCGCATCCAGCACTGCCAATGCGCCATCAAAAGGTCGGCTGTGCACGCAGACATTGGCTTCATAATAAGTAAGCATCTGGCGATAGAGTGGTTTGAAATCGCCATCCGGAATGCCGCCTGTTGCCTCAAGCCCTTGTTGCAACATCAGCTTTGCGCCGCCGCCTATATATTGCTTGACGGTTTCTGGCGAGAGCAGCGGCCTGCCTACGCTGTCCAACACATGATTGACCGCAGCGGTCAGATCGCCGCTGGTGTCCACCAAAGTACCGTCAAGATCAAAACCAATGATGTCGAAAGGAAATTTCAAGCCAAGCTCCCCAATTATGCGTTCGTATTGAGCGTCGTTGATGCGCGTTGAACTTATTGGTGTCTCGACTGCGCTCGACACAAACAAAAATTTCATATGTCCTTGGCTGCAAGTTCTGGAAACTGCAACAATTTGCTGGCATGACAATAGCTATGACTGAATTAGCCGCCATCATTCTCGCCGCGGGCAAGGGCACGCGCATGAAATCCGACCTGCACAAGGTGCTGCATCCCATCGCCGGACGGCCCATGCTGATGCACCTGATGGCTTCGGTCGATGCCTTGAACCCGACCAAGAAGGTCGTGGTGGTCGGCAGCGGTAAGGAACAATTGGAGGCCGCTCTGGCGAGCTCGGCACAGCTTGCAGTGCAAGAACCCCAATTTGGCACTGGCCATGCCGTGCAGCAGGCGCAAGGCGCTCTGGCGGGGTTTGATGGTGATGTCCTCATTCTTTATGGCGACGTGCCCTTTGTGCCGACCGCTACGATGCAGGTGATGGTTGACCGACTTAACGCACCTGATGCGCCGGCGGTGGTCGTGTTGGCGTTCGAGCCAGAGGATCCAACCGGCTATGGCCGCGTAATCGTCGAAGATGGCCGCATCATCAAAATGGTCGAGCAAAAGGACGCGACCGAGGCGGAAAAAGCGGTAAAGCTGTCCAATTCCGGTCTGATGGCGGTGAAGGCGCGCGACCTATTCCCGCTGCTGAATCGCGTCACCGACGACAATGCGCAAAAGGAATATTATCTTACCGATATCGTCAACATCGCGCATGAAGACGGGCGGATTTGCGTGGCTGTCACGACCGAACCCTACAATGTCGCGGGCATCAACAGCCGCGCACAATTGGCGGACATGGAGCAAGCGTGGCAGCAGCGCCGCCGGGCGCAAGCCATGGATGATGGCGCAACTTTAATCGCACCGGAAACTGTCTGGTTTGCGTGGGATACGCAGCTTGGCCGCGATGTCCTGATCGAACCCAATGTCTTTTTTGGCCCCGGTGTGACCGTCGCCGACAATGTAAAAATTCGCGCAAACAGCCATATTGAGGGCGCTATTATCGGCAGTGGTTGCGAAATCGGCCCCTTCGCGCGGTTGCGGCCCGGAACGGTGCTGGAGGAAAAAGCCAGGATCGGCAATTTCGTTGAAACCAAAAAAGCGCATCTGGGCAAGGGCGCAAAGGCCAATCATTTGACCTATTTGGGCGACGCGACGATTGGCGCAGGCGCGAACATCGGCGCTGGCACGATCACCTGCAATTATGACGGCTATTTCAAATATCAAACGGTAATCGGCGAAGGCGCGTTCATCGGCAGCAATAGCGCCCTCATCGCGCCCGTCAAAATCGGCCGCGATGCGATTGTGGCCGCAGGCAGCGCGGTATCCCGCGATGTAGCCGACGGCGAACTCCGCATGGTCCGCGCCGAACAGTTGGTGAAACCCAGCTGGGCAGATCGTTTTCACGATGTGATGCGAAGGAAGAAGAAAGAGGGCAAGTGAAGGATGCTTGATGTCAAAGGCCTAACATCCTCTTTCATTGAGCCTTGGCGCACCTCCAGCTTTGCAGATAACGATCAGGCGCCGTGGCACTTAGTCGGCAACATTGAGGCTTTGCTCAGGCAGCAAATTGCTGGCCTCGACTCTTCATACCAGCGCGTCGACGAGATCGCAGTTCACCGCACCGCGATTATCGAGGCGGGGGCTGTTGTCAAAGGGCCTGCGATCATCGGGCCCAATTGCTTCATCGCTGCTGGCGCTTATCTGGGAGGCGGCGTGTATCTCGAACGAGATTGCATAATCGGGCCGTCGTCTGAACTGAAAACCACAGCTATGTTCGCAGGTTCGAAGCTGGCGCATTTGAACTTTGTGGGCGACTCAATTATCGGTGCCGATGTTAATATTGAAGCCGGTGTGATTATCGCAAATTACCGGAATGAATTGGAAAATCGCAATATTAGGATTGCCTACAGTGGACAGGTAATTGACACGGGCGTGGACAAATTTGGAGCGTTGGTTGGAGACAGAAGTCGGATTGGAGCTAACGCTGTTGTTGCGCCGGGTGCGTTATTGGAACGAGCTTCGATTGTTGGGCGGCTTCAGCTAATCGACCAGAACCCCCAGATTGAATTGACATGATATCATGATATGATATCAATATATCATGACTCGCATCCTTGCCGATTTACCTGATGAAGACATCAAATGGCTCGACCAGCTTGCTGCCGAACAGGGCAAGTCGCGGGCGGCTGTTTTGCGTGAGGCAGTTGAGGCGTATCGCGCGGAAAGTCGTAAAGAGGGCTTTGAGAAATATTTCGGTCTTTGGGAGCGGCACGGCTCGACTGTCGATGGCCTCGAATATGAACGGCAGTTGCGCGACGAGTGGCCGGACATCGGCAACGTTGCGCCGCCCAAAAAGAAACGCAGTGCTGCGTGAGCGAGCGTTTTTTCGACACTAATATTGTTATCGACATGCTGCACAATCGGCCAGCGGCATGGGCAGAGGTGCGCAACGTCACCCGCGCATGGATCAGCCGAATGACTTGGATTGAGGTGATGTCGGGTGTTCCCGATGATGCGGCAACCGAGACTGAAGAATTTTTGCGTCTTTTCGCAATGAGCGAGATCGACGAGGAAATTGCGCGACGTGCGGCGGCGCTTAGGCACCAGCGCAAGTCGTTGAAATCTCCTGATGCCGTTATCCTCGCTTCGGCGCAGGTGACAGGGCGCATTCTCGTTACACGAAATACGAAGGATTTTCCGGCAGAAATGCCGGGCATCAGAGTCCCCTATGAAGCAGATTGGGAAACAAAATAAATGTGCGGCATTATCGGAATTGTTGGCAAATCGCCCGTCTCGGATCGGCTCGTTGATGGGCTGAAGCGGATGGAATATCGGGGCTATGACAGTGCCGGTGTCTGCACTGTGTTTGACGGCCAACTCATCCGCCGCCGCGCGGAGGGCAAGCTGGCCAATCTCGTCAACGTGCTCAAGACCGACGATGCGGCTGGAAATATTGGCATAGCGCACACCCGTTGGGCCACACATGGCGCGCCGACGACGAGCAATGCGCATCCGCACGCAACGGGCGAAGTGGCGCTTGTGCACAATGGTATCATCGAAAATTTCAAACAATTGCGTGACGAACTCACTGCGCGCGGGCGGACGTTTGAAAGCGAGACCGATACGGAGGTTGTGGCGCATCTGGTGTCCGAGCAGGTCGAGGCTGGGCATTTGCCCACGGATGCGGTGAAGGCTGTGCTGCCGCGTCTGCGCGGCGCGTTTGCCCTTGCGATTGCGTTCCGGCAATTTCCTGATTTCTTGATCGGTGCGCGGCTCGGCAGCCCGCTGGTCGTCGGCTATGGCGATGGCGAGACTTATTTGGGTTCGGACGCACTTGCCCTTGCACCACTGACGCAAAAAATCGCCTATCTGGAGGAAGGTGACTGGGTGATTGTGACGCGCCAAGGCGCGCAGATTTTCGATAAGGACAATAATCCGGTGGAGCGCGAAATCACCACCTCCGGCGTGTCTGCGGCGCAGATCGAAAAGGGCAATTACCGCCATTATATGCAGAAAGAGATTTTTGAGCAGCCGACCGTGGTCGCGCAAACACTCTCCAGCTACATCCGCCCGTTGGAGCAAACGGTTGCCCTGCCACAGATGGATTTCGACTTGGCGGGCGTCAAACGCATTACCATCGTCGCCTGCGGCACGTCTTTTTATGCGGGGATGGTTGCTAAATATTGGTTCGAAACCTTCGCCCGCGTGCCTGTTGATATCGATGTCGCGTCGGAATTCCGTTATCGCGACCCCGTGTTGGAGGAAGGCGGCCTTGCGCTGTTCATCTCCCAATCGGGTGAGACCGCAGATACGCTGGCGGCTTTGCGCCATTGCAAGGACAATGGGCAGACTATCGCGGTTGTCGTCAACGTGCCGACATCGAGCATGGCGCGTGAGGCGGACCTTCTGCTGCCCACGCATGCTGGCCCCGAAATCGGCGTTGCGTCGACCAAGGCGTTTACATGCCAACTTGCGGTATTAGCTGCCCTTGCGGCGCATCTGGCACTGGTGAAGGGCAAGTTGAACGCAGAGGAAGAACGCGAAATCGTCCGGCATTTGATTGCGGCGCCAGCTGCGCTGAACGCCGCTTTGACCCATGATGAAGAGATTGCCGCTATGGCGCACCTTATCGCGCCTGCGCGTGACGTGCTCTATCTTGGCCGTGGCCCGGATTATCCATTGGCGATGGAAGGCGCGTTGAAGCTCAAGGAAATCAGCTATATCCATGCCGAGGGTTATGCCGCAGGCGAAATGAAGCATGGGCCAATCGCGTTAATCGACGAAGCCGTGCCCGTCATCGTTCTTGCGCCCAGCGGGCCGCTGTTTGAAAAAACCGTGAGCAATATGCAAGAGGTCCGCGCACGTGGTGGTAAGGTCGTGTTGATATCCGACGCCGAAGGCATCGCCGAAGCTGGCGAAGGCTGCCTCGCTACCATCGAAATGCCGACCGTCCACCCGTTGATCGCGCCGTTGGTCTATGCCGTGCCTGTCCAATTGCTTGCCTACCACGTCGCTTGCGCCAAGGGCACGGATGTGGACCAGCCACGCAATTTGGCGAAGTCTGTTACGGTGGAGTGAGTTTGCGCAAAAATCGCGCCGCCGACTTTTGTTGAGTATTAGGGTTGCTCAGAGCCCAAGCGGCTTTATGGATTGTGTATGAGTACGCCCGCCAAAATGATCGTCATATTTATCCTATTGTGGGTGGGGGTGCATTTGTTGCTCTATGGATATCTGCGGCGCCGGATCGCCGCTGCGAAGCGTGACAAGGATCCGGAGGCATAGCTTGATTTGCCATTTTCGCATGCCTATAGCGGGAGGGTAAAAACAAGCGGTCCTAACGGGCCGCTTTTTGGCTTTTGGAATATGCCAAATATTTGGTCGGAAGGAAGAAAACCATGTCGATTACGCCTTTGATGCCCGTCTATCCGCGCTGTGGTTTTCGGCCGGTGCGTGGTGAGGGCGCTTGGCTGATTTCTGAAGACGGCAGCCGCGCGCTCGATTTTGCTGCGGGTATTGCGGTAAATTTGCTTGGCCATGGCCATCCGCATCTGACCAAGGCCATTCAGGATCAGGCTGCAACGCTGATCCACGTATCGAACCTTTACGGCAGCCCGCAAGGCGAAGCCTTTGCCCAAAGGCTGGTCGATACCACCTTTGCCGACACGGTGTTCTTTACCAATTCTGGCGCTGAGGCTGTTGAGTGCGCGATCAAGACTGCGCGCGCTTATCATCAAAGCCAGGGCAGTGACCGGTTCGAGATTATCACTTTCAAGAACGCCTTTCACGGCCGGACGATGGCGACGATTTCGGCGAGCAATCAGGAGAAGATGCACAAGAGCTTCTTGCCATTGCTAGAAGGCTTCAAATATGTCGATTTTGACGATTTGGAAGGCGCAAAGGCCGCCATCGGACCAAAAACTGCCGCGTTTCTGGTTGAACCCATTCAGGGCGAGGGCGGCGTTCGGCCTGCCTCAGATGCATTCATCCAAGGCCTGCGTGCCGTGGCGGATGAACATGATATCATGCTGATCCTGGATGAGGTGCAATGCGGTGTGGCGCGTTCAGGCACGCTTTATGCTTATGAACAATATGGCATCATTCCGGATATCATGGCGACGGCCAAGGGCCTGGGCGGCGGTTTTCCCGTCGGCGCATGCCTTGCCACCGAAGCGGCTGCGCGCGGCATGGTCGTTGGCACGCATGGGTCGACTTATGGTGGCAACCCGTTTGCGATGGCGGCCTGTCAGGCGGTTTGGGATGTCGTCGCGAACGAGGAATTTCTGGCGCAAGTGCGGTCGACTGGCGACAAATTACGTTCAACGCTTGAGCAGTTTATCGGCAATTATCCGGATTTGTTTACTGGGGTGCGCGGCAAGGGATTGATGCTTGGCGTGATGATGACACATGAAACGCGTGCCTTTGTCGCCCACTTGCGGGATAATCATGGGCTGTTGCTGGTGGCGGCGGGTGACAACACCTTCCGCGTGCTGCCGCCGCTGAACATCGGTGATGCCGAGATTCAGACGTTCATGGAAAAGCTGTCGGCGGGTGCCGCCAGCTACCAAATGCCACAAGCGGCATGACGCGCCATTTCCTGAACTTGCGCGACGCCGGCGGCGATGCAGTTGCAGCGATGCTGAACGACGCCATAAGTAGAAAAAATGCACGCGCTGGCTGGCCAAAGGGCAAATCAGATGCCGATGCGCCGCTTGCTGGGCACACGCTGGCGATGGTATTTGAGAAAAATTCCACCCGCACGCGCACATCGTTTGAAATGGCGATGAAGCAATTGGGCGGTGATAGCATCTTCATGGCATCGGGCCAGATGCAGCTTGGCCGTGGCGAGACCATTGCCGACACCGCGCGGGTATTGTCCCGCTATGTCGATGCCATCATGATCCGGACTGATGATCATGCAAAGGTCGAGGAACTGGCCCATCATGCAAGCGTGCCCGTCATCAACGGCCTGACCGATCTGTCGCATCCTTGCCAGATCGTTGCTGACCTGTTGACGGTTATGGAGCATGGAAAGGCGTTGCCCGGCCTTGAAATTGCATGGCTTGGCGATGGCAATAATGTGTTGAATTCGGTGGTTGAGGCAGCTGGGCTGTTCAAGTTTAATGTGCGTATTGCGGTCCCGGAAGGCTATGAAAGCGACAGTAATTTTATGGATGTCGCAAGGGCTGCTGGAGCTAACATCACGCTCACCCGCGATGCCGGCGAAGCGGTAGCGGGCGCCGATGTTGTTGTAACCGACACATGGGTATCCATGGGACAAGAGCATGCGCATGATAAGATAGCGGCGATGATGCCCTATCAGGTGAACGAACGTCTGATGGCTTTGGCAAAAGCTGACGCGAAATTCTTGCACTGCCTGCCGGCGCATCGCGGCGAGGAAGTCACCGATGCTGTGATTGATGGGCCGCAGTCTGTCATATGGGATGAAGCGGAAAACCGGCTGCATGCGCAAAAGTCGATTTTATTGTGGTGCCTTGGAAAATCATGATGCCAGAACAACCGGAAACATTGTCCAACCAGCCCTTGCGCTTTTCCATACCGGCGCGGGATGCGCGCGGACGGCTGGTGCGTCTGGACGATGTGCTGGGTGAGATTTTGGCGGCCCATGCTTACCCTCCGGTGATTGAGCGGACGTTGGCCGAAGCTTTAGTTTTGACTGCGCTGCTTGGTGCTTCGTTAAAGGAGCCGGGCAGCCAACTCACGCTGCAGACGCAGACGGAAAAAGGTGCAATCCGGCTATTGGCCTGCGACTATAAGGATGGCGCATTGCGCGGCTATGCGCAGTTTGATGCCGCGACTGCCGCCACCCTGCCGCAGGATTCGACGCTATCTGGCATCTTCGGACAGGGCTATCTTGCGATCACTTTTGACCGGATGAAACCCGCGAGCGAGGGTGGCGGCCGTTATCAGGGAATTGTCCCGCTTGAAGGCGAGACGCTCGCCGATGCGGCGCAGAATTATTTCGTACAATCCGAACAAATCCCGACCTTCATTCGCGTTGCTGTGGACCATATTGATGGCCGCTGTGTTGCGGGCGGCCTGCTGGTGCAGCATTTGCCCGAGGGGGAGGAAGGACGCGAGCGGTTGCATGTGCGGCTCGACCATCCTGAGTGGGAACATATCGAAGTCATGTCTTCGACCATCGCTGACGCCGAGCTTGCCGACCCGGCGCTTCCGCTTGAGGAAATTGTCTGGCGCTTGTTTCATGAAGAAAAAGAAGTACGCATTGAGCAAGGCGATTGTCTGTCAAAGGGTTGCCGCTGCGATCCCGTGCACATCCGCGATGTCATTGCCAAATTTCCTGCCGTTGACCGCGCCGAAATGGCAGATGATGCCGGAGACATCGTCGTTGACTGTGAATTTTGTTCGCGCCGCTTTCCGATAAGCCTTGCCAGTTTTAACAATTGAACCGCGCATCAACGACGGCAGCGTCGTTTATGGTTTATGCGCTACATATCATCGTGCAAAACATCACAAATGATGTTATATAGATAGCGAAAAATAGGTCGCTTCGCTGTATAATATTGGTTTGCGGATAGAAGCTTATGAACAATATTTTCCGTCTTTATGCCTTCCCCGGTGCGCTTTTGCTTTCGCTGGCGGCGGCGGGGGTTGCAAAACCAGATGGCAATATGGCTTTGCTTGATTCACTTGATCGGGGATTGTGGCAATTTCGACCAACGGTCGGCAGTGTGCCGACTACCAAAATCTGCCTCGGTAAATCGGAAAGCCTCACCCAAATCCAACATAGTGGCTTAGTGTGCGCACAATATGTCGTGCGTGCGAGCGAAAATTCCCTAACGGTCAGTTACACCTGCGAAGGGCATGGTCAGGGGTTGACGGTTATTCGTAAGGAAACAAACCGGATCATCCATATCCAATCGCAAGGCATTCGCAATAATGCGCCATTTTCGTTTTCAGCCGAGGGCCGCAAAACTGGTCCGTGCTGAAGGGTAATTTCAGAACGCAGCTATGCCAGTAATGGCGCGGCCCAATATAAGCGCGTGCACGTCATGCGCGCCTTCATAGGTGTTGACTGTTTCTAGGTTCGCCATGTGGCGCATAACCTGATATTCCTCGCTAATGCCGTTGCCGCCATGCATGTCGCGCGCGGCACGGGCGATATCGAGCGCTTTACCGACATTGTTGCGCTTAACGATAGAAATCATATCGGGCGCAAGCTGGCCTTCGTCCATCAGGCGGCCAACGCGCAAGGATGCCTGCAGCCCCAAGGCAACATCCGTCATCATGTCAGCCAGCTTCTTTTGATATAGCTGGGTGGCGGCAAGCGGTTTGCCAAATTGGTGACGATCAAGGCCATATTGTCGCGCCGCGTGCATGCAGAATTCTGCTGCACCCAAGGCGCCCCAACTGATGCCGTAGCGGGCGCGGTTGAGGCAACCGAACGGGCCTTTTAGTCCCTGTACATCGGGCAGCAACGCATCTTCGCCGACTTCGACATTGTCCATCATGATCATGCCAGTCGTCGATGCGCGTAACGACAGCTTCCCCTGAATTTTCGGCGCAGTGAGGCCCTTCATCCCCTTTTCAAGAACAAAGCCGCGAATGCCGCCGCCATGTGCTTCGGATTTTGCCCAGACGACAAAGACATCGGCAAAAGGTGCGTTGGAAATCCATGTTTTCGATCCGTTGATGACATAGCCGCCGTCAACCTTCTTAGCGAAGGTGCGCATGCCCGCAGGGTCCGATCCCGCGTCTGGCTCGGTCAAGCCGAAGCAGCCAATCAGCGTGCCCGCAGCCAGCCCCGGCAGATATTTGCGCCTTTGTTCTTCCGATCCAAAAGCATAGATGGGATGCATCACGAGTGACGACTGCACCGACGCCATTGATCGATAGCCCGAATCGACGCGCTCAATCTCGCGCGCGATTAGCCCGTAAGCGACATAAGATGCGCCAGCGCCGCCATATTCGGCTGGGATGGTCGCGCCAAGCAGGCCGGTCTGTCCCATTAACGGGAACAGTTCCGGCGCGTCACATTCCGTTCGGTAAGCATCGATCACGCGCGGCTGTAATTCGCTTTGCGCGAAGGCGCGCGCGCTATCGCGGATCATGCGCTCGTCTTCGGTCAGTTGGTCCTCTAAACGAAAAGGGTCAGACCAATCGAATGCTGCCAACTCGGCCATTTTTGTCTCCATCGGGAAGGCTAACTGAATAGCGATCTGCGTCCTGTGTGCCTTTATAAGCGTGCGGGCGAGACAGCAACCCTTGCCATCAACTCTGCGTCTTGCCATGCGCTGTGGGAATGCAGGACAAAGACTGGGGATGATAATGGCATTAGCAGCCGAAACGAAAACGCTTCTCGAAACGCTGGGCTGCATTGTTGATGGCGGTGATCTTGCGGTGCACAGCCCCATTGACGGCAGTCGCATCGGGGCGGTGGTGACAGCGACGGTTGACGACATCGATGATGCCGTCGCGCAATCACAGGCCGCCTTTCTCAATTGGCGCAGCGTTCCCGCGCCGCGCCGCGGGGAGCTTGTCCGCTTGTTTGGCAATGCATTGCGTGCACAAAAATATGACCTTGCCCGCCTTGTTACCATTGATTGTGGAAAGCCGCTGTCGGAAGGACTTGGCGAAGTGCAGGAGATGATCGACATTTGCGATTTTGCTGTGGGTCTCTCGCGGCAATTGCATGGCCTGACCATCGCTAGCGAACGGCCCGGTCACCGGATGATGGAGCAATGGCATCCCATTGGTCCAGTTCTCATCATTTCCGCATTTAACTTTCCCGTCGCTGTCTGGGCTTGGAACGCCGCGTTGGCCTTGGTGTGTGGCAACAGCGTGATCTGGAAGCCATCGGAGAAAACGCCGCTAACCGCGGCTGCGGTCCAAGCGATTTTTGAAAAGGCGATTGCCGCGTTCGGCGATGCACCTGCGCATCTGTCGCAAGTCATTCAGGGCGGACGCGACACTGGGGCGGCGTTGGTTACCGATCCACGTATTGCCTTAATCTCCGCCACAGGCAGCACGGAAATGGGTCGGAAGGTCGGACAAGTTGCTGCCGCCCGCTTTGCCAAAACCATCCTTGAACTTGGCGGGAATAACGCCGCGATTATCAGCGACAAAGCGGACGTCGCATTGGCACTTCGCGGCCTATTGTTCTCTGCATTTGGGACAAGTGGTCAAAGATGCACCAGCCTACGCCGCCTTTTTGTACATGACGCGATTTATGACAGCTTCGTTGGGGCGCTCAAGTCGGCCACTGGCTCAATGTCGGTGGGCGATCCTCTTGACGGCAACAATCTTGCAGGGCCATTGATTGACGAGCAGGCTTTTGCAGGCATGCGCGCAGCGCTTGATGAGGCTAGAAAACTTGGCGGAAATGTAACCGGCGGCGAACGCCTTGCAATGGATGGCGTCTATGTCCGCCCTGCGCTTGTCGAGATGGCAGCGCATGATGGCCCTGTATTAAGGGAGACATTTGCGCCTATCCTGTACATCTTCCGCTATCATGATTTGGCCAAAGCCATTGCCCTGCAAAACAGCGTCGGTGCAGGATTGTCATCCTCCATATTCTCGACCGACATCCGCGAATGCGAACTATTTATGTCCGCCGAAGGAAGTGATTGCGGCATTGCCAATGTAAACATCGGCACGTCAGGTGCTGAAATTGGCGGAGCATTTGGCGGGGAAAAGGAAACCGGCGGCGGCCGGGAGTCCGGCTCGGACGCATGGAAGGCCTATATGCGCCGCGCGACGAACACGATAAATTACTCCGACAATCTGCCACTTGCGCAAGGGGTGACATTCGACATAGGCTGAACGCCCAGAGGAGAGCGAAATGCGGGTTGATAAACTACCGCCGGTGAAAGCAACGCTGCAACCGAGCAACCATCCCTATCTCAACGGGGCGTGGACGCCGCAGCATGAGGAAGTTACCGCGACTGACCTTGATGTCATCGAGGGTCGCATTCCCGACGACATTGACGGCATCTATTTGCGCAATACCGAAAACCCGCTGCATCAACCCTTGGGCCGCTACCACCCGTTTGACGGCGATGGCATGATCCACCAGATCGATTTTTCCGGCGGCAAGGCCAGCTATCGCAACCGCTTCGTTCGCACCCGCTGTTTTCAGGCGGAGCAGGATGCGGGCGGATCCTTATGGGGCGGGCTGATGGATAAAACGGGCGTGTCCAAACGCCCCGGATTTGGCGCGCATGGCAGTCTGAAGGATTCCTCCAGCACCGACATCATTGTGCACGCAGGCAAAGCTGTGTCGACTTTCTACCAATGCGGAGAGGGCTATGTTCTTGACCCCGAAACATTGGAGCAAGAGGGCGTGGCGTCTTGGGTGCCGCTTGATGGTATTTCCGCGCATCCCAAGGTGGACGGGCGCACCGGCGAATTATTGTTCTTCAATTATTCCAAGCACGCGCCTTATATGCATTATGGCGTCGTTGATCATGATGGCAAGCTGGCGCATTATGTGCCCATTCCGTTGCCGGGGCCGCGCCTGCCGCATGACATGATGTTTACGCAAAACTGGTCAATATTGTGCGACTTTCCGCTTTTCTGGGACGAAGAATTGCTGAAGCGCAATGTCCATGTGACGCGGTTGCATGAAGGGCTACCGTCGCGTTTTGCGCTCATCCCGCGTTATGGGCAGCCAGAAGATATCCGCTGGTTTGAGGCCGACCCGACATTCGTCCTGCACTTCATTAACGCCTATGAAGACGGCGACGAAGTGATACTCGATGGCTATTTCGAAGAAGATCCTTATCCGCCGCCACTCGAAAATGCGGACGGCTACGGCCATATGATGGCTTATGTCGACGAACATAGCTTCAAGCCAAAGCTGCACCGCTGGCGTTTCAACTTGACCGACGGCACGACGCGCGAAGAGCGGCTCGATGACCGCATTCTCGAATTCGGGATGATGAACCAGCGTTATCTGGGGTTGCCCTATAGATATGCCTATAGCACGACTTCTAAGCCCGGCTGGTTCCTGTTTAACGGCTTTGTGAAGCATGACATGGTCACGGGAGAGTCATGGTCCTTAGAGCTTCCTGAGGGGCGCTACGGCAGTGAGGCACCCTTTGCCCCGCGCGTCGGTGCGGTGGACGAAGATGATGGCTATCTCGTCAGTTTTGTCACGGACGAAAATCGCGGGACATCGGAATGTATATTGATCGACTGCAAGCGGTTTGCAGAAGGACCCGTTTGCCGGATCGCCCTTCCGCATAAAATCAGCAGCGGGACCCATGCGCATTGGGCCGATCGATTGGCCCTGTAACGCGAAGCTATTGCTATCCTCTCGGCCGGCCTTTCAGCTGTCAGTTGAGCAGGCGAACTAACACATCGCGCGGTAATCGTTGACCGACAATATCGGGATTTGCGAGTTGGTGATGATGGTTGCCACGCCTGCCAGTAAATCTCTCACCATTTTACCAATAGAAAGCTTTGCATTTATGTGACTGAAATATGGCAAGCTGCCAAACATGTGAAATATTGCCACAATGATAGAGTCTTTTTGCGGAACTACCCCGCCCCCAATTAACTGGGGATAGCATTCATGCCGTATATTTCGAAATCTGCAAAACGAAGCTTAAACAAGTTTGCCACAGTGTCGGTAGCAGCGATTTTGGCTGTTTACTCAACCAACGCGGCGATGGCTCAGGAAGTAGCTGAGGACGAAGTTGCCGGCTTGTCGGATATCGTCGTGACAGCTCAAAAGCGTACCGAAAATCTGCAGGATGTTCCTATCTCCATATCCGTATTGGGCAGCGAGGGAATTGAAAACCGCCATATTCAATCGCTGCTTGATCTGGGTGATGGCGCCATTCCTTCGCTGCGCGTCGCACCATTTTTTTCGCGTCCAGGCGCGCTCATCATCAACGTGCGCGGCGTTGGTGTTTTGTCCGACAGCAACCAGCCAGCACGTGATCAAGGCGTCGGCGTTTACATCGACGGTGTGTATATGGGGCGTGCTCAAGGTTTGGGAACTGCATTATACGATGTTGAGAACATCGAAGTGCTTAAAGGACCGCAAGGTACCCTTTTTGGGCGTAATACCGAAGGTGGCGCGGTAAACATTGTCACCAAAAGACCGAGCGGGGAATTTGGACTTGGGGCCACTTTAGGCCTTGGCAATTACGGAAGCTATAAAGCCGAAGCCCATCTCGACCTGCCCGAGACAAATAACATCAGCCTGAAATTTGATGGGATTTTCACAAAGCGCGACGGATTTGTGAAAAACCCATTCCCGGGTGCCCTAGATTTTGCCAGCTTTGACAAACGCGGTTTCCGCGCAGAGTTGCAGTGGCGACCGTCCGCCAATTTTACGGCCAATTTCGCTGCCGATATTGCCCGTGACGCCACGAGCACCAATTATCTGCAATTAGTAGAAGCTCCAGTAGGCGCCCCAGCCACGGCCACCTCACCGGCAATCTTGCCTAACCGTCTTTCCGATTTGCCGATTGTGCAGCCGCGGCGCGCATCGAGTACCCCAGTGGGCATGCCGCAAGATGCCAGTGTCGGAAACACAAAGGGCATTCGCGTCGGTTTGAACTGGGACGCGACTAGCAACCTGACCTTAAAATCCATTTCGTCTTATCGCGATATGACGCAGGCACAGTATGACAACGCGATTAACATTGTGTCGCTTCAGCAACCACGGACATCCGCAAACCCGACGGCCAGCTTCGTTGGCTTTCAATTCGGCCGTTACAGTCTGGCACCATTTGCCCAAGATCAGATGAGCCAGGAATTTCAGGTCATTGGGGATTTCGAACGTTTGAAATTTGCGGCTGGTGCGCTTTATTATCGGGAGAATGCAGAGGATAGCGCAAAAGCGTTCAACACTTTGCAATTCACTGACGCTGCTGGAACGGCCATCGCGGTCCGTCAAATTGATTATGCGACGCAAGTTGTTCAGCGCGCCAGCCGCGTTGAAACCACCAGCATGGGTGTTTATGGGCAGGCTACCTACACGCCGCCAGTTGCCAATGATGTATTGCACCTGACCCTTGGCGGTCGTTGGACGCGAGACGAAAAGGTGGGCGAGCTTTTCACCATTAACGGCACGACGCCAACTATCCCCATCAATGGTGTCAATGTTACCCGGCCAGTGCCGTTGGACGCCGCGTGGTCGCGTTTTGACCCGCTGGTAAACCTGTCCATCGATGCGTCTGAAGATATCCTTATTTATGGCAAATGGAGCACTGGCTATAAATCAGGCGGCGCAAACTCGCGCTCGCTAAGCTATGCGCCATTTAATCCTGAAACCGTTTCGATGTTTGAAATTGGCGCTAAGGCCGAATTTCTCGACGGACGGGCGCGGCTTAATGTTGCTGCCTATCAAGGCGACTATAAATCCATTCAGCTCGATTTTTTCGGCCTGTATGAAGATATCGTCAACGGCGTCCGCGTTGCCACAACACGCACAACTTCGGACACGGTGAATGCCCCGGGCACGGGTAAGTTGAAAGGCTTTGAAGCGGAATTTAACTTGGCCCCTGTTACTGGGCTAACGCTGTCGGCAAGCTATGCTTATAACAGCGTCAAAATTCCCGCGACGCTTAATCCGTTTCCACAACCCGGAAACGTTTTTATTACGGTACCGGTCCCCATTTATCAGGTTTATACGCCTGAAAATACTGCAAGTGCAGCGATCGACTATGAGCTGCCGTTAAAGGATTTTACGATCCGCGCACATCTTGATGGTAACTTCAATGATGGCTTTTACGGCAACTATACTGATACGGAATTCGACCCCGTCACCCGCGCCGTTCGATATGCGCAGCCAAAGGGTGAAAAGGCCCTTATCTTTAACGGTCGCATTGCTTTTGCCGACATTGATGTGGGTACGTCAGATGCAAAACTCACCATCGCGGTCTGGGCGCGGAATCTTTTCAACCAAGAACATCTGTTCTACAAAGGTGGAGCGCCGCGTTCTGGCGTACAGGGTTTCTTTAACGAACCCAGAACCTTTGGCGTTGAAGCCAAAATCCAGATGTAAGGCTAAGAGCGATGACCTTAGGTCTGCGCTTTAACTTATGATCCATAAGGGACTCGATATGCGTTACCTACTTGCTACCGCAGCATTTTTGGCTTTCACCGGCCCGCTTGCTGCTGAAACGCGCCATATCGTCATCACAAATGATGACGGTCTGACCAGCAATGTTGTCGCGCTATACAAGGCGTTAAAGGCCGATGGCCATGATGTGATCGTATCAGTTCCCTGTCAGAACCAAAGCGGGATGGGCGCAGCTTTAGGGTTGCGCCCACTCGCTCCGCTCGAGTCCGCTTGCCGCAACAACGCTGCCAATGCAGGTGCGACCGGCGCTGGCCCGATGACTCGTGAAGGTCTGGGCAGTGATTTTTATTATGTGAACTCCACGCCAGTCATGGCGGTGTTATACGGGTTGGATATCGTCGCAATGAAACGTTGGGGGAAGGCGCCGGATCTCGTGCTCTCTGGCCCCAATGAAGGACAAAATGTCGGTGCAATTGCCATTAGCAGCGGTACAATTAGCGCAGCGCAATTTGCAGCGTTGCGCGGTCTGCCGGCAATTGCCTTGAGTGCGGGGCAGAACAGTGCTGGCCCCGATTTAGACAATGCACAATCCCCCGCCATCGCCGCAAAAAGTGCCGAACTGGTGCGCGCTTTGGATGTCGCATCAAAGGGTGGGCGGATGCTTCCGGCCGGTTTGGCGCTGAACATCAATTTCCCTAATGAGGCCAAGGGAACGAAATTCTGCGCTTCCAAAATAGGAACCTATAACGCCTATACTCTAAGTTTTTCCGAAAATATGGCTGCTAGCGCATCGCCTGAAATGAAAGAAATGGCGCGGACGTATAAGATGGATATCCCGGCGCTGCCTGGTTTGTCACTCGGTCAAAATCCGGCCAAGCCTTCAGCCGAGCAATTACAAGATGAATCCTTTCTCCATCTCAGCTGCATTGCCGTATCGCCGATGCAGGCAGGCTATGCCAGTGCTGACCAGAATATCAACTGGGTCAGCAGAATTTTGACAGGCTCGGCGCTGGCTAAATAAGGGCGGCAGTGCAGGGCAATGGTGTAGAATTTTCCCTTGGGGGTCTAAACCTCTTTGTTTCTTCAAATTCTACCGAGATGGAGTGATGGCAGCTTCGATGGAGCGCATCAAATTTCCATCAAATCGCGCCCAATGATTAGCTCGCCTTTGAAAAAAGGTCTTACAGCGTCATACCATATATTGTCGGCAAGGAATGGATATCCGCCAGGTGTAAGGTTGACGATCTAGCGGGACATCGACTGGGAGAGATTATAGCCTTTCGCGAAGGGCTTCATAGGGTGTTTTTCCGTTGAAAGCACCGTGCGGTCGGTTGAAGTTGTAGAAGTTCTCCCATTCGATGAGCTTGGCCTCGAGA
>NZ_CAMDCK010000010.1 GCF_945890115.1 Sphingorhabdus sp. EL138
ACCGCGTATTTGGTGCCCTTGTTTGTTGCCGTCGCAGGTTTCAGCCTGTTGTTCGGCGCGCTTGTGCTGATGCGGATGCGCGCTGCATTGGCGGAGATGCGGATTGAAGCGCGGATGCGCCGGATGGCGCAAGGCTAATGCCCCACGCACCTTTCATCATCGCGTCATTCGCGGTCACGGGCGTCGCTATGATTTGGCTGATCGTTTCTAGCTATCTTTCCATGCGCCGTGCGGAAGCGTCGGCAGATGCATTTAGGGAACAGTCATGAAGCCCAAGCATCAGCGTTGTTGTTGGCCCTAATTGCCGTTGTGGCACTGGTCAGCGCTGGCCAACCGGCAACTCGCCGATCCCGCAAAGGAAGCAGAAGCCATGCGTCTGATGCACGGGCTGCGCTGCATTCAATGTCAGGGGCAATCTATTGCAGATAGCGATGCCGATATGGCCGGCACTATGCGTGCCGAGGTGCGTCAACAAATCACCGCGGGTCAGAAACCACAAGCCATTCGCAGCTGGATGATCGACCGTTATGGTGAATGGGTCAGTTTTGAACCGGATATGAAGGGTGCCGGACTTTTGCTCTGGATCGCGCCCTTTTTGATATTCTTCGCTTCAATTTGGCTTGCCCGCGGATTGTTTCGGAGGCGCACATGAACGGTTGGCTTGCATTAGCGTTGTTATCGCTCCTCAGCCTGTCTGTGCTGGTATATTGCGTGCGGTCGTCAAAGGGATTGTGGCAAGTTGCTGCGGCAGCAGTTTTGTTGGGAATGACCGGCTATGCCCTGCAGGGGCGTCCGTCTTTACCGCCCGCGCCAGCACAGCCGCTGGAGGCCAGTGCAGCCGGCGCAACGCAGCTGGTCGAGATCCGTGCGGATATGGACGAGAGCTTTGGCAGTGCGAAGCGCTGGCTTGTGACGGCGGATTCCTTTGCCAAGCAGGGTGATTATCCTTTGGCTGCGTCTTATATCCAGTCAGGCTTACGCACTGAGCCGCAGAATGCCGATTTATGGTCCGCACTTGGCCTGCAATTGATGCTGGCCAGCGAGGGGCAAATGTACCCGCCCGCAGTATTGGCGTTCGATAAAGCGCGGGCCATTCGGCCTAACTATCCTGCGCCTTATTATTTTGCGGGGCTCGCGCGTTTGTTTGCAGGCGACCTTGATGGGGCGATTTTGCACTGGGAGAAAACCGTTTCACTGGCAACACCGAAAGCCAAATGGAAAACACGGATTGAGTCGCAACTGCAGGCGGCTAAGGCCTTGCAAGCGCAGGCGACAGAATCAGAGTTAAATATCAATTCCAAGTAATTGATTATAAGTTAGTTTTATAGATTTCGAACACAGAATTGCTGTGTTGTGAAGGGCAGTGCTCCATGCTATTGACCGCGCCCCAGTCACGGGAAAGGTGGCGTTTGGGGCATAAGCCGGGGAAACAATATGGTTGGACCGCAAGCAGACGATTTCGGTCATAGCGATCAGGATCACCATCACAGCCATGCCCCAAAAGGGTCGCTGTTGGCCTTATGCGTGGGCACTGTTGGCGTTGTCTTTGGCGACATCGGCACCAGTCCGATTTACGCATTCCGTGAAACCTTTGCTGGCCATCACCCGATAACCCCCGACCCGATGCACATCAAGGGTGTGTTGAGCCTTGTGTTCTGGTCGATGATGATCGTGGTGACATTCAAATATGTCTTCACCATTATGAAAGCCGACAATAAGGGCGAGGGCGGAAGCCTTGCCCTTTTGGCGCTGATCAACCGGCAGACGGCTGGCGCGAAATGGACAGCGCCTTTTGTCATGCTTGGGGTGTTTGCAACCGCGCTGTTTTATGGAGATTCCATGATTACGCCCGCCATGTCGATCTTGTCGGCGGCGGAAGGTCTGAAATATGTGAACGAAGGCTTTAGCGCATGGATATTGCCGATAGCTGTTGTGATTATCGGCGCGTTATTTGCATTTCAGTCACGCGGGACGGCGAAGGTGGGGGCTTGGTTTGGGCCAATCATGCTGGTCTATTTCGCGACATTGGCGGGCTTGGGTCTCATGCATCTGGTTAAGATGCCGTCGATCATCTTCGACGTTTTGAACCCCATGAATGCGTTTTATTTTTTCTATATTGATGGTTTTCGGGCCTTTGTGGCAATGGGCACCGTCGTTCTTGCCGTGACGGGTGCGGAGGCGCTTTACGCCGATATGGGGCATTTCGGACGGCGGCCCATTAAGTTTAGCTGGCTGTTCTTCGTTCTGCCTGCGCTGATGCTCAATTATATGGGGCAGGGGGCAATGATATTGTCCATGACCCCCGAAGAGGCGCAGGTTGCTATCCGCGACCCGTTTTTCCTGATGGTGCCAGAACTGATCAGCACGCCAGTCATTTTTCTCACGATCATGGCCGCCATCATCGCCAGCCAAGCCGTTATTTCCGGCGCGTTTTCGTTAACGCAGCAGGCAATTCAGCTCGGCTTCATGCCGCGCCTCAGCATATTACACACCAGCGAAAAGGCCGCGGGGCAGATTTACATTCCGGCGATTAACTGGGGCCTTGCGGTGATGGTTTTGTTGCTGGTTTTATTCTTCCAGTCATCGTCCAACCTTGCCGCAGCTTATGGTATTGCGGTGACCGGCGCGATGTTCATTGATACCTGTTTGATTGCGGTGGTCCTGCTGTCATTGTGGAAATGGCCAAAGTGGAAAGCGCTGCCGATCCTCGCTTTGTTCTTCATCGTCGACTTTGCCTATTTGGGCGCCAATTTGTTGAAGGTGCCATCGGGCGGATGGGTGCCCTTGGTAATCGGCTTAGTCATCTTCACATTATTGACGACGTGGTCGCGTGGCCGCGCTTTGATGCGCGAACGCATGGCAGAAAGCACGATGCCAATGGAGATTTTCATAAAGTCTGCTGCCAATAGCGCGACCCGCGTGCCAGGCACGGCGATATTTATGGCGTCGGCAGCGAGCGGTGTTCCTTCGGCTTTGCTGCATAACATTAAGCATAATCGTATTTTGCACGAGCGCGTCATCATCCTGACGGTGCAGATTGAGGATGTGCCTTATGTTGTGAGCTCTGATCGCATCATCTGTAAGGATTTGGGTGAAGGTTTCTACCGCGTAAAAATGCGCTTTGGCTTTTTGGAAGAGACCAATGTGCCAGCGACGTTGGACTTAGTTGATTTGTGCGGGCCTAAATTTGACATGATGCACACCAGCTTTTTCCTGTCGCGTCAGACATTGATTGCATCCAAAATGCCCGGCATGGCGATCTGGCGGGAAAAGATATTTGCGTGGATGTTGCGCAATGCCGCCAATGCGATGGAGTTTTTCAAACTGCCCAGCAATCGGGTGGTGGAGTTGGGTAGCCAAGTCGAAATTTAACGCAGCTTGCTGCACCGCTTTTACGGGGCAGCATTTTGCAACAAAATAGATGCTATGCATTTTTGCACTGGACGGATGTTGTTGCAGTTGGCTATCGCAGGACCATAATGAATGTGGCTTTCGACCTTTCGCTTCTACTTCGACTTACACGCCCTTAGGCGTGCCTGTTTTGCTGACCTCGTTCGGCAACCCGCCTAAGGGCCACACCACCGCAAATTTTACCACCGCAAATTTTAATAGCCCGTGAACCGGGCGTCTTAGCGAAGTTGCCACTTATCATGATGCTTTCTGACCCATCACGTAAATACCGCCCTTTTCCCCAAGTTGATCTGCCCGACCGTATATGGCCGACGCGGACTATCGACCGCGCGCCACGTTGGCTTTCCACCGACCTGCGCGATGGAAACCAAGCGCTCATCGACCCCATGGGGACGGAGAAGAAAAAACGCTTTTTTGACCTGTTGCTGAAGGTCGGCGTAAAAGAGATTGAGGTTGGCTTCCCAAGTTCGGGTGCCACGGATTTCGACTTTATTCGCGGGCTCGTCGACAGCGGATGCATTCCGGATGACGTTACGATCCAAAGCCTGACCCAGTCGCGGCGCGACCTGATTGAAAAAACGTTCGAGAGCATGGCTGGCGCGCCGCGCGCAATTGTCCATCTCTACAATGCGGTCAGCCCGGCGTGGCGCGATATCGTCTTCAACCTCGACAAGGCGGGCGTGAAGGCGATCGCTATCGAAGGCGCGCATATCCTGAAAGAGCAAGCGACGAAATATCCGCAAACCGACTGGCATTTCGAATATAGCCCGGAAACATTTTCGACGGCGGAACTCGAATTCAGCCTTGAGGTGTGCGAAGCGGTGATGGACGTGCTGCAACCCACGGCGGCAAAGCCACTGATCCTCAATCTGCCAGCGACGATTGAGGCCGCCATGCCCAATGTCTATGCCGATCAGATCGAATGGATGTGCCGCAACATCAGCGCGCGCGATCATGTCGTCATCAGCCTGCATCCCCACAATGATCGCGGCAGCGGCATCGCCGCCGCCGAGCTGGGCTTGCTGGCAGGCGGTGACCGCATCGAAGGTTGCCTGTTCGGCAATGGTGAACGCACCGGCAATGTCGATTTGGTGACGCTGGCGCTGAACATGTATACCCAAGGATTGAATCCTGGCCTGGATTTTAGCGACATTGACGAGGTCATTCAGACGGTCGAATATTGCAACCAGTTGCCCGTACACCCGCGCCATCCTTATGCTGGCGAATTGGTATTCACCGCCTTTTCAGGGTCGCATCAGGACGCGATTAAAAAAGGGTTCGCGGCACAAGAACGGCAGAATGACGAAATCTGGCGCGTGCCCTATTTGCCCATTGATCCCGCCGATTTGGGCCGCAATTATGAAGCCGTCATTCGCGTCAATTCGCAAAGCGGCAAGGGCGGCGTGGCTTGGGTGATCGAGCAGGACCAAGGTTTGAAGCTGCCCAAACGGATGCAGGCGAATTTTTCGACTACCGTTCAAGCATTGTCCGACAGTACCGGACGCGAACTGACCAGCGGTGATATTTGGGAGGCGTTTGAAAAGCGTTATTATCTAAAGGGCGATGGCCGGTTCCTGTTAATCGATTTCCACGAAACCCAAAGCCAGCGGCAAAAGGACGAACGCATATTTGCGGGTAATATCCGCATAGATGGCGTCGAACAAAGCGTCAGCGGACGTGGTAACGGCCTGATTTCCAGCCTTGCCAACGCATTGGAGGACGCGCTGGGCGGGCGGCTGGATATCATCGACTATAGCGAGCATGCTATTGGCCATGGCACCGATGCCCGCGCCGCTGCTTATGTCGAATGCCGCGTGGGTGACGGACCGATTATATTTGGCGTCGGTATCAGTCAGGATGTGGCCACAGCGTCCGTCAGGGCCATTCTGAGCGCTGCTAACGGCGCTTAGGACAAAATCCACCGCAGCGATGCAGTGTATCTGCGCTGGAGCGCTCCGGTGGTATTTGCCTTCAGGCCTTGCATCTGCAGCTATGGCAAACATTGGGGCGGGGTAAAGCACGCGCGCCGGAGCACCTTACCCTACGGCATAGCCCGTTCAAAAAGGTGGGTTTGACAGCCGCTACGCGCTGTGGCTAACCCGCATTTAATTGATGATTTAACAAGGGATTCGACGCATGGCACTTCCGGCAATTTTTGATAATCTTCGGCTTCCAGTGATCGGCTCACCGCTGTTCATCGTGTCCGGGCCAGAACTGGTCATCGCACAGTGTAAGGCGGGTGTTGTCGGGTCGTTTCCGGCGCTCAATGCACGTCCTGCAAGCCAATTGGACGAATGGCTGCATCAGATTACCGAAGAGCTGGCGGCCCATAATCGTGACAATCCTGATCGTCCCGCCGCGCCTTATGCGGTGAACCAGATTGTCCATAAGTCGAATAACCGGCTGCAGGAAGATATTGCCATTTGTGCCAAATGGCAGGTGCCAATCACCATCACCTCGCTGGGCGCGCAGGAAGAATTGAACAAAGCCGTGCATAGCTGGGGCGGGATTGCGTTGCATGACGTCATCAATGACCGGTTCGCACGCAAGGCAATCGAAAAGGGCGCCGATGGCCTCATTCCAGTTGCCGCTGGCGCTGGCGGTCATGCCGGCGTGACGTCGCCTTTCGCGTTGATGCGTGAAATCCGCGAATGGTTTGACGGGCCTGTCGCTTTGTCCGGCTCTATCGCGCATGGTGCCTCGGTCCTTGCAGCACAGGCCATGGGCGCAGATTTTGGCTATATCGGCAGCGCTTTCATCGCGACCAAGGAAGCGAACGCGGTTGACGGTTATAAGGAAGATATCGTGGACGCGAAGGCCGCCGACATTGTCTATTCCGACCTGTTCACCGGCGTCAGCGGCAACTATCTGCGCCAATCGATTGAGCGCGCTGGGATGGATCCTGACAACCTGCCCAAGGGCGACATTTCTACGATGGACTTCGGTTCCGGCGGCAACAGTGAAGCCAAGGCGTGGAAAGACATTTGGGGCTCGGGCCAAGGCATTGGCGCGGTTAAAGCTGTCAAAACCGTTGCAGAATTCGTTGACCAGCTTGAGGCGGAATATCGCGCAGCGAAAGCCAGCCTTGATACTCGCTATTTGGGGTAAGTGCGCTCCAGCAGTTTAATCACCTACCACTGTCATCCTCGCGCATGGGGATCCATGGCCTGCGGCGGAAGTTTAAAATGACGGGTCAGACCATGGACCTCCGATCACGTCGGGGGTGACAATGTTTTGGGCTGGGATTTCGCTCGGCGATGCAGTCGCCAGACTGCTGCCTGTTTTGTTCTGCCCAATTTTCTCACGCAAAGCCGCAAAGACACAAAGAAGGAGATTCTTCAATTTCCTTATCTTTGCGCCTTCGCGGCTTTGCGTGATGATATTTAGACCTTAGCTGGCTTTTTCAAAGGTGGATTTACGCAGTCCCGGCCCTAATTCTCTTGGATATATTCCACCATTGCACCTCTGAGGCGCTTTTGCTGCTGCCAAATAGGCCTGTCTGGCGCAATTTTATACAGCGCATGCAAATACGCACGATCCCAGATGGTCAGGTTACGTAGCGCCTCTATTCGTGGCTTATCATTGTTAAACATGCCCAAAATCGATGAATTGCCGATAGCTTCCTGCGTTGCGCCGTTAATTTGGGCAAATGCGATCATGGAGATGTAGCTCGCCACAGATTCCAACGGATATCCGTTGGACTGACTTATATCGACGATGATAACCGTAGATTTAAGATCAATCTCGTAGCCGGTGGAAATCAAGCTGGCGACGTTTCCTGTTCGTCTACCCTCTGTAGCGTACCACCATCGCACAGGCTTTTTTGACTGCATAAGCTCGTCAATTTTCCGGATTGGTTGCGCGCCGATTATGGCAGAATATCTGCGTTTCAAAGCCGCCATAAGTGCATCGCCGTCCTTTGAAAACATAACATGTATATTGGGCCGACATCCCTCCGATGCCTCTTTGGGTGCTCTTGCTACTGTTGCAGTTTCCCGAATTTTTTTTCGTATCAAGTCATGATATGCAAGATCAATTCCCACGATCTTGATGCAAAACGGATCATCACGGCGGGAGAATTGGTTTTGTTCTGCTGTATCTGAAATAGTTCTTACGAAATTCAGCGTTTGTTTTTTGAGTTCTTTATGTGCACGCGCTGGCGCAGTGACGATTATGTCAGTCGGTTTTTGATCCGGCGGGGTATTTCCGAGCAAAAGAAACAATAGGGCTGTTCCACGAAATGCGTAGGGCATTGATCGCTCCCAAGACCGTGCGCACGTTATTGCAATACCCGATTGCAATACCCGCTGCGATATTGCCCCGCGAACGTCGGATGCCGAATGGCCATATCCTTGCGAGACCGGGTTTGTTTCGGCTTCACCCAACACAATCATAGGTTTCCCTCTCTGATTAGGCGTTTTGTGGACCGGATGACTAAAATGTTGTTATTTTGGGTTATTGTCAATTTTTTTCTGTAGGGGGAGGACGACGTAGCGCATTTCTTGCGCTTCTTTTGCGGCAACCGACCACTCAATATTTTTATCACGCAAAGCCGCAAAGACACAAAGAAGAAGGTTTTTCAATTTCCTTCCCTTTGCGCCTTCGCGGCTTTGCGTGATAATATTTAGACCTTAGCTGGCTTTTTCAAACGCAACGCTGATGTCCAATGTCACGTCATCCGAGATCATCGGGACGGCATAGCTTATGCCGAATGCGCTGCGTTTGATGACGGAGGTGGCGTGAAAGCCGACGGTGGCTTTCTTGTTGAACGGGTTATTGCCGGCCCCTGAAAATGTGGCGTCCAGAACGACTGGCTTAGTGACGCCGTTCAGCGTGAGGTCGCCCGTGATTTTGGCGCTGGTGCCCGATGCCACCACGCGGGTTGAGACGAATTTGGCATCGGCTGGGGCCGGGCCAAAAAAGTCTGCCTTGCCGCCGTCCTTGCCTGCGCGCAGCAGATGTCCCGTCAGGCCAGCACTTGCGGTCGTGACCTTGCCGACAGGAATAGTGATATCCACCTTGGCAGCATTCGGATTGGCGGGGTCAAGTGTCAGCGTTCCCGTCGCATCGCCGAAAATGCCGAAATAATCATTGAAACCAAAATGGCTCACGCGCCAGCCGATCAATGTATGGCCGGGGTCGGTGTTGTAGGTTCCAGCGGTAACGCGGGCGACGTCCATTGTTCCGGGCATTTGCGGGGCGCTTTGCGCGATCAATGGCACAGCGAACAAGAGGGGAAGGGCACATAAAAGCTTACGCATGAGTCTGCTCCAGATAGCAAAAAGGGGAAGCATCAGTGTCGATGCCTCCCCCAAATGAGTCAAGCTAGGAAAAAGCGATTAGTTCTTCGCCTGATCCACCAACTTATTCTTTGCAATCCATGGCATCATTGCGCGCAGCTGTGCGCCCGTTGCCTCAATGGGATGCGCTGCCGCTGCCTTGCGTGCGGCCTTCAGTTCTGGCTGACCAGCGCGGTTATCGAGCACGAAATTCTTGACGAAACGACCCGATTGAATGTCGGCAAGAACGCGCTTCATTTCCGCCTTGGTTTCGTCGGTAATGATCCGTGGCCCTGTAGTGATGTCGCCATATTCTGCGGTATTCGAAATCGAATAACGCATGTTTGCAATGCCACCTTCATACAAGAGGTCCACAATCAGCTTGGTTTCATGCAAGCATTCGAAATAGGCCATTTCTGGCGCATAGCCCGCTTCGGTCAACGTCTCGAAACCGGCTTGGATGAGGTGCGTGATCCCGCCGCACAACACGGCCTGCTCACCGAACAAATCGGTTTCACATTCTTCACGGAAGTTGGTTTCGATGATGCCGCTACGTCCGCCGCCAACGCCGCTGGCATAAGCAAGCGCAATGTCATGGGCGTTGCCGCTCGAATCCTGTGCAACGGCGATTAGGCAAGGGACGCCGCCACCTTTTTGATATTCGCTGCGCACGGTATGGCCGGGGCCCTTGGGTGCGATCATGATAACGTCAATGTCGGTGCGCGGTTCAATCAGGCCAAAATGGATATTGAGGCCATGGGCAAAAGCCAAAGCCGCGCCGGGTTTCATATTTGCGTGCAGATCATCGGCGTAAATCGCGGCCTGATGTTCGTCAGGCGCAAGCACCATGAGGATATCGGCCCAAGCGGCCGCGTCGGCATTGGCCAAGACTTTGAAGCCAGCAGCTTCCGCCTTTTTGGCTGTTGCCGACCCAGCGCGCAGGGCGATAGCGACATCCGCCACGCCGCTGTCACGCAGGTTTTGTGCGTGGGCATGGCCCTGGCTACCATAGCCTATAATCGCGACCTTTTTGTCTTTGATAAGGCCCAAGTCGCAATCTGCGTCATAATATACTTTCATTCTTCCGTCCTTCTTCGTTGCCGTCACCCTGAACGTGTTTCAGGGTCTTACTTTCAACGGCGTATTTTCAAAACCCTAGAACGCGTTGTGCTTTGCACGGCTTCGGTTCCGGGGTGACGATATCTCCATTAACTCGCGTCGGCTCCGCGCATTAGGCCGACAATGCCAGTCCGACCAACCTCGACCAGCCCAACTTCGCGCATCAACTTTACAAAAGTGTCGATCTTTTCAGGGCCACCCGTGATTTCGAAAATGAAGCTGTTGACCGTGGCGTCGATGACGCGTGCGCGATAAATGTCAGCAAGGCGCATCGCCTCAACACGTTGGTCACCAGTGCCGTGGACTTTTACCAATGCAAGTTCCCGCTCCACATGTGGCCCGGCTTCGGTGAGGTCAGTGACTTTATGCACGGGAATGAGGCGTTCGCATTGCGCAATGATCTGGTCGATCACGGGCGGCGGTCCCTTTGTGACAATCGTGATCCGGCTTGTCGTATGGTCTTCGCTGATATCGGCCACGGTAAGACTATCGATATTGTAGCCGCGCGACGTGAACATGCCGGCGATGCGGGCCAATGTTCCCGCTTCATTATCGACCGTGAGCGTCAGCACATGCCGCTCGGTAAGTTCTTGCTTGATATGCATTATACGAGCGCCTTTGCTTCGTCATCCATGGTGCCCGATACTTGGTCTGCACTCAGGATCATGTCCGTATGGGCTGCGCCCGATGGAATCATAGGGAAACAGTTCGACGTTTTGTGCACGCGGCAATCGAACATTACGGGCCCGTCATATGCCAGCATTTCGGCAATGGCATCATCGAGCTTGGCGGGGTCATCGCACCGAATGCCTTTCCAGCCATAAGCTTCGGCCAAAGCGACGAAATCAGGCAGGCTGTCCGAATAGCTTTCGGAATAGCGGCTTTCATAGGTCAGCTCTTGCCATTGGCGCACCATGCCCATCCATTCATTGTTGAGGATGAAGACCTTCACCGGCAAGCGATACTGCGTTGCTGTTGCCATTTCCTGAATGTTCATCTGGATCGATGCCTCGCCGGCGATATCGATCACAAGCGCGTCCGGATGGCCCATTTGCGCGCCAATTGCGGCAGGCAGGCCATAGCCCATGGTGCCAAGGCCGCCGCTGGTCAGCCACTTGTTTGGCGCATCAAAATGGAAATGCTGCGCCGCCCACATCTGATGCTGGCCAACTTCGGTCGTGATGATCGGCGCTTTATCCTTTGTGGCTTCAAACAGGCGCTCAATCGCATATTGCGGCATGATTTCCTGCGTGCTGCCGGGATAATTGAGGCAATTAACGGCCCGCCAGCCCGTGATGCGTGCCCACCATTCGGTCAGCGGCTGTTTTTTGGTTTTCCGGCCTTTCCAGACATCGATCATCTGCTGCATGGCCGTGCCAACGTCAGCGACAATAGGCAGGTCAACGCGCACAGTTTTATTCATCGAACTGCGGTCGATATCGACATGGATTTTGACGCTATCGGGTGAAAATGCGTCCAAGCGGCCCGTTACGCGGTCGTCAAAACGTGCGCCAAGGCAAACCATGACGTCGCATTGGTTCATGGCCATATTGGCTTCATATGTGCCGTGCATGCCCAACATACCCAACCAAGCGTCACCAGAGGCGGGATATGCGCCAAGGCCCATCAGGGTGGATGTCACGGGCGCACCGGTCAGTTCGGCCAGCTCGCGCAGTGCGGCACTTGCGGCGGGGCCCGAATTGATGATGCCGCCGCCTGTGTACAATATCGGCGCCTTGGCATTGGCAATCAATTCGACCGCGCGGTTGATTTCGGCATAGTCGGCTTCGCCCGCATAAGTGAAGCGCGATCGGGCAGGGCGCTTTACATCGGTACTCGCCGTCGCGACCTGCACGTTTTTGGGAATGTCGATGACAACCGGGCCGGGACGTCCTTTGGTGGCAATGGCAAAAGCCTCTCGCACGACCGTTGCGAGTTCGGCAGGATCTTTCACCAAATAATTATGCTTGGAACAATGGCGCGTTATGCCAACGGTATCGGCCTCCTGAAAGGCGTCGGTGCCGATTAAATTGGTCGCAACCTGACCTGTCAGGACGATCAACGGGATGGAATCCATGAACGCATCTGCAATGCCGGTAACAGCATTGGTGGCGCCGGGGCCGGATGTGACAAGCACAACGCCGGGTTTACCCGTTGCGCGGGCATAACCCTCCGCCGCATGCGCAGCGCCCGCCTCATGCCGGACGAGGACATGTTTAATTTTCTTCTGCTGAAATAAAGCATCGTAAATGGGCAGGACTGCACCGCCGGGGTAACCGAATACGGTGTCCACGCGCTGTTCAACCAGGATATCAATCAAAATTTCGGCGCCGGATTTTTCGGGCACTGGAGAATCCTTATATGTTAAGCCGCTTGCCTATGTTGCACTGCAATAGGGTAAGCAAGAGCGGGCTAGCTAATGATTAGAAAATGACTTGTCAAATACAATCATTGAAATAATATTTCAAAATTATCGATATTTGAATCATTTATTGTGGTTATCTGCTGCCAATCCGCTGGGGCCTGATTGCGGAACCACGTAAACTGCCGCTTTGCATATTGCCGCGTGGCGATTTGGCCGCGCGCAATCGCCTCCGCTCGCGACATCGTCCCTTTCAGATAGGCCGAAATCTCAGGCACGCCGATGGCGCGCATAACGGGTGCATCTTGCGGCAGATTGCGGGCAAGCAATGCTTCTACTTCATCAATTGCCCCGCGCTCCATCATCTGTTCAAAGCGTGTGTCGCAACGGTCGTATAGCCAATCGCGCGGGGGCAAGAGCAGCAACGGCCGCAAACGGATGTCATTGGATATCCCCCCAGTCTTGGTTGCGCGCCATGCCAATATGCTGCGCCCGGTGCTTTGCACGACCTCAAGTGCGCGGGTGATACGGCTGACATCAGTGGGGGCTAAGGTTGCGGCGACTGGCGCATCATATGTTTGAAGCGCAGCATAGGCCTGATCCACCGGCATCGCGCGTATCTCAGCGCGCAATGCAGGATCGACCTCCGGAATGGGCGCAATGCCGTCAAGTAAGGTGCGGATATAAAGACCGCTACCGCCCACCAATATAGGGGTCGCGCCGGCGGCATGGGCCTGCGCAATAATGTCCTTAGCATCTTGTGCCCAGCGCGCGGCGGAGCAGGGTGTGACGCCATCGATATAGCCAAAAAGATGGTGCGGAACGCTGCGTTGCTCGTCGGCTGTGGGCTGGGCGCTCAATAGGGGTAGATCAGAATATACTTGCGCGCTGTCGGCGTTGATAATCTCGAAATTACCGGATTGGGCGAGATGCAGCGCTAATGCCGTCTTGCCGCTCGCTGTCGGACCCGCAATAAGCGCGACCATATTTTGAGGATTCGATATGCCCATTTGCACTCTGATAGCAGCAGACATTCTGGAAAGCGGCAACTTTTCCGAGGCTAAGGATCGATTGGCTGAAGCTGGCTGTATCCCCAAGGCTTTTGACTGGCTCGCAGCGGGTAAAGCCGTCGATATATCGTTTGACGGCGACCTATCTGATGCACGCCTAGCCCTAGAGGGTCTTGAGGACCGCTTCGATATTGCCTTACAAGATGGGGGCACCCGCCGCAAAATGTTGTTGGTGTCCGATATGGACAGCACCATGATTACGGTCGAATGCATTGACGAACTGGCGGACTATGCGGGCATTAAGCCGGAGATCGCCGCGATTACCGAACGTGCAATGGCTGGCGAGCTCGATTTTGCCGACGCGTTAAAGGCGCGGGTCGCTCTGCTGGCGGGGCTGGACGAGAACGTCATTGCACAGTGCCTTCGCGAACGTGTGCAGCCAATGCCGGGGGCCGAAATCCTTGTGCGTACGATGACCAGATGGGGCGCGCATGCGGTGCTTGTGTCGGGCGGTTTTACCAGCTTTACGGGCCCTGTGGCCGATATGCTGGGCTTTCATGAAGTGCATGCCAACCTTCTGGAGATTAAAGACGGCCGACTGACCGGCGCATTAGCGGTTGATATAGTCGATGCGTCGACAAAGCGTGTGGTGTTGCACGCCGCCGCGCAAGCATGCGGTGTTGCCCTCGGGTCGGCGTTAGCGGTTGGTGATGGCGCGAATGACCTGCCGATGATCGCTGCGGCGGTGTCCGGCGGCGGCCTTGGTGTTGGCTATCATCCGCGTCCGCAATTGGCGCAAGCCGCCAACTTTTCCGTGCGGCACAATGATCTGACAGCGTTGTTGTTTGCACAAGGCGTTAAGCCCGACGAATGGGCCGATTGAATGCATGAAACAAATTGAGTGCCGCTCGGTTGATGTTATGCTTTGCCCACCCATCTGGAATCAGGAGAAGAATATGCGTAAGATTTTGCCGATTTTCATCATTCCGATCCTCGCCAGTTGCTCTACCCTGCAATCTATAGAGACAGCCGAGGTGTCCGAAGTACTGACGGCTGATCTCGCCCGTGCCGACGGCAGCTGGGCTGGCGTTGCGACCATTTCGCAGCGGCGCGATGGCGTGTTTTTGATCCTGTCTGCCCAAGCGCCTGCCGCCGGAACATATGGCATGCATCTGCATGCTGTTGGAAAATGCGAAGCACCCGACTTCGCCAGCGCGGGGCCGCATTGGAACCCTGATATGAAGCAGCATGGCCGCGAAAACCCTACGGGCGCGCATGATGGCGATTTGCCGAATGCGAATGCGGGCGCTGATCTTAAAATCACGCTGAAGTATAAATTGACGGATATTACGCTGTCAGGGCCGACCGGTCTAATGGATGCTGACGGCGGCGCGCTTGTCATTCACGAGAAAGCCGATGATTATAAAACCGACCCAAGCGGCAATAGCGGGAAACGGATTCTGTGTGGCGTATTCAAATCAGGCAACCGGAGCTGAGATCACACCTTATCAGCGTATAACAGGCATCCGGGGGCCACACGCTCGAGGATTATGTTTATGTCATCCTTGGCAAAGGCGAAGCAGCCTTGGCTGCGGCCAATCTTGCCTTGGTCGTGAATGAGCGACTGGTTCACATACCAAGCAGGGTGAATGACGATCGCGCGGGCCTCGGCTTGGTCATTCTGCGCATCAAGCCCGATTAACCGGCGGGATTCGCCATATTGACCAAAATAGGTCTCACCGACGAGATAGCTGCCCGCTGAGGTCGCTTCCGACCCATGCACATTGGAGAATTGTTGCACCCAGCCGCTATGGCTTGGGTCCGAACCCTTGCCATGGGCGACGAGGAACGTTTCGGATTGACCGCTGCGCAGATCGACAATGTAAAAGCGTGGGTCGCGCGATGGCTTGGAAAAGTCAGCTATTGCAAGCAAATCATGGTTACGAATGCGCGCCTTATGCGCGGCCAATGCCGCCTTTGCGCGGCCAAGCAATAAAGGCGATGGGCCGCCCGTTTCGGTGCCTATGCCTGGCCGAAAGACGATGTCGGCCGCCTTTGACGGGACGGTGAGCAGGCTCGCGCCTAAAACTGCGGAATGAATGAATTGCCTGCGACCTATTTCCATGCCCTTCAGATAAGGACCAAATCTTTACATAAACAGGCCTCCAAAAGCATTTGAGCGCAAAAGGAGGACGGTTAGGCGCATCATGTCGGAACTTATGAGCCGCAACCTAATTTATACAGCTGCGGGAAAATTGACGTCGAATTTTCATGTTGATGATGGTATGCTGCACCGGCTGCTGTTTTGTGCGGCACATTATCCGGTAGTTAGGGCAATTTCATGGGTTTCGGCGCGGGCATCCGCAAAATGCAGGGCATAATTGCGCTTTTGTTGATGAGTGCGGTGCCGGCCACGGCTGGAGCGCAAATATTGGGGCAGGCGCAATCTGCGCCTATCCAGCAAGGTCCATTGCCTGAAGTAGGTCCGGCGGATGCGGCGTTGGCCACGCCACCAGCGCAAACGCAATCAGGCGCTGTGCCGCCTACGGCAACACCACCCACAGTGAATCCTCCGATTCCAACGCCGGCAGCAAAGCCCCGCAAAAAAGGACCCGTTGATGCGCTCAAGCCTGGACAGTTTTTTTGGGTGAAGCAGGACGTTTATGAAGGACCAATGAAAATCGTCATCGTGCTCGATACGCAGCGGATCTATGTGTTTCAGAATGAACAGCTTATTGGTTTTAGTACGATTTCGTCAGGGAAAAAGGGCAAGGAAACGCCGACGGGTATTTTCAACATTTTGCAGAAAAATGTCGACCATAAATCCAACCTCTACAGCAATGCACCAATGCCTTTCATGCAGCGCCTGACATGGGATGGTATTGCTGTCCACGGGGGTGATTTGCCGGGATATCCAGCGTCGCATGGTTGCATCCGTTTGCCCATTGTCTTTGCCAAGGCTTTGTTTGGCGTCACGCAAATGGGACAGGAGGTCGTCGTTCTTCAAGATACGTCAACTCCGGTTAAGCGGCCAGCACCGCAGCCGCCCTCAGATTCTGTGGCAGGGTCAGCGGATGCGACCGCTGACCCCGCGCTGGCCCCGCCGGTACTTGCGCCAAACCCCGCAGAAGCATTTCCGCTCGAGCCATCCGTTTAACCTGCTATATTTCCTACCGCAGTTGTAACTTCCCCGATTGACGTTTACGCTAACGTAAACTAGTGACCTTAGGGCAATCAAGAGGGAAGGCGCTATGGAATCTGGAACGCGCGACGAAAGGCGGACCGATGCCACTATTGACACGCCCGACGCACATAATCGGGATTCGTTTACGATATCCGACCTATCAGTCGAATTTGAGGTAACCGCGCGGGCATTGCGTTTCTACGAGGATCAGGGTCTGATTTCGCCGGAACGTATGGGCTTGGCGCGCATTTATTCGAAGCGCGACCGGGCCCGGTTGGCGTGGATATTACGGGCAAAGCGCGTCGGGTTTAGCCTGGCCGAAATCCGCGAGATGATCGATCTATATGACCTCAATGACGGCCGCAATATTCAGCGCCGCGTGACTATTGAAAAATGCCGCGACCGTATCAATCTTTTGAAGGCCCAGCGCGACGATATCGAAAGCGCAATCAACGAGTTGACCGAATTTGTTTCAACGGTGGAACAGGTCGAAGCGGCGGAAAAATCCGCTGCGGCCTGAGACCACTTCACTGCTATTTTAAGGACCGAAAATGCCAAGCTATACCGCCCCCGTTCGCGATATGCAGTTCATCCTCAACGAAGTTCTGGGTATCGAGCGCTATGCCAATCTGCCCGGGTTTGAAAATGCCAGCGCTGACATGATCGATGCGATCCTGACCGAAGGCGCAAAGTTTGTGGAAAACGTGCTTTTCCCCCTGAACCAAGTCGGTGACCTGCAAGGCTGCACCCGCCATGAGGATGGCAGCGTGACCACTCCTGATGGTTTCAAGGAAGCCTATAAGCTATATTGCGAAGGTGGCTGGGGCACATTGTCTGGCCCCGTGGAGTTTGGCGGGCAGGGCATGCCGCATATCGTTTCCATGGCCTTTGAAGAGCTGATGTCGAGTTCCAACATGGCGTTTGGTATGTACCCCGGTCTGACGCAGGGCGCTGTATCCGCGATTTTGGTCAAGGGCAGCGAAGAACAGAAGGTCAAATATGCGACGAACATGATTTCGGGCAAATGGGGCGGGACAATGAACCTGACCGAGCCGCATTGTGGAACCGACCTTGGCCTTATTCGGACCAAGGCTGAACCCAATGGAGATGGCAGCTTTGCCATTTCCGGGACCAAGATTTTCATCTCGTCGGGTGAGCATGACCTTACTGAGAATATCATTCATCTGGTGCTCGCAAAAACACCAGGTGCACCGGACAGCGTGAAAGGTATATCGCTGTTCATCGTACCGAAATTCCTTGTAAATGACGACGGATCGCTTGGTGCACGCAATGCATTATCCTGTGGTTCGATTGAACATAAAATGGGCATTCACGGCAACGCCACCTGCGTCATGAATTATGACGGTGCCACCGGCTATTTGGTTGGCGAAGAGCATAAGGGCCTTGCGGCGATGTTTATCATGATGAATATCGCGCGGCTTGGCGTCGGGCAGCAGGGCTTGGGCATTGCAGAAGTCGCTTACCAAAATGCGGTTCATTATGCCCAAGACCGCCGTCAGGGCCGTGCACTGACTGGCCCGCAGGATTTGGACCAAAAAGCGGACACGTTGTTCGTCCACCCCGATGTGCGCCGCATGTTGATGGATGCAAAGTCGTTTACCGAGGGCATGCGCGCTTTGTGCCTGTGGGGCGCGTTGCAGGCCGATTTGCTGCATCATGCGCAAACCGAAGAAGAGCGGCAGACCGCCGACGATTTACTGTCTTTGCTGACACCCGTGATCAAAGGGTACGGCACGGACAAGGGCTATGAAGTCGCGACCAATGCGCAGCAGGTCTATGGCGGCCATGGCTACATCGCCGAATGGGGCATGGAGCAATATGTCCGCGATGCCCGCATTGCGATGATCTATGAAGGCACAAACGGTGTTCAAGCCATGGATCTCGTTGGCCGGAAACTCGCGCAAAATGGTGGCCGCGCCATTCAGGCGCTTTTCAAGATTGTGGATGAGGAATGCGCTGCTGCCAAGGATGGGCCGCTGACGGACTTGGCCATTCGTCTTGAGAAGGCCAATGGCGATTTGAAGGCGTCAACCATGTGGTTCATGCAAAATGGCATGGCCAATCCGAACAATATCGGCGCGGGCGCGCATCATTATATGCACATCATGGGCATCGTTGCGCTTGGCCTGCAATGGCTACGTATGGCGCAAAGCGCGCAAAAGGCATTGGATGCAGGCACAGGAAACGCGTCATTTTACCAAACCAAGCTGGTGACGGCGCGTTATTTTGCGGAGCGTCACATGCCGGATTGTGGCGCGCTGCGTCGCAAGATTGAAGCGGGCAGCGAAGCGATCATGGCGCTAACGCCGGAAATGTTCGCTGCGGCGTAAACACGCACTGCACCGTCAGAAAACAAAATGCCGGGAAGCTGTGTCCCGGCATTTTTGGTTTATTCAACCGGCAAGAAATCCGGAACTGATAGATAGCGTTCGCCGGTATCATAGTTGAAACCAAGTATGCGGCTTCCGGCGCGGAGTTCGGGCAGTTTCTGGGCAATCGCAGCCAGCGTTGCGCCCGATGAAATGCCCACCAACATGCCCTCTTCGCGCGCGGCGCGGCGGGCGGTTTCTTTGGCATTTTCGGGATCGACCTGAATGACCCCGTCAAGCAAAGCCGTATGTAAGTTTGCCGGTATAAACCCTGCGCCAATTCCTTGGATCGCATGTGGACCCGGTTGCCCGCCGCTGATGACGGGGGACAATGTTGGCTCAACCGCAAACACTTTCAGATTTGGCCACGCCTTTTTCAAAACTTCTGCGCAACCCGTGATATGCCCACCTGTGCCGACGCCCGTAATCATGACGTCGATGGGGGTGTCGGCAAAATCTTCTAATATCTCCAGCGCGGTTGTGCGCACATGGACGTCGATATTGGCGGGGTTTTCGAATTGCTGTGGCATCCATGAATTTGTGGTTTGTGATACCAGTTCAAGCGCGCGTTCAATCGCGCCCTTCATGCCCTTTTCACGTGGGGTGAGGTCAAACGACGCGCCATAAGCCAGCATCAAGCGGCGACGCTCCAGCGACATGGATTCGGGCATGACGAGGATAAGTTTGTAACCCTTGACCGCTGCCACCATGGCAAGGCCAACGCCCGTATTGCCGGAGGTCGGTTCAATGATTGTGCCGCCGGGTTTAAGGCTACCGTCTTTTTCGGCTGCTTCTATCATGGCCAAGCCAATGCGGTCCTTAATCGACCCACCGGGGTTTGACCGTTCCGATTTAATCCAGACCTCTGCATTCGGGAACATACGTCCCATGCGAATATGCGGACTATTCCCAATGGTTTCGAGGATCGATTGTGCTTTCATGGACTTTTTCCTCTATATTGTGGTTCGAAACTGCGGGCGTTTTTAAGCTCGGGGAATAACCCTGCCCAAATGGCTGTAACGAATATGGCACCAGCGCCACCAAATACAACTGCGCCGACGGGACCAAGCACCGCTGCGGCCAAACCGGATTGTAATTCGCCCAATTCGTTGGACGCGGAAATGGCGAGGCCGGACACTGAACTCACGCGGCCGCGCATTTTGTCCGGTGTGTTGAGTTGCACGAGGGATGAGCGCACATAAACGGACAGCATGTCCGACGCGCCAAGCACGATGAGCATGACCAAAGCGACTGCCATGCCGGCCCCCATGTTCAAGAAGCCAATTTCAGCATTGCCAAACACGCGCGCGCCGATTTCATGGCTCAGGCCGAAGCCAATGGTCGCAATCCCGAATATGACCACGGCCCACAGCATTTTAGCGCCAACATTATGGCGCAGCGGGCGGAAGGTGAGCAGGAGTGCCACCACTGAAGCGCCTATAGCAGGTGCCGCGCGCAATTGGCCAAGCCCGTCCGGTCCCACCATTAATATGTCGCGCGCATAGACGGGAAGCATGGCCGTTGCGCCCGCCAGCAACACCGCAAACAGGTCAAGCGTTATGGCCCCCAATAAGAAGCGTTCCGACCACGTATAACGTATGCCATCGATCATTTGGCGGATGGGGTGGATCTTCTTTTCCATCGGCGGCGGGTAGACTGGCCGAACGCAGCTGAGGCTGATGGTCGCCATCAACATGAGGCCAGCCGATGCAAAATAGGGCAGTGACGGATGTGCGGCGAACATCAGGCCGCCTGCCGCAGGGCCGATCACGGAACCGATCTGCCAAGCAATGGAGCTTAAGGCAATCGCGCGCGGTAGGGATGCGGGCGGCACGATGTTGGGGCCAATCGCCGACATGGACGGCCCGACAAAAACGCGTGCGACGCCGTGCAAGGCTGCAAATAGGAAGAGGAGTGGCAGGGTCAGTCCGTCAATGAAGGTGAACCAACCCAAAGCAAGCGCGACCATCATATCTATGCTATTGGCGAGCCGCGCCACAGTCCGCCGTTCCCAGCGATCTGCGGCCCATCCCGCCACCGGCGTCAGCAGCGCCAGCGGAACGAACTGCACCAGCCCCAATAGGCCCAGTTGCAACGAAGCCTCGCGAATGGACATGCCATAATCGCTGCGTGCGATATCATAGGCCTGATAACCGATGACAACGACCATCCCCATCGTCGCAAGCACCGCCATAAACCGCGCCATCCAGTAAAAGCGGAAGTCCGCAATTTTAAGCGGGTGGATTTCAGCAGGTGTGTCGGACATGTTCTGAGCGCCTATCGGCTTGCGCAAGCAAGTGCAAGGCGCGGACGTTTATTCGCTGACAAAGCTGTATTTATATGCTGCGCCGACTAACCCGCATCTTCCGGAACGCCGTGATAATCATTGATCGTTTCGAATATCGCCGTCAGCGCGGCGCGTTCGTCCAACGATATTTCAGGACGCCAAATTTCGAACAGCAAAATGACCCGCGTTTCGTCGCTTTTATTCCATGCCTCATGTTCAAAACTGTCATCGAAAATCAACGCTTCGCCTGCACGCCAGCTTCGTGTCTCATTGCCGACGCGAAGGGCGCAACCCTGCGGGACGATTAACGGAATGTGGCAGATGAGGCGGGTGTTCAACAGGCCATGATGCGGCTGAATATGCGTGTCTGGTTTCAGTAAGGACCATAATGCAATCGGTGACCTCTGGTCGATCAGCGGCATCGGCGCATGTGCCAAAGCCTGCATAGTAACGGGACAGCGCGCAGCGTTTTCGGGCACAATTGCGCCATTACGCCAAAAATAATACGCCCCCCATTTGGGATCGTTCATCAGCGGATTGGCCGCAAGCGGCCGGTCCGCATGTGCCTCCACATAAGGTGCAAAATCATTGCCATCCGCCAACACAGCGCGCAGTTCAGCTTGCATTTCTGGCACGGCGGCCTCGATTTCCGTCAGCCACGGGAATTCATCGCGCTCGTAAAATTGCCGTTGCGGCAGTCCTGGAAAATAAAAGCTTGAAGGCTGCTGCAGATAAAGCTGCTTTCGGCCCAGCAGCATATCGACGGCAGTTCCGACCCTGCCATCGCGCGTGAGGCCAGCCTGTTCCAGCCCGTCAATCAAATGCTGTTCAAACTTGACCTGCACTTGCCCGATAAAATCGCGCGCACGGTTGAGCATTGGGTGGAAAGCGGTCGGCACGTTCGGGGTGGTTGCCGCTTGATTGAGCGCGGCTTGAAAGAAGGCATTCGCCGCGCGGTCATCGCCCATCCGCGCCTTTAACTCGCCCGACAAGATCAATGCAGGCAGGTTGCGTGGTTCCAATAGCAGCAGGCGCTGTAATGCTGCCTCTTCGTCTATCACGTTGCCGAGTAGGTTGCATGCCTGCGCCAGCAGCAACCAAGGCATTTCACTTTCCGGAAGCTCCGCCAGCAAGCGTTGCGCACGCGCGCCGTCGCGCCGCTGAACCGCCGCTCTGGCGTCATTGATGAGATTGGAATTCCCTGCCATGCGTCACTTTAACCGCAAGCAACGCGCCTTTACCAGCCTTATCATGGACCTATTCACCCCAAGCTGACAAAGCTGTCCATTACCCGCTTACGGCCAGCTTGTTCAAAATCGATCTCCAACTTGTTGCCCTCAATCAAGATAATTGCGCCATAGCCGAATTTTTCGTGGAAAACGCGCAGACCAATGCCGAGGTCGCTTCGGCCCATGTTCCCAAGACTGACGGCGCTGCGGGTATTTTCGGCTATGCGCTGCGGGCGGGGGTTGAAGCCACCCGAGGTAGCGGCGCGTTGCCAGCCTGGGCCGCGCGCATTGCTTCGCCCTTGGTTGGCGGCGGCCAGATGCGCGAACGGGTCGGTCTGTTCGCTCCAGTTCGCCCGCCATAAGGATGCGCCGCCCGTCATGGTCTGTTCAGCTTCGATATGGTCGATCGGCAACTCTTCAATAAAACGGCTTGGGATGCTGCTGGTCCATTGGCCATAAATCCGGCGGTTTGCGGCATGGATGATGGTGCATTTGCGCTTGGCGCGGGTGATCGCGACATAAGCCAAGCGGCGCTCTTCCTCCAATGACGCAAGGCCGCCTTCGTCCAACGCGCGTTGCGATGGGAAAATGCCTTCTTCCCACCCGACCAAGAAGACATTGTCATATTCAAGGCCCTTGGCGGCGTGGATGGTCATGATGGTGACACTGGCGCCTGTGTCGCCGCGATCATTGTCCATGACAAGGCTGACATGTTCAAGGAATTCGCCCAGGGTCTCATATTCTTCCATCGCGCGGGCAAGTTCGTTCAGATTTTCTAGGCGGCCCGATGCCTCAACGCTGCGTTCAGCTTGCAAGACGGCGGTATAGCCGCTCTCGTCCAATATTAGCCGTGTCAGATTGGCCGGCGACATCGTCGCGGCCTCGTCCCGCCAGCGGGCAATGTCGACCACAAGGTCCGCAAGCGATTTGCGTGCCTTGCCCGTCAGTTCGTCGGTTCCGACCAGACGCGCGGCAGCAACCGACAAAGGCGCACGTTCTGCGCGGGCCACGATATGGATTTTTTCGACCGCCTTGTCGCCAATGCCGCGCTTGGGCACGTTGACGATCCGTTCGAACGCAAGGTCGTCGGCGGGCTGATTAACGATGCGTAAATAGGCAATGGCATCGCGAATTTCGGCACGTTCGTAGAAACGAAAACCACCGACGATCCGGTAATTAACGCCAATTTGTATGAAGCGGTCTTCAAATTCACGGGTCTGGTGCTGCGCGCGGACGAGAATGGCGATGCTGTCCAGACTTTCGCCCTTATACTGGATGGCCTCAATTTCTTCACCGACGCGGCGGGCCTCTTCAGGGCCGTCCCAAACGCCGATGATCCGAACCTTTTCGCCATCGTCCAATTCGGTCCATAACGTCTTGCCAAGCCGTGTGCTGTTGGCATCGATCAGGCCTGATGCAGCCGCAAGAATATGCGGTGTGCTGCGGTAATTCTGTTCCAGCTTGATTGTCTTTGCGCCCGGGAAATCCTTTTCAAAGCGCAAAATATTCGCAACTTCCGCGCCGCGCCATGAATAGATGCTTTGGTCATCATCGCCGACACAGCAGATATTTTTGCGCTTCTGCGCCAGCAATCGCAGCCAGAGATATTGGACGGCGTTTGTGTCCTGATATTCGTCGACGAGGATATATTTGAACTGCGCCTGATATTTTTCGAGAATGTCCCGGTTGTTCTTCAACAGGTTCAGGCCATGCAACAACAAATCGCCAAAGTCGCAGGCATTCAATGCCAGCAACCGCGCCTGATATAGCGCATATATATGCTGCCCTTTGCCGTTGGCGAAAGCTTCATTATCGGCGGCATCCAAATCAGCAGGGGATTTGCCCGCATTCTTCCATTTGTCGAGCAAGCTCGCAAGTCCGCGCGCGGGGAAGCGTTTCTCGTCCAAATCCTCAGACTGAATGAGCTGCTTTAACAGCCGAAGCTGATCATCTGTATCGATGATCGTAAAGTTGCTTTGCAGGCCAATGACTTCGGCGTGGCGGCGCAGCAGTTTTGCGCCAATGCTGTGAAAGGTGCCAAGCCACGGCATCCCCTCGACTGCGGAACCCACCATTGCGCCAATGCGCTCCCGCATTTCGCGCGCTGCCTTATTGGTGAAGGTGACGGCAAGGATTTCCGACGGCCATGCTTTGCGTGTATATAATATCTGAGCGATACGAGCGGTCAGCGCGGCCGTTTTGCCCGTGCCTGCGCCCGCCAGCAGGAGCAGTGGGCCTTCGGTCGTCAGCACAGCTTCACGCTGCGGCGGGTTTAACCCGCGCAACCAAGGTGGTTCCGTTTGCGGCGGCTCAGTCTGGACCTCAATTTCGGACATGTGCGAACAGGTAGGGAACAACGCGACGAACTGCAAGCGCTGTTCGATTAGCTGGCTGAACTATAATGCGCCGCAAGGCGCGCGCGCCGTTAAATGGCCGCAGGCCGCAATAATGTTAGTTTTGCCTTGCCGACATTGCGAACGGTGTCGATCGTGAAACCCTTCACATCAATTTCTTCTTTTATGCTGGTTTCGACGCTGATCCATGCAGATGGGGCAAACCAGCCAAAGCGGACCAATTTATCGAGCGCGACTGAACCCGCGCCGCTCAAATAAGGCGGATCCATCAGGACAATATCAGCTGGCTTTATTGCGGTGCCGAGCGACAATACCGAGGATTTACGCACGTCGCTTTGGTCTTTTGCGCCAAGTTTGTTGATATTTACGGCAAGCGCGTCGAGTGCGAGTGCATCCTGCTCCACAAAGGTGCAGTGTACCGCGCCGCGCGACAATGCTTCAAGCCCGAGCGCGCCAGACCCGGCAAATAGGTCCAATACACGCAAATCTTCAAAAGACCCCAGCCGACTGGTCAGCATGGAGAATAATGTCTCCCGCGTGCGGTCTGCGGTTGGGCGGGTGGTATCGCCCTTTGGTGCTATCAATGGGCGAGAGCGCCACTGGCCGGAAATGATCCGCATGTTTATGCCTCCCTATCGACTTGCGATGGGGAGGTGGCAGCCGGAGCGGAAGCTCCGGATGACGGAGGGGCGCTCTTCCTACGCATTTCAAGGAAAATCACTTCAACGTCTTTCGAAATTCAATCAGGTCCACGCGGCGCACTTCGCCGACGGTGCCCGGCGCAAGCTCGCCCAGCACGAACGGGCCATAACGCGTGCGGATCAGGCGGCTGACTTCAAGTCCCAAATGTTCCAGCACGCGGCGGACTTCGCGGTTCTTGCCTTCCGTCAACGTCATTTCGACCCAGCCATTGCGGCCCGTACGGCGTTCCAGATTGGCGTCGATCTTGCCATATTTCACGCCCTCAATCTCGATACCGTGAATGAGTTCCTCAAGCTGTTCCTGACTGACATCGCCAAAGCAACGCGCGCGATAGGTGCGTTCAACACCGGTGGACGGCAATTCCATCTGGCGTTTGAATTCGCCATCATTGGTCAGCAACAATAAGCCTTCGGTGTTGAGATCGAGCCGGCCAATCGGCATCAGGCGCGGCAAGTCTTTTGGCAGAACATCATAGATCGTCTTGCGCCCGCTAAAGTCACGTTCGGCGGTCAAGCAGCCTTCGGGTTTGTGGAACATGTAAAGCTGCGTTGGCGCAGGCTGACCCACGGCCTTGCCATCCACCGCAACCCCGTGCAGCGATTTCAGCAGGGTTGCGGGCGTTTCCACCTTTTCATTGTTCAGCGTGACACGGCCATCGGCAATCATGCGTTCGATTTCGCGCCGCGACGCAACGCCCGCGCGCGCGAGCAGCTTTGCAATGCGTTCCTCACCATCCTTACGTTCCAAAGCGCCCTTGCTAGGGCCAGCATTTGGGTTGGGTTTACGCGACGGTTTACTGTCCCAACGCAGACGCGGTGGCTTGGCGGGACGGGCAGGTGCTTTTGACGGAGGTTTAACCATGTCCGCGCCTTTGACGCATATTGCGTCAAAAGTCACTGGCCATTCAGGAAAATGCCGTTAGTCATCGTCGCAATAATTTCGGAGGGGCCAAATGTCAGTCGATTTGCTGCGGTTTATCATTTTTGCGGCTATTTTGCTCGCTCTGCCATTGATCGCGCTGACTGTTCCGGCTTTCCGGCCCTATTTACGCAAAAACCCCGTCATTACGTTTCTGCTGGGCATTTCCAGCGGCTTTCCGTTGACGTTGCTTGTCGCGACAATGACATTTTGGTTGGCAAAGGTTGGCATTGACACCGCGACCATCGGTTTTGCGGTGGCATTGGGCATTCCGTACACGATAAAATTCCTGTGGGCGCCGTTGGTCGACAAGCTGCATCTTCCGGTTTTGACCAAATTGTTCGGTCAACGTCGTAGCTGGCTGTTTTTCATCCAAGCGTTGCTGTTCGTTTCGATCTGGCAGTTGGGTGCGACTAACCCACAACCGGGTGACATGGGGATGTTCGCGATTTGGGCGCTGATCACCGCGTTTCTATCGGCCACGCAGGATATCGTGATTGACGCCTATCGTATTGAAATTTTGGAAGAAGAAGAATTCGCGCACGGCACGGCGACAAACCAGTTTGGGTATCGCACGGGCAATTTGATCGCGGGCGCAGGGACCATCTATTTTGCCTCGCAAGAAGGGCTGGGTCTTGGCTGGTCAACGGCTTATGGCCTGACCGCATTTTGCATCATTCCGGCCATCATTGGCGCGTTATGGGCGGGGCCTGGCAAGTTTGTGGATCGTTTCGCCCATGTGGAGGGCATGAAGCCTAAGCAATGGCTGACCGAGGCGGTAGTCAATCCGTTCCGCGAATTTTTAACGCGCCATGGCGCGTTCCTCATCCTTGGCTTTGTCCTTGTGTATAAGGTGGGCGATGCGATGGGGCAGGCGATGTTAAGCCCGATGATTGTCGATCTGGGCTTTTCCGATCTGGATTATATTTCCGCCAATAAATTATGGGGCTTCGGCGCGTTGATTGTGGGTTCGGCCTTAGGCGCGCCTTTTATCTTGTGGCTCGGCATGGGCCGCGCTTTGCTGATTTCGGGCCTGTTGATGATGTTCTCCAACATCATGTTCATGATCTTGGCCGCCACGGGCAATAATTACTGGATGATGGTCGCCGCAATTTGCACGGAGAATTTAACAAGCGGTATTGGCCTCACCGTGTTCGCAACCTATTTGTCTGGCTTGTCGAGTATCGCTTATACCGCGACACAATTTGCGTTGCTGTCGTCCTTTGCTGGGGTTGGCCGGACGTTCATGGCCGGGCCTGCGGGCATTGTTGCGGAAAATATAGGTTGGGTTGGCTTTTGGGGCTTCACCGTTGTTGCTGCGATCCCAGGCATGGTTTTGTTATGGCTGTTGTGGAGCAAGGGCTATGTGGTCCAAAGCATCCATCAGGTTAAGGCTGTCGATGAAAAGGCGATGAAGGATCCGGTCGGGCCGATACGCATCCTTGGCTTCTTGCTCGTGGTGGCGGGACTGATTGGGTTGCTGCTGGCCAAGCCGCTGGAGTTTGCAACCAATCTCACATGGGCTTTTGCTGGTGTGTTCGTTGCTGGTGGACTGCTGGCATGGAAGGGACAGCCCAAAAGGGTAGCACAAGGCTGACTAAGTCTCGTAGAACCCTTGTCATCCCCGACTTGATCGGCGATCCATGGTCTGACCCCAAGTTTTAAGGTGGGTAGCGGATTAGCTGAACACGTAGACCATGGATCCCCGCCTTCGCGGGGATGACAAAATCTAGTCAGGGACCTGATCGTTCAGCCGTAACACTTCGCCAGCCAAATATAGCGATCCGCAGATCAGGACATTGGCGGGCGCTTGCTGCCCCGCCAACTGCCCGAGCGCGGTTACAATGTCGCCTGCTGTCCGTGCGTCCGTGATGTGCAATTTGGAACGCGCGAGGTCGCACAATTCGCTTGGCGTATGATGTTCATGCCCCGCTATTGGCACTGCAATCAGCGTTTCAATTTTGTGCGCAAATGGGGTGAGGAAACCAAGCGCGTCCTTATTCTGCAACATGCCGATGATGACAATCACGGGCGCGCCGTTTTCCAGTGTTTTGGCAATCGCTGCCCCTGCGTCGGGGTTATGGCCACCGTCCAACCAAATATGTGAACCATCGGGCAATAATTCGGTCAGGGGGCCTGCCGCCAGTAATTGCATCCTTGCGGGCCAGCGCGTCCACTCCATCGCGGCGGACAAGGCGGCTTCGGGAACCGAAATTGCCGTTTGATGCCGCAGCATCGCCACCGCCAAGGCCGCATTATCGACCTGATGCGCGCCCGGCATGCGGGGCAGGGGCAGGTTCAACTTTCCAGCCGCGTCACGATAATGCAGGCGGCCATCATATACCGCCGCATCCCAGCCTTCGCCGCGCGCATGTAACACGGCCTTGTGCAACGATGCTTGCGCGGCAACGGTGTTTGCCATGGATGCGCTATATTTCTGCGTTACTAAAGGCGAACCGGACTTGGCAATGCCCGCCTTTTCAAAGGCGATCCGGTCCAGCGGCGGCAACTCGGGCACGCCGTCCTCTGCCGCCAACAAAAATGCCTCATGATCCAACCCCAGTGAGGATATGCCGCACGCTACGGGCTTGGTCAGAACATTGGTGGCGTCCAACCGTCCGCCAAGGCCAACTTCGACAATGCAGGCATCGGCCTTCGTCCGCGCAAAGGCGCAGAAGGCAACGGCGGTGGTGACTTCAAAAAAGCTCGCCTCCAACCCTTCTGCATGGTCGAGAACTTCGGACAGGAGTGCAGACAAAGTAAAATCATCAATCAACCGCCCTGCCACCCGGATACGTTCGTTAAAGCGCACCAGATGCGGGCTGGAGTAAACATGCGCAGTCAGCCCCGCCGCCTCAATCGCGCCACGCAGAAAGGCACAGGTCGAACCTTTGCCGTTGGTGCCAGAAACATGGAAAACGGGCGGGAGATGATGATGCGGGTTGCCAAGCCGATCCAGCAAGGTTGCGATGCGTCCAAGGCCCAATATGTCCTTGCCTGGCGACAGCATCGTCAACCGGTCAAGCTGCGCCTGAACGGCAGGGTCAGTGGAGGTCGCGTGGTCAGGCATGCGCTTGTCCTTTGTCATTCCCGCGCACGCGGGAATCCATGGTCTGCTTTATCGGTTCAAATCGAACCATAAGTCGCGCCATTGGGGGTTGCTTCGTTCAATGAGTTCTATTTTCCATGCGCGGTTCCACTTTTTCATCTGCTTCTCGCGCTTGATTGCCTCTCGGACATCGGCATATGGTTCAAAATGTACCAGCCTTTTGGTCCGGTTGCGCGCGGAAAAGCCGGGGCGTAAGTTTTCCCGATGCTCGTAAGCTCGACGCACTAAGTCGTTGGTCACACCGATATATGTGGTGCCGTTTCGCTGACTGGCCATGATGTAGACATAGTAAACGGGTGACATATTTCAGACCATGGATTCCCGCTTTCGCGGGAATGACAAAAGTGGTTTTTGCGAGTTTGGGTCAAGCCGCCTTTTTCTCCGGCGCGAGATAGCCGATGAGTTGCGACAACACACCGCGTAGGTCGTGGCGATGCGTGACCATGTCGATCATGCCATGCTCCAACAAATATTCGGCGCGCTGGAAACCTTCGGGTAGTTTTTCACGGATGGTCTGTTCAATCACGCGCTGTCCAGCAAAGCCAATCAAAGCGCCGGGTTCGGCAATCTGCACGTCGCCCAGCATCGCATAAGATGCGGTGACGCCGCCCGTGGTCGGGTCAGTCAGCACCACGATATAGGGCAATCCTGCATCGTGCAGCATCTGGATCGCTACGGTTGAACGCGGCATTTGCATCAGGCTCAATATGCCCTCCTGCATGCGCGCGCCGCCAGCAGCGGTGAAGATGACATAAGGGCATTTGGCGCGGATTGCGGCCTTTACTGCGTCGATGAACGCTTCACCAACCGCCATGCCCATGGATCCGCCCATAAAGGCAAAGTCTTGGACGCTGACAACAACCGTCTGGCCGTCGACTTTGCCTTTGGCCGAAATCATCGCATCGGTCTCGCCCGTGGCAAGGCGCGCGGCCTTTATACGGTCGACATATTTTTTGGTGTCTCGGAACTTCAACGGGTCTTCGCCAACGACGGGCGGTTTGAGAATGTCATAGCTTTCGTCATCGAACAGAGCGGCAAAGCGTGTCGCCGGGCCAATGCGGCCATGATGATCGCATTTGGGGCAGACAGACTGATTTTCCTCAAATTCCTTAAGGAAGATCATCGCCTGACAGCCCTTGCATTTATGCCAGAGCGTTTCAGCGGTCTCGCGCTTAGTGATGAAGGGAATGGCGTTACGGACGCGGGTGACCCAGTTCATGTTCAGACCTTTCTGGCTGCAACAATGGCTTGCTTTAAGGATGCCACATAATCGCGGACAGGGCCAGCGGCGCTCGCGCCATGCTGGGCAACCAGTTCAACAATGGCAGAGCCAACCACCACGCCATCGGCGACACGCGCGATGTTGGCGGCTTGTTCGGGGGTGCGGACGCCAAAGCCGACGGCGATGGGCAGGTCGGAGTGGACCTTGAGGCGCGCAACAGCTTCATCAATGCTCGTCTGTGCCGCGACTTGCAGGCCAGTGATGCCAGCGACGCTGACATAATATAGGAAACCCGACGCCCCGTTGAGGACCGTGGGCAAGCGTGCAGCGTCCGTTGTCGGTGTCGCCAAGCGGATGAGGTCAATGCCAGCATTGCGCAACGCAGGGCCAAGCTCGGGGTCTTCTTCGGGCGGAATATCGACGCAGATGACGCCGTCGACGCCCGCCTTGTTGCATTCGGACGCAAACCAGTCACCGCCACGAATTGTCATCGGGTTGGCATAGCCCATTAATACCAAGGGCATGTCGGGATGGCGTTTGCGGAAAGCGGAGGCGAGGGCGAAGATGTCTGCGGTGGTCGTGCCCGCGTTCAGGCTGCGGATATTCGCCTCTTGAATAACGGGACCGTCGGCCATCGGGTCGGTGAACGGCATGCCAAGTTCAATGACATCCGCCCCGCCCGCAACCAGCGCGTCGAGATTGGCAGCCGTATCGCCATCGCCCGCAGTTATGAAGGCGACGAGCGCAGGATGGGGTTTGGAAAAGGCGGCGGAAAGGCGGGTCATTGTCCGGAAGACTTTCGAAGCCAGCCAATGAAGAATGTATTCAGTAAACTGCCAAAGAGCGCCAATATGACGATCCATGAAAAGCTCTGTGGTGGCATTTTTGATATCGACAACGAAAAGCTGTGATCTGCGCCGAGATGATAAGCAATTACTCCGATTACGATTAACGCTGCCCAAAATAAAAGCATTTTGATCAGCACAGATAACTGCCTCATATCAGCGTCCCTCCCGCATCGTCACCCTGAACTCGTTTCAGGGTCTTACTTTGCGACGATGAAAAGTAGGATGCTGAAACAAGTTCAGCATGACAATCGGTCAGTTTCATATCTTCGTCCCCAGCGCCTCAGCCACGGTGAAAATATCCTTGTCACCACGCCCACACAAGTTGGCCAAGATAATCTGGTCGCGGTCCATCTTCTTCGCTTCGCGCTCAACGGCGGCAATGGCGTGGGCAGGTTCCAGTGCCGGGATGATGCCCTCGGTGCGGCACAGCAACTGGAACGCAGCGAGCGCATCGGTGTCCGTCACGCTATCATACCGCACGCGGCCGATTTCCTTCAGCCAGCTATGTTCCGGACCAATGCCAGGATAATCCAGGCCAGCGGAAATTGAGTGCGCCTCGGCAATCTGGCCGTCTGCATCCTGCAGCAAATAGGTTTTGTTGCCGTGGAGGATACCGGGGCGACCGCCCGCAAGACTTGCGGCATGTTCGGCGTCAAGGCCATGACCCGCCGCTTCAACGCCGAGCATCGCCACGTCTTTGTCGTCGAGGAACGGGTGAAACAGCCCTAGAGCGTTTGAACCGCCGCCGATGCAGGCGACCAGCAAATCGGGCAAGCGGTTGATCCGGCTCAGCATTTGTGCGCGCGCTTCTTTACCGATCACGCTTTGGAAATCACGCACCAGTTCAGGATAAGGATGTGGACCTGCCGCCGTGCCGATGATGTAGAATGTGTCATGGACATTGGCGACCCAGTCGCGCAGCCCTTCATTCATCGCGTCCTTCAACGTGCCTGCGCCGCTGGTCACCGGAACGATCTCCGCGCCCAACAATCGCATGCGGAACACATTGGGCTGCTGCCGCTCAATATCCTTCGCGCCCATGTAAATAAAGCAAGGTAGGCCAAAACGCGCGCAGACAGTTGCAGTGGCAACGCCATGTTGGCCAGCGCCGGTTTCGGCGATAATGCGCGTCTTGCCCATCCGAATCGCGAGTAAAATCTGACCAACGCAGTTGTTGATTTTATGCGCGCCGGTATGGTTCAACTCATCGCGCTTAAACCAGATTTGCGCGCCTTTGCCCGCTGGTGCATCCTTGCGGACTTCCTCGGTCAAACGCTCGGCATAATATAGCGGCGATGGGCGGCCGACATAATGTTCCAGCAGGTCATCGAACTGCGCGGCAAAGGCCGGGTCCTGTTGCGCCGCACGATATTCGCGTTCCAGATCGAGCACGAGCGGCATAAGCGTTTCGGCGACATAGCGTCCGCCAAACTGACCAAAATGGCCGCGTTCGTCGGGTTGGTTGCGGAAGGAGTTCGGGGTGCGATCAGTGATTGTCATAGTCCCGCACCGCTTGGCAGAAGGCCGCAATCTTGTCCACATCCTTGATGCCGGGCGCGGATTCGACGCCCGAAGATGTGTCGACCAATTGCGCACGTGTTTGGCGCAAGGCTTCCTTTACGTTGTCCGCGGTCAGCCCGCCCGCAAGGCCCCATGGAAGCTTATGTTTATGCTCAGTTAGCAAGGACCAATCAAAACGCATGCCCGTGCCGCCCGGCAAAGCTTGCGCAGGCGCATCGAACAGGATGAGATCGGCGGCATCAACATATTCATCTGCATTTTTAAGCGATGCCGCATCCCGAACGCCAAAGGCTTTCCAAATTTCGATGTCCACGGTGCTTTTCAGCGCACGGAGCCATAATGCGGTTTCCGATCCATGAAATTGCACAATGTCGGGCTTGATGACTTCAATTGCCTTGGTTGTAAGGTCCGGCTCGGGGTTCACGAGTAACAAGACGACCTTTAGCGAAGCTGGCGCACGCATCCGCAGGGCGGCGGCTTGTTCCAAGCCAACATGGCGCGGGCTCTTGTCAAAATGGACAAGGCCAATGTGCGATGCACCCGCTTTGGCGGCGGCATCAACGCTGGCTTGGGTGCTCAGGCCACAGATTTTGATGTGCGTGTTCATAACGGGCGCAATAGCCGACCAATTCACTTCCGTCATGCTGAACTTGTGTTGGCTGTGCCAGCCTTCGGCTCCCGCATAACGAACTGCCGCTGTTGCGTGTTATCCCGAAACAAGTTCGGGATGACGATATCTGGGATGGTCCTCGCAACTCCCCAAGTTTAGGGGCGCACGAATGAACGAGCCGTAACGGCTAAAGCGTGCCCATAATCGCCCGTGCAGCGTCGTCAGGGCTTTCTGCTTTCGTGATCGGTCTTCCGATAACCAAAATGCTCGCGCCATCGTCACGGGCCTGTCTGGGCGTTACGGTGCGTTTCTGGTCGGCGGCGGTACCGCCAGCGGGGCGAAGGCCGGGGACGACGAAGAAACCATCCTTCCACGCCTTTTTCGCGGCCTTCACTTCATGCCCTGAACAGACAATACCGTCGAGGCCAGCCTCTTGCGCAAGCGCGGCCAAGCGGGCGACCTGAAGCTCTGGACTGTCGGGTACACCCACACGGTTGAGATCATGATCATCCAAACTGGTTAGCACAGTCACCGCAACCACTTTGGTATGCAAGCCCGCAGCCGCTTTGGCATCCTCCATCATCGCGCGGCCACCGGCGGCATGGATTGTCACAATGGCGGGTTCAAGCACGTTGATCGCCTGCATCGCTTTGGCAACGGTATTCGGAATGTCATGCAATTTGAGGTCGAGGAAAATTGGTAGGCCCAATTTCTGCACCTCATGCACGCCATGATGGCCATTGGCGCAGAAAAATTCGAGGCCGAGTTTCACTCCGCCAACCTGTCCCTTGATCCGGCGGGTCAATTCCAGCGCGTCGTCCAGATAGGGCGTATCGATGGCGACGAAGATTGGGTTGGTCATATCGAATCCACAGCCGTGTAAGCAGGGGGAGGAGAGGCAGGCGGCGGCAAAGCCGATGCGCGCTGGTTGCCCTCAAGCGTTAATATGCGCCGCTTCATGCGCCATATCTGTGTACGGTGCACAAGGTATAACGGCAAAAACCCAAGCAGGAATGCGACAATAACCAAGGCTGACAATTTGGTGTCCAAGCGCAGGCCGCCCCAAAGGCTGACCGATACAGGGTCCCAATTGTTGGTTGCGAACACAATCAACCCGACAATGATCGTCACCCAAATCAGCGTTTTTAGAACTCGCATCGTGCGGCTTCTCCTTTATGCACGTAGCTTAAGCAAACTTTCCCCCTTTGGGTAGGGGATAGTTCTTATTCGTCACCGCGCATTGAATAGGGGCTGCAAGTCTAGCCGAATACCCGTTCAAAAATTGTGTCGATGTGCTTGAAATGATAGTCAAGATTGAAACGATCTTCGATTTCCGACGCAGTCATTTTTGCGGTGACATCTGGGTCGGCTTTCAACAATTCCATTAACGATTCTGCGCCATCCGACTCCCAAACCTTCATCGCATTGCGTTGCACAATGCGGTAGCTGTCTTCGCGGCTGATACCCGCTTGCGTCAGTGCCAACAGGACGCGCTGTGAATGCACAAGCCCGCCCATGCGGTCGAGATTCTTTTGCATCCGCTCGGGGTAGATCAGCAACTTGTCGATGACACCGGTCAGGCGGCCCAACGCAAAGTCGAGCGTGATGGTGGCATCAGGTCCGATATAGCGTTCAACGCTCGAATGGCTGATGTCGCGTTCATGCCATAAAGCGACATTTTCGAGCGCGGGTGTGACATAGCCGCGCACCATACGGGCAAGGCCCGTCAGGTTTTCGGTCAAAATCGGGTTGCGCTTATGCGGCATGGCCGAGCTGCCTTTTTGACCCGGCGAAAAATATTCCTCTGCCTCCAGCACCTCTGTGCGCTGCAAATGACGCACTTCGGTCGCCAGGCGCTCAATGGACGAGGCGATGACACCCAGTGTCGCAAAATACATGGCGTGACGATCACGCGGGATGACTTGGGTGGAGACAGGCTCAACCGCAAGGCCAAGCTTGGCGGCAACATGCGCCTCAACCTCTGGGTCAATATTGGCGAAGGTACCGACAGCCCCCGAAATCGCGCAGGTTGCGATTTCGGCGCGTGCCGCAACCAGCCGTTCGCGGCCGCGTGCAAATTCGGCATAAGCTTGCGCTAGCTTCATACCAAAGGTGACAGGTTCGGCATGAATGCCATGGCTGCGGCCGATTGTCGGGGTGAACTTATGTTCCATCGCGCGGGTTTTGATGGCGGCGAGCAGCGCATCCATATCCGCAAGCAAAAGGTCGGTCGCTTGCGTCAATTGGACGGCTAGGCAGGTGTCGAGCACATCGGACGATGTCATGCCCTGATGCATGAAGCGCGCCTCGTCGCCTACTTGTTCGGCAACCCATGTCAGGAACGCGATAACATCATGCTTGGTGACGGCTTCGATTGCGTCAATGGCCGCGACGTCGATAGCGGGGTTTGTATTCCACCATTTCCATAGGGCTACGGCGGCTGATGCCGGAACAACCCCGCGTTGGGCCAATGCGTCCGTCGCATGCGCCTCAATTTCGAACCAAATGCGGAAACGGTTTTCCGGCTCCCAAATCTTGACCATGTCGGGGCGGGAATAACGTGGGATCATAAAAAACGCTTTCGGCTGATATCGGGAGTCGTGGTTCCGTTAGCAGGCGTAAGGTTGGGCGTCAAAACGCGTGGCAAAAAAGAAGGGCGCGGGTTTTACGCCGCGCCCTGCTTATTCAAATTCTTAAACGATTAGAAATCGATTGATACGCGGCCATATAGGAAGCGACCGCTGAAACCGAATGGCGATTGCGAACTGTACGGCAAGAAGGAGTTGTTAAAGCCATAGCTAACGCCATCCACGGTACCAAAGGGTAGGCGGTCTGGATATGTGTCGAGAAGGTTGTTTGCACCAAATGCCACAGAGACAGATTCAATTGGTTTAAAGCGGAACTCGAGATCTGTTACCCATTTTGGCGACAAGAAGATGTCCCCTGGAACAGAACCGGGCGCAAGCGCGATGTTGTTGTTATTGGCTGCCGTCGAGAAGCCGCTCGGCAAGAACACTTCACCATAACGGTTGGTGCGCAGCGTCAGACCGAAATTATCATAATCCCAATCAATACCAACGTTCAGCTTGTTCTTGGGCTGCCCTTCGGTGAGACGGAAGCTTTCCTGACGTGCGAACAGGCGTTGCGCGGTGAAACCGGAAAACACCCGGCGATCCGTGATTTTCGTATCATTCAAGTTATAGCCAACGCTGACACGGAATTGGCCGAGACCGAATTCGGGTACGCGGTAGCTCGCGACGATATCGAGTCCAGTGGTCTTGGTATCGATACCATTGATGAAGAAGCGTGCCGAGCTAACGCCAGTGACGCCTGCTGCGGTCAGTAACGCCAGAACGTCTGTACCGGTGAGGTTTTCCGTGAGCGTGATGCGGTCGCTAATCTCAATATTGTAATAATCGGCGGTGATGCTCAGTCCGCTAAATGGCGTAAGGGTAACGCCTGCGCCCAGATTGATGGATTTTTCGGGCTTGAGGGGCTGTGCGCCCAAAGCGATAGCAACTGGTGATGAGACAGGGAATGTCCCGATTTCAATCAAGACGCCGCCGACATTGTTCGTGGATGTCGCGGCATAGGATTGTTGCGCAAGGCTTGGGGCGCGGAAGCCGGTCGAAACCGAACCACGCAAAGCAACGCCATCAATCACTTCAAAACGCGCGGCGGCTTTACCATTGATGGTGTCGCCAAAGTCGCTGAAATGTTCATAACGGCCAGCTAATTGAACCGTCAACTGGTCGGTAAGATCCGCATCGAGTTCGGCGTAGCCAGCAAAGCTGTCACGCGATACGTCGGTTTCGTTGGCCGGACGGAAACCGGGGAAAACCTGCGCGCCGCCAGCCGCGTTGAATGGCGCTGCTGAAAACGGCCCATTGACGTAGCTTTGCAGTTCGCCCGCAACGATCTTGTAGTTTTCGTTGCGATATTCACCACCAAAAGCGAACGAGACGCTCTTGCCGATGCCGATGTTCAAATCACGGCGCATATCGAGGTTAATCGAGGTCTGGCCGGACCGCAGTCCGCCTGAATCAAAACGACGCGCGCTAGCTACGCCGCCGAGCGACGTGTTGACGGTGTTTTCGATCGTGTAATCCAAACGGTTGGATCCATAGACCGCCGAGAGGTCATAGTCCCACCCGCTCATTACGCCACGAAGGCCCGCCGCCGCAGAAATGTCGACAATATTGCTGGCGATCAATGGCAAGAAGCCGTCTGCGTACAAAGGAACGAAACTGGTCGTCGATGCCGCCCAGTCGCGGTTGCGCACGTCGGATGAACGGCGGTAGAAACCCGCGCCATTACCGTCGCGGACGCCATAGCTGCCGAAGGTATAGAATTCGGCGGTATCAGAAAACTCGTAACCCGCGTTCACGAAGAAGTTCAGGTCTTTGGATACACCATCGCCATAACGGTGGGCATAACGGTTGAACGTCGCTTCGCGTGGGTCGCCCGCTGCGAAATAATTGCGGCGGATATCCGGGCCGGAACGGTTGGTGGGTGAACGATCCTTATATTCCGCCGTGAGGTTCACATAACCGCTTTCACCCAATGGCAGGCCAAAGTTTGACGCGAATGTATAAGTGTCGCCATCGTTGCGTTTGCGGTCTTCGCCGGTGTACGTAATATTTGGGTTGTCAGACAGCCCAGTCGTCAACGACACGGTATCGACCTGACCAACATCTTCCATTTTAGTTGTATATTTGCCAAATGTTGCCTGCGCGCGGCCGCCCATGCCTTTTTTCAATTGGACGTTGATGACGCCAGCAATAGCGTCGGAACCATATTGCGAGGCGGCACCGTCACGCAGCACTTCGATGCGCTCAATGGCCAAGGGCGGAATGGTGTTGAGATCGACTGCGGTCGACCCACGGCCAACCGAACCGTTCAAGTTCACGAGCGCCGATTGGTGACGACGCTTGCCGTTGATGAGCACCAGAACTTGATCGGGCGCAAGGCCGCGCAATGTTGCAGGGCGCAGGGAGTCCGTTCCATCCGTCAGCGACGGCTGCGGGAAGTTGAACGATGGTACAAGCTGGTTCAGCAATTTGTTTGTTTCGGTCTGGCCGCTGTTCAACAACGCATCAGCCGAAATGATGTCAACAGGCACTGTACTGTCGGCAACGGTACGGTCCGTACGGCGCGTGCCGGTGACGATAATGGCGTCTTGGCCAGTTGCTTCTTCAACCGCCGCATCTTGCGGGGCGCTGTCTTGCGCAGAGGCTGGATTTGCCGCGGCTACAAAAAGAGCAGTGGTCGAAACCGTTACTGCCAGTGCTGAAATGAACTTAAGCGTCTTCATATAAAATCCCCGGATGTATGCGCATATTTTGATTACTGCCGTAAATCTGGCACTTTAAGATATAAAGTCCAGTAAAGTCGTAAAATTGAAATATTTTGCCATCGATATGTGGCTTTGTGGCAACGCACTTCATATTGGCAAAATTACATTTAGCTGTGGATTGCTGAAATCGTTGCTTTGCGACGGCGGGCTGGCCCGCTATCGGCCTAATCATGCCTGATATTGTTGATGCTCCAGCAGAAGATCCCTTTGACGCGATAGTCGATGCGCCGTTTGATGCGGCTTTGTCGGAACGTTATCTGATCTATGCAATGTCGACTATAACCGCGCGCTCTTTACCAGATTTGCGCGACGGGCTGAAACCGGTACATCGGCGTCTATTGTGGGCGATGCGCCTGTTGAAGCTTGATCCGGCCAGTGGCTACAAGAAATGCGCGCGGGTTGTCGGTGATGTGATCGGTAAATATCACCCGCATGGTGACCAGTCGGTATATGATGCGATGGTCCGCCTCGCGCAGACATTTTCCCTGCGCTATCCATTGGTCGATGGACAAGGCAATTTTGGCAATATCGACGGCGATAATGCGGCTGCTTACCGGTATACCGAAGCGCGGCTGACCAAGACGGCAATTGAGCTCATGAACGGGCTTGACGAAAACGCGACCGATTTTCGGCCAACCTATAATGGCGAAGATGAAGAGCCAGAGGTCATGCCCGGCCTGTTCCCGAACTTGCTGGCCAATGGGGCAAGCGGCATTGCCGTGGGCATGGCGACAAGCATTCCGTCGCATAATGCCGCCGAGATTATTGACGCGGCTATGCTGTTGATTGACAATCCACAGGCCAGCCATGAACAATTGATGGAAATCGTACGTGGTCCGGATTTTGCGACCGGTGGCGTATTGGTGGATAGCCATGCCGTCATTAGCGCCGCTTATGCAAGCGGCCGTGGCGCCATGCGTGTGCGTGCGCGTTTCTCAAACGGTTGGCAGGATGACAGCGGCTGGGAACCGACAGGCGTTGAAAAACTGCCCGGCGGCACATGGCAATTGGTTGTCTCTGAAATTCCCTATCAAGTGCAAAAGGGCAAGCTGATTGAACAAATCGCGCAGCTCATTGCCGATAAGAAATTGCCCATTCTCGATGATATTCGCGATGAAAGCGATGAGCAGGTCCGCATTGTGCTTGTGCCGAAAAGCCGCAATGTGGATCCTGAAGACCTGAAAAACGCCTTATTCCGCCTGACCGATTTGGAAACGCGTTTCTCGTTGAACATGAACGTGTTGGATTCCGACCGCACGCCCAAGGTCATGGGTTTAGGCGAAGTCTTGCTGCACTGGTTGCGGCATCAGATAGACGTGATCGTCCGCAAATCCCAGCACCGGCTTGAGAAGATCGACGGGCGGCTGGAGTTGCTGCAAGGCTATATCATCGCCTTTCTTAATCTTGACCGCATTATCGAGATTATCCGTACGGAGGATGAGCCCAAGCCCGTGATGATGATGGAATTCCAATTGAATGACCGTCAGGCTGAGGCCATTCTTAATATGCGTTTGCGGTCCTTGCGTAGGCTTGAGGAAATGGAACTGCGCCGCGAGCTTGAGGCGTTAGAGGCGGAGCGTGAAGACCTTGTAAAATTGATCGACAGCCCGGCGCTGCAAAAGAAGCGTTTGAAAAAAGACCTGTCGGCACTGCGTAAGAATTACGCCGAAGAAACGGCGCTTGGCCGCCGCCGGACAAGCTTGGAAGAAGCAGGGCAGGCGCGCGAGATTTCGCTTGAGGCCTTTGTGGAACGCGAACCGGTGACCGTGATCATGTCAAAACGCGGCTGGATCAAGGCGATGAAGGGGCATGCGGACCTCTCCGCACGCGCGGACTTTAAGTTCAAGGAAGGGGACGGCCCTGCTTTCGCCTTCCATGCCCAAACGACGGACAAGATCCTTATCGCCACCGCCAATGGCCGTTTCTATACCTTGGGAGCGGATAAGCTTCCCGGTGCGCGCGGTTTCGGTGACCCTGTGAGCACGATGATCGACATGGAAGCTGGTAACGATATTATTGCCGTTTTCCCGGCTACTGCCGATGGCCGGATGTTGCTGGCAGCGACCACCGGAAAAGGCTTTATTGCGCGCATAAGCGACGTTATTGCGGAGACACGCAAAGGACGCGGCGTTGTGACAATGAAGCCTGGCACGCAGTTGAAAGTCGTCCGCCTCGCGCCTCCGGAAACTGCGGACGAGGCCGCCTTGCGCGACCAATATGTCGCCGTTGTGGGCGATAATCGGAAACTGGTCGTTTTCCCAATGACCGAAATCCCTGAAATGTCCAAAGGGCAGGGCGTAACCTTGCAGCGATATAAGGATGGCGGGCTTGCAGATGCCATTTGTTTCCGCATGAGCGAGGGCCTTAGCTGGGCCATGGGCGGCGACAGCGGGCGGATGCGGACAGAGAATGACATGTCATTATGGCGTGTCGCGCGCGGCGCTGCTGGCCGATTGCCGCCGCAGGGATTCCCGCGAAACAATCAATTTGATTGATTGAGGTCAGCTAAAACCGCGTTGACCGCTTGTTCCGCCATTTCGCGCTGGCGAGCGGCATCGGGAAAGCCCTCCTCTATCCAGGCCGCTTCAATGGCTTGTAGCGTTTTTGCCACGAGCGGACCGGGCGGTAGGCCCATGTTGATCAATTCGCCGCCCTTGATCGAAAGCGTTGGAATGTCCCATTGCTCCAGCTGCGCAAGACATTCCGGCACATCTGCATCAACGGCATATAGCAGCACGGCGTCGCGTGCAGTGTCGATATCGGCCCGATAAGCGATCGCGCGGACAGTAAAGGGTGTCGGGACGCCCGCACGCAACCTTTGGGCAAAGCCCTCACGCATTTTGTTGGACAGCTTCAACCGCGCCGCAACCTTATCGACCGCAACAATGTCATCGGTTAACAGCGCCAGAAAGCGCGCAGCCAGCGCAACAGGCTGCGCATATTGCACTTCGCGTTCCACAAGGTGCAGCAGGTCATCGGCGGCGCTTTTGGACAGTTCGGGCAGAAATGGCGTAAAGATACCATTTGCGATCATCAGTTCAATTGATGCAACGGGATTTTTCAATCCCAATATGCGGGTCAGTTCCTGCGCGATGCGTTCGCGCGATAAGGCGGTCAGCCCATGCGCGCCAACTGCGCATGCCCGAATGGCGTCGGCGTCAATCTGCCCGCCTCCATATCGGGCAAGGAACCGGAAATAGCGCAATATCCGCAAGAAATCCTCAGCGATCCGTTGATTGGCATCGCCAATAAACCGCAGTCTGCGGGCCTCCAGATCGCTGAGCCCTTCAAAATAGTCGAAGACTTCGCCGCTTTTGGGGGCAGCATATAAAGCGTTGATCGTGAAGTCGCGTCGTGCCGCGTCCTCTTGCCAATCTGTAGCAAAAGCAACCGTGGCGCGGCGGCCGTCGGTTGCAACATCGCGCCGCAATGTGGTGATTTCGTAATTTTTACCATCCACAGCGGCGGTCACGGTGCCATGTTCAATGCCAGTCGGAATGGCCTTAATGCCCGCAGTGTCCAAACGGTTGATGACTTCATCTGGCAATAACGCCGTTGCGATATCAACATCGGATACCGGCAAACCAAGCAGCGTGTCGCGCACCGCGCCGCCCACATAACGCGGACCGCCATAAACATCATCCAGCGCAGCCAAAACCCGTTTCAGGCCATCATTATGCTGCCATTCGGCATCGGGCAAGCGCACCGACGTCATGCCAGCCGCCGCACGAGATTGGCGATGATCCCCGCTGTCACGCCCCATATCCGTCTTTCGCCCCATTGCATGTCATAATAGCTGCGTTGTTGCCCATTCCAAGCGGCCTCTTTTCGAACCGAATTGGCAGGATCAAGCAAGAAGGCAAGCGGCACTTCGAAATAGTCTTCGACCTCTTGCGGGTTGGGCCGCATGACAAGGTCAGCGGGAATGAAGCCGATAACGGGCGCGATGCTGTATCCGCTGCCGGAGAAATAGGTGTCAGCCACGCCAATGACCTCAACCTGTGTAGGCAGGATGTCTAATTCTTCATGCGCCTCACGCAAGGCCGCCGCGATCGCGCTTTCGTCGCTTTCGTCAACCTTGCCTCCCGGAAAGGCCACCTGGCCTGCATGGCTGCGCAACCACAAGGGGCGCTGGGTCAAGATGACACCCGGTTCCGCCCGATCCGTTATGGGGATCAGGACGGCTGCTGCGCGGTGGGTGTCGACGGCAAAATGCCGTTCGTCCTCAATTTCTATGCTGAGCGCTGGATCAAGCGCCGCTTGCAACCTGTGCCGCCAATTCATGCAGGCGCCGCCAGTTGGAATTGCGCACCTTTACTCCAAATGCATGGGTTTTCGGCATTTTCCGCCAGCGCCAAATTGGCAAGTTCATAATAGACTGGGCGTGCAAGCTTCGCCAACATCCCGCCGCGCACATGCACATATAACATCCCGCCGCGCATTTCGATGGCGTGATCGGCATCGGCAAAAACGAGATCGTCGCTGTTGAGCCGGAACGCGAGGCTGCGCTCTGGTCCTGCGCCTTCGCTTTGCAATTCGACCGCGATGAACGGGACGTCGTCGACCATGATCGACAGCTTTTGCTGCGGCGTCACAAGCCAATATTGTCCATCGGCATCGCGGCGCAATAGGCTGGAAAAGGCGCGGACCATGGCTGGCCGCTTAATTTCCCCGCCCTGATGAAACCATTTGCCGTCCGACGCGATCCGCATTTCACTGTCGCCGATATTGGCCGGTTCCCAACTTTCGACAGGTGGCAGTTTTCGCGTCGCAACAAGCGCCGCAATATCGGACAGACTAAGCTTTGCGAGATCAGGTGCTTCATAAGGCATGAGAACGCGATACGTCCAATCAGGCCAATCGTCAAAGCTTAGTCAGTTGGGCCAAGCATGCCATGCGTTGGCAAGGCAACCTTTTGGACATTGCGCAGCAGCAAACGCCGTGGTTCCCAAGGTCCGGGCAAGGTCCAGCCAGATGTGCCCTTGGCTTCAAAACCAAAACGGCCATAATATTCCGGATCCCCAATCATCACCATTGGCGCATCCTGCGGCGTTGCGGCATTGAGCATCAATTGCATCAATTCTGTGCCAAGCCTTTCATTCTGGCGGTGGCTGGCGACCGCCACTGGCCCGACCAAGATCAGATCGGCCATTCCAACGCGCACTGGCCAACATTGAATGCTCGCCATCAGTGTACCATCGTCCAAAATCCCAAAGGACAGATGGTCAATGGCGGTCATGCCTTTGCGCAGCAAATAGGCCGTGCGCATATGCCGGTCCGTCCCAAACGCATCATCGAGTAAAGCGTTCAACGCATCTGCGGCTATGCCTGAAAGGGGGGTATTATGCATATTGAACTGGCCGAGAATGGGACTTATTAGCGGCGTCCCCTGTCATTGCGGGCGATGTTTGTCCAATCGAATATCATGTTGCCGACAATAAAGCCGGGGTAAATTGCCTTTCAACGGAACTTCCATTAACAACTGTCGCTTAGATGGTTTCGTCACGCAGGAGAGAGAATTTGACCGATCAGCAAACGCCCCATGCGGCAACAGACGCCACATCGTCACATGCTTCGGTGCAACCGCGTACCCAAAAAGATATATTTGGCTATCTGGTTTTGATTGCAGGCGTTGGTGCTTTGGTCTGGGGCGCGGTTGCGGCGGTTGGCACAGCTTGGGATTTTTGGGCATATACATCGGGGCTGAAGGGTGTTGCGGGGGCCTTTCTTTTGGGGATAGCCGCCCTTTTGATTGGTCTTGTGCAAGAGTGGCGCGTGCGTAAATCCACCACCCCACCCCTGCGCGCACGGCGCTGGGTCGGGATGCTGGTTGCTTTAGTCTATGTAGGCTGGGTCGGAACATTCCTTGTGAAGGCGCTAACTGTGCCTGCTATTCATGACATATCGACTGACCTTGCGGATCCTCCGGCCTTTCAGACATTGCAAATGCGCGCCGATAATCTTGATAATGTTCCCGGTGCGGACGATGCGAAAATGCGCGGCCTGACGCCGGAGCAACGTTGGGCCATGGTGCATCAAAAAGCCTATGGCGATATCCGTTCGGTGCGCGTGAACGAACCGGTGGCGACAGTGATTGCCAAGGCGGAGCGTCTGGCCAAAGCGCGTGGCTGGGATGTCGCTATGTCCTTGCCCGAAGAGGGGCGTTTGGAAGCGACTGAAACCAGCGCGTTTTTTCAATTTAAGGATGATGTCATATTGCGCGTCCGTCCTTCGGACACGGGCGCGGGGAGCATTGTCGATATGCGCTCCGTCAGCCGCGTCGGACAAAGCGACTTGGGCATGAATGCCAAGCGCGTCCGGTCTTTTCTCGCCGATCTAACCGGAACAGTAACGGCGGCGCGTTAAAGCGCCGCCGCCAGTTGTGTTACTTCTTGGGGGTCAGCTTCAACAAGCGGCCCTTTGAGCCCGCACGTTCGTCTTCAAGCAGCCAGATAGCGCCATCAGGACCCTGTTCGACTTCGCGGATCCGCGCGCCCATGTCCCATTGGTCTGCCTTAGTAGCCTTTTCGCCGTCCAGCTTCACGCGCACCAAAGCCTTTGCACCAAGGCCGCCAATAAATGCGCTGCCTTTCCAAGCTTTGAACATGTCGCCAGAATAAATCATCAGGCCGCCCGGAGAAATGGCGGGGTTCCATGAAACCTTCGGCGCTTCAAAACCATCGCCTGCCATATGGTCAGGAATGTTTCGGCCGTCATAATGATCGCCATTGGATACGGTCGGATAGCCGTAATTGGCGGCCTTTTTGACAAGGTTTAACTCATCACCGCCAGCGGGGCCCATTTCTTGGTTCCACAAACGGCCCTTTGCATCAAAGGCAATGCCAAGCGGATTACGATGTCCGTAAGACCAGATTTGCGACTGTACACGGCCTTGGTCATAAAAGGGGTTGTCCGATGGGACCATGCCGCTGTCGGTCAAGCGCACAATTTTACCGAGATTTTGGTTGAGATCCTGTGCAGGGTCGAACTTCTGCCGCTCGCCGCTGCTGATATACAACATGCCGTCCGGACCGAAGGCGAGGCGATGACCATAATGGCCTTGGCCGGACACTTTAGGCTCCTGACGCCAAATGATTTGAACGTCAGTCAGCATCGGCTTTGTGCTTGAGAGGTTCAGCCTGCCTCTGACCACTGCTGCGCCAAAACCACCTTCGCCGGCCTCGGCAAAGCTGAGATAGACAAATTTGTTATTGGCAAAGTCTGGGTGGAGGATCACATCACCAAGTCCGCCTTGACCACCATAAGCAACTGCGGGAACGCCTTCGACATCGACAATGGGGCCTTCATTCTGCCACAGCTTGAGCTTTCCCTTCTTCTCGGTCACGAGCGCATAAGGCGTTCCGGGGACGAATGTCATGGCCCAAGGTTCTTCGAAATCTGCAACGACAGCGGTGTCAAATGGCACAGCGCTGGTGTCTGTAGGGGCGGCATCACTGACCGAAGGCTGGCAGGCGGCGGCCAGAAAGGATGCGCCTATCAGGAAAGACAATTTTGACATGATCCAAAGCTCCAATTTATAATTGCCCCAATCAATTGGTGGGTGAGGGCGCGATGTGCAAGACACTTGCATATGAAAGTTTTCGAAGCTATAGGAGCGACATCCTTACATTGTGAGAATTTGGAAGGGCTGGCGCCACTGGGGCCGGCGCAGAATATCATTGCATGTCGAATAAGAAAGTCTGATTTTGCCTGATCTGGATAAGCTGAGCAATTTGATTGCGCCCGAGGCGGAGGCGCTTGGCTTTGCCTTGGTCCGCGTTGCGTGGTTTTCCAACGGCGCGCAGGGTAGTGACGAGCCGACCTTGCAAGTGATGGCCGAACGTCCTGAGACACGGCAGCTCAACATTTATGATTGTGCTGCGCTCTCGCACCGCATCTCCGATCTGTTTGACGAACTTGACCCCATATTAGAGGCTTATCGCCTTGAAGTCAGTTCGCCCGGGATTGACCGGCCATTGACGCGTCTTGCCGATTTTTCCGATTGGATAGGGCATGAGGCCAAGATCGAACTGAGCGAGCCGATGGATGGCCGCAAGAATATGCGCGGTGACCTTGCCGGAGTCGATGGCGAAAATATTCATGTCGATGACCGCAAGGCAGGTCGCCTTACCTTCCCATTTTCCGCACTTGGCCATGCCAAGCTGCTCTTGACAGACCGCCTGATTGCGTCGACTGCCCCCATCAACAGCGATGGGGCGGACGAAGTCGAGGCTGAACCCATTCACGACGAAGCACAGGAAGACTAGAACATGGCCAGTAGTATTGCCGCCAACAAGGCTGAATTGCTTGCAATCGCCAACGCGGTCGCCACCGAAAAGATGATCGACAAGTCGATTGTTATTGAAGCGCTTGAAGAAGCTATTCAGCGTGCTGCTCGGGCGCGTTATGGAGCCGAAAATGACATCCGTGCTAAGCTCGATACCCAAACCGGTGACTTGCGCCTGTGGCGCGTTGTGGAAGTTGTCGAAGATGTCGAGGATTATTTTAAGCAAGTCGACCTGAAGCAGGCGGATAAGCTGCAAAAGGGCGCCGTTGTCGGCGATTTCATCGTTGATCCGCTTCCCGCTGTGGATTTGGGTCGTATTGACGCGCAGTCCGCCAAGCAGGTCATCTTTCAAAAGGTGCGCGATGCAGAACGTGAGCGCCAGTTTGAAGAGTTTAAGGACCGCACCGGTGAAATCATCACAGGCGTCGTAAAGTCGGTTGAATTTGGTCATGTCGTCGTTGATCTTGGTCGCGCAGAAGGCGTTATTCGCCGCGATCAGCAAATCCCGCGCGAAGTCGTCCGCAGCGGAGACCGCGTCCGCGCGCTTATCATGAAGGTGCAGCGTGAAAATCGCGGGCCACAGATATTGTTGAGCCGTGCGCATCCCGATTTCATGAAGAAATTATTCGCGCAAGAAGTGCCCGAAATCTATGACGGTGTCATCGAAATCAAGGCTGCTGCCCGTGACCCGGGCAGCCGTGCCAAGATTGGCGTCATCAGCTATGACAGCAGCATTGACCCCGTCGGCGCCTGCGTCGGCATGAAGGGTAGCCGCGTTCAGGCCGTCGTGCAGGAAATGCAGGGCGAAAAGATCGACATCATTCCATGGTCCGAAGATACTGCGACATTCATCGTGAACGCGCTTCAGCCAGCAACGGTCAGCCGCGTTGTCATCGACGAAGAAGAGGGCCGGATTGAAGTTGTCGTTCCTGACGATCAATTGAGCCTCGCCATTGGCCGCCGCGGACAGAATGTCCGTTTGGCCTCGCAGCTTACGGGTCGTGGCATCGACATCATGACTGAAGCGGAATCGAGCGAGAAGCGTCAGAAGGAATTTGTCGAGCGTTCCGAAATGTTCCAGCTAGAGCTGGATGTGGACGAAACGCTTGCGCAATTGCTGGTCGCCGAAGGCTTTAGCGAATTGGAAGAAGTCGCATATGTCGATTCTGCCGAAATCGCCGCCATCGAAGGCTTTGATGACGGTTTGGCCGAAGAACTACAGAGCCGCGCACAAGAAGCGCTGGATCGCCGCGAAGAGGCAAACCGGACCGAGCGCCGCGCGCTTGGTGTTGAAGATGCCGTCGCTGAATTGCCCATTTTGACCGAAGCGATGTTGGTCGTTCTGGGTAAAGCGGGCATCAAGACGCTTGACGATTTGGCGGACCTTGCCACCGATGAATTGATCCAGAAAGCGCGTGAGCCGCGTCGCAATGAGCGGAGCGATCGCGAAGTGCGGCGCAACCGTACCGAAGATAAGGCCGGCATATTGGCGACCTTTGGCTTGTCCGAAGAGCAGGGTAACGAAATTATCATGGCTGCTCGCGCGCATTGGTTCGAAGAGGAGGACGCGGTTGCAGCGGACGACTCTCAATGAGAACCGACACTCCCCAATAAGGAAGTGTATATTGTCAGGTGAGCATGGGACACGCGCCCAGCTCATCAGGCTTGCGCTCGGCCCCGATGGTAGTATCGCACCTGACCTATTCGCAAAAGCGCCCGGTCGCGGCGCGTGGATTGGCGTTTCTAGTGCAGAATTGTCCAAGGCTCTGGCCAAGGGCAAGCTCGCCGGATTGCTGCGTCGGGCGTTCAAAACGGACAAGATTGATATCATCGATGACCTGACGGGCCGCATTGATCGCGGCTTGGAAAAGGCGTTTCTGGACCGGCTCGGCTTGGAAGCGCGGGCAGGGCATCTTATCTTGGGTGCCGAGAAGATCGATTCCGCGTCACGCAGTGGACAGGTGAAGCTGTTGCTGCATGCATCGGATGCAAGCGCCGATGGTAGCGGTAAACGCGACCAAGCATGGCGGGTTGGCGAAGACGCAGAGGGCACTGGAAAAGGTGGCGTGAAGCTGCCTGTGGACCGAGATGCCTTATCGGCAGCGCTTGGACGGCAAAATGCTGTGCACGTTGCATTGATTAACCAAAAAGCGGCGGAGCGGGTGATGCATCATCTTGGACGCTGGCTAAATTTCAAAGGATGCAGTACTGCGCCATTCGATTCCGCTGCTTCGGCTGCGGACTTGCGGGGCAATAACGCTGACATCTCCGCAATTGACTGAGTAAGGACGGGTTCTGTTTCGATGAGTGATGAAAATGATAATAAGCCGACTTTGACGCGCAAGCCGCTCACTTTGAGCCGCTCGCTTGAGTCAGGCGAAGTGAAACAGACCTTCAGCCATGGCCGCACCAACAAGGTTGTGGTTGAGGTGAAGCGTAAAAAGCTTGTTGGTAAGCCCGGTTATGTACCTGAGCCCGAAGTGGCTGCACCCCCGCCACCGCCGCCGCCCGCAGCGGCGCCAGTAACTGCGGCGCCTGCACCTGCGGCCGCGCCAGAACCAAAGCCACGCCCCACGGGCAATGACATGCTCAGCCGTCAGGAGCGTCAGGCAAAGCTGTTGCGTGAGGCCGAAGAGGCACGCTTGGCTATGCTCGAGGAAAGCAGCCGCCGTGAAGCGGAGCAACGCGCACAGCGCGCCGAAGAAGAGCGCCACCGCGCCCAATCTAACCGTGAGGAAGCGGCTGCATCGCCGCCGCCACCGCCTGCAGCCCCCGTTGAGGCAGTCGTTCCGGCGGCAACCGATGCGGACGAACCCGTTGCGGAAGAAAGTAATACAGACGATGCCGCGCCTGCGCCGCGTCGCTTTACACCCGTAGAAGCACCCAAGCGCCCAGAGCGCGAGCGTGAAGAAATCAAAAAGGCTCCACACCGCCCAACGCGTGGTGCAGCCGATGACCGCCGCCAATCTGGCAAGCTCACCGTTACGCGCGCACTTGAGGGTGATGACGGCGCGCGCGCTCGATCACTGGCCGCGCTGAAACGTGCGCGTGAGAAAGAAAAGCGTCTGCATGGTGGCGGTAGTCGTCAGGCACAGGTTAAGCAAACCCGCGACGTGGTTGTGCCGGAAACCATCACGGTGCAAGAACTTGCCAACCGTATGGCGGAAAAAGGCAGCGATCTGGTAAAGGCATTGTTCAAAATGGGCATGCCTATCACGATCAACGAAACCATTGACCAAGACACGGCAGAATTGCTGGTCGAAGAGTTTGGCCACAACATCACCCGTGTGTCGGATGCCGACGTCGACATTTTCCATGATGACGATGTAGACGGCGCCGAAACCATGAAGCCGCGTCCACCGGTCGTGACCGTCATGGGCCATGTCGACCATGGTAAGACGTCCTTGCTGGATGCCTTGCGCGGTGCGAATGTCGTATCGGGCGAAGCTGGTGGCATAACGCAGCATATCGGCGCATATCAGGTAAAGGCAAAGGATGGCTCGGTCATCACCTTCCTCGATACACCGGGCCATGAAGCCTTCACGCAAATGCGTCAGCGCGGCGCGTCGGTAACCGACATCGTCATTCTGGTGGTGGCCGCCGATGACGGCCTGATGCCGCAGACGATTGAAGCCATTAAGCATGCCAAGGCCGCAAATGTGCCTATGATCGTTGCGATCAACAAGATCGATAAGGAAGGCGCAAATCCACAAAAGGTGCGCGAGCGTTTGCTGGAGCATGAGGTCGTAGTCGAAGCTATGGGCGGCGACGTTCAGGACGTTGAGGTTTCAGCGTTGAAGAAGACGGGTCTTGATACTTTGCTTGAAAAGCTTGCATTGCAGGCCGAAGTCATGGAGCTGAAAGCCAATCCAAACCGCGCCGCAGAAGCCGTTGTGGTCGAAGCGCAGCTCGATAAGGGGCGCGGTGCTGTCGCAACTGTGCTGGTGAAGCGCGGAACGCTGAAGCGCGGAGATATTTTTGTTGTCGGCGCGCAAAGCGGTAAAGTCCGTGCCTTGGTCAACGAAAAGGGACAGCAAGTGGCCGAGGCTGGCCCCGCAACCCCCGTCGAAGTGCTTGGCCTGACGGGTGTTCCATCGGCAGGCGACGTTCTGACCGTCGTTGAAAATGAAGCGCGCGCCCGTGAAGTTGCCTTGTACCGCAAGGAACAATCGACCAAGGTCCGCACGGCCCAAGTCACGCCAAATCTTGAAAATCTGTTTGATAACCTGTCCGCCACACGCGCGATGGAATATCCAGTGGTCATCAAGGGCGATGTGCAAGGTTCGGTCGAAGCGATCGTTACCGCGCTCAACAATATCTCGACCGACGACATCAAGGTCCGCGTATTACTGGCGGGCGTTGGCGGCATCACCGAATCCGACATGTTGCTGGCGGCGGCGTCTAATGCGCCACTTATAGGTTTCAACGTGCGTCCCAATGCCAAGGCTGCGGCTTTGGCGAAGCGTGACCGGGTGCGTTTGAAGTATTTCGACGTGATCTATCACCTGACCGCCGACATCGCCAAAGAAATGGCGGGCGAATTGGGACCAGAAATCATCGAAACCGTTGTTGGACGCGCCGAGGTCAAGGATGTGTTCAAGTCCGGCAAACGCGACAAGGCGGCTGGTCTGTTGGTTACCGAAGGGACAATCAAAAAGGGTCTATACGCCCGTCTTACCCGCGAAGATGTCATCGTATCGAAAACCACAATCGCATCGCTCCGCCGTTTCAAGGACAATGTCGACGAAGTCCGCGCCGGTATGGAATGTGGCGTCGTCTTGGCAGACACCAACGATGTGAAGGCGGGCGATATGCTGGAAGTCTTCGAGGTCGAGGAGCGTGAACGGACGTTGTGATTTAGGTGGTCTTGACCCTAAATCGGTCCTGAACGGGGAATATCATGGCTAAACATAACGACACGGGCCCCGAAGGCCGCTCGGTCCGCCTGCTGCGCGTGGGTGAGCAATTCCGGCATATATTGTCCGAATTGCTCGCGCGCGATGAAGTGCATGATGATGTCCTCAACAGCCACAGCGTAAGCGTGACCGAAGTGCGTATGTCCCCGGATCTGCGCCATGCAACGGCTTTCATTAAACCGCTATTGGGTGCAAATGAAGAAAAGGTGCTTAAGGCCCTGCGCACCAACACTGCCTTTTTTCAAAAGGAAGTCGCGTCGCGGGTGAGCATGAAATATGCGGCGAAGTTGAAGTTCCTCGCAGATGACAGTTTTGATCAGGCAACGCATATTGACGGTCTGTTGGCGCAGCCTAAGGTCCAGCAGGACTTGGCCGACAGCGAGGATTGACAGTCGGAAAAGTAAGACGTATCTTACCGACTATGAGCCAGCAAACTACCGTATCGTCAAAAGGCCAAGTCGTCATACCTAAGGATGTGCGCGATAGGCTAAAGCTAGTGCCTGGGACTGCCTTGGATATCATCGAATCTGGCGGTGGTATGTTCCTAAAAATAGCTTCTGGTTCCCAAAAGCGCAGTTTTGCCGAATGCGACGCGGCCGTCCGTCAAGCCATTCAATATAAAGGGCCTCGCTTTACGGATGAACAGGAAAAGCAGGCCATCGCTGACATGTTCAAAAAATCACCCCAGTTTGACGATTAATGGACGCTGTCGATACGAACATTCTGGCCAGATATTTTCTGGACGACGACGGCGAACAGTCGCCGCGAGCACGTGCAATATTAATGCACGGGGCATTTGTTAGCAATTCGGTGATATTGGAAACCGCGTGGCTTTTGCAATCCCGATACAATCAATCGCCAAAGGCGATTTCGTCGGCATTGCTTGCGCTTATTGCGATGCCAGACGTTGTTGTGTCTGATCTTGCCCGCCTATCGTGGGCCTTGACACGCTATGCAGACGGCGCGGATGTTGGTGACATGCTTCATTTGGTTGAAGCGGCGGGTCATGATTGTTTCCTGACCTTTGATCGCAAGTTCGCAAAACAGGCTGGCGATGCGGCGCCCATTCAAGTCAAGGACGCTGGCAAATAATGGCCAAGCTCTATTTCTATTATGCCTCGATGAACGCAGGCAAATCGTCGACCTTGTTGCAAGCGGCATTTAATTATGGCGAGCGCGGCATGAAAGTCATGCTCTGGACGGCGGCCATTGATGATCGGCCCGGCTTCGGCGCGATCAGCTCGCGTATCGGCCTCGCAGGCGACGCCAGCCGGTTTGAACCGACGACCGATATCGAAAAAGCGGTGCTTGCCCAGCACCATGAAACGCCCTTGGCGTGCGTCTTTATCGACGAAGCGCAGTTTTTAAGTAAGGAACAGGTTTGGCAGGCGGCGCGCCTGGCCGATGACGCTGGCATTCCCATTGTGTGTTACGGCCTGCGTACGGATTTCCAAGGCGAGTTGTTTCCCGGTTCCGCCGCCTTGCTGGGCATAGCAGACAGTCTTGTTGAGCTTAAGGGCGTGTGCGATTGCGGACGCAAGGCGACGATGAACTTGCGCGTGGACGAGTTCGGAAAAGCAGTGGTCGACGGCGCCCAAACCGAAATTGGTGGGGATGACCGCTACATCGCCATGTGCCGCAAGCATTTTAATGCGGCGCGGGCAGGGCCATAGGTCAGCATGCATGGCTGGATAATCCTCGATAAACCGCTTGGGTTGGGTTCAACGCAGGCTGTCGCAGCCGTAAAGCGCAATTTGCGCAGCGCTGGCTTTGGCAAGGTCAAGGTCGGCCATGGCGGAACGCTTGACCCTTTGGCCACTGGCGTCCTGCCCATTGCGCTGGGCGAAGCGACCAAATTATGCGGGCGTATGCTGGACGCATCGAAAACCTATGATTTTACAATCTGCTTTGGGACAGAGACTAGCGGTTTGGACGCAGAAGGGGAGATCGTCGCGACCTCCGACATCCGCCCGAGCCTGGCGCAAGTCGAAGCGGTGCTTACCCAGTTTACCGGTCCCATCGAACAAATTCCGCCTGCTTTTTCGGCGATAAAGATAGACGGTAAACGGGCCTATGACTTGGCGCGGGCAGGTGCGGTCGTGGAGATGAAATCGCGGGCTGTGACCGTTTACGCTCTCTGCGTCTCTGCGCCTCTGCGTGAACACAATGATGTCACACCGGGTTGCGACGCCACGCCAGAGGTTATTGATGAAATTACGCTAACCGCTGACGTCTCCAAAGGCACTTACATCCGCAGCCTCGCCCGCGACATCGCCTACGCCCTTGGCACTGTTGGTCATGTCGCGATGCTCCGCCGCACGCGGGCAGGGCCGTTCAACCTGGAAAGCGCGATTTCGCTAGACAAACTGAATGCATTCGGCCAAGAAGCCGCCCAAGAAGACATTATCTTGCCGATAGAGGCAGGGCTGGTCGACATCCCGGCTCTTAATCTCTCCCCGGAACAGGCAAGGGCGGTCCAACAAGGCCGCGTCTTGACCGGGATTGCCATGAAAGATGGGCTACATTGGGCGAGGGGCGCAGATTTGCGGCCTATCGCGTTGGTGCAGAACGTCGACGGGATATTGAAAACCGTCCGTGGCTTTAACCTTACTTTATGATGTTCGAAGGAAAAATATGTCTATTACTGCAGAACGTAAAGCCCAGGTCATCAAAGAGCACGCACGCGAGCCTAACGATACCGGGTCACCAGAAGTGCAAGTTGCAATCCTGACGGATCGTATCAATGCCCTGACGTCCCATTTCAAAGACCACCACAAGGACAATCACTCGCGTCGTGGTCTTCTTCAAATGGTCAACAAGCGTCGTTCGCTTCTCGACTATCTGAAAAAAATTGATGGCGGGCGTTATGCCGCCCTCATCGCGAAGCTTGGTCTTCGTAAGTAAATTCACTCTCGGCCCGCTTTGGCGGGCCGTTTGCGTATTGGGTCATCCTGAACTTGTTTCAGGATCCAAAAATTCCGTCTCATGTCATTCTTTAACAATTTTAGGGTGATATGTTCGGTAGAAGGGCATTCCAGCAATGAGGCTGGACTGTCATCGGGGCGCGAAAATGCCCCATCCGCGGCGGATCGGTATTTCCGCAACTCAAGAGGCCCCGCATCGCATTGGGCATGCGGGTCAAAGGAAAATCTATGTTTAATACGAAAACTGTATCAATCGAGTGGGGCGGACAAACCCTAACACTCGAAACGGGCAAAGTTGCCCGTCAAGCTGACGGCGCTGTTATGGCATCGCTTGGCGAAACTGTTGTGCTTTGCGCGGTTACCGCCGCAAAGTCGGTGAAAGATGGTCAGGATTTCTTCCCGCTCACCGTTCACTATCAAGAAAAATATTCCGCAGCCGGCCGTATTCCGGGTGGCTTTTTCAAACGTGAACGTGGTGCGACCGAAAAGGAAACGCTGGTTTCGCGTTTGATCGACCGCCCACTTCGCCCGCTGTTCCCAGAAGGTTTCTATAACGAAATCAACGCAATTGCGCAGGTTCTTAGCTATGATGGCGAGAATGAGCCTGATGTATTGGCGCTTGTTGCTGCTTCGGCCGCAATGACCATTTCGGGCGTTCCATTCATGGGCCCCATCGGCGCAGCACGCGTGGGTTACCTGAACGGCGAATATATCCTGAATCCAACAGACGCGCAGGTTGCCGAAGGCGACCTCGATCTGGTTGTGGCCGCGACCTATGACGCGGTGATGATGGTGGAATCCGAAGCCAATGAGCTTTCGGAAGAAATCATGCTCGGTGCCGTCCTGTTTGCGCATGACGCATGTAAGGAAGTCGTTAAGGCAATCGTCAAGCTTGCAGAGCAAGCCGCGAAAGAGCCTTGGGCCATGGCTGAGCAGGCTGATTTGTCAGCCGCCAAGGATAAGCTGAAGAAACTTATCGGTAAGGATATTGCCGCTGCGTACAAGTTGACTGACAAGTCGGCACGTTCGAACGCTCTGAATGTCGCGCGTGCAGCGGCAAAGGAAGCTTTCACCGACGCAAGCCCGCAGGATCAGATGGCCGCAGGCAAGCTGATGAAGAAGCTGGAAGCGGAAATCGTTCGTGGCGCCATCCTGAAGGACGGCACGCGTATCGACGGACGTACCACAACGCAAATTCGTCCGATTCTGGCAGAAACGCATTTCTTGCCACGGTCACATGGTTCGGCGTTGTTCACCCGTGGTGAAACGCAGACTATCGCAACCTGCACCTTGGGCACCAAGGACGCAGAGCAGATGATCGATGGCCTTGGTGGTTTGCATTATGAAAACTTCATGCTGCATTATAACTTCCCACCGTACAGCGTTGGTGAAGTGGGTCGCTTCGGCGCACCAAGCCGCCGTGACATCGGTCATGGTAAGCTTGCATGGCGCGCGCTGCACGCCGTACTGCCAACCAAGGACGAGTTTCCATACACCATCCGTATCACCAGCGACATTACCGAATCCAATGGTTCGTCGTCGATGGCATCGGTTTGCGGCGGAAGCCTTGCGATGATGGACGCTGGCGTTCCCATCAAGCGTCCGGTTTCGGGTATCGCAATGGGCTTGATCCTTGAAGGCAAGGATTTCGCCGTCCTGTCGGATATCTTGGGTGACGAAGATCATCTTGGCGATATGGATTTCAAGGTAGCAGGTACATCTGAAGGCATCACCACGATGCAAATGGACATCAAGATTGCCGGTATTACCCGCGAAATCTTTGAAGCTGCATTGAACCAAGCCAAGGAAGGCCGCGCGCATATCTTGGGTGAAATGGCCAAGGCATTGGGCGAAGCGCGCGGCGAACTGTCCGCGCATGCGCCGCGTATCGAAACGATGCAGATCGACAAAGCGAAGATCCGCGACATCATCGGCACCGGCGGCAAGGTCATTCGTGAAATCGTCGCCACCACCGGTGCAAAGGTCGACATTGATGACGAAGGTCTCATCAAGATTTCATCGTCCGACATTGCGCAGATCGAAGCCGCGCGTAAGTGGATTTCGGGCATTGTTGAAGAAGCAGAAGTTGGCAAGATTTATGACGGCAAGGTCGTCAATCTGGTTGATTTCGGTGCATTCGTAAACTTCATGGGTGGCAAGGACGGTCTCGTCCACGTCAGCGAAATGCGCAATGAGCGCGTTGAAAAGGTTACGGACGTCGTCAGCGAAGGCATGGACGTTAAGGTCAAGGTTCTCGAAATCGACCCACGCGGCAAGGTGCGCCTGTCGATGCGCGTTGTGGATCAGGAAACCGGTGAAGAGCTGGAAGACACACGCCCGCCCCGCGAAAAGAGCGAGCGCAGCGATCGTGGCCCCCGTCGTGAAGGCGGCGGTGGTGGACGCGGCGAAGGCCGTGGCGACCGTGGCCCGCGTCGTGACGGCGGTGGACGTGATGGCGGACGGGGCGAAGGTCGCGGCGACCGTGGCCCACGCCAAGACCGTTCAGAGGGCGAAAACAAAGGCGGGGGCGATCCCGACCATGTGCCAGCTTTCTTGAAGGATTAAGCCAAAACAGCCAGCGAGCTGCACGGTGGGCCTGCCCACCGCAGCTTTAGCAAAGGCAAGAGAGAAAAGGGGCAGCTTCGGCGGCCCCTTTTTTTATACCCTACCGCGCTGCAGTTCATCGCCGATACACAATATTTCGGCCACGCTGTTTGCGTGTTTATGCGCCGTGCCAAGCAAAAGGCTTGGCGGGGCGGACAAGATTATCTAGGGAACATTCATGAACAAAAAATTCCTCGTGCCCATCGCGGTATTGGCCGCATCTTCCTTGCTTTCTGGGTGCGCTGCGCTCGGTCTAGGTGGTGGCGGGGCAAAGCCGGGTAGCAACACCCGTTATGTCGCGCGTGACGTTAATACGCTGTATACGGCGGCTAAGAACAAGCTTGATAATAAGCAATATGAAGTCGCAGCGGCGTTATTTGACGAGGTCGAGCGTCAGCATCCTTATTCACCATGGGCGCGCCGGGCGCAGCTTATGAGCGCATTTAGCTATTATATGGCGCAGAAATATAATGAGTCGATCCAATCGTCGCGCCGTTTCCTGTCGATCCATCCGGGCAACAAGGATGCGGGCTACGCTTATTATCTGATCGCTTTGTCTTATTATGAGCAGATCAGCGATGTGACTCGTGATCAGAAGATTTCGGAGCAAGCATTGGCCGCTTTGGGTGAGGTGCAGCGCCGTTACCCCAATTCGCGTTATGCGTCGGATGCCACGTTGAAGATTGACCTTGTCCGTGACCATTTGGCCGGCAAGGAAATGGAAATTGGTCGTTTCTACCAACGCCGTGCCTTGTGGCTTGCGTCATCCGTGCGCTTTCGTGAGGTGATCGACAAATATGACACGACAACGCACACTCCAGAGGCGTTGTATCGTTTGACGGAAAGCTATCTTGCCATGGGCGTGCCGGAAGAGGCGAAGAAGGCAGCGGCCGTTTTGGGTGCCAATTATCCCGGCAGCGAATGGTATGCGCGTGCCTACAACCTGATACAGAAGAACGCGCCCGCCGCGTAATGCCATGTTAACGGGGCTTTCGATCCGCGATGTCGTGCTGATCGAGGCACTGGACTTGGAATTTGCAGGCGGGCTTGGTGTGCTCACGGGTGAGACTGGGGCTGGTAAATCCATATTGCTGGATGCTCTTGGCCTCGCCCTTGGTGCGCGCGCCGATAGCGGCTTGGTGCGGTCTGGCGCGGACAAGGCGCAAGTTACCGCGAGCTTTGATGCGCCAGCCCATGTCGCGGCCTTCCTTGCCGACAATGACATTGATATCGATAGCGATGAGCCATTAATCATCCGTCGTTCGGTGAAGGCGGACGGCGGCAGCAAGGCATTTATCAACGACCAGCCGTGTTCAGCAGCGCTATTGCGGGAACTGGGCGCTGCTTTGGTGGAGATTCATGGCCAGCATGATGATCGCGGTATGTTGAACCCGCGTGGGCATCGCGGCTTGTTGGACGCCTTTGGCCGAAGTGACACCGCAACCGTGTCGGCCAATTTTGCCGCATGGCAGGATGCGAAATCGCGTTTGGATATAGCCCGTGAAGCGCTCGAAAACGCAGCGCGCGACCGCGAATGGTTGGAGCATGCCGTGGCCGAGCTTGCGGCGTTTCAGCCCCAACCCGGCGAAGAAGAACAACTCGCGGGCGAGCGGTCGGACATGCAAAAAGGCGCGCGCATAACCGAGGACTTGAAGGCCGTGCTGGAGAGTTTTGACGGCCCGAAAAGCGGCCTGTCGTTGATCCGGGGTGCGGCGCGCAAGCTGGACCGTTTGGCCGACGCGCACCCGTTATTGGCCGAGGCGCTGACCGCACTTGACCGCGCGGTGATTGAGGCGAGCGAGGCCGAGGATAAGTTAAACGCCGCCGCGCGCGCAATTGAATATGAGCCTGCACGGCTTGATGAGATTGAGGAGCGCTTGTTTGAACTGCGCGCACTGGCCCGCAAGCATAATATTGCGCCCGACGGCATCATCGCGCTGCAGGAAAAGCTGACGGCGCAGTTGCAGTCGATACAGGCAGGCGGCGAGGGATTGGCTATGCTGGAGGCGGAGGTGGCCGCCAAGCACACAGCTTTTGTCGAATCCGCAAGCACCTTGTCTGCGGTCCGTAACGCGGCTGCGGTCAAGTTGGACGCCGCTGTGAAAAATGAACTTGCGCCACTAAAGCTCGATGCCGCGCAGTTTCAGACGGCGGTGGAAAGATTGCCGGAGGACCGCTGGACGGCTTTTGGCATGGACCGTGTCGAGTTCCTGATTTCGACCAATCCCGGTGCGCCCTTTGCGCCCTTGGTGAAGATTGCATCGGGCGGGGAATTGTCGCGTTTCATATTGGCGTTGAAAGTCGCATTGGCCGAAGAGGGCGGAGCCGCCACGATTATTTTCGACGAAATCGACCGGGGTGTTGGCGGCGCCGTTGCCGCGGCGATTGGTGAACGCCTTGCGCGTCTTGCCACGCGCACACAATTGCTTGCCGTCACGCACAGCCCGCAGGTCGCGGCCAAGGGGAAGGCGCATTATTTCATCGCGAAATCGAGCCAAGGCACGGTGACACGGACAGGTGTCATCTTGCTGGATGCCGAAGCGCGCCGCCAAGAAATCGCCCGTATGTTGTCCGGCGCAGAGATAACAGATGAGGCAAGGGCGCAGGCTGTGCGGTTGTTGGAGATTGTATGAACACATTTGGGATTTTAATGGCTTTGTCGGCTAGCGCCTTCGCAGCGCCGCAACCATCGGCACAACCGGCGGACCAGTTTTTTACGCAAATGTCGACGCTGTGCGGCAAAAGCTTCCATGGCACATTGGCCGCTGGCGATGACAGCGACGCGAGCTTTGCCACGGCCAAGATGCAGGCCCATGTCCGCACCTGCACCGACCGCGAAATCCAGATTTCGTTCGACGTTGGCGAAGACCGTTCACGCACATGGATCATCACGCGGACCGACAGCGGCCTGCGCTTGAAACATCGCCATATGTTGAAAGACGGCACTGAAGACCCCGTATCGCAATATGGCGGCGACACCGCACAAGTGGGAACGGCCATGCGTCAGGAGTTTCCCGTTGATGCCTATTCCAAAGCGATGTTTACCAAAGAAGGTCGCACGGTTTCGAACACCAATGTCTGGGCATTTGAGATCGTTCCGGGCCAGACATTGACCTATGAACTGGCACGCCCGAACCGGTTATTCCGGGTTGCGTTTGACGTCGCCAATCCTGTCACTGGAGCCAGTGAGTGACATCTGAGGCGGATGCTGCCAATGAGCTGATGCGCTTGGCGAAGCAGATTGCGTACCACAATAAGCGCTACCATGCCGAAGATGCGCCCGAAATTTCCGACGCGGAATATGACGCATTGGTGCGTCGTAACAATGAACTAGAGGCTGCATTCCCGCACCTGATCCGCGCCGATAGCCCCAACACGCAAGTGGGGGCGGCGGTCGAAGGCTCTGGCCTCCAAAAAATCACCCATGCCAAGAGGATGATGAGCCTCGACAATGCCTTTGCGGCGCAAGATGTGTATGACTTTGTCGCGCGCGTGCGACGCTTCTTGAACTTGCCCGCGGACGCAGAGGTCGCGTTAACGGCGGAGGACAAGATTGATGGGCTTTCGCTGTCGCTGCGGTATGAAAAAGGCGCGCTCAAGCAAGCGGCCACGCGCGGTGATGGCAGTGTGGGGGAGGACGTAACCGCCAACGTCGCCTATGTCGCTGACATCCCGCAGCACTTTAATGGTGATGTGCCAGAGGTCTTCGAAATACGCGGCGAAGTCTATATGGCGAAATCCGACTTTGCGGCGATTAACGATGCGCAAATGGCAAAAGGGGGAAAGCCGTTCGCCAACCCGCGCAATGCGGCGGCGGGGTCTTTGCGGCAAAAGGATGCAAAGGTTACGGCATCGCGGCCTTTGCGCTTTTTGGCGCATGGCTGGGGGGATGTAAGCGCGCTGCCCGCAGATACGCAAAGTCAGGTGATGGCGGCGATTGCGGCATGGGGCGTGCCGATATCGCCCTTGCTGCGCCGATTTGGAGACACGGCAGACGTTCTGGCGCATTATGCCGACATCGAACGCCGCCGCGCCGATTTGCCTTATGATATTGATGGCGTCGTCTACAAAGTTGACCGTTTGGAATGGCAAGAACGGCTTGGCTTTGTTGCCAAATCGCCACGCTGGGCCATTGCGCATAAATTCCCCGCAGAGCGCGCAGAGACAACGCTGGAGCAGATTGATATACAGGTTGGCAGGACGGGCAAGCTGACGCCGGTTGGCCGCCTGACGCCCGTCACAGTCGGCGGCGTGGTTGTGTCCAATGTGACTTTGCATAACCGCGACGAAATTGCGCGTTTGGGCGTGCGTCCCGGTGACCGTGTGGTCGTGCAAAGGGCAGGGGATGTCATTCCGCAGATCGTTGAAAACCTGACCCGCGAGATCGCGCGTGCGTCATACGACTTTCCTGCGCATTGCCCGGAATGTGGTTCCGAAGCGGTGGCCGAAGAAGGCGAAGTCGATGTGCGCTGCACCGCAGGCCTGATTTGCCCCGCGCAACGGGTGCAACGCCTCATCCATTTTGTCAGCCGTGGTGCGCTTGATATTGAGGGGCTGGGCGAGAAGACCATTCAGGAATTTTTTGATCTGGGCTGGCTAGAAAGCCCTGCGGATATATTTCGCCTCCGGCAGCGCCGCGCCGACATATTGTCGCGGGACGGTTGGCAGGATAAGTCTGTGGATAACCTGTTGGCAGCGATTGAAGCAAAGCGTGCGCCAGATGGCGCGAAACTGCTTTTTGGTTTGGGTATCCGCCATATCGGAACCGTCACGGCGCGGGATTTGTTCAAGGCGTTTGGATCCGTCGAGGAAATCGGCAAGGTCGGCCTAAGGCTTGCACAGGCCGATGAATCCGCGATTGCGGATGTCACCGCGATAGACGGGGTCGGCGGCGCTGTGGCCGAGGCATTGGGTGATTTTTTCCACGAACCGCATAATCTGTCCGTTTGGACCGACCTTTTGAACGCGGTGCAGCCGCCACCCTATGTTTCCAACATCCGCGAAAGTGCGTGGACAGGCAAAAATATTGTTTTCACCGGAAAATTGGAGACGATGAGCCGCGATGAAGCCAAGGCACAGGCCGAGGCGCTAGGGGCAAAATCCGCTGGCTCCGTCAGCGCTAAAACCGATCTTGTGGTTGCCGGCCCCGGCGCTGGGTCGAAACTGAAACAGGCAAATGCGCTTGGTATTCAGGTTATTGATGAAGCCGAATGGGCAAATATCGTGCAAAACGCTTAATGTTTTTAGGATGGGGCGGCGGCGTAATTTTACACCCCGTCACCCCCTGAAAGTCGACCCCGGACAGTCAATCCCCGACCGTCACCCCCGGCCGTTACCCCTCCAACCGTCACCCTGAACTTGGTTCAGGGTCCATTTCTCGTCTCCACCCTTCGGTCTATGTGGCACGATGGATGCTGAACCGAGTTCAGCATGACGTTTGGGAGAAACTTGCTTTCTTATCACCGTCGCCCTGAACTTGTTTGTGCTCTGCACGCCTACGGCTCCAGGGTCCATTTATAAGCCTAAAACTTCGGTCTATGTGGCACGATGGATGCTGAACCGAGTTCAGCATGATGTTGCGGGGAATGCACTTCTGCGCCTCTGCGTGAACCCTTTTTCGTCGCCCCAGCGCAGGCTGGGGCCTATCACGTCTATCGGCTTAGCGCGGACCTATCCGGCCAAGCGCAATAGGTTCCAGCAGTAGCTGTTGCCATAATATGGTTTCAAGTGTAACTAGTTTAGATGAACCGAAACAGCCACGTTTATGATACGCCGCCCGCAGGCGCGCATGCCGACTGGACAGTGCCCCAAAATTGGGAAAAGTTCAGCGCGGAAGAACATGGCATGTGGGACCGGCTGTTTGCGCGGCAAACCGCCATGCTACCCGGGCGCGCTGCGGATGCGTTCATGCGCGGTATTGATGTGCTGAAACTCTCCCGCCCCGGCATTCCCGATTATCGCGAACTGAACGCGCGGTTGATGGCGGCGACGGGTTGGCAGATTGTCGCTGTGCCCGGCCTTGTGCCTGATGATGTGTTTTTTGACCATCTGGCAAACCGCCGTTTCCCCGCTGGTAACTTCATCCGGACACCGGAGCAGCTGGATTATTTGCAAGAGCCAGATGTCTTTCATGATGTCTTTGGACATGTGCCGATGCTGGCGGACCCTGTGTTTGCCGATTATATGGTGGCTTATGGCAAGGGCGGGTTGCGGTCGCTTGGCTTTGGCGCGTTGGACCATTTGGCACGGCTATATTGGTATACGGTCGAGTTTGGCTTGATCCAGCAACCCGATGGTCTGCGCATTTATGGCGCAGGGATAGTCTCAAGCTATGCCGAAAGCCTCTTTGCGTTGGACGACCCCAGCCCGAACCGGATCGCGTTTGATCTGCTTCGGGTCATGCGCACGCATTATCGGATTGATGATTTTCAGCAGAGTTATTTTGTGATTTCGAGCATCGACCAATTGCTTAACGTGACCGTCGAGACCGATTTTGCGCCGCTTTATGCCCAACTGGAAACACTTACGGACATAAAGGCCGGTGCGCTGTTGCAAGAGGATGTTGTGATTACGCGCGGCACGCAAGCATATGCGAAGGGTGCCGGTCGCTGAACAAGGGGGGCCGACTGGCAAACCCAATTAAGGATTAAGATAGCAACACGGCGCGCGGGTGGCGCAATGCTGCTTTTCTACCATGTTCCAAAATCTCCGGGGGGTTGGCTCGTGCGACCACTGGCCCGAACGGGACGTTTCCAACCATAACTCGGGCGCTTTAATAGCCACAGACAGGGCCAATCGCCGCAGTCTTCGCGCCTTTCAAGACGGAAACCCTGCCGTTTGTAAGCGCGTAACACAGCGTCTGCCTGCGTATTCAGGAGCCCGGCCAATATCAACGAACCATTGTCGCCCAGTATATTCGCAATCGACGGCGCAAGCTCAATCAAGGGGCTGGCAAGAATATTGGCCGTTACAAGGTCGTAGGGCACCCGTGAGGCGATAAGTGGGTGCGCGGTGCCTTCGGCCACACAAAGTGCGAGTTGCCCCTGAGAGACGCCACGGGGCACATTGTTGTCGTCCGCATTATCTGCGGTGACGTCGACGCTGATCGGATCAATGTCGGAGGCCGTCAGATAGGCCTTTGGCCAAAGCCGATGTGCGGCAAAAGCGAGCAACCCCGTGCCCGTGCCAATATCGGCGATCACGTCGAACCGTTTGCCAGCCCGCTTCATGCTGTCGAGCATATTCAGGCAGCCGGTGGTGGTTTCATGACCGCCCGTGCCAAAGGCGCGGCTTGCCTCAATCAGAAACGATGTTGCGCCCTTGGGCACAGTCCCTTTGTTCGAACTGGTATGGACATAAAAACGGCCCGCATGGACTGGCTTCAACGCTTGTTGGCTCATCACGACCCAGTCGGCGTTGGGCAGCTTTTCGATGACTGGTTTTGCTTTTGCAGCGCTATCCAATCGACCGTGTATAGCATTGATAACCGATTGGCTGGGTTCAACTGAAAAATAGGCATCCAAGCGCCATTTATCGTCATTAAATGCCTCAACCTCGTCTGCCACTATGGTGGGCATGGGATCGAGCGACGCCAGCCATTCATCATCCTCATGCATGGCTTCGGCTTCTGCACGGGTGCAGGGAAACCGGACCTTCCAATCACCGGACATAGCTTGCGCCATTTACGTCGAGCACCGCGCCGGTCATCGATGGCGGCGCTTCCAAAGCGCAGAACTTCGCCATGATCGCGACCTCTTCGGGGTCGGCGACTTTGCCCAAGGGGATATCGGCCAGCAATTTGTCGCCGCCGCGGCTTTCCAGATATTCTTCGGCCATGCCTGTCATGGTAAAGCCGGGGCAGATGGCGAAGGCATAAATACCCTCTTCGGCATAAGCGCGCGCGATGGTTTTGGTCATGGCGACCATGCCCGCCTTTGATGCGGCATAATGCCAATGGGCGGGGCTATCGCCGCGATGTGCGGCGCGGCTGGCGATGTTGACGATACGGCCTGACGCGCCGCTGGCTTGCCAATGCAGCACTGCGCGGCGGCACAGATCCGCGCTAGCGGTCAGGTTAATCTGCATGGTGCGGTTCCAGCTTGCCAGCCATTCGTCGTCTGGCCGGCAAACGGCGTTTTCTTCAAAGACGCCTGCATTGTTGATGAGGACGTCAATGCGACCGTCCAAACCCTCAAGCGCCTTTGCCCAAAGCCGCGCGGGAACCGCCGGATCATGCAGGTCACCATCCTGACTGGACAGGGCAACCACCTGTATTGTGGCGGGGTCAAAGCTTGCGGCGATTGCGGCGCCAATTCCGCGCGAGGCGCCGGTGATGAGGATATGTGTTTTCATCGACGCTGCCTTTCACAGCGCAGATAAAATTTCAACTAAAGTTATCAGGGTCAGGACCACTTAAATTCACTTTCGAGGTTTGAGGCCATTTTGACGCCGCCACGGCGGATTTATCTGGTCCTGAGCTTAAACAAATTGGTTCGCCGATTGCGCGTTTCGCAATGCGCAGGTCTTGCAACACAGCATTAATCGGTTAATGAGCGTGGCAACGTCGAACGCTTGCAGATATGAAGGACGCTAAAATTATGGCGAAAAACCCCAACCGGCCCCTGTCACCGCATTTGCAGGTGTATCGTTGGTCGCCGCAAATGGCCATTTCGATCTTCCATCGCGCGACAGGCTTTGTTCTCGCGACGGCCGGAATGATGACTTTATTGTGGTGGTTGGCGGCCATTGGGGGCGGAGCAGAAAGCTATGCCACATTCCAACAATATGTCGTTTCGGCAGGTGCTGACGGCACCGCCTTGCAGATGGTCAGTAACTGGTTCTTCCGTCTTGTGGCTTTGGCCGTGACTTTCAGCTTCTTTCAGCATTTGGCGTCGGGTCTGCGCCACCTCGTTCTGGATATTGGCGCTGGCTATGAATTGAAGACCAACCGGTTGTGGGCATCGGTTGCATTTATCGCGGCCATTTTTGCAACTGCATTGGTCGCCCTGTTTGTGGCATCGCGCTTTCTTGGAGTTTTGTGATGGACAGTAGAACATATATCGGTCGCGTCCGCGGCCTGGGTTCGGCCAAGCATGGCGGCGAACATTGGCTGAAGCAGCGTTTGACCGCGATTGGCAATGTGTTGCTGACCACTTGGTTTGTGTTGTCTTTATTGATGATCCCAAGTTTTGACCATGCTGCGCTCGCGCAGTGGTTGGCGCAGCCATTGGTTGCGGTTCCCATGATCTTGATGATTGCCAATATCTTTGCGCATGCCCGTTTGGGCCTTCAGGTGTTGATCGAGGATTATGTTCATGATGATGGCCTGAAATTTGCGGCCATGACATTATTGAACTTTTACGTCATCGCCAGCGCCGTATTCGGCATTTTCGTCGTCGCAAAACTCGCATTTACCGGAGCTCCCGCCTGATGTCAGACGCTTATAAGATTATTGACCACACATATGACACCGTCGTCGTTGGCGCTGGCGGGTCGGGTCTGCGCGCCACCATGGGCAGTGCGGAAGCAGGTTTAAAAACGGCTTGCATTACCAAAGTCTTCCCAACGCGTTCGCACACTGTCGCGGCGCAGGGCGGGATTGCCGCATCGCTGGGCAACAACTCGCCGGACCATTGGACCTGGCACATGTATGACACGGTCAAGGGCTCCGATTGGCTCGGTGACCAAGATGCCATCGAATATATGGTCCGTGAGGCACCTGCTGCGGTCTATGAATTGGAACATGCCGGCGTGCCATTCTCACGCAACGCTGACGGCACTATCTACCAACGGCCATTTGGCGGGCATATGCAGAATATGGGCGAAGGCCCTCCGGTTCAGCGAACTGCCGCTGCCGCCGACCGTACTGGTCACGCGATGTTGCATGCTTTGTATCAGCAAAGCCTGAAATATGACGCGGATTTCTTCATTGAATATTTCGCCCTCGACCTCATCATGGAAAATGGCGAATGCCGTGGCGTGATTGCCATGTGCATGGAAGATGGCAGCATTCACCGGTTTAAGAGCCACGCAGTCGTGTTGGCAACCGGCGGCTATGGCCGCGCGTATTTCTCCGCAACGTCGGCGCATACCTGCACCGGCGATGGCGGCGGCATGGTCTTGCGCGCTGGCCTGCCATTGCAGGATATGGAATTTGTTCAGTTTCACCCAACGGGTATTTATGGCGCTGGCGTTCTCATCACCGAAGGCGCACGCGGCGAGGGCGGTTATCTAACCAACAGCGAAGGCGAACGCTTTATGGAGCGTTATGCGCCATCTGCTAAGGATTTGGCATCACGCGACGTGGTCAGCCGCTCTATGGCGCTTGAAATGCGCGAAGGGCGCGGCGTTGGCGAGCATAAGGACCATATTTACCTGCACCTCGATCATATCGACCCTGCGGTATTGGCACAGCGTTTGCCCGGCATCACCGAAAGCGGCAAGATTTTCGCAGGCGTTGACCTGACTCGGCAGCCGCTGCCCGTGACGCCAACCGTTCACTATAATATGGGCGGTATTCCGTGCAATTATCATGGCCAAGTCGTCAATAAGGTCGGCGACGATCCCGAAGTCATCGTACAGGGCCTCTATGCCGTTGGCGAAGCCGCCTGCGTTTCGGTGCATGGCGCAAACCGTCTGGGTTCAAACTCACTGATCGACCTTGTCGTATTTGGCCGGGCAACGGGCTTGCATTTGAAGGCATCACTGACTCCCGGCGCGCCGCATAAGGCGTTGCCAGCAGACGCGGCAGACCTCGCACTGGCGCGTGTGGACAAGTTCCGCAATGCAAAGGGCGGATCACCCACCGCCGAGATCCGTTTGCAAATGCAGCGCACGATGCAAAAGCACGCTGCCGTGTTCCGCGACACTGCCTTGTTGGAAGAAGGCGTGGTTGAAATGCAGAAGGTCAATCAGCGTCTCGCCGACGTGCGCGTGACCGACCGTAGCCTGATCTGGAATACCGACCTTATCGAAACGCTTGAGCTCGATAACCTGATGGCACAGGCGGTTTGCACAGTCGAAAGTGCAAACAACCGCAAGGAAAGCCGCGGCGCCCATGCGCACGAAGATTTCCCCGAGCGCGACGATGCCAATTGGATGAAGCATACGGCGTCATGGTTTGACGGTTGGGGCGGTTCTGGCGGTAAGGTCACAATCGACTATCGCCCAGTGCATGATTATACCTTGACCGATGATGTCGCGTATATTAAGCCGAAGCCACGGGTGTATTGAGGGTTCGATAGCGGGAACCGCAGAGGATACGTCGCCCCAGCGCAGGCTGGGGCCTATCCCGCTTTTCAGTGTAGCGCCTTGGATCGCGGTGTAAACCGATAGGCGCGATAGGCACCAGCCTGCGCTGGGGCGACGGTGGGTTGATGGCTATCTGTTCAGGTCTTCATACAAGTCCCGCCAATCGGGGTTAGCCCTGCTTATCAACTCTGTTTTCCATCGGCGCTTCCAAACCTTCATGGCTTTTTCGCGGTTGATGGCGTCTTCGATGTCATCAAAAGCTTCATAATAGACCAAAATCTTACAGCCATTTTCTTTACAGAATTTGGAGCCTAGGTCGCTCTTATGCGCCCAAATCCGGCGCGGGAGGTTGGCGGTCACGCCGATGTAGAGCGTGCCGTGCGGGCCGCTGGCATGATGTAGACATATCCGCCCTTCGCCATCAGATAAGCTCCCACGTCGCCCCAGCGCAGGCTGGGGCCTATCACCTAGTGAAGGCTTGCACGATGATTGTGGGCTTGCGCGGCAAAGCCTAATTAGCCCACCCCGTTATGGCCGCGCAAAAACTTCCGCCGTAATCTCCAAACTTCGCTTGCGCTTTTCATGGTCGAATACGGAGCAAGCGACGATGATTTCGTCGGCCTGTGTTCGCGCCTGAAACGCTTGCACCGCCGATTTAACCGTGTCCGCTGCACCAATCGCGCTGGCGGACAGAACATCATGCAGCGCCGATGCAAAATGCGGGGGAAGCGAGGCGACAAAGCCCTCCACCGGTGGCGGCAATTGGCGCGGGTTGCCGGTGCGCAGCGCAACGAAGCTTTGCATCATTGAACTGGCCAGATATTCGGCCTCCGCATCGGTGTCGGCAGCGATGATGTTGAACGCGGCAATCGCATGCGGCGCGTCCAGCACGGCGCTTGGGCGGAAATGGCTGCGGTAGATGTGCAACGCCTCATCCAACATTTGTGGCGCAAAGTGGCTGGCGAAGGCGAAGGGCAGGCCCAAGGCTGCCGCAACCTGCGCGCCATATAGGCTGCTGCCCAAAATGTAGAGTTGGACATGGGCGCCTGCACCGGGCGTAGCGACGATACCCGTTTTACCATCATCGGCGAAATAGCTTTGCAATTCCATTACGTCGCGCGGAAATGCATTGGGATCGCTATCGAGCGTTCGCCGGATCGCGGCGGCGACGCGCTGGTCACTGCCCGGAGCGCGGCCAAGCCCCAGATCAATCCGGCCCGGATAGAGCGCGTCCAACGTGCCAAACTGTTCGGCAATGACTAAGGGGGAATGGTTGGGCAACATGATGCCGCCTGAACCAACGCGCATGGTCTTGGTCGCCGCCGCAATATGCCCGATGACAACGCTGGTCGCGGCACCGGCAATGCCGCGCATGCCATGATGTTCGGCAACCCAATAACGTGTGAAGCCAAGGTTTTCGGCATGCGCCGCAAGATCAGCCGCATTGGACAGCGCGCTTGCGACCGTTCCGCCTTCCACAACAGGCACTAGATCAAGAAAAGAGAAGGATGTCATAGCGCGTAGATGGTGGCTTATCTCAACAAAGCCAATCGCAATCGACTATTTCTGCTTGCCGTGTGATATCTGGTCCTGTGATGACAGAATTTTTTATACCTTTCCTCGTGACGACAATGCTGATCGAGCTAACCCTCGGCCCAAATATGGCATGGTTGGCGTTGACCAGCGCGAGCGAGGGAAAAAGGTCTGGATTTGCAGCGGTAGCAGGGATTGCGCTTGGCCTTGCGATATTGGCTGCGGCATCGGCAGTCGGCCTTGCGGCGTTGGCGACACGTTCCCCAGCGATGTTCAGCCTGTTACGCTATGCTGGTGTCGCTTATTTGCTTTGGCTGGCGTGGAAGACATGGGTGGGCAAAGATGAGGCCGCGGCCGATAGCATACACAAAAATGGGCTCAGCGCATGGTTTCGCCATGGGCTGTTATTGAACCTGCTGAACCCCAAGGCAGCGGTGTTCTTCATCACCGTTCTGCCGGCCTATATCACGCAAAGCGCGCCAGTTGCCTCGCAAACGCTATGGCTGTCCGCAAGCTATGTCGCGATTGCTACTTTTGTGCATCTGGTCATTGTCGCGCTAGCGGCGCAGGCGCATGGGTGGATATCCACCGGGAACAGGGCGCGCATCGTCCGCCGCGTCTTTGCCGTTTTGTTGGCAATTATCGCTATCTGGTTTCTGATGAGTTCGGCTTAGCGCCAGCGCAGCATGGACCGGTCAAGTTGCGCCGGTGTTGTCACCCCCATCAAACGCATATCGCGTGCAATTTCGTCACGCAATTTGCCGACGATGCGTTCGACGCCGGGTTGTCCTGCTGCTGCCAAGGCATACAGATAGAGCCGCCCGCCCGAGCAAGCGGTGGCACCCGCAGCAAGTGCCTTCAAAACATGGCTGCCACGCTGCACGCCGCCATCGCAAATGATATCGATCTTGCCGCCGACGGCGTCGGCAATTTCGGCTATTTGATCGAACGGGGAGCGCGAGCCGTCCAATTGCCGTCCGCCATGGTTGGACACCATGATCGCGGTCGCGCCAATGTCGACCGCGCGTTTCGCATCGTCGACCGACATGATGCCCTTGAGGCAGAATTCGCCGCCCCAATCCGAACGGACCTTTTCCGCCATTTTCCAGTCCATCGATGTATCGAGCATAGTATTGAAATATTCCGCGACCGATACCGCGACATTGGTGCCCGCATCGACATGCGTCTGCAAATTGGGCAGCGCAAATTTTTCGCGGAATAGATAATTTAGCGCCCATTGCGGGTGGATGGCATAGCTTAACACCGACGCGGGTGTGAAGCGCGGCGGCGAGGTGAAGCCACTACGCAGGCACCGTTCGCGGTTTCCCGAAACGATCGTGTCGACTGTCAGCGCGATTGCATCAAACTTCGCCGCCTTGCAGCGTTCGATCATCGATGCGTTCAGCCCCTTGTCCTTGTGGATGTAGAGTTGGAACAATTTTGGCGTTTTGATGGTCGCGCCGATTTCTTCAATGCTGACGGTGGCCAATGAGGAGATGCCAAACCAGATGTTATGTTGCTGCGCGACCGACGCGACCGCACGTTCGCCCTGCCAGTGGAACAGGCGCTGCAAGGCGGTAGGGGACAGCATCAGCGGCATATCAATCCGCTGCCCCATCACGGTCACGCCCATGTCTATTTCCGACACACCAGCCAAGACATTGGGCACCAGATCGCAATCGTCAAATGCTGACGTGTTGCGCGTCTTTGTCCGTTCATCGTCGGCGGCGCCATCGATGTAATTGAAGATCGGTGCGGGCAGGCGCGATTCTGCTAAACGGCGGAAATCGGCAACATTATGGCAATCTTTTAAACGCATTTTGGCCTTATACAGACCTTGCAGATAATTGCATGCATTTGGATAATCTGCCCGATCAAGGGTCGCTTGCGTTGCTGCTTGCGTCAGGAGCGTCACGCCGCATATTGTCCTGATGGAACATTGCGTTTAGCGGGGCATTGCGCAAGACAGCGTCATCCTAAATGCAAAGGCATGCTCATATGTTCCTCGAAGGCAAAACAGCACTCATCACGGGTTCAACCTCTGGCATCGGATTGGGCTATGCCCGTGCGCTGGCGGCGCAAGGGGCACATGTGATGATAAACGGGTTCGGCGATGCCGACCTGATCCAAAGCTATGTTGCCGAACTCAGCAAGGTGAGCGGCGGAAAGGCGCAGTATTCCGCGGCCGACATGACTCAACCCGACAGCATCCGGGCTATGGTCTCCGAATGCACCAACCTATTGGGATCGCCTGATATTTTGATAAATAACGCCGGAATCCAGCATGTTGCGCCAGTTGACGAATTTCCGGAGGACAAATGGGATGATATCCTGTCCATCATCCTGTCCTCGGCATTCCACACCACAAAGGCCGCCTTGCCCGCGATGAAGGCCAAGGGCTGGGGCCGTATCATCAACACAGGATCGATGCACAGCCTCGTCGCATCGCCGTTCAAATCGGCCTATAACGCCGCAAAGCATGGCCTTGCCGGTTTTACCAAAACGGTCGCGCTTGAAGTGGCGACGCAAGGCATCACGGTGAATAACATCTGCCCGGGCTATGTCTGGACATCGTTGGTCGAGAACCAAATTCCCGATACCATGAAAGCCCGCGGACTAACGCGGGATCAAGTGATCAACGACGTGTTGCTGGCCAATCAGCCACAGAAGAAATTTGTGCAGGTGGAGCAATTGGCCGCACTCGCGGTGTTTTTGTGCCGGGATGAGGCAAGCGCGATTACCGGCACAAACCTGTCGGTCGATGGCGGTTGGACCGCGCAATAATAGGGAATATTGCGCGCGGTAGGACAACAAAAAACCGCCGGCATTGCTGCCGACGGTGAGTTGTTTTCCTCCCCAGGAAAACTGAAAGAGATAGGCTGGCTATTTGCCGCCAGCGCTACCAAGCCGGTGATATAGCCGCGCGAATTTGACGGATTCAGGCTTGTCCTGAATAACCTCAAGATAATGCAGCAATGCTTGGCGAAGCAGCGTCAGGTCCTCGGTCGAAAGGACCGCACGTGCGCGTGGTGGCTCTCCCATATCGATCGCTCCTTACGCGGCTTGGCCAAATTGGTTCATCGTATTGTCTTTGCCGCCCGCCTTCAACGCAGCTTCGCCGGCAAAATATTCCTTATGATCATCACCAATGTCGGAACCCGACATATTCTGGTGCTTAACGCAAGCGATGCCTTGACGGATTTCCTTGCGCTGAACCCCAGCGACATAGCCCAGCATGCCCATTTCGCCGAAATAATCTTTGGCCAAATTGTCCGTGCTAAGTGCCGCTGTATGATAGGTCGGCAGCGTGATGAGGTGGTGGAAAATACCGGCACGCTTCGCGGAATCGCGCTGGAAGTTCTGGATACGAACATCTGCCTCAATGCCCAAAGGCGTCTCGTCATAGCTTGCGCTCATCAGGTTTGCGCGTTCATAGGCCGAAACGGCCTGACCTTCGGCGGACCAAGCGTCAAACACTTGCTGCCGGAAATTCAGAGTCCAGTTAAAGCTCGGCGAATTGTTATACGCCAGTTTTGCGTTCGGTACGACTTCCCGGATACGGTCAACCATGCCAGCAATCTGTTCGATGTGCGGCTTTTCGGTTTCGATCCAGATGAGGTCGGCACCGTTCTGAAGCGACGTGATGCAATCGAGCACGCAGCGGTCCTCGCCCGTGCCGGGACGGAACTGAAACAGGTTGGATGGCAAGCGCTTTGGCCGCAGCAACTTTCCGTTGCGGTTCAAAATGACGTCGCCATTCTGTGCAGTGGCTGGGTCGATTTCTTCACAATCCAGGAAGCTATTGTACAAATCGCCCAAGTCGCCAGCGGCGGTTGAAACGGCAATCTGCTTGGTCAGGCCAGCCCCAAGCGAGTCGGTGCGCGCAACGATGATGCCATCTGGCACGCCGAGTTCGAGGAATGCATAACGACAGGCGCGGATTTTCTGAAGAAAATCCTCATGCGGCACGGTAACTTTTCCGTCTTGGTGCCCGCACTGTTTTTCGTCCGACACTTGGTTTTCGATCTGGAGCGCGCAGGCACCGGCCTCAATCATCTTCTTTGCGAGCAAATATGTAGCTTCCGCATTGCCGAACCCAGCGTCGATATCGGCGATGATTGGCACAACATGTGTCTCATGATTTTCAATTTTGTCCATGATGGCGGATGCGCGCGCCGTGTCCTGCTGCCCACGGGCATCATCTAGGTCGCGGAACAGGATGTTGAGTTCGCGGCTGTCGGCTTGGCGCAAAAATGTGTAGAGTTCTTCGATGAGCGCAGGAACGCTCGTCTTTTCATGCATAGACTGGTCGGGCAGGGGGCCAAATTCGCTGCGCAACGCAGCAATCATCCAACCCGATAGATATAGATAGCGCTTTTTGGTGGTTCCGAAATGCTTTTTGATGGAAATCATCTTTTGCTGCGCGATGAAACCGTGCCAGCAACCCAGCGATTGTGTGTATTGTGCGGGATCAGCGTCATAAGCCGCCATGTCGTCGCGCATAATTTGGGCGGTGTAGCGAGCGATATCGAGACCAGTCTGGAAACGGTTTTGCAACTGCATCCGTGCGACGGATTCGGCGCTGATAGAATCCCACGTTCCGTTGTGCGCGGCAATTTGCGCGCTGCTTGTGGCTATCAGTGTCTGATATGACATGTTGTATTCCTTCGTTCGTGGGGAGCTATACCAACGGGTCTCTGCCAGCTGCGTAGAAAAGCCGAGTCAATTTTGTAATATTTCTTGTGTTATCGTCGTAAAACCTTATTGCTTTTTTGTAATGTTGTAATATTATTGACAAGTGCGCTATGGCCGAAGAAAAACTATTTGCAGGACATGCTGTGCGCAGGATCCGCCGCGCTTATGGTCTGACGCAGGGATCAATGGCTGATACGCTTGCGATTTCGCCGTCATATCTCAATCTGATTGAACGTAATCAACGGCCGTTGACCGCGACCTTGTTATTGAAACTGGCGCAGTCTTATGACTTCGACCCGCGAACATTAAAGGGTGCAACGCCGGGTGGGGGCGTTGATGCCATCCGGCGTCGGCTCAGTGACCCGATATTTGCAGACCTCGCCGTTGACCGGGCGCAAGTCGAAGAATGGATTGCCGCAAGCCCGGATGCGGTTGAGGCGTTTGCCCGCGCATTCGACCGCCTTTCCGGTGGCTCGCACGGCGGGGCCACCGCAGCAGCGGGCGGCGCACAGATTGAACCTGAAGCCATCGCATCGGCGCGGCGCGAAATTGAACGCTGGCGCAACCATTTCGCCGATTTGGATTCGCAGGCCGAGACCCTTGCCGACGAATTGCGGCTCGCCAATGCGGACCTGTATGGCGCGATTACCGAACGGCTCCGCGTAAAGCATCAGCTTTCCATCCGCATTTTGCCATTTGACGTAATGCCAGACAGGCTCCGTCGCCTTGACCTGCACGCACGGCAGTTGCAATTGTCAGAGTTGCTTGACCCCGCCAGCCGCACCTTTGCGGCAGCGTTGCAGCTTGGCATGTTGGAGGCAAAGGCGGAGATTGACGCGCTGGTTGCCGGAGCATCCTTCCCGGAACGGGCCGCTGAACGGCTTTATCGTCGTCATTTAAGCAGTTATTTTGCTGCTGCTGTCATGATGCCTTATGCGCGCTTCCTCCGCGCCTGCGAAGCCACGGGCTATGATATCATACTTTTGCAGCGGCGCTTCGGCGCAGGCTTTGAACAGATTGCCCACCGCCTGACGACGTTGCAGCGTGTTGGGCAGCGCGGCCTACCGTTTTTCATGTTGCGCATTGATAAGGCGGGGCAAAGCAGCAAACGCTACGCGGGTGCAAGCGCATCGCCATTGGTGGAGACGGACCGGCGTTGTCCTTTATGGCATGTGCATAATGTGTTTGCGCGGCCCGGCACGTTGATGCCGCATTTGGTGGAGTTAGAGGACAGCAGTCGCTGGTTCACTTTGTCGCGTACTGTGCACCCACAAACCGCGGTGAGCGGCAGCGTTGAGGCCGAGTTCGCGATTTGCCTTGGCTTGGACGCAAATCTTGCCGCACCATTGGCCGCTGCCCGTGGTTTGGACCTTAGAAATGGCATGGCGACGGCCATCGGACTTGGCTGTTCAGCGTGTACGCGACCAGAATGCTCCCAAAGAAGTGCGCCGCCCGCTGGACGGGTGCTGGTATTCAATGAACGCGAACGCGGTATGTCGCCTTTTACCTTTGATCAAAGTGCCTGAAGCTGACCCAAAGCCTAGTTCAGCGCGAGCAACTCTGCTGGATCAATGCCTGCGCGCTGCATCTGTGCCTTTATGTCGGGCCAAACATTCTGAACGAAATTGTCGCGTTCAAAATTCCGCAGTTTAGCAGTGGCGCCACGGGCCACAAACAGGCCAACGCCTCGTTTAACGTCGACCAAGCCGCTGTCTTGAAATAACTGATAGGCCTTGGCCACGGTCAGGGGATTTGCACCCTGCACCGCTGCAAATGCACGCACGGAGGGCAGCATTTCTCCCTCTTTATATTTGCCGTCGAGGATTGCCGCAGCAATCACGTCACGCAATTTAAGATAGACTGGCTTTACATCATTTTTCATTACATGCTTACTGCCATAATACAGTATGGCGCGTCAAGCATCGCTAAAACTATGCAGTCATGGCCATACACGGATGATGTCACTTGGCACAGGGCGTGGGCGTTCTTCCAAGCCAAGCGCTGGGGTTCCGATAAAGAACATGCCCGCTATTTGCTCCTCGCCCTGACAGATGGCCGCGTGCACCACAGGGTCGTAATTTGCCCATCCTGTGATCCAGCTACCGACAAAGCCATGCGCATGCGCCGCGTGGAGTAAATTCATACCCACTGCGCCAACGCTCATCTGCTGCTCCCATACCGGAATTTTCAGGCTTGGTTGCGGGGCGAATATCAACATGATGAGGGTTGGGGCCATATGCGCCGGGGCAATCGCCGCTTCAATTTGCACTGGGCGCGCGTCGGGGTTCGCATCGCAGAATGCTGTTTTCAACAGGTCCGCAAAGGCCGATCGGTCGGTAATCTCGACAAAACGCCACGGGAATAATTTGCCATGGTCGGGGGTACGCATCGCCGTTTGCAGGATCAGGTCAAGCTTCACGGCGTCGGGGCCGGGGGCAACCATATCGCGTGGCTTGCCAGAGCGGCGGGTTTCCAGATAGGCGGTGACAGAAGAAAGATCGTTGAACATGGCCTGCTGTTCGTCGAAAAGCAGCAACAAGTGCAACAAAATTCTTCACAGGCTCGATTTTTCAGTTAGATGACGCATTAGAAAAACAGTCGGCGAAGACCGACTATTTAAAGGTTATCGAGGGGATTGCACATGGGTCTGAAAGACATTGCGCTTTGGCAGGAGCAGGATTGGATTACTGCGATTGCAGCTGCAGTTCTGGGTTTCTTCTTGCTTGGCGGGGCCTATATCGCGACCCGCAAGGAGCCTGAATTTGCCGGCCATCCACGCGGTCTCTACGTTCTCTTTTTCGCAGAGATGTGGGAGCGTTTTTCCTATTATGGAATGCGCGCGCTGCTTATCCTTTACCTTACAAAGCACTGGCTCTTTTCCGACGGCCAATCGAACCTAATCTATGGCGCCTATACTAGCCTTGTGTACATCACGCCGGTTCTCGGCGGGTGGTTTGCTGACCGGTATCTAGGCCAGCGCAAGGCGGTGGCATTCGGTGCGGTCCTGCTGACCTTTGGTCATGTCTTGATGGCATTTGAAGGTTTGGCGGGCGTTACCGACCCCTTGGTGAAACAGTCGGATCCCGCGATCAACATATTCTGGCTGGCGTTGGCCTTCATCATTGTGGGCTCGGGCTTCCTCAAGGCCAATATCTCCGTTATTGTCGGTCAACTCTATCCGCGCACCGATGTGCGTCGTGACGGTGCTTACACCATCTTCTATATGGGTATTAACGTGGGTGCTGCGATTGGTACCATTTTTGCTGGTTATCTTGGTGAAACCTATGGCTGGTCCTATGGCTTCGGCGCAGCTGGTCTCGGCATGCTGCTCGGTCTGATCGTCTTTGTGCTCGGCAAGCCTTTACTCATGGGCCGCGGCGAAGCGCCTGCACCCATGACTAAGTTGACCGAATATAGCATTTATGGCGTCGGCCTTGCCGCTGTTGCCGGTATCTGGCTGCTGATCCAGTATCAGGGCTTTTATGGCTGGTTGCTGCTCGGCCTTGGTGTCCTGTTACTCGGCTATGTGCTGCTGCAGTCTTTCAAGCTAGATATAGAGGCGCGCCATCGCATCTATGCTATCCTTTTCCTGTTGGCGTTGCAGCCCCTCTTTTGGGCGTTGTTCGAGCAGGCCGGTGGTAGCATGAACCTGTTCACCGACCGATTTGTCGATCGTCAGGGCGTGCCTGCGTCGATCTTCCAGTCGATTAACCCGATCTACATCATCCTGCTCGGACCTATCTTTGCCGGCCTTTGGGTGTGGCTCGGCCGACGCGGACTGGAGCCTTCGACCCCTGCCAAATTCGGCATCGCGCTGGCGCAGATTGGCTTTGCCAACCTCGTCCTCGTATGGGGTGCGAACAGCGTTGGTTCCGATACTCTGGTGCCGGTGTTGTTCATTTTCGCATTTTACCTGTTCGCCACGACTGCAGAGCTCTGCCTCTCGCCAGTCGGGCTGTCGGCTATGAACCGGCTTGCGCCTGCGACCATGGCATCGCTGATCATGGGTGCTTGGTTCTTCGCCACTGCGGGCGGCAACTTCCTTGCCGGCGTCATCGGCGCTGCAACGGGCGGCCATGATGGTGCGATGACCCGTGAGGGCTTGATCAACGTCTATGAACAGATCGGCTACATCACCATTGCTATCGGCGTGGCTGTTCTTCTGGTGTCACCTCTGGTGAAACGCCTGATGCACCTCGACACGCTTAAGGACGAAGACACTGCAGAAGAAAAGGCAGCTTAAGCATATGAAGAGCAATTTGCGCTGGTCGATCCTGGCCGCTCCACTGGCCCTGATGGCGTGTTCCAACGCCGAGGGTCCAAAGACCGTTTCCGCAACCCCTGCGGTGAAGCCAACGGAAAAGGCACCCGCGCCGTTTCCATCAACATATAAAGCCTATCCCGGTGTCGCGACGGCCATTCGTAACGTTACCCTGTATGATGGCGAAGGCGGCAAGATCGACAATGGCGTGGTGTTCATGTCCGGCGGCAAGATTAGCAGCGTTGGCGGCCCAGATACGGCTATTCCGGCTGGCGTGAATGTTGTCGACGGCACAGGCAAGTTTGTGACGCCTGGCATCATCGATATTCACTCCCATCTGGGTGACTATCCCACGCCATCAGTTGAGGCGCACAGCGACGGTAATGAGGCGACATCGCCCACGACCCCCGAAGTATGGGCGGAACATAGCGTATGGCCGCAAGACCCCGGTTTCAGCCGCGCGCTCGCCAATGGCGGCGTGACGGCGTTGCAGGTATTGCCGGGTTCAGCAAACCTCATGGGTGGCCGGTCGGTCGTCCTGAAAAACGTCTATGCCCGCACGGTGCAGGGTATGAAGTTCCCCGACGCGCCTTATGGTATGAAAATGGCCTGCGGTGAAAATCCGAAGCGGGTTTACGGAAGCAAGGGGCGGATGCCCTCAACACGCATGGGCAACATCGCGGTGAACCGGCAGACGTGGATTAAGGCGCAGGAATATAAGAAAAAGCGCGATAGCGGCAAAGAATATACCCGCGATATCGGCATGGAAACATTGGCTGGCGTATTGGATGGTGACATCTCGATCCAGAACCATTGCTACCGCGCTGACGAAATGGCGATCGTCCTCGATATGGCCAAGGAATTTGGCTATAAGGTATCGACATTCCACCATGCGGTAGAAAGCTACAAAATAGCGGATCTGCTGCGCGATAATGACGTATGTTCGGCCGTTTGGGCCGATTGGTGGGGCTTTAAGATGGAGGCGTATGACGCCATTCCGGAAAACGCAGCCATACTGCACAATACAGGCGCTTGTGTCATCATCCACTCCGATGATGAAAATCAGATTCAGCGTTTGAACCAAGAAGCGGCAAAGGCGCAAGCCGATGGCCGTCGGATGGGCTTCAACATCAGCGATGCGGACGTCATTAAATGGTTGACCTATAACCCTGCCAAGGCGCTGGGCATTGATGCCAAGACGGGCAGCTTAAAGGCTGGTAAAATGGCCGATGTCGTGTTGTGGAACGGTAATCCGCTGAGCGTTTATGCCCGTCCTGACAAGGTATGGATCGATGGTGCGCTGATGTTTGATGCAAGCAACCCCAAGATACGTCCGGTCAGCGATTTTGAACTTGGCCAACCCGGTGAAGGAGATGTGAAATGAGGCATTTCCTCTATGCCGCTGCTGCTGTGGCAGCTTTTGCAACACCTGTTGCCGCCGAAACTATTGCCATCACGGGTGGCCGCGTCGTGGTCGGGGATGGCAGTGCACCAATTGAAGGTGGCACTGTGGTTATCCGCGACGGTAAAGTTGTTGCCGCCGGCGCAACTGTGGCCATACCATCTGGCGCGCGCCAGATTGATGCCACAGGCAAATGGGTGACGCCCGGGGTATTTGCCGGTTTTACGCGACTTGGCCTAGCCGAAGTGGACGCGGTCAATGGCACCAATGACAAGAGCGGCGGGCGAAGTGGGTTTTCTGCCGCTATCGACGTTGCGCCTGCCATTGATCCGTTTCGCTCGCCTTTTGCCGTCAACCGTGCGGCAGGTGTAACCCGCGCTGTGGTTGCACCGGAGGCTGCAGGTAATATCTTTGCAGGCCAGGGCGCAATTGCCGATCTTGGCGCAGATAGTAACCCAGTGACAAAAGCCCGTGCATTCCAATTTGCCGAGTTCGGTGAAGAAGGGGCCGCGTCTGCGGGGGGAAGCCGTGCGGGAACGCATCTGCACTTCCGCGCCATGCTACGCGAGGCCCAAGATTATGCCGCTGGACGTGGCACGTTTGATGACGATTTGTTGAAGGCAGAGGATGCCAAGGCGTTGCTGTCCGTCCTGCGCGGTGAAACCCGTTTGCTGATCCATGTTGAAGGGGCAAATGACATGCTTCGCCTTATGGAGTTGAAGCGAGATTTTCCCGCAATTAAAATGGTGTTTGTAGGCGTTAGCGAAGGTTGGCGGGTCGCCCGCGAACTCGCACAGGCTGGGATTCCTGTCATCGCGTCCGCACTTAATGATTTGCCCGCAACATTTGAAATGCTGGGTGCGACGCAAAGCAATATTGGTCGGATGAAAGACGCTGGTGTTCAGGTTGCCATTGGCATGATCAACGACCGGGATTCCCACCAATTGCGCTACACAACGCAATATGCGGGTAATATTGTGAGCCTTCAATATGTGCCCGGTGCAACGGGTCTGACATGGGATGAGGCTTTTGCTGCGATCAGTTCGGTTCCTGCCGAGATTATGGGCGTAGGCGACCGTCTTGGTAGCTTGAAAGCAGGTAGAGCGGCAGATGTCGTTGTCTGGGACGGCGACCCGCTTGAGCTTTCCAGTGCCGCCATTACGGTCATCATCGACGGTGTGGAGCAACCGCTCAACAATCGTCAGAATCGCCTGCGTGACCGTTATGCGCGTCCCACGGAAGGGGATTTGCCGAAGGCCTATGACCGTTGATTTTCTGACAGCATAACGGGTCAATCTATCTTGGTGGCAGGAGGTGGCGTTTTGGACGATTATCTAGCATTGGTTGCGGCGAGCATGTTGTTCGTTGGGAGCCATTTTCTGATGTCGCATCCGTTGCGCGCAATACTTGTCAGCCGATTCGGGGCAAACGGGTTTATGGCCGTCTATTCGGTCGTTTCGCTGATTACATTTGTGTGGATGATTATTGCATTCGGACATGCGCCCAAGGCCGATGGTCTTTGGCCTGTGGGTGACGTCATCTGGATAGTTGCGAGTATGCTTACGCTGATTGCTGCGGTCCTGTTTGCGGGCTCGTTCATCCGCAATCCCTCGCTCCCCGGCGTGCCCAGCGCGCTGGCCGCGCAAACGCCCTCGGGGGTTTTTAAGGCAACACGGCATCCGATGATGTGGGGCTTTGCCTTATGGGGGGTGGGGCATATTCTTGTGGCACCGCGCATCGACAATTTCATCTTCGCGGGCAGCCTTGTCTTCTTGGCCTTGGCTGGTTCCAAGGCGCAAGAAATTAAGAAGCGCAGCCTGATGGGTGGTCAGTGGGCACAGTGGCTACGCCGCACGCATTTCTTTGTCCGCCCCGCTGCATTGTTGCGCGTGGGCATCGGCCCTTGGGTCGCAGGCATTTTGATCTGGACCATCGCAACATGGGCGCACCCTTATTGGGGCGTGGGCGGCGCTGGCCTGTTCCGCTGGTTCGGCGGTTAATCTTTGGCCTACAGCCGAACCATCTTCATACCCTGCGCGCCATAACGCGGACCTGATGTGCCACCGCGCGGGGCGGCTGCATCCAGCTTGGCAAGATCATCCACAACAAGCGCAATGTCGCTAGCCTTCGCGCTGTCCTCCATTGTTACACGGCGTTTGAAGCCTGGGATGGGCACGATATCGTCGCCTTGCGCCAATATCCATGCCAGCGCGACTTGTGCGTGTGATGCGTCATGCTTCGCGGCAATTTCACCCACAATGTCGACAATGGCAAGATTGGCGGCGAAATTATCACCCTGAAAACGCGGGTCCTGCCGCCGCCAGTCATTCTCCGGTAATTCATCAAGACTTCGGAACGCGCCAGTCAAGAAACCGCGACCGAGTGGTGAGTAAGGCACAAAGCCTATGCCGAGCGCCCGGCAAGTTGGCAGAATGTCATCTTCAATATCCCGCTCCCAAAGCGAATATTCGCTTTGCAACGCAGAAATTGGCGCAACGGCAGCCGCGCGGCGCAGCGTTTCTGGGCCAGCCTCGGACAGGCCGATATGCTTGATTTTCCCTTCGGTGATCAGTTCCGCCATCGCGCCGACGGTCTCCTCAATCGGTACATTGGGATCGACGCGGTGCTGATAATATAGGTCAAGGCAATCAATGCCCAGGCGTTTCAACGTGCCTTCAACCGCAGTCTTGGCATTCATGGCTGAACCGTCGACGCCGACAATATTGCCGCCGTCAAATTTGAAGCCGAATTTGCTTGCGATGATGAGGCCGTCGCGTCTGCCTTTAATCGCTTGGCCGACCAATTCCTCATTCTGGAACGGGCCATAAATTTGCGCCGTGTCGAAAAAGTTGATGCCAAGGTCGATAGCGCGGTGAATCGTCTTGACCGCTTCATCCGGGTCGGCAGCTTCGCCATATGTGATGTTGCCGCCCTTGATCATGGGCATACAGCCAACGCCGAGTGCAGATACCTTTAACCCATGGCCCAGTTCACGATATTGCATTGGCTTTGTCCTTTTCAGATGCCTCAATTGCGGTTGCAAGCGCCACGTCCATTTGCACATTGCCGGTGGTGCGGAAAATATCGGGCAGTGTCTCAACAGCAATCAGCAGGGCCAAAGGTTCAATCGGAATGCCAAGCGCCAGACAGATTGGCGCGATAGACGTCACGAAGCTAACCGATCCAGGCAGGCTCACTGCGCCCATGGAGGTCAATGCAGCGATGAAGATTGCGAAGCCGTAATCGAAGCCGCTGAGTTCCACCCCAAACCAGTTCGCGACATACAGCGCGACCGCCAAGTTCATCGCCGGACCCGTGACGCGCAACAAAGCGACCGCCATAGGTAGAACCAAGCCAGCGGTCGATTCCCGCACACCAAGCGCTTCGGCCTTTTTCAACATCAGCGGCAAGCTGGCCAGCGACGATTGGGTCGATACCGCAAAGGCCTGTACCGGCGCGATCTGCCGTGCATATTCGCGCAAGCGGACCTTGCCGGCAAACACCGCGACCAGATAGGCAAAGCCGCCAACGATAATGCCGACGATGGAAACCGTGACGATATAATGGGCAACTGCGCCCAGTGCCGCGAACCCGGATCGTGCGCCAACGACAAAGGCCAAGGCAAACACGCCGATGGGTGCGAGTTTCAGCACCCATCCAATAACAATGACCATGGCATCCGCCAGCGCGCTGAAAAATCCGGCCATTTGCGCCCTTGGGCCTTGCGCAAGACGCGTGACCGCAAAAGCAAAAACCAAAGTGAATATCAAAAGCGGCAGGATCGAATCATTGGCGGCGGAGGCAATAGGATTGGTCGGCACCAGCGCCACAAGAAAGTCGCGCAACGGAGGCTGCTCTGCCACCGCCGGAACGCCTGTAAGCGCAGCGCGTAACGCGGCTGCGCTTTCCGATGGCATCGGCCATAACGACAGCAATGTCGGTGTCAGCGCGGCGCCCATGGCCGCTGAAAGACCCATCATAACGACAATCCACGTGACCGTCCGCGCCGCCATGGGGCCAGCGCGCGCCGCCTCGGCGCTTTTGACAATACCGGTAATCAGCAGCGCCACGACCAATGGCACCACGGTCATCCGAAGGCCGTTAAGCCATAAGGAGCCGACAATATCGAGCCAATAGGCGATTTGCGTACCAATGATAGGGACTATCGCGGCGGCAAAAATTCCAAGGGCAAGCCCAATGATGAGCGCGAGGAGAATACTGGTAGCGTTAGACATAGCATCGGGTCTTGCCAGCCCGTCGCTCCCTATGCAAGGGAGAGGGATAGCAGTGCGGAAAAATCATTGAACAACCGCAAAAGAGCAGGAACGCACATGGCGCGCAAATATTTCGGAACGGACGGTATCAGGGGACGCAGCAACGTCGGTGCCATGACGCCGGAAATGGCTATGAAGGTCGGCCAAGCGGCAGGCACGCATTTCCTGCGAGGTGGACATAGGCATCGCGTCGTCATTGGCAAGGATACGCGATTGTCCGGCTATATGATTGAGAACGCATTAGTCGCTGGCTTCACCAGCGTTGGTATGGATGTTGTTCAGTTTGGCCCGATTCCGACGCCTGCTGTCGCTTTGCTAACACGGTCAATGCGCGCGGATTTGGGCGTGATGATTTCGGCCAGTCACAACCCATATGAGGATAATGGCATCAAGCTATTCGGTCCTGATGGCTTTAAATTGTCGGACGCGGACGAACTGGCGATTGAGGCTTTGCTGGATGTGCAGCTCGCACTGGCGGACGCGGCTGATGTCGGTCGTGCGCGGCGTATTGAAGATAGCCGGGGCCGCTATATCCATGCGATCAAGGCATCCGTACCAGAACATATCCGTTTTGACGGTCTGCATGTGGTGCTCGATTGCGCCAATGGTGCGGCGTACCAAGTCGCGCCGACTGCGATTTGGGAGCTTGGGGCAAAAGTCACGTCAATTGGTATCGAACCCAATGGCAAGAATATCAACGACAAGGTCGGCTCAACGCATGTCACGACGTTGCAGGAAACCGTGGTCGCTGCAGGCGCCGATATTGGTATCGCACTTGATGGCGATGCCGACCGCCTGATCATCGTGGACGAACATGGCCGCATAGTAGACGGCGACCAGATCATGGCATTACTTGGCGGCGCCATGAACCGCAGCGGCAAGCTGACAGGTGGAGGCATTGTCGCGACGGTGATGTCCAATCTTGGGCTCGAACGCTATCTCAAAACGCAGGACTTGCGCCTTATCCGTGCAAAGGTTGGCGATCGCTATGTTCTTGAAGAAATGCGCAAGCACGGCATCAATGTCGGCGGTGAGCAATCGGGCCATATGATCATGTTGGACCATGCAACGACGGGCGATGGCACAATGGCGGCATTGCAGGTCCTGACCCAGCTTGTTACCAGCGGGAGGCCGGCGAGTGAGGTGCTGCACCTGTTCGACCCCGTTCCCCAACTGCTCAAGAATGTTCGCTTTTCCGGTGGCAAGCCACTTGATAACGCAGATGTTCAGGCTGTCATTGCAAAGGCCGAGGCCGAGTTGGCGGGCAATGGCCGTTTGGTGATCCGCCCGTCGGGAACAGAACCCGTCATCCGCGTAATGGCGGAGGGCGATGACGCAGCGCAGGTTGAGCGTATTGTTGATGGCATTTGCGACGCAGTCAGGGCTGCGGCATCCTAATGCTGAACGGCGCACCCGCCCGCATATTGATTATCGCTGGGTCCGACAGCGGCGGCGGCGCAGGGATTCAGGCAGACATCAAAACGGTGACCATGCTAGGTGGCCATGCCATGACGGCGGTGACCGCGATTACCGCGCAAAACACGCTTGGTGTCGATGCCGTGCACATGGTCCCGACGCAATTGGTGATTGACCAAATAAGCGCAGTCGTGAGCGATATTGGCGTGGACGCTGTTAAAATTGGGATGATTGGCAATGCCGATACCGCGCATGCGGTGGCGGACTGTCTTTCGGACCTATCCTGCCCGATCATATTCGACCCCGTTATGGTGGCCACCAGCGGGGCCGTTCTGGCCGATGCCGATACCATTTCGGCATTTGAACGGCTCATGCAGTTGGCCACGCTAACTACGCCTAATCTCCCGGAGATGGAGGCTTTGGGCGGCAAGGATGCCTTGCTCGCGCGGCGCATCCCCTTTCTTTTAAAGGGCGGCCATGCGGACGGGGACGACATTGTCGACGCGCTGCATCTCGCGCCGGGGCAAAGCGAAAGCTGGCGCGATGCGCGGATACAGACGCGGAGCACACATGGCACTGGCTGTAGTTTGGCCACCGCTATCGCAACAGGCTTGGGGCAGGGGATGGACCTTGTCTCCGCCATAGAGCGCGCGCGCCTGTTCGTGCGGCTTGCTTTGCGCGACGCGCCGGGGCTTGGACAAGGTCATGGCCCGATGGGGCATCAATCGGTGCGGGAGGACGCTATGGTCGCTGGCCCGTCGCTCAACCATGTGACCGTGGGATGCCGCGATTATGCAGCGTCGGTCAATTTTTATAAGGCGCTTGGGCTTTCGTTAATCGTCGATAGCCCGTCCAAAGGCTATGCGCGATTTGAAGCGCCCAATGGCGTCACCTTTTCCATATATCAACATGACGATATCGCGACATCGACCATCATCTATTTTGAAAGCAAGCGCCTCGACGCGTGGGTGACAGAACTCGTGAGCCAAGGCTATGCGTTTGAGCAGTTGCCGCAGGATGAAAGCTGGGGCTGGCGTGAGGCGCGCTTGCTGGATCCTGCGGGCAATATTGTGTGTCTTTACAAAGCTGGCGAAAACCGGCGCTACCCCGTTTGGCCGATATGATTTTTGGCGTCGACGAAGCCGGGCGTGGGCCGCTTGCGGGACCGGTGGTGGCGGCAGCCGTTTTATTGTCTAAACCGCGTCCGTCTGGACTGGATGATAGCAAGAAACTGACCGCTGCGCGCCGTGCTGAGTTGGAGGCCACGATCAAACGCCGCTGCCAATGGGCGGTGGGCGTTGTCGAAGTCGAGGACATTGACCGCTTGAACATTTTTGGCGCAACGATGCTGGCCATGACCTTGGCGGTGGATGCCTTATGCGCGAAACTTGGATGCGATCCGCTTGAGGTGTTGGTCGATGGCAATATGACGCCTTCGGGCCGCCGCCCTGAATGGCGCTGGACTGCACGGGCCATTGTCGGCGGTGACGCCATTGAACCCTGCATTTCAGCAGCCTCAATCATTGCCAAAGAACATCGCGACCGGATGATGTATGCGGCGGCGCAACGGCACCCGCATTATGGTTGGGAAAAGAATAAGGGCTATGGCACGCCCGACCATATGGCCGCGCTGCGTGCGCATGGTCCGACGCCGTTGCACCGGAAAAGCTTCGCGCCGGTCGCACAAATGCTTTTGCTGTAATTTTTTTTGCCCAGTGAGTCCTTCGGGTAACACCACTAGGGGTTGAGTCTGCCTAGATTCGCAAGACTCCACATCTTGTGCCGGACTCGTTTCGTTCCGCCTATGTCAACGCTTTACGCCCTTTAATCCGAGGAATCCTAAGCCATCAACGGCCTTGACCCTAGGGCTGTGCTGACTCATTGCAACTTATCAAGCGCCAAGGGGAGCCGGCAATGGGAGTTATTGAGAAAATTAGACCAGCAACAACAGCGAAGCTGGCACCGGCACATGACCTGCCGCGCAATCAGATTTTGAGGATGGACTGCATTGCGGCCATGCGCTCCTTACCTGATTGCTCAATCGACATGGTCTTTGCCGATCCGCCCTATAATTTGCAACTTGGCGGCGATTTATTGCGCCCTGACAATAGCAAGGTCGATGCCGTTGACGATGCATGGGACAAATTTGCAAGCTTTGCCATTTATGACAAATTCACCCGCGAGTGGCTGGCCGAGGCGCGGCGTATTTTGAAGCCCAATGGCTCGCTGTGGGTGATTGGTAGCTACCACAATATCTTTCGCGTTGGCACGGCGGTGCAGGATGCCGGATATTGGATTTTGAATGACATCGTCTGGCGCAAGTCGAACCCGATGCCCAATTTTAAGGGTACACGCTTCACCAACGCCCATGAAACTCTAATCTGGGCGTCGAAAAGCGAGAAGTCGAAATATACCTTCAACTATCGCGCGATGAAGACGTTGAATGACGAACTTCAAATGCGGTCCGATTGGTTGATCCCGATTTGTGGCGGGCAGGAACGGCTGAAGCGCAATGGGGTGAAGGCGCATCCGACGCAAAAGCCGGAGGCGCTGCTATATCGCATATTGCTGGCCTGTACGAAACCAGGTGACGTGGTACTCGATCCGTTTTTTGGAACGGGAACAACCGGCGCGGTTGCCCGCCGTCTTGGCCGTGACTGGATTGGTTGCGAGCGTGAGGCTGTCTATTGTGAAGTCGCTGAGGAGCGCATTGCGGCAGCATTGCCTTTGGACGAAAGCGCCATCAAAACCATGCAGTCACCAAAGTCTGCGCCAAAGGTTGCCTTTGGCCAATTGGTTGAGGCTGGTTATCTCAATCCCGGCACAAAATTGTTTGACCGCAAGCGTCAGTTTGAGGCGATAGTGCGCGCCGATGGCTCTATCCTATGCGGCGTCGTGGACGGATCGATCCACAAAGTCGGTTCGAGCATTCAAAACGCGCCAAGTTGCAACGGTTGGACCTATTGGCATTATGCCGCCGCCGATGGCGCAATGAAGCCGATTGACGACCTGCGCCAAACCTATTTGCTCGCAACCGAGCCGTGAAAAAAATCTATCTTCGTCCCACTGGCTTTGTCGAAAGTCCCCAGCGGCACGAAGGTGAAAGCTTGCGTTTGGCGGGAACCATGCTGTGGTTCTCGCAAATCGAATATAGCACACGCGACAAAGCATCGACGCAGCGGCAGTTGGTGGCCGTTCGCGAATGGGATGATTTTGCCGCGGCACTGCCGCAGTCTGCCCGCGAACGGTGTGCGCTGCTGCTCGACCGTATAACGGCCCCGCGCGCTGCGCTGCAGTTGGGCGCGCATATGATTAGGTTTGATCAGCCGCATGTCATGGCGATTATCAATGCGACCCCAGACAGCTTTTCAGATGGTGGCAAGAATTTAGACCCTGAGATTGCTGCCGAAGCGGCCTTCGCCATGTCGCGCGCGGGTGCGGCTATCATTGACATTGGCGGAGAGTCTACGCGGCCTGGGGCACCATTGGTCTGGGAAGGCGACGAGCTAAGTCGCGTCGCGCCGCTGATCCGCAGGCTCGCTGAAACTGGGACCGCGATCTCCATCGACACGCGCAAGGCGTCCGTTATGGAAGGGGCGTTGCAAGCTGGCGCGACGATGATCAATGACATCTCGGCGCTTTTATACGACGACCGCGCCGTCGAAATTGCCCGCAAAAGCAACGTTCCCGTGGTGTTGATGCACGCCCCGAGCCAAAGCAGCGACCCGCATAAAGACGGCCATTATGATGATGTCGTATACGATGTGTTCGACTGGCTTGAACAGCGGGTTTCGGCGGTCGAAGCTGCAGGGTTGCCGCGTGAAACAATATTGGTCGATCCAGGTATCGGGTTTGGAAAAACACTATCCGATAATCTGGCGATCATCAATAATCTGACGATCTATCATGGACTGGGTTGCGCCTTATTATTTGGCGCAAGCCGCAAAAGATTAATTGGTGCGCTCTCGAATGAGGCGGATGCATCAGACCGTGTTGGCGGTTCAATCTTCCTTGCCATGAAAGCAGTGGAGCAGGGCGCACATATTGTCCGCGTCCATGATGCTGCCGAAACCATACAGGCTATTCGCGTCTGGCGCGGTCTTCGCGATGCGGCGTTGACGGTGCCTATATAGTCTACAGCCAATTGGCTGCCTTGACCCGATGCCCAATAGCGGGCAACTTCACGCCTTCAAGAGGAGTGAAAAAATGCTAATGAAATATATCATTGGGTACATTGCAACTGGCATCGCGTTTGCGGTCATAGACAGTGTCTGGCTGCGGACCATGTACACGCGGCTGTATCAGCCCGAGATTGGCGAAATGATGATGAAGAATGGTTTCCGTTTGGGGCCGGCCATTATTTTTTACCTGCTGTATATTTTGGGCATGATGATCTTTGCGGTCGGGCCAGCGTTATTGACCGGCAAGTGGCAGACTGCGCTTATTTGGGGCGCTTTGTTGGGCTTTTTCTGCTATATGACCTATGATTTGACCAATTATGCCACGTTAAAAGTGTGGAGCATGAAAGTTACCATCCTCGACATCATTTGGGGCACATTTCTGACAGGCTCTGCCTCGCTGGTAGGTTTTTGGATGACGCAAGCTTTGCTTGGCAAAAGCACTTAGGGGCAGGAACACTGAAAGCCACGAAGGTGGATTTAAGTGGTCCTGACCCTAAGCGGCGTCGCTAATCCCAAGGTAGAGACGTTTTTAACGTAAACTCTGTCACCCATTTGCAGTCATGTCCGGCTGCTATGCGGATCCTCCAACTGGGGGTGGTACCGCAAATAGGTAAAGAGCTAATTAAGCAGTCATGATATTTTCTTTGTTCATCGTGCTTGAGCATTGGAAAATCACCAGTTAAGGCGGTGGCGTAACATTGTTTTACTCGGAGGCTGTTTTGACAAACGATCATGACCTTGGACCCGCAAAGGAAACCTATGCGGGTTTCGTCACATTTTTCAAATGGGGCACAATTGTTAGCGCGATTGTAACCGCTATTGTGGTTTTGATCATCGCAAGTCGCGCGGCCTAAATGGTGAAAATTGCTGTCCTGAGGGAAACCACCCAAGGCGAAACGCGCGTTTCCGCATCACCTGAAACCGTCAAGAAATTCATCGCGCTTGGCGCGACGGTTTCAGTCGAGAATGAAGCAGGCGCAGGGGCGTCCATTGGTGATAGCGATTATGCAAATGCCGGTGCTTCCGTTGGAAATCTGTCATCGGTGCTTAAAGACGCAGACATTGTTCTGGGTGTTCAAGGACCAGACCCTAAGGCGTTGAAGGGTATGAAGTCCGGCGCTTGGCTTGTGGCGGGGCTTGACCCCTTTGGCCAGCGGGCACGGGTGGATGCCTATGCTAAGGCTGGCGTAGAGGCGCTGGCGATGGAATTCATGCCGCGCATCACGCGTGCACAGTCGATGGATATATTGTCGTCGCAGTCGAACCTTTCCGGCTACAAAGCTGTTATTGAGGCGGCGTCGGTCTATGGCCGCGCCTTTCCAATGATGATGACTGCTGCTGGTACGGTCAGTGCCGCAAAGGCTTTCATCATGGGTGTGGGCGTTGCCGGGCTACAAGCCATTGCTACAGCGCGTCGTTTGGGCGCGCAGGTTTCGGCTACAGACGTGCGTTCCGCCACGAAGGAACAGATTGAATCCTTGGGTGCAAAAGCGATCTTCGTTGAGAATGTCGCCGGTATCGAAGGCGAGGGCGCTGGCGGTTACGCAACCGAAATGTCGGACGAATATAAAACAGCGCAAGCCGAATTGGTCTCCGCGCATATCGCCAAGCAGGACATCGTCATTACAACGGCGTTGATTCCGGGCCGTCCGGCACCGCGTCTGGTGTCCGACGCGCAAATCGCAAGCATGAAGCCAGGCTCCGTCATTTTCGACCTTGCCGTTGCGCAAGGCGGCAATGTCGAAGGGTCGAAGGCAGATGAGATCGTCATCAAACATGGCGTTAAGATTGTCGGTTACAGCAACACGCCAGCACATTTGGCGGCGGACGCATCGGCGCTCTATGCGCGCAACCTGTTCAATTTCCTGTCCGCTTTTTGGGACAAGGAAGCTGGTATGCCGGTTTTGCCTGATGACGACGAAATTACCGCAGCAATTCGCCTGACCAAAGATGGCAAGGTCGTGAATGAACGGCTTATGTCGTGATGCAAGGTGACGTCCGGGAAGCTGTATCTCGCCATCGCTGGTGGATAATATTGACTGTGGTTGTGATGTTTGGATATTCAGTCAGTAAAGACATGGCGATGCGCGAAAAGGCGGCCGACGCGTTTAACGAGGCTGAGTCCGCCCTGCTCGACGGTAGTGGCCCAGTTGGGGGAGTTAGCTAGGTGATAGGCATAGGTCTGGCTAGGAACAAAATCCTCCCCTTCTGGGGGCGGTGGCAGCGCGAAGCGCTGACGGAGGGGGCCTGAAATGGAAGACCACACCCCAGAAGCTCTGATACTCGCTCGCAAATTACGCGGCGAGATGACTCTGCCGGAAGTTTTGCTGTGGCGTTTGCTAAAAGGCAAGCCGATGGGCTTGAAGTTCCGCAAGCAGCACCCGATCGAAAATTTCGTGTTGGATTTCTACTGCGTCCAAAAGGGCATAGCCATCGAAGTTGATGGCATCGCCCACGACATGGGCAATCGCCCCGAACGTGATGCCAGTCGGGACGCAAAGCTCCGCGCCTTGGGCATTGAAGTTATTCGTGTCCCTGCCGCCGATGTTTTGCGCGACGTTGAAAATGCTGCTGATGCCATCGGGCGCCTTTGTACCGATAGACCCCCACCGTCAGCCCTTCGGGCTGCCACCTCCCCCAATGGGGGAGGATTTACTGGAGCTCACTTATAATGGACTTTATTTCAATTTTATCCATCTTCGTGATGGCCTGTTTTGTGGGCTATTATGTCGTCTGGTCAGTAACACCTGCGCTGCACACGCCGTTGATGGCGGTGACGAACGCGATTTCCTCAGTCATCATCGTCGGTGCGTTGATCGCTGCGGCGGCAGACGGATCAACGACTGCTAAGTGGCTTGGCCTAATTGCGGTTGCCTTGGCTAGCGTCAATATCTTTGGCGGCTTTGCGGTCACGGCCCGCATGCTGGCGATGTACAAGAAAAAGGAGCGTTAAGTTGGAACATGTTGCTCCTCCCGCTTGGGTTATGCTCGCTTATTTGATTTCGGGCGTATTCTTCATATCGGCGCTGCGCGGACTATCGTCGCCGGCAACATCGCAACGCGGTAACCGCTTCGGCATGGCCGGTATGTTGATTGCCGTGGTTACGACTTTGGTCACGCATGAAGTTGCGTCCTTGCCTGAAATTCTGGGTGCAATCGCCATTGGCGGCGGCATTGGTTGGGTTACGGCACGCAAGATTGCCATGACGGACATGCCGCAGCTTGTCGCTGCATTCCACTCTTTGGTGGGTATGGCCGCAGTGCTCGTTGCTGCCGCCGCCTTCCTCAACCCTGTTGCCTTTGGCATTGTCGACGCAGATGGTCTGATAAACCCCGTCAGCCGCGTTGAAATGGGCTTGGGTATCGCCATTGGTGCGATCACCTTTTCAGGGTCAGTCATCGCGTTTCTTAAGCTGGCGGGCAAAATGTCGGGTGCACCTATCCTCTTGCCGTTGCGCCATGTCATCAACTTGACCACTTTGGCGGCGATCCTTGGCCTTATAGGCTACTTCACTGTTGACCAAAGCCCTTGGATTTTCTGGACCGTTACCGCGCTGGCTTTCCTCATTGGCTTCTTGCTGATCATTCCCATCGGCGGCGCGGACATGCCCGTCGTGGTATCGATGCTGAACAGCTATTCCGGTTGGGCCGCCGCTGCCATGGGCTTTACGCTGCATAACACGGCGATGATCATCACCGGCGCATTGGTGGGCTCGTCAGGCGCGATCCTGTCCTACATCATGTGCAAAGCCATGAACCGCAGCTTCATCAGCGTTATCGCGGGCGGCTTTGGTGCCGAGGCAGCCGCCACGGGCGGCCCAGCCAAAGAGCAGCGCCCATGGAAGCGTGGCTCAGCCGAAGATGCCGCCTATATGATGCAGCAGGCGGAGAGCGTTATCATCGTTCCTGGCTACGGCATGGCGGTTGCGCAAGCGCAGCATATTTTGCGCGAAATGGCCGATGTTCTGAAAAAGCAGGGCGTCAGCGTAAAATACGCCATTCACCCTGTCGCGGGGCGGATGCCAGGCCATATGAATGTTTTGCTGGCCGAAGCGCAGGTGCCTTATGATGAGGTGTTTGAGCTTGAGGACATTAACAGCGAATTTGCGCAAACGGACGTTGCCTTCATCATTGGCGCCAATGACGTGGTCAATCCAGCCGCAAAAACTGACAAGACATCGCCGATTTACGGGATGCCTGTTTTTGATGTCGACAAAGCAAAGACCGTGTTCTTCATCAAGCGTTCCATGGGCGGCGTTGGCTATGCGGGCGTCGACAATGACGTGTTCTACATGGATCAAACGATGATGCTTCTCGCCGATGCGAAGAAGATGTGTGAGGACATTGTCAAAGCATTGCAGCACTAAGCCAGAATGTACCACGCATCGCTCCAGCGGAATCTGGAGGGCAGCATGGCTTGCGGTATAATTGACAGGCATGCGTGTGCCCAGCCTTTGCTGGGACGACTGCTGTCGGGGGAAGTTGAACATGCGTAAACTCGGACTGATCGGTGGGTTAAGCTGGTATTCCACCGAAACATATTATGCGCGTATCAATACTCAGGTCCTGCGGCGTACAAATGGTACATGCAATGCACCGTTGCTGATCGAGAGCCTCAATTTCTGTGACGTTGGCAAGGCCAGTACACCGGAAGACTGGGCGCATGTTGCAGATGTGCTAATCGCGTCAGCGCGCCGTCTGGAACAAGCTGGCGCCACCGCCTTGCTCATTTGCGCCAACAGCATGCATAAAGTGTTTGATGCGGTGGCAGGGTCTGTTTCGATCCCGTTCATCCACATTGCCGATGCGGTTGGTGCAAAAATGAAGGCCGATGCCGTTTCATCTGCTGCTTTGCTGGGTACCGCAAATGTCATGGCGGAAAGCTGGTATCGTCAGCGCCTAGTTAAGCATGGTGTTTCCTTGTTGCCCGCCGAAATGGATGATGTGAAAGATCTAGAACGCATCATTTACGACGAACTGATGCACGGCGTGATCAAACGCGATTCCGAACGGACGTTGAAAACGATCATCACCGAAATTGATCAAGAAGGCATCAAAGCGGTTGTGCTGGGTTGTACCGAGTTAAGCATGCTGGTCGACACCAAAGCCAATGTCCTACCTATTTATGACAGCACCGAAATTCATGCTGACGCAGGCGTCGACTGGATTCTTGGGGACCCAAACTAGGCCGTGAACGCATAAAAAGCACCTTCGCGGCATCAAAATGGCAAAGAGATCGAAAGCAAAGGGGCGCCACAGGCGGTCATTCTGCCTGCAAGGTCTACTGACGCATGCGCCGCTTCAATTGATACTGGTCGCCATTCCAACCTTCAAAGACCGCATTAATACCGGGGTGGTTGATTGGACCTTGCTGATGGTCGGCAAGTAAATTCTGCTGGCTCACATAAGCGATATAGCTGCTCTCGGCATTTTCGGCGAACAGATGGTAAAATGGCTGGTCTTTTGACGGCCGTACCTGCTCCGGTATCGATTGATACCATTCCTCGCTATTGGCAAAAACAGGGTCAATGTCGAACACCACGCCGCGAAAATCAAATATGCGGTGGCGCACGACATCACCGATGGAAAACGCCGTTTCCACAATGTCTGGAGAGAGTGTTTGTTCATTCATGGTTACAATATCATATCTTCTGGCGTGCAAATCAACCTTGTGGCTTGGCAAAGCGAAAAACTTCAGTTAATGGCCCCGCTCTGTCATGGGGATGCGCTGTTTTTTCGGCAATGACCAGTCCTTATGAATTGCGGAGAGATGGCTGAGTGGTCGAAAGCACCGCACTCGAAATGCGGCGTGCCGGTGACGGTACCTAGGGTTCGAATCCCTATCTCTCCGCCAATTTTCAATCAAAGATCAGCGGCCTCCTTGCCCTTGCGCGAACCAATTCCTTAACCGCAGCGCGGTACGCTGCCTATCACATTTAACGTTCAGATGCGGTGTTAAACAAGGGTTGCGAATAGCAAGCAACGAAAACAAAACTCGGCCGCATTATAGCGTCAGCAAATATGCAATGACTTGTTCGCGCGATTTAGGATCCTGTATTCCATTGAAAGGCATTTTGGTGCCCGGCACGGTCTTTTTGGGCGAAGTGAGCCAGCGGTCGAGGGTCTTTGCATTCCATGTCAAACCAGACGCCTTCAGGGCAGGGCTATAGGCATAGCCTGCAAGCGAACCGGCCCTTCTGCCGCCGACACCCGCAAGACTTGGCCCGAAGAGGTTTTTGCCAGATTCTGTCGCGTGGCATCCGGCGCATTGGGCAAAAGCAGCGGGCCGCGCCTTTTGCGCTGAGGCAGGGCCAATGGACGTTACCATCAGCGCCATGGCAACGCAGAAGACAGATCCAGACAGGCGCAGCATGAAGGGCACAATATTACTCAAATGGTGGAATGAATGGACGGCGGCGGAATGACCCGCCGCCGCCTTTTTCCGTGTTTACTGGAAACGATCTGCGTTCATTATCTTGTTCCATGCCGCGACAAAGTCGGTCACGAACTTCTGCTTCGCGTCATCCGAAGCGTAGACTTCGGCGACGGCCCGCAATTCGGCATTGGAACCAAACACTAGATCGACTGGCGTTGCGGTCCATTTCGCGGCTCCGGTCGCCCGATCCTTGCCTTCATACAAGCCTGCGTTGGTTGCGGACTTAGCCCAAACAGTATCCATCGACAGCAAATTGGTGAAGAAGTCGTTGGTCAATGTCCCGGGCTTATTGGTGAAGACACCCGCGGTTAAACCACCGGCATTTGCACCCAATACACGCATACCTCCAACCAATACGGTTGTTTCAGCGACGGTAAGCCCAAGCAAGTCCGCTTTGTCGATCAGTGCTTCGGTCGGCCCATAAAAGGCGTCGGAGGCAAAGTAATTGCGGAAACCGTCGGCCTTTGGCTGAAGCTGGTTGAAGGATGCTACGTCCGTCTGGCTCTGCGTTGCATCCACACGTCCTGCGTTGAACGGAACGGTGATGTCCTGCCCAGCGGCCTTCGCAGCCTGTTCAATAGCTGCGTTTCCACCGAGCACGATCAGATCGGCAAGGCTCACTTGCTTGCCACCAGCGGCGCTCTTGTTGAACGCTGTGCGCACGGTTTCAAGCTTGGCAATGACCTTTGCTACTTCAGCGGGATCATTGATAGCCCAATCCTTTTGCGGTGCAAGCCGCAGGCGCGCCCCGTTCGCCCCGCCGCGCATATCTGTCGCACGGAACGAAGACGCCGAAGCCCATGCTGTCCGCACCAGTTCTGCCGTCGTCAGGCCGCTTGCCAATATATTGGACTTCAACTGACCAATATCGGTCATAGTGACCGGCGCGTAGTTTGCGGTTGGGAGTGGATCCTGCCACGTCAACGTGACCTTTGGTGCATCTTTACCCAAATAACGGGCCTGTGGACCCATGTCGCGATGGGTCAGCTTGAACCAAGCTTGCGCAAAGGCGTCTGCAAATTCCTGCGGATTTTTCTGCCAACGCTGCGTGATTTTCCGGAAGCCGGGGTCTTCACGCATTGCGATATCGGTGGTGAACATGATGGGCGCGTGACGCACGTCCGCACGAAACGCATCGGGTACCATATTGGCGGCGGCTGGGTCACTTGGGATCCACTGAGTGGCTCCTGCAGGGCTTTTGGTTTTTACCCATTCGAAATTGTACAGATTATCCAAATATTGGGTGGTGAAGGCGATTGGGTTTGACGTCCATGCGCCTTCCAATCCGCTGGTAATTGTGTCTTCCGAGTGGCCTTTGCCACATTTGTTTTTCCAGCCAAGGCCCTGTTGTTCGATAGGGGACACGCCAGGATCACCGGCAACGCACGCTTCTGGCTTGCGTGCGCCATGCGCTTTACCAAAGGTGTGACCGCCGGCGATGAGGGCAGCGGTTTCGGCATCGTTCATCGCCATAGAACTGAAGGCGCGACGGATTTCGGCGGCTGCGGCAAGTGGGTCGGGAACACCGTTAGGACCCTCTGGGTTAACGTAGATCAGGCCCATTTGCGATGCGGCCAATGGTCCTTTGATATTGCCCTTGGCGTCACGGCGGCGGTCAGCCAAAAGTTCGGCTTCAGGACCCCAGAAGACAAGGTCAGGCTGCCATGAATCCACGCGACCGCCTGCAAAGCCGAGAGTTTTGAAGCCCATATCTTCCATGGCAACATTGCCCGTCAGAACCATGAGGTCACCCCATGAGAGCTTGCGGCCATATTTCTGCTTGATAGGCCATACGAGGCGACGTGCCTTGTCCAAATTGGCGTTATCAGGCCACGAGTTCAACGGCTCAAACCGGAGTTCACCGCCATCTGATCCACCGCGTCCGTCGCCCGTGCGATATGTACCCGCGCTGTGCCATGCCATACGGATGAAGAATGGGCCATAATGCCCATAATCCGCTGGCCACCAAGGCTGTGACGTGGTCAGTGCCTTGCGGATGTCAGCCTTTACGGCGTCAAGGTCGAGCGAGGCAAATTCAGCGGCATAGTTAAAACCGTCGCCATAGGGATTTGCGCGCGCTTCATTCTGGCGCAAGGCGGTAAGGTCAACTGTCTTTGGCCACCACTCGGTTTTTGTCTCTGCGGTTTCGGCAACTGCTGCGGTGGTGAGTGCCATCGATGATGTGGCGGCCAGCAAGGCGACAGTGAGGATGTTGCGTATTTTCATGGCGTGAAGACTCTCCTAATGTACCTTGGATTTTCCTGAGGTTATTGACGTCATAATGATGATTTTGCTGGGAACCCAATGAGATTGATTTGTTAGAATAATCGATTGTATTGATGAAAGCCCGTTTTTGGCGACAGACATGGCATTGGTCGTGGCACTTTTGGCATTCGAGAGTTGCGCAAGCAGGGGTTGCAAACGGACGCTGGTGAGCGGTGTGATCACCGCCGCTTTTGCTTACTGGCCCGTCCTATTTGCCAATTTGCCTTAGGGTCAGACGTAAAAGGTCAATTCTGCCCAGAACGCATGCCTTCGCGTTTCACGATCAATTCCGCACGAGAGGCAACACCAAGTTTTCGGAATACACTGTTGAGGTGGATTTTAACCGTGCCTTCGGTCAATGCGCATCGATCTGCAATTTGGCGGTTGCGTAATCCTAAACACACAAGCTCAACAATCTCCATCTCTCTCTTGGTCAAAAGATCATCAGAACGGATGCCCCGGCTCGGTTTATCAACGGAATATTGCAATGCTGGCTCGGTAACACCACGCTCGAACCACTTGCCGCCGGCTAATATGGTGTTCATGCCATTAATAATGACTTCAGGATCGCTATCTTTTAAAGCTATGCCTTTGACGCCAAGACGCATGGCCTCAATGGTCTGCTCAGGGTCGAGATGGACCGTCAGGAACATCGCGGGAATATCCGGATAATGTAAGCGCATATGCCGCAAGACCCGCAGTCCGCCACCGCCATGCATCGTAACATCAAGCATCGCAAGATCAGGTCGCGCAGTATCCAACTTGGCAATCGCCTCATCTACAGACAGGGCCGTATCAACCGTGAAGTCGCAGCTGTTTTCTAAATATTGGCTGAAGCCATGTAAGAAGAAGGGATGGTCGTCTACTACAAGAATGCTAGTCATTCTCTATCTGCTGCATAGGAATACGGATCGATAACAACGCTCCTTTCCCAAGCCCCTCCACATATGCCTCACCGTTCACAAGTCTTAATCGTTCGCGCAATGAAGCTGATTTCAATGTTAATGCAGGCTTTTTATCAACCTGCGGCTCCTCAAGCGGTTGGTTTAAATCAATAACCGCCATCATGAGCGCATCTTGCTTGAGCGATAGTGCAACTGTCAAGGATTTGCTTTTGGCATGGCGAACAGCATTCGTAATCACCTCGCGTAATAAATGCTCAATATTGAATGCCGATTCCGTATCGACCGGTATGGCGGGCTCTTCCGATGCTAGCTTTACTTCAATACCCCATTGCAAGGAAATGGTTCGGACACACATATCTATCTGGGACACCAGATTAACGGTATAATCGGCCGTCTCGTTGCGTTCCAAAAAACCGCGAAGGCGAATTTGTTCCAAGGTTATAATATCAACCGCTTTCCTAATCTCCAGTTCAACGGGGTGTTGGGTCACATCCTCGCGCTTCGTCAGGAGCAATAACCGCATCCGCAATGCGGCAAGTGTTTGTAAAACGCCGTCGTGTAGATCGCGGCGCGCCACATCATGCGCATCTGCTATAAAATTGCGTTGAGCGGTCGCGACTTTTCCTAAATATTCGGCCATTTCTGTCACATGACGACCGACGAACGAAGCCTCTGCAATTATTACGGCATCAATGTGGTTGTTTATGGCGCAGATAAACCCACCGCGCATATGGTCAATCTGCAGGTGTTGAACCAAGGCTGATCTGATGTCAGCGCGACGGAGCACATGCGCAATGCGCTGCTCATTTTCATCAAAGGGCCGATAACGCCCGGTATCGGGTAAGATCACGCGGTTAAGCTGTGTGTCAAAAAGACTGTAACCAATCGGTAAATTGTGCAGCGCGTTCATCAGCTCTTCACGTTCTTGCTCCTTCTGCAAAATCGGGAGATTGCAATGATGATATTGGCCTGTCGCATAATGCGACGGTATTTGCACCAGACAAGCAGCCCGTTGCGGCCCAAACAAAAATGCGGAGGCATTTGTCAACGCTTGCAGGTCAAACTTAAACGATTTTTCAAGGGAGAGGGTGTGCAGAGACGAAAACTGTATGCTGAAAAGCTTTAAGCGGTATTTCCGGCTTGCCGATATCATGACCATGCCCATCGCCAGGAGCAACATCACTTGGGATATGGCTTCTGATAGCTTCGACCCGGCAATAATCGTAGGTAGGGGAGCCCCAGAAAGCTGCACAACAAGGTAACGCAGCAGAAACACACCCACGCCAATAGCAAAAGCGGCCAGTAAATGTTTACCTTTCAGCTCGATTGTTATCGCAATCACACCAACGCACACCGCAAAGGCCGTAAAGGGTATCGTCGCCATCTCGACCCCCCGAAGCAGTATAATGGCACAGAGGATCAACACCGCGTCGCCGACAACACACGCGCGGAGCATCCGTGTTTGCAGCAGTTGGCCGCTAACAGCCAGCATTGTCGTTACGGCAGTCCAGCCAAGGCAAGCGTAAAAGTAAAATTGCAGTGACGTGGTAAAAATGAGATCAGCCGAAGATGCCGATAAAGCTAAAAATGCGATGCTACATAGCAATATGCGTAAGATAGGCCACGCCCATAAAATAATGGCCGTAGGTAATCGATTTAGCATTTGACCGGATGTCTGCATTTTTATGTCTGCATTTTTGAACTCGCCAACATAATCATAATATAACTTTTAATCTAATACAAGTGTTATACTTCTGAATAATAATGGTAAAAATTGTTTAACATTCTTGCCAATCGATTGCAGTTGGTGATTACTACCCAAGGTAGGAATCAGTTTCACCATTCTAGGGTCGCCCACTGGAATGGCAAACCTAACAGCTCGCATTGTCGAGCCCGGGGTTTGCACACATTAGGATAAGGGCATCATGGCCACCGTATATTGTCCGAGGACAGGCGTTTGCATGTGTTCCGGCACATGATTGTCACAGTTTTCTGTGGTCCATGCCGTTCGCCAACGGTGTTGGCATTTCCAGATCCCAAAAGTGCATATTGGCAAGGTTGCAAAAATATTGTCCGGCGCTTAGCGATAGCGCATGCACAATAAGCTACATTATGAAGACCAATATCTGTCGCTGATGCGCCGCATCTGGGAAAATGGCACAGTTCAGCGCGATCGGACGGGCGTTGGGACGAAGGCACTGTTCGGCGCAACTATGCGTTTTTCGCTCGCCGATGATGCGATTCCCTTGCTGACAACAAAGCGGGTCTATTGGAAGACAGCCGCGCGCGAAATGCTGTGGTTCCTGACGGGAAACACGAATATCCGGCCATTGCTGGAGCAGAAGGTCAAGATATGGACCGATTGGCCGCTGGACCGCTATCGTCGCGAAACGGGCATCGCCATTTCGCAAGATGATTTTGAACAACGCATCATACAGGATGCCGATTTCGCCGAAAAATGGGGGGACCTTGGCCCTGTTTATGGGGCGCAATGGGTGAATTGGCCACGTTACGAAGCCGCAGAGAACGGACTATTCCGCCGAGCGGAAAAGGGCATTGATCAGGTCAGCCTGTTGGTCGAAAGCCTGAAAAAGAATCCGGGTTCGCGCCGACACATCATTGAAGGCTGGAATGTTGCGGAACTGGATCAAATGGCACTGCCGCCATGCCATAAAACCTACCAATTTCATGTCGCAGATGGCGTTTTGAGCTGCATCTTATTCCAACGCTCATGCGATTTGGGGCTTGGCTTTGCCTTTAATGCGTTTTCGGCGGCGTTGCTGACGCGTATGCTCGCGGCGGTATGTGGATATCAAGCGGGTGAACTGATCTGGCAGGGCGGGGATGTGCATGTATATCTTAACCATGCGCCATTGGTCGAAGAACAATTGTCGCGGACACCTTCGGGCGCCCCCAAGCTACATCTGCTGCGTACACCGGACAGCATTTTCGACTTCCGCATCGAAGATTTCGAAGTTGTCGATTATCATCCGCAGGCCCATATTTCCGCGCCCGTCGCGGTATAAGCTCTATTTAGGTCAGCTATATTGACCTAAAGTCATGTTTGAAATATTATAACAAGCATGGATAATAAACTGCCTGAGTCGTTCAGGTGGTTTTGGGCGGAGATGGACATGGTGCAATCTACGAAAGACAATCTCGCGCCGCTGCATCTGCATATCCCCGAACCCAAATTCCGTCCCGGTGATGTCGCCGACTTTAGCGATATCATTGTGCCAGCGGTCGATGCCCATCCGCGCCCAGACGAACATGTGATGCCGGCCGATATTCATCCTTTGGCCTATGGCCTTGTCCGTGTTTTGGGCGATGACCATGTGGCATCGGGCAGTTGGAACCCCGGACTTGATGTCGCTACTCTAAAGGTCATGTTGCGAAGAATGCTGCTTTTGCGTGCTTTTGATGATCGTATGTTTCGGGCACAGCGGCAGGGCAAAACGAGCTTCTACATGAAGTCCTTTGGCGAGGAGGCGACGTCGGTTGCAACGACAATGGCGCTGCATTTTGACGACATGTGTTTCCCAAGCTATCGCCAGCAGGGCATATTGATCACCCGCGATTATCCGCTCGTCGATATGATGAACCAGATTTATTCCAACCGTGGCGACCGGCTGAAGGGCCGCCAATTGCCGATTATGTATTCAGCCAAGGATTACGGTTTTTTCAGCATATCGGGCAATCTGACCACGCAATATCCGCAGGCCGTTGGTTGGGCGATGGCATCTGCTTCGCGCGGAGATACCCGTATTTCAGCGGTTTGGTGCGGTGACGGATCAACGGCGGAGGGGGATTTTCATAACGCCCTGACCTTTGCCGCTGTCTACAACGCGCCAGTTGTTTTTCAGGTTGTGAACAACCAATGGGCGATTTCGTCCTTTTCCGGTTTTGCCGGAAGCGAGCGGACGACCTTCGCCGCGCGCGCCATCGGTTATGGCATAGCTGGCTTGCGCGTTGACGGCAATGACCCGCTGGCGGTGTACGCGGCGATGCAATGGGCGGCGAACCGCGCACGGACCAATGGCGGGCCAACGCTGATTGAATATTTCACATATCGCGGCGAGGGGCATTCCACCTCGGACGACCCCGGCGCTTATCGGGCGGCAGAGGAGTATAAGTTGTGGCCGTTGGGCGACCCCGTCACGCGGTTGAAGGACCACCTTATCACTATCGGCGCGTGGAGCGATGCACAGCATGAGGCGCTGCTTGTCGAACTCTCCGAATATGTGAAGGCTATTCAAAAAGAAGCCGAACAAAATGGCATATTGGGCCATGGCTTGCATCATCCGTTCGAGACGATGTTCGAGGATGTGTTCGAAGAAATGCCATGGCATTTGAAAGAGCAATGCGCGCAAATGTTAGAGGAACAAGAGGATAAATTTGGCCCTGATTGGGAGGCGCGTTGATGCTAAAGCCTGCCACAAAAACCATGAACATGATTGAGGCGATTAACAGCGCGTTGGATATCATGCTCGCCAAAGACCCCGACGTCGTCATCATGGGCGAGGATGTTGGCTATTTTGGCGGCGTGTTCCGCGCGACGGCGGGGTTGCAAGCCAAGCATGGCAAAACACGTGTGTTCGATACCCCGATTAGCGAATGCGGCATCATTGGCGTTGGCGTCGGCATGGCGGCCTATGGCCTTCGCCCCGTGCCGGAAATCCAATTTGCCGATTATATCTATCCCGGTCTTGACCAATTGGTCAGTGAGGCGGCGCGCTTGCGCTACCGTTCGGCCAATGATTTCATTTGCCCTATGACGGTGCGTTCGCCTTTTGGTGGCGGCATCTTTGGCGGCCAGACGCATAGCCAAAGCCCGGAGAGCATGTTCACCCATGTCTGCGGGATTAAGACCGTCATTCCAGCCACCCCTTATGATGCCAAGGGCCTTTTGATTGCGGCCATTGAAGACAATGATCCTGTTGTGTTTTTCGAACCCAAGCGCATCTATAATGGCCCGTTCACCGGCTATTATGACCGCCCCGTTGAGCCATGGTCAAAGCATGAAGGCAGTGACGTTCCGCAAGGCTATTATCGCATTGATCTGGGCAAGGCTGCGGTTGTGCGGGAAGGTGCGGCGGTGACCGTTTTGACCTATGGCACTATGGTCCACGTTGTGAAGGCTGTCGTGGCCGAACATGGTATTGACGCGGAAATCATAGATCTGCGAACATTGCTGCCGCTGGATATAGAAACCATCGAAGCATCTGTTAAGAAAACAGGTCGCTGCATGGTGGTGCATGAAGCGACGCGAACAAGCGGGTTTGGCGCGGAACTGGCCGCGCAAGTGCAAGAGCGTTGCTTCTATCATCTTGAGGCACCGGTTGAACGCGTCACGGGTTTTGATACGCCATATCCCCACAGCCTTGAATGGGCCTATTTCCCCGGACCCGTGCGCCTTGCCCGCGCCTTTGACAAGATCATGAAGGACTGAAGCGATGCCGAAATTTACATTCAATCTGCCGGACATTGGTGAAGGCATTGCAGAGGCCGAAATCGTCGCTTGGCATGTAAAGGTTGGGGACATCATTACCGAAGATCAGCCTTTGGCCGACATGATGACTGACAAAGCGACGGTTGAAATGGAAAGCCCGGTTTCGGGCGTTGTCATTAAGGTTGCGGGCGACGCTGGCGATGTGATTGCTATTGGCGCGATGCTTGTGGAAATTGAGGTCGCTGGCGATGCCAGCATCGAGACTGTAGCGGCAGCGACAGCAAAAGAACCGATATTGGCCGTAGTAGCGGATGAAAATCCGCACGCGCCGGAGCCTGTCACTATGGCAGAGGTTACCTTACCACCCGTTGCCCCGACAGCCAAGCAACCTGCCATGGCCGCCGTCGACAAGGTCACGGCATCGCCCGCCGTTCGCCAGCGCGCCAAAGACCTTGGGGTCGACTTGGCGGACGTCAAGGCAGCAGGCGGGCATGTTCGTCATGCCGATCTTGACGCGTTTTTAACTTATGGAACGCAGTTGGGCTATCGCCCTGCGCACATTCAAGCGCGGCGCGCGGATGAGGCTATCAAAGTCATTGGAATGCGCCGCCGGATTGCCGACAATATGGCGGCGTCGAAACGGCACATCCCGCATTTCACTTATGTCGAGGAAATTGACGTGACCGCCATCGAAGCGATGCGCGCGGATTTAAACGCCAATCGCGGTTCAAAGCCAAAGCTGACGATGTTGCCGATGCTGATCGTCGCCATTTGCAAGACCATCCCGAAATTCCCCATGATAAACGCACGGTTCGATGATGAAGCAGGGGTCGTCACCCGTCATGGCGCTGTGCATTTGGGTATGGCGACGCAGACCGATGCTGGCCTGATGGTGCCCGTTATCCGCGATGCGCAAGACCGCAATATCTGGCAATTGGCTATCGAAATTGCGCGGCTTGCCGACGCGGCGCGCAGTGGCTCGGCGACAAGCGAGGAGCTATCGGGTTCAACGCTGACAATTACATCGTTGGGCCCGCTCGGCGGGATTGCGACCACACCCGTTATCAATCGTCCAGAAGTGGCCATTATTGGCCCGAACAAAATTGTCGAACGCCCCATGTTTGTTGGCGACACTATCGAAGCTCGCAAGTTGATGAACCTGTCGATCAGCTGCGACCACCGCGTCGTTGATGGTTGGGATGCCGCCAATTATGTTCAGGCGCTTAAAAAACTGATTGAGACGCCCGTTTTGTTATTCGCCGACTAATGCCGAAAGCGGCTGGGGCACCCGGTAGAGCGCCCGTTTAAAATCAATCGGGACCGGAGAGGCTGCAGGAGCACTTGCGCGACGCGTAGGGGCTTAAGAACGATCATCGTTGCTTGCGCCGAACCAACGCCTATGCGCGCGCTCTACGAGCCTTCCAAGAGGCGTCTAGGCGACATTATTGGATCAATCATGTGTTGCGTGCCCCAAAATGGGGAAGGGTTATGTCGCGGAATATGCCCTTTTATGACAAATGGCGTTGACAGAATCTTGCGCCGCTTATAGTGCGCCCCAACCGCAAGTTAGCGGGTGTAGCTCAGTTGGTTAGAGCGCCGGCCTGTCACGCCGGAGGTCGCGGGTTCGAGCCCCGTCACTCGCGCCACTTCTTTCAAGTTTTTAGACTTGAGGTGGTGCGCGGAACGATCCCGTCTCCATCCAGATCATCAGTGGTCGCATTGGCGCTATCCAGATAGTACCTGCGACCAGATAGATAACGCTCTGGATAGCGATGTTCTGCGCCCCGATAAAATCGGATGCGCTGACGATGATTCCCGACCAGATCAAGATAATCAGCAATATCGCGAGCATTCCCGCAGGTTTCCGCCAAGTGGGTTGTTTAAGTGGTGTCGTCATAAAGTTATCCAAGATTTTTCAGTGAGTATAGCGTCAAGTGGCATATCCCAAATGTCCGATGCAAGCACCGGCGCATGTTGAACGGACCATGCAAGGCCAATGGCGACGGCGTGGTCTAGCAAGCTCAAGGCGCGGTCATAATGCCCTGCGCCCTGTCCAAGCCGCATCAACCGGTCATCAAAGGCCACTAAGGGCGTTAGAATGAGGTCTGGCGTGCATAACGGGGCATGTTCGGCAGGTTGTTGCAATCCGAAGGGGCCGAGCACCAGATCATCACCGGGCGTCCAACGCAGGAAACGCATCGGCGCGGTCTTGCTCGTGACGTGGGGAAGGGCGATGTCGCAACCCATTTGATGCGCCTGGGTCAACAATGCCGCAGGATCTACCTCAGATCCCATGGCGATGTAACCAGCTACGATTTTGCCAGGCAAAAGATATCGGACCAAAGGGCTTGGTATTTTGGAGAAGGCCAGCGCATGATCCTGCGGCAACAGGGAGTCTACAAACCGGTCACGCTTATCGCGGAATTCCATCCGCTGCGACTGCTTGTCAAAATCTGGTTGCACAATTCTTCCTGAAAAATGTTGGCGGAACCACCATGGGTCGTTTCCCGGAATATCCTCTGACGCCAGGACGTCAGGTGGGCACCGTGTGATCTGGACCTTAAGGTTTCCCAAACGGCCCAGGCAGGGACAGCTCCCTTAGATAGATAATCGCCTCAGGGATGTTCTCATCAGTTCGTGCCG
>NZ_CAMDCK010000011.1 GCF_945890115.1 Sphingorhabdus sp. EL138
CGATCTCGAGGCCAAGCTCATCGAATGGGAGAACTTCTACAACTTCAACCGACCGCACGGTGCTTTCAACGGAAAAACACCCTATGAAGCCCTTCGCGAAAGGCTATAATCTCTCCCAGTCGATGTCCCGCTAGATCGTCAACCTTACAATCCGCGACCCGCAGGTCACGCTTAAACCAGACGATGTTGAGCGGCTGTTTCATATCATACCGAACTACGCCAAGACTTTGGAGATTTGTTCCTTGAACGGGAAGAAGCCCTTTTTCGAATGGGGCCAGAAATAGCTGTCATATTCTGGCGTGCCAGCCTCGCGCCCCTTCATCCCGTCACCAGCAAGAAATCTTACATGCCCGCGCATCGCAGCTTCTTCTGGTTGCCATGTTTCAGCAGCTACAGGGGTCGACAGTACGCAAAAAACAAAGACTGCAGGTCGAAACATAGCATATACCCCAAAAGATTCATGATGATCTATCGGTTTAAAATGCGGCGTGCAACAGTCACTCTGCGCCAATAAAATGTTGGTGGCGATGGCTCAAAGAAAGCGCCGTGCGCAGCCTTCGTCGGCAGCTATTATCGAACAACGTTTGTAACCGCACAGTCCGCTCCCAGCCCAATTAATGACCTTCCGCTTTGCGCACAGATCTAGTCGTGTTCCCCATCTGCCCTGCGTCCCGATCCTTTGCCAAAGACGCTTGGTTTGATAGTTGCCGTTGTATAGGTCGCAATCGTAATCGCTGCCGCACCGATTAAAACGACATGCCCGATCAGATTGAAAGCAAAGAATGTATAGCTTCCGATCGCAAGGCTAAATGCAAGAACCCACATGGCGCCTAACGCTTGAAGTACATAGTGCCGCGTTGAGATGTCAGGAATATGCCTGAGAGGGCTAACTTCGCTGTTAAATATGAAATTCCAAGCATGAACAACTAATTTTTTCATTTGTCTCTCCCTCAGCTACCGAATTACTGGAGTCTTATGCTCCTTTTATGACGATTTGCCAACGGTATCCCTGTCGGTATCGCTGTCCCCTGTGAAGGGTTGGAACGTGCCCTACAACTCGCAGCGAGAGTGTCCGATATACAGAGGTCAATAAGCTTTGACGCAACTGCACGGGCTGTCGAGTTACACCCACACACTGGTGCGCAAACGTTAGTAAACCGGCTGATCGAGGGATAGACGTTTGTCGAAATGGACATCGACAAGCCGGCGCAACTGGTGTTTTGAAGAAGATCTTGTGACCATTCAGAGTTGTTGCTCGGATCCTTTACCATGTCGGCTTACGCCCGAATATGGAAAACCTCCCGAAATGTGGAACATTTCCACATTGATTAAGTCTTTTCGTACAACTACCATCCGATAGCGCTTTAACTATAGGGTAAAGCGCCTTGGAACAGGAACACTCAATCATGAAGCGTACTAGCCGTTTAATCACCGCCATCGCATTGGCAACTTCAACCCTCGCCGGCACAGCGGTAATGGCTGACAACCACAAAATGGTCTCAACGAAAAATATCGTTGAAACCGCGTCAGCCGTTCCAGATCTGAGCACATTGGTCGCCGCTGTAACGGCAGCAGGCCTTGTCGACACGCTCGCAAGCCCAGGACCATTTACCGTGTTTGCGCCAACCAACGCCGCCTTTGAAAAGCTTCCTGCAGGTACAGTTGATACGCTCGTGAAGCCAGAGAACAAGGCAACCTTGACCAAAATCCTGACCTATCATGTGGTTGCTGGTAAATTGACTTCCACTGATATCGTGGCGGCCATCAAGGCGGGCGGTGGCAACGCTACGCTGACAACCGTTGCAGGCGAAAAGCTGTCCGCGCGTTTGTCGGGTAACAGCGTCGTCATCACCGATGGCAAGGGCGGACAGTCTACCGTGACCGCCGTTGACCTGATGCAGTCAAACGGCGTTGTCCACGTCATTGATGCCGTGTTGCTTCCTTAATTGGTACTTGGGTGCCGGTCGCTTGACCCCCCCGTTCAGCGCCGGCACCCTTTATATACGCTTGCGTGCCAGACGCAGAGCCGATGGGCAACATGAGTAAGTCTGTGTGAATTACGGAATGGCGCCGACAGGTGGGTAACCCCCAAAAACCCTTTCCGCAAAAAACGCCGTCGCACCAGCCTGCGCTGGGGCGACCATAACTCCGCTCACAGGCGGGTTAACCGCAAAATTGACATGTATCGAATTTTCGTTAACCTTCTCTAATCGCATGTTTTTATAACAGTTGATCGGAGTGTTTCGCATCATGTTACGCAGCAAGGCAATAGCGGACGCAACGCAGGGCTATGTCGGCGAAGGATAATTCCAATGAAAAATTTTTTACAGGGATTGTTACAGGGATTTCGCCACGAATTGTGCAGAGAGGCCAAGATCATCCCTCCGGCCTCTCTCCTTATCGGCGGGGCTTTAGCGATATGCGTGTTGGTAAACTAGCTGACCTTGGTCGCCACTAAAGACATGCTTTTTGTCTCGTCCGTGACCGAATTACGGTGACAATTGCGATAACCCCATAGCGCGTCATCCTGGACTTGTTTCAGGATAACAGGCGACTGTGGCTCGTTATCCTGAAACAAGTTGTGCTCTGCACGCCTACGGCTCCAGGATGACGAAAGGGTGGGGAATATCGGTGACAATTGCGTCATCCCCGAAATAACCCGTTCAGCAAAAACGCGGTCGCACTAGCCTGCGCTGGGGTGAGGGGATGACTTTGGCGAAGACTCTCGCAGGCAGGCGGGGGCGTTGAGACCATAGCAAACTCCCCTCCCGCCTGCGGGAGGGGTCGGGGGAGGGGCGAGCCGCAGGCGAGTGCGAAAACATTGAAGGCAGATGCCCTCCCCTAACCCCTCCCGCAAGCGGGAGGGGAACTAAGTCATCCCCGAAACGACCCGTCATGCTGGAGCCGAAGGCGTGCAGAGCACAACTTGTTTCAGCATCTTATTATTTCTTCGCGGCGGTGCTTAAGTAAGATCCTGAAACGCGTTGTGCTCTGCACGCCTTCGGCTCCAGCATGACGGAAGGGGTTGTTTATAGAGATCGCGAAAACCCCACCTCCACCAACGCAGTCTCGACTTTGCCCATGACCAGCGGCTATGGGGGCGGCATGAGCACACATACTAAATCCGCAATCGTCCTTTTGTCCGGCGGTCTTGATTCCATGGTTGTGGCCGGATTGGCGCGCGAGGCGGGCTATGATCTGATTGCGTTGACCATCGATTATAATCAGCGCCACCGTATTGAACTGGACAGCGCGGCGCGTATTGCCGCGCATTTGGGGGCAAAGGAGCATATTGTATTGCCGTTGGACCTGACGCGTTTTGGCGGGTCGGCCCTGACGGCGGATATTGATGTGCCCAAGGAAGGCGTGGAGTCCGGCGCAATCCCTGTGACCTATGTCCCGGCGCGCAACACTATATTCCTGTCCTTATGCTTGGGTCTGGCCGAGGCGCGTGATGCCCGTGATCTGTGGATTGGGGTCAATGCGCTGGATTATTCAGGCTACCCCGATTGCCGCCCCGACTTCATCCGCGCGTTTGAGGCAACGGCCAATTTGGCGACCAAGGCAGGCGTCGAGGGCGACCATTTCACCGTGCACACGCCGTTGCTGCATATGACCAAGGCTGACATTGCGCGGGAGGCTGCACGGCTTGGACTGGATGCGGGGATGAGCTGGTCCTGCTATGACCCAAGCCCCGATAATAAGGCCTGCGGTCAATGCGATGCCTGCCGTCTGCGTGCGAAAGGCTTTGTTGATGCTGGCCTGCCTGACCCGACGGTTTATGCATGAGCTACGCGGTTAAAGAGATTTTCCTGACCTTGCAGGGGGAGGGCGTGCATGCGGGCCGCCGCGCGGTGTTCTTACGCTTTTCGGGCTGCAATTTGTGGACGGGGCGAGAAGCCGACCGCGCCAGCGCCATTTGCCAGTTTTGCGACACTGATTTTGTCGGCACCGACGGCGAAAATGGCGGACGCTATGACGCCGAAGGGCTGGCAGCGAAGGTCGCCGAGCTGTGGGGCGATGGCATGGACAGCCGCTATGTCGTGATTACCGGCGGCGAACCCATGTTGCAGGTGGATGACGGGATCGTCGATGCGCTCCATGCCCACGCTTTCCAGATTGCGATTGAAAGCAATGGCACGATAATGGTGCATCCCGGCATTGATTGGGTATGTATCAGCCCAAAGGCGGGATCGGACGTCATTCAACGCACTGGCGACGAATTGAAATTGGTGTGGCCACAACCGACAAGCGACCTTGATGCCATGGAACAATGGCAATTTGCCCATTTCCTCATTCAGCCCATGGACATGGGAGATGCCGCGTTGAACGCAACCAGCGTATCAGAGGCGACGCGTTTCGTCATGGCGCGTCCAAAATGGCGTTTGTCATTGCAAAACCACAAGATTCTTGGGCTACCTTAAGCACCTATAAATTTGCTTGAAACATCTTCCTGAACGTGACAGTCTTGTGACAGGGAAGAGGAGAGAGAAAATGGCAAAAGCCCAAGAAGCGCATCTGCGCGCCTATAAAAGCTATGCAAAACGCATATCTGACCATGTCGCGATTGCGTTAGTTGTCTACACATTGGCACTGATATTTTTGGTGACGCCGACAATTGAATCGCGCGGCATGTCGATTTTGCCTTATTTTGTCTTGGTCCTTTTTGTCGCTGCCGTCATCCCCTTGTGCCGAAATTTGGAACGGCGTTGGCAGGCACTGTGCGCGACCGCCCGTCCAGACGATGGACTTGAAACGCGATATGTCGCTGATCGTTTGAAATTGTGGGTCGCCGCGATTGCCATTCCGGCTGTGTTGGCGGTGCTATTCACGGTTTTTTGAAGGCCGCTTGATTGACGCTGTAACGGCCCGCGCCTAAGCGGGAATCATGCTGACACCACAACAGGCGCTTGATCGCGCGCAAAATCTTGTTTCCCAAGCCATGAAGGCAGGCGCTAACGCGGCCGATGCCGTCTATGTCTGCGATGCCTCGACTGAAGTGCAGGTGCGGCTGGGCCAGTTGGAAGATGTGGCCCGATCCGAAGGCGAAGATATTGGCCTGCGTGTGTTTGTCGGCCAACGCTCCGCCACCATTTCCTCATCCAACATGAACCCCGACATTCTGGCAGGGCTGGTGACGCGCGCCATCGACATGGCAAAGGAAGCGCCGGAGGACCAATATGCTGGCCTCGCGCCGCAGGATCGTTTGGTGACGGGGGCTATTCCCGACTTTGATAGCGATGACGGTCTTGACCCGGACCCAGCCCATCTGCGTGCAGCGGCGTTGGAATGCGAAGACGCGGCGCGCGCCGTGCCCGGCGTCACCAACAGCGAAGGCGCGGGCGCCAGCGCTGGACGCAGTATCTTTGCGCTGGCCACCAGCCATGGTTTTGCGGGCGTCAAATCTGGTTCGGGCTATGGCATGTCGGCCAGCGTGCTGTCGGGCGATGGTGATGCCAAGGAACGCGATTATGACTGGCGGTCTGCGCGACATCTTGCTGACCTCGACAGCCCATCCAACATTGGCACCCGCGCCGGCGAGCGCGCGGTCAAACGTTTGAACCCCGGCACGGTCAAAAGCGGTCAGATGCCTGTGGTGTTTGACCCACGCGTCGGTGGATCATTTGTCGGCCATTTGCTTGGCGGCATTAGCGGCTCGGCAATCGCACGGAAAACAAGCTTCCTGCTGGAATCGCTTGGCGCTCAGTTATTCGACAGCAGCATTTCGATTATCGATGACCCGCACCGGATGCGCGGCCTTGGTTCACGGGCCTTTGATGGTGAAGGCCTGCCCACGGCGCACCGTTATATCATCGAAAAGGGCGTGTTGACGGGTTGGTTGATGGAAAGCGCGTCGGCGCGGCAATTGGGGCTGGAACCCACGGGCCACGCCAGTCGCGGGATCAGCGGTGCGCCAGGTGTCAGCCCATCCAATGTGCATCTGGAGGGCGGTAGCGTCAGCGTGTCGGAGTTGATCGCTGATATCAAACATGGCGTGTATATCCATGAACTGGCAGGGCAAGGCGTCAACCCCGTCACGGGCGATTACAGCCGGGGTGCAGCGGGCTTCCTTATTATCAACGGCGAAATTGCAGGGCCAGTGAGCGAATTCACTATTGCGGGCAATTTAAAGGATATGTTTGCGGGCATGACGGCGGCCAATGACCTCGCATTCACACGCAGCATGAACGTGCCGACATTACGCATCGATGGCATGATGATCGCAGGTGCCTGAACGGCAACTTGACCGCGCCGCCGTTGTCGCTGCCACGCAAGAGGCTGCGGCATTGGCCTTTGCCAGTTGGCGCGAGGGCGCGGCGGCCGATACCAACGTGTGGGACAAGGGCCAGAATAACCCTGTCAGCGATATCGACATGGCGGTTGATGCGTTGCTGACGAAACGGTTGCGGGCCATTTTGCCTGAAGCGGCGTGGTTGTCGGAGGAAACCGTCGATGACCCGTCACGGCTGGACACGCGGCTGTTATGGTTAGTCGACCCCATTGACGGCACCCGCGATTATGTGCGTGGGCGTAGCGGATATTGCGTGTCGGTGGCCTTGGTGGCCGATGGCCTGCCGGTCTTCGCCGTCATGGCAGCGCCTGCGCAAGGTAAAGTCTGGGTGGCGGCGCATGGGGAAGGCGTAACCTGCAATGGAGAGCGGCTGGTGGGCAGTAGACGGCTCGACTTCACCGGATCACGCGTGCCGGCCGATGATTTGCCAAAATTGGATGCGGATCTGGTGACGGTGACCAAGCCCAACAGCATTGCCATGCGCATGACGATGGTCGCCTGCGACCGTGCGGATCTTGTCGCGACGTTACGATGGGGCAATGAATGGGACATCGCTGCGGCGCATTTGGTGGCGCAGGAGGCAGGCGGGGTTGTGACTGACGCCTTGGGGCGGCCTATACGCTATAACAAACGCGAGCCGCTGGATTTCGGCTTGATCTGCTGCGCGCCGGGGATCCATCAGGCGGCGGTGGAGCGCCTGTCGGGCAGGGCGGCAGCTATCTTATCGTCATCCTGAACTCGTCAGGGGAGATACACCTAGATCACGCGTCATCCTGAACTTGTTTCAGGATCTTAATTCTGCGACGTTGGAAAAGTAAGACCCTGAAACAAGTTGTGCTCTGCACGCCTCTGGCTCCAGGGTGACCGACAGGTGGGGTTGCTGTCCGGATGCTGCTTTCGGCTGTCAGAATGCTGCTTTCGAAAGCTCTACCGCGCCCGCGTCCATAAAGCATCGCGGTTCGTATATCGGGGATTGTTCGCGACCGCGTCGACAAACGCCTTGCGTACCCAGCGGAATTTCTCTGGTCGGCTGGTGAAAATCCTTTGGTCCCAAGCCTGCGCATCGGCGGCACGAACCTTGCGTGCGATTTCGCCATAAATCCCGGCGGCTGACAAAACCGCCCAGCGGGCACGCAAGGGCAAATGCTTGGCACCAACACGTGCTGATGCCTCATATTGTTCAGCCTCATCGGCGAGCCAACGGCCCATCAGCGCCAGCTTCTTGCGGTTATGCGGTTTCATATGCTCGCCGGGCCCGATATCGAGCATCGCGAGCCAGTCATCGGGCAAATAGCAGCGGCCGGCGGCGTCATCCTCGGCAATGTCGCGGGCGATATTGGCAAGCTGAAAAGCAAGGCCAAGGTCGCAGGCCCTGTCGAGCGTGGCGTCATCATCAGCGGCTACGCCCATGACGACTGCCATCATCACGCCAACCGCGCCTGCGACATGGTAGCAATATTGATACAGGTCGCTTTCGCGGCGCGGGTGCCAGTCGGCAGCGTCGAGCGCAAAGCCTTCGATCACATCCTCTGCCATGCGCGGTGTGAGGCCACATTCGCGTGCGACCACGCCCAAGCAGTCAAAGGCTGGCTCGCTTGTGGGCGTTCCGGCGAGTGCCATTGCGGTCAATGCGCGTATCGCTTGCAACCGCGCCTGCGGGTCTGTGACCGCTTCCATAGCGCCGCCATGGTCTTGCCCATCGGCCATATCATCACATTTGCGACACCATGCGTACAAAAGCCAAACCCGTTCGCGCGTTGTCCGGTCGAACAGGCGGCTGGCAAAGCGAAAGGATTTTGACCCCCGCGAGATGCTCTCTTGCGCAAAGGCGACGAGTGCGGGGCGGTTTAATTCAGCCATAGCAAAACCTGTGGCATTTCCGCGGGCGCGGGCATGACAAGATGGAAGCTTGTGCGAATGCCCGTCACAAGTCATCCGCCTTCATCTGGAAAATCGTTTTGTGCGGCACATAAGCCGCCATTTTGTCCAACAAGCCATCCAGATAATCATCGACAAGCATGATTCCGGCATGTTGTGGCCTGATGAAGCCAACGTCGATCATATTCTGGTTAAACGCGATTAATTGGTCATAAAACCCGGCGACGTTCAAAAGGCCAACGGGTTTTTGGTGATAGCCAAGCTGTGACCAGCTAATGGCTTCCCACAATTCATCCATCGTACCCACGCCACCGGGAATAGTGATAAAACCATCGGACAAGTCGGTGAAGCGTTGCTTACGCTCATGCATGCCCGATACGACATGCAGCTCGGTACAACCCTTGTGCGCGACTTCTGCGCCGACCAAAGCCTCTGGGATAATGCCAATCACTTTGCCGCCTGCTTCCAGCGCGCTATCGGCCACTGCGCCCATCAGGCCCAGCCGTCCGCCGCCATAGACAACGCCAATGCCGCGTTTGGCCAACGCCTTTCCGACTTCGCGGGCGACGTTAATATATATGGGATTTTCCGGCGTCGCTGACCCGCAATATACTGCAAGGCGTTTCATGAATGTGGGTCCTCTAACATTAATGTCGCCGTGGCCTTTGCGCTACCTACAACACCAGGGATGCCAGCACCAGGATGCGTACCTGCGCCGACAAAATACAAGTTTGATATCGCGTCATCACGGTTGTGTGCGCGCATATAGGCCGATTGCCAGAGCACCGGTTCAAGGCTGAACGCGCTGCCCAAATGTGCGGAGAGGTCGCGGCCAAAATCGGCTGGCGTATAATGGAACTGCGTAATGATGCGGCTGCGGATATCGGGGATTAGGCGGCGTTCCAGCTCGTCCAATATCCGTTCCTTCATCGCCTCACCCACATCGCCATCCCAATCATGCGGCGCTTTGCCCAAATGGGCGACGGGCGCGAGGACATAAAAGGTGGAGCAACCTTCGGGCGCAAGGCTTGGGTCGGTGACGGTCGGGTGATGCAAATAAAGCGAGAAGTCCTTGGGCACGATACCATATTTAAAGATATCGTCGAGCAACCCCTTATAGCGCGGGCCGAACAATATCATGTGGTGCGGGATACCCGGCCAAGTGCCCTTTATGCCCAAATGCAGTACGAACAAAGAAGGCGACCAGCTTTTACGGCGCAAGGCGTTGCTTGCCCGTTCGCCGCGCTTGTTGCTGGATAACAGATCCCTGTACGTGTGCATCACATCGCCGTTCGATGCCGCCATGTCGCAATCCATCCGCCAACCCGATTTTGTCCGCACGCCTATGACCTTGTCACCGCGTGTTTCAATCTCTTCGACCGCATCGTCCAAACGAACTGTCCCGCCAAGACGTTCGAAATGCGTCACCATGGCATGTACGAGGCGGTTTGTGCCGCCCTTGGCAAACCATACACCGCCTTCTTTTTCGATGGTGTGGATGAGCGCATAAATTGCGCTGGTGCTCATGGGATTGCCGCCCACGAGCAAAGTGTGAAACGACAGAGCTTCGCGCAATTTTTCATCTTTGACGTAGGAAGAGACAATCGAATAGACCGAGCGCCATGCCTGATATTTCATCAACGCCGGTGCGGCTTTTATCATCGAGGCAAAGTCGAGGAACGCAACAGAACCCAGCTTTTGATAGCCTTGTTGATACACGACCTTTGAATATGCGAGAAACTTGCGATAGCCCTCAACATCGTCGGGATTTAATTTCTCAATCTCTGTCTTCAGGCCCGGCGCATCGTTGGAGTAATCGAAATTCGTGCCATCCGGCCAGTTGAGGCGGTAGAATGGGAATACGGGCATCAATTCGATGTCGTCCGCCATTTCATGGCCGGACAGCGCCCATAATTCTTCTAAGCAGGGCGGGTCAGTGATGACGGTGGGGCCACCATCAAAGGTGAAGCCATCCTTCTCCCAATAATATGCGCGGCCACCGGGCTTGTCCCGCGCTTCGACGATTGTGGTCGATAAACCTGCGGACTGCAGGCGAATGGCGAGTGCGAGGCCGCCAAAGCCAGCCCCGATGATGACAGCTGTCTTGGTCACCTTTTCTTGCTCAGGATCGCTTTGATCGCTCGCCTTATGGGAATGGGTGGCTTGCCGGAGAGGATGCGTATCATGTCCTTGATGGTCGTATTTCCAGCGTAAAAGCGTTCAATCAAACTGGGCTGCAGCCGGTAGAAGCGTTCCAATATCTTATACCGATTGGGACCATCTGCGCCGCGGAACAGCATGCGGTTCAACATGCGGAAGAATTTGCCCTTATGCCAATGCTCCTCGGACCGTTGACGCAGCGCAAGGTTCAGCTTGTCACCGTCTAGCTCAGGCTGCGCTGCAATGAAAATCGCGTTGCGCACGGCATCGGGTAGGGAGTAGCTGGTGACGGGTTGAAAAAAGGCGCCCCGCGCACCCGCCTTTGCGGTCCGGCCACTGCCACTATTCCAATAGCTTTCCAGATCGCCGCCCATGACAACCGGTAAAACGCCATTTTCCTCCCGCAGGATGCGTTCTACTTTCCAGCCTTTTTCGTCGGCATAAGCCGCAAGCCGTTGCCGTAAAATGCGCGGGTCATGGTCGGGCTTGTCGCTATAATATGTGTCTTCGACAAACAGCTTGTCCATGGCAAAGGGCAGGACGTAGACGAAACGATAGCCATCATGTTGGTCCACCGTGGCGTCCATGACGATTGGCTTAGTGATATTGTGCGGCTCGGACAATTGCATCAGCTGCCCCGTAAATTTTTGCCAACCGCAGTCGAGATGGTTCAAATCGCCAGCGCCGCGCACATCAATAACACCGCCTGCGTTAATCCGCTGCGCGCCGTCGAGCACCACGAGGCGCGGGGAAACGGCCTTCACTTCACGGCCAAGCATTAAGGACGATGCGGGAAGTTCCTTCCGCAAGACCCAATCGAGCCGTTCGGATTCGATGGTGTAATAAATATTATCCAGCGAACGGCTATGCGCGGGAAATTTCACGTCATAACCCGACCAGCCATAAGTGACCAAAGGCGCCGTCAGCCAGCGATGCGCAGGCAAAATGTCGCTCGCAAAGTAGCTCCAGATATGATTGCCGCCAAAGCTTTGACCTTGTTCGATGAGAACAACATCTAACTCGGGCCGCATCTTGGCAAGTGCCAACGCTATTAGCCCGCCGGATAGACCGCCACCAACGATAGCAACGTCGCATTTGATGTTTTCGAGTGTCACGCCACTGCCCTAGCGCAGGCATTTTGCAAGGGAAAGGGGCCTGCCATTGTAATGCACAGCTTTCTAACCCATCATTTTAACGAAAGGCAGGATGGATATTATTTTCTATATGCTATTCAGGCGCAAGATAGGTAGAACTGGATTATAGCGCGCAGCGAAAGCTGCTCCATAGGGGGGGATGAACATGCGGAAAAAATGGCTTTTGGGGGCGGTTGGGCTAATCGGGCTTGTCGGTGTGGCTGCTTATACGCAGCGCGACACAATCGCGATGGCGGTTATTAGTCGCGCCGCTGATGGCGCCATGGCGCGCAACGTGATGGCAGATTTACCCGCTGACCAACTGCATGTCGGTTTCTGTGGAACCGGTTCCCCCTTGCCAAGCCGTGATCGCGCCGCCGCTTGCACTGTGGTTATCGCCAATGGCAGGCTGTTCGTCTTCGACATGGGGGAAGGGTCTGGCGAAACATTGTCCCTGATGGGGATGCCGCTTGATAAAGTGCAGGGCGTTTGGCTGACCCATTTGCACAGCGACCATTTTGAAGGCCTTGGCCCATTTACCTTGCAACGCTGGGCTGGGACGAGCGCGAAAACCCCGTTGAACGTGTCCGGCCCCAATGGCGTTACCGAAATCACGGAAGGGTTGAACGCGGCCTACCGTATTGATTCCACTTACCGTGTTGCGCATCATGGCGAAGCTGTTGTGCCGCTATCCGGCTTTGGCATATTAGGTGCGGCCATCCAGCCGGGGATCGTTTACAACGCCAATGGGGTGCGTATCACGGCGTTTGCCGTCGACCATGACCCAATCACACCCGCCTTTGGCTATCGCGTCGATTACAAAGGCAAAAGCGTCACTATCACCGGCGACACCGCGTTTACGCCGAAACTTGCGGCTGCGGCCAAGGGGTCGGACCTGTTGGTGAGCGAGTTGCTTTCCCCGCGCATTGTCGAAACGCTCGCTAACAGCGCGCAAAAGGCTGGCATGGCCAACCGCGCCAAGATTTTTGACGACATCCAAAATTACCATATCAGCCCCGAACTGGCCGCCGACGTTGCCAAGTCGGCAGATGTGGGCATGCTCGCCTTCACGCATATTGTGCCGTCGGTCCCCAAATTGCTCGAGTTTGCGTTATTGGGTGAAGCGGGCAGCCGTTATGACGGGCCCATATCGGTCATGCATGATGGTGATGTTATCAGTATATCCGGGCCGAAAGCGTTCAAAACGCGCAATTTGCTAAAATAGTAGCAAATAGTCTAAGGTCATCAAATGGATAGCTTGCTTGTCTTGATTGTGTCTGCTGCGGCGATGACGGTGATTGTGGGAACGCGCTATTTGCTTGTCAGCGGTGCCTTTGCCTGGGCGACCAAAATCCGGGAACCCGGACTTTATACTGGCCTTGATAACCAGATTAAGCGAGAGATTGGCTGGAGCCTTGCCAGTGCCGCCATCTATGGCATTCCTGCCGGTATTGTGGCTTGGGGCTGGGACAATTTCGGCTGGACGCAGATTTACACCGATGTCGGCGCATTTCCTTTTTGGTATGTGCCTGTGTCGGTTTTTCTTTATCTGTTTGCGCACGATACTTGGTTTTATTGGACGCACCGCCTGATGCATCGGCCGTTCTGGTTCAAGGCCGCCCATGCCGTCCATCATGAAAGCCGCCCGCCCACTGCATGGGCGGCAATGTCGTTTCATCCGTGGGAGGCATTGTCGGGCGCATTCGTCATTCCCGTGCTGGTTTTCCTTATCCCCATTCATGTCGCGGCATTGGGCGCTGTGTTAACGATCATGACGATCATGGGTGTGACCAACCATATGGGGTGGGAATGCTTCCCCAAATTCATAGTGAACGGCACGCTAGGGCGTTGGCTGATTACAGCGACCCATCATCAAAAGCACCATGACGCATATCGAGGGAATTATGGTTTATATTTCAGGTTTTGGGACAAAATGTGCGGCACTGATATTGGGCTCGGCAATTGGAGCCGTCGCCCTCACTAGTGCGGCTGCGGCAACAACATCCCCCGCTACGCTTGAGGTGAGCATTTATGGCCTGCGCAGTATGAAGGGTAATGTCCTCGTCTGCTTAACCGCCAATCCTCGCTTTTTCCCCGACTGCAGTAAAGACCCCAAAAGCCTTAGCGCCAATGTGCCCGCGGGCGATTCTGCGCAGGTTTCCTTTCGCGGCCTTGCTCAAGGCACTTATGCTTTATCCATACTCCATGATGAAAATGGCAATGGCAAAATGGATATGGCCGTCTTTATTCCAAAAGAAGGCTTTGGTTTTTCGCGTAACCCCGCGATCGTCACTGGGCCGCCGAAATTTAAAACCGCAGCTTTTGCGATTGACGCTGCCGAAGTCAGCCAGCGCGTTAAAATGAAATATATGCTCTAACGCGCTTTGCTGTGATATCAGCGGAACTATCTGAACATTTGGATCGTTCCTATATCTGGTTTAACAGGAGCATTTGATGAGGATCTTTAATAGCTGCGCTGCCGCTTTGTGGGTTAGTGTCGCGCTTTGCGCACCTGCCTTTGCCCAAGACAGCGAAGCGCCAGCCGCCGAAATGCCAAATCGAAGCGTGTTTACAGGCGACTGGCTCACAATCGGTCTCGGCGCGGGCTATGGCCCGAGCTATGACGGGTCGGACCAATATGTCCTTTTCCCTGCGCCGCTCGCGCAAGGCAGTGTTGGTGGTTTCGACTTTGGCGCGCGTGGCCCGGGGCTGTATGTTGACCTCATCGCCGATAGCAACAGCGGCAAGGATGTGAAATTTCTCGCAGGCCCGCTGTTACGTTTCCGCATGGACCGCAACAATGATATCAAGGACCCCGTGGTCCGTTTGCTGGGCGAGGAAGATGTTGCGGTTGAGGTTGGCGCCACTGCTGGCATGTCCTTCTCCAGAATACTGCATCCCTTCGATACCGTGACCATTTCCAGCGACATTCAATGGGATGTCGCAGGCGCACATAAGGGCCGTATCATCAGCCCAAGCATTAGCTATGCAACACCCTTGTCGATGGCGATATTCGCTATGTTTAGCCTATCGGCAACGCATGTAGACAGCCATTACGCCGACACCTATTTCAGCATCGATCAAGCCGGCAGCACTGCGAGCGGCCTACCGGTATTTACCGCCAAGGGCGGCTGGAAAAGCTATGGCGCAAGCTTGCTTGGCGCGGTCGATTTATCCGGTGACGCCCGCGATGGCGGCTGGGGAATCTATGGTTTGATCAATTATTCCCGGCTCACCAATGATGAGGCACGATCCCCCGTCACGTCGCTGCGCGGCGACGCAAGCCAATGGTTTATGGCCGGCGGCGTCAGCTATACTTTTTGACGCGGGCGGCGAACATAAAGCCGCGCTTGAGCAGGTTTATCGGCAATCTACTGGACGCGCTGCGCTGTCTCACCTATCAATATAAAATCCCCGGGGAGTCGAACGACTGAGAGGTGGTGCTGAAATGCCCGCGACCCGCTGAACCTGATCCCGTTTGCACGGGCGTAGGGAGGTGAGACCGCAGCCAGTCCGGGGGACTGGCGAGGACCAAGCCCGGTCTTCACGCCAATCACTCTCCTTCACGATGTTTTTGGAGAGTGAGAATGGCCAAAATCAAACCAACCGATGACGCGATTGCAATTACAGCAGCACAGCTTGCCGCCTCTTTGATACAGATTCGACTTCAGCATCTTCAGGCGACCGATTTTGCGGCCCAAGAAAAACACCTAATGAACTATTACAAATGGGCAGTTGATCAGCTGGTCCATGAAAGGAACGCATAACATGGCAGACATTCCCGCACGCACCGAAATCGGCGTCACCACTGGCCCGATCCGTGGTTCCAAGAAAATCTATGTCGGCCCGCGCCGCGTTGCCATGCGCGAAATCTATCTCGACCCGAGCTGCGATGACGCCCCCGTCCGCGTTTATGACCCGAGCGGCCCTTACACCGACTCCGACGCGCATATCGACATCAGCATGGGCCTCCCCGAAATCCGCTCCGGCTGGATCCACGAACGCGGCGATGTCGAACAAGTGTTCCAGCGCGAAGTCCGCCCTGAGGATAATGGCCAGCTTGGCCCCGACCGCAGCGGCGGCGTTGCGCCATTCCCCAATGTCCGCAAGCAAGTGCTCCGCGCCAAACCCGGCATGAACGTCAGCCAGATGCATTATGCGCGTAAGGGCATCATCACGCCTGAAATGGAATATGTTGCCGAACGCGAAAATCTGGGCCGCGCGCGGCTTGCCGAATATAAACGCGATGGCGAAAGCTTTGGCGCGTCGATCCCCGATTATGTCACACCCGAATTTGTCCGCGACGAAATCGCCCGTGGCCGCGCGATCATCCCCAACAATATCAACCACCCTGAATCTGAACCGATGGCGATTGGCCGCAATTTCTTGGTTAAGATTAACGCCAATATCGGCAACAGCGCGGTTGCGTCTGATGTCGCGACTGAGGTCGACAAGATGGTCTGGTCAATCCGCTGGGGCGCGGACACCGTCATGGACTTGAGCACGGGCCGCAACATTCACGACACGCGCGAATGGATCATCCGCAATTCGCCCGTCCCCATTGGCACTGTGCCAATTTATCAGGCGTTGGAAAAGGTTGGCGGCGTCGCCGAGGACCTGACATGGGACATCTTCCGCGATACGTTGATCGAGCAAGCCGAACAGGGCGTCGATTATTTCACTATCCACGCGGGCGTCCGCTTGCCCTACGTTCCACTCGCGGCAAAGCGCATGACGGGCATCGTGTCACGCGGCGGTTCCATCATGGCGAAATGGTGCCTTGCGCATCACAAGGAAAGCTTCCTCTACGAACATTTCGACGATATCACCGAAATCATGAAAGCCTATGACATCGCCTATTCGCTGGGTGATGGCCTGCGTCCCGGATCGATTGCCGACGCCAATGACGAAGCGCAATTTGCCGAGCTCTACACGCTGGGCGAGCTGACCCACCGCGCATGGAAATCCGACGTGCAGGTGATGATCGAAGGCCCCGGCCATGTGCCGATGCACAAAATCAAGGAGAATATGACCAAGCAGCTTGAGGTATGCGGCGAAGCGCCGTTCTACACGCTTGGACCGCTCACCACCGACATCGCGCCGGGCTATGACCATATCACCAGCGGCATTGGCGCGGCGATGATCGGTTGGTACGGCACCGCGATGCTGTGTTACGTCACGCCAAAGGAGCATTTGGGCCTGCCCGACCGCGACGATGTGAAGGTCGGCGTGATCACCTACAAGCTGGCCGCGCATGCCGCCGACTTGGCCAAGGGCCACCCCGCCGCGCAAGTCCGCGACGATGCGTTAAGCAAGGCGCGCTTCGAATTCCGCTGGCGCGACCAGTTCAACCTCAGCCTCGATCCCGAAACGGCCGAGCAATACCATGACCAGACGCTACCCGCCGAAGGCGCCAAGACCGCGCATTTCTGTTCGATGTGCGGACCGAAATTCTGCTCGATGAAAATCAGCCAAGAAGTGCGCGAATTTGCGCGGTTGCAGAACCAGCCAGCCGAAGGCTTCATTGCGGCCGAGGAAGGCGGTTTATCCGCCGAAGCTTTAGCGAAGGCGGAAGAAGGCATGGCGCAAATGAGCAAGGTCTATGACGAAACCGGCCGCGAGTTGTACATGGGCGCTGGTGATCGGGAGCATGATTGAGGGCGATGTGTAAGTCAATGCTTGACAATAAACATGCAAGCCAATAGCTTACATTTATGATTCGCACTTATCGAAGCAAAGCCTTGCAGCGTTTTGTCGAGCAGGGCGATGCTTCGAAATTGAGCGTACCCAATGTGCGAAGGCTCGAACGCATATTGACTGCACTCGATCATGCGCGCGAGCCGCAGGACATGAACGGTCCCGGCCTCCGATTTCACGGTCTGAAAGGGCAGGACAAGGGCCGCTACGCAGTCGATGCCTCGGGCAACTGGCGGATCACATTCGGATGGGATGGCAAGGATGCAATAGAGGTTGATTTAGAGGATTATCACTGATGACGAAAAAGCGCCCATGGGCCATCCGCCCCATTCACCCCGGCGAAATCCTGCGCGAGGATGTCCTTCCTGCGCTTAATAGGCCAAAGACGGAAATCGCCCGTCTGCTCGGCATTTCGCGCCAGACGCTCTATGATATCTTGAACGAGAAACAGCCGGTGACCGCACAAATGGCGCTCCGCATTGGCAAGATGTGCGGCAACGGCCCGAACATCTGGCTCAACCTGCAACGCACCTATGATCTGCGGATGGCAGAGGCGGAGATTGGGGATAAGCTGGATGCGATACCCGTATTGCAGGCGGCTTGAGTTTGCGGGTTTACGGTGACAGGGATTTACGGTGACAGTGCACTGAATAGGAGTTGAGTGCACTGTTACCGGAACCCAACCCAAAATAGCTGATGCCGGCTTTGCGCCAAGACCTAAAATCGAAGTTCGTGCTTGACGAATTCTTTTAGAACCGGGTCTTCTTCGAGACCGAACGCCACAATCGCAGCTGTTAACGCTATGCCTTTGATTTCGATGCTGACGGAACTTTTCGCAAAAGCTTTTGCTATGCGAATTGCGTAATCACGATTGTCAGCAAAACCATTAGCCTCATCGTAAAGCGCCGCAAGGGTAGCCAAAGGCATGGACATTTTTCCAAGATGACGATCGCCACCAAAATGCCCTTCATGCCGAAACTGCTCTGAACCCAGTTTCTGTGATAGCGGATTCTCACTTAGTGCTAAGTTCGATTCATGAAATTTCCGCCATTCGTCGACGGCTGCGGAAAACTGCGCAGCCAACTGTGAGTTGCCCTTTGCTAGTTCCATAACAATAGAAATCATAATTCTCTCCAATAGGATTTACGGTGACAGTGCACTGAATAGGAATTGAGCGCACTGTCACCGAAGCCTAACGACAAGGTAGCAGCCATCACAGGTTGGCGCAAGTACGAGCGGCTAGTATACGAGCCGCTCGTATACTCAGACACTCACCCCAACCGCACCAACGCTTCATCCAGTGCCTGCAAAAACCGTGACCGGTCCGCCTTCGCAAACGGTGCTGGCCCACCTCCTATCCCGTCCATGCCTGCGCGCAGGTCGGCCAAGATCGCGCGGGTGGCGATGGCGCCGCCGATGGAGGCGCTGGTGAACGGCTTGCCATTGTTGCCAATCACGACGGCTCCGGCTTTCAGGCATCGGTCCGCAAGCAATATGTCGGCGGTGATCACCACGCTGCGCGCGCCCGCTTGCTCCGCGATCCAGTCATCGGCGGCGTCGAAACTGTCCGATACGATAACCCGGGTAATCAGCGGATGGTCGGGCATGCGAAAGCGCGCATTGCTGACCAGCACCACCGCCACATTGCGGCGATACGCGACCTTGTAAATCTCCTCCTTCACCGGACACGCATCGGCATCGACCAATATGCGGGGCGGCTGGGTGATGGGCGGCGGAATGCGGGGCAGGGGATCGGGGTTGTCAGAAGTCATTTCAGTTCGGGGCTTTATATCAATTCAGCACAGCCCGCCTAACGCGTAATCGCTTCCTCGATCCACAAACGGGCATCGGGGAAGCTGCGTTCGACCTCTGGCAGGTCGTTGACGCACAGGAATTTGATCGCGTCCCATTCGCGGCCACATAAATAGCCGCTGACATCGTCGGCCGACCAAGCATCGGTCGCGCCGACGGCGACATGCAGATAATCGCGCGTGTCCAAAATCGCGGCGCTGCCGTCGGCAAGGCAGGCATGATTATGCAGGCTTTGCGGTAGAAACTGCCCCGCATCGCGAAAGCGATAGCTGGCATTGGCGATAAACGCGTCACGATATGTGTCGAACAGTTCCGCCATCACCGAACGCTGCATCGGGTGGACGACATGCGCGCTTTCGAACACATGATCGGCGGTATAGCCAATCATCTGCGCGGCGTTGATTTGATTATAATGGTTCAGCAGGCATGCCTCGTCCCGGCTGGCAACGCAATTGGCAAGGTCTTTATGGTTCGTCCATTTGCCGCGCAGCACCGGCCCATCGGCGGCAAAGAAATCCGAGCGCGTCACGGGCGCGGTCAGGAAAACATCATCGTTGAAATAGAGGAAATGTTCGGCCAGCCCCTCTATGCGCCACAGCATCGTTTCGATGGACAGCGAATTGAACGTCGGCAACGCCTCCGCATATCCGGCAAAAATCTCTTTATGGTCCACAATGCGGATCTTTGCGGCGAATTCGGGGGGAAGCTGCATGATTTCGGGTGTCTGATTGTCGGTCACAATCCAGATCCGCCGCACCCAAGGCGCGTTGTTGGCGATGGAACGCACGCAATAATTCAGCTCATCACTGCACAGCCACCGATGGGGGTTGGTGCCATTGTCATGCAATGGCGCTTTGGCCCCCGTTTTGGCGAGCGCATTTGCCTTTGCGAGATAATAATCGCGGTTCAACTTCAGCACAGGGTCCGCCCCGTCCACCCAAGTGATAACCGCATCAACTTCAAACATTCAAGACACTCTGCACAACGAAGGTGTCGCGCCTTAGGAGTATGTTACGGTTTTGTGAAATAGAAAGTGTCGGTGGGGCAGGTGGCGCAGCAACTATCGCTTCAGCATTGCCGCGTGACATTTTGGCGCGGTGGGTTAGGGTTGGGATATGACCTCGACACCGGAAACCCCCAATTGGTTCGACATCGGCATGGATGCGTGGGCGCTGGCCGCCGAATCCAACATGGTGATCGCCATGCGCATTGGCAGTTTGGCGCAAGGCGGGCCGGCGGCGGCGCAAGAGGTGAGGCGGATGGTGACAGAGAAGGTTGCGGCGAACTTGGCGCTTGGCTGCGACCTGATGACTGGAAAGCTGGGGAGCAGCCCAGAGGCAATCGTCAGCGGCAGCATCGCGCATTATTCTAAAAGCGTGGTCGCCAACCGGAAACGACTAAGTGGCACGCGTGCTGCGCAGATGCCCGAAGATGGCGGTAAGCCCGAATAAGTCGCTATTTTCGCTTCTAGTTTGCACATCGGCTAAAATAAGCGTATACGGCACGAACGCTATCGTCGACCGCGACGGATTTTTGAGGCGCGTCTCTGGTCATAAGATCGGAACGGGCAACGTTTTTCCTACCACGACTTGGCTACCCACTTGGCGCTTTTGTCAGGTGGTCACCTGTTTCGTGAAAGGAACATATTATGCCAGTAGGCACCGTAAAATTTTTCAATGCAGACAAGGGCTATGGCTTTATCGCGCCTGATGGCGGCGGTGATGACAGCTTCGTACACATCTCGGCTGTTCAGGCAGCTGGTATGCACACGCTGGATAAAGAACAGCGCGTGAATTTCGAAGTCGAAATCGGCCGCAACGGTAAGGCTTCGGCCATCAACCTGTCCGCTGCTGATTAATCAGCCGAAAAGCTAAAAAAAAGGGCTGCCGAAAGGCGGCCCTTTTTTTGTGTTGCGCGCCGATGTTTAGTCGAACAATTCTTCCAGAAACGACTTTCTGCGCTTGTGATGTGGGTAGCCATGGCCATAGCCTTGATGCTGCACCGGATAGCCCTGCGGTGCAAAGCCACCTTGGGGTGGCATCGGTGCTTGCGGGGCAGGCGCGGGTTGCGACTGCATTTCGGCAGCGGCACTGCGTTCGATAATCTTATCCAACTCACCGCGATCTAGCCATACGCCGCGACATTGCGGGCAATAATCAATTTCGACACCTTGTCGATCACTCATGACCAACGGTACCTTGCATACAGGGCAAGGCATTCCAACGGCTGCATTCATTTCGGGTCTCCTCTTATACTGATAAAGCGGTCCGACATCGCCGTCACATGACAACCAGAGGGGCCCGGCCCGCATTACCAGAATTGGGCATTGGGTCGCCGGATGTCAAGAAGGGTGCGTGCTAATTCAATGCGGCCCCCGTCATCCACATGGCCGATAAAATAATGATTGCCAGTAAAAGCGAAATGCCCAGAACATAGCGCAGGCCGACATTTTTGACTCCGCCGCTCGCTTCTTCTTCCGTCACATCGATTTTGTCGCCGTCCTTATGCATGTTCTCATTCCTTTTCTGATGAAGGGACAAGGTGAGAACGCGTGAAGAGGAAAGAAGGTGCCAAATACTACCGCAATTTACCAAATGGCCAATCGGTGACATGCCCCACCCAAAGGGCAAGCCAAATCAGGACAGGCTGAAACATCAGTCGTGGCCCATGATAGCACCAACCCAATGCTTCCCCGCCAACGGTGATGCCATTGATTGCGTGGTTGAAGTTGGCTGGCCAGACACACAAGGCGTAAAGCGCCAAGCCAAAAGCAGCCCATTTGCGGGTCTGCGGAATCATGAGGCCAATCGCGCCTGCGATTTCAGCCACCCCCGTAAACGCAACCATAAATGCGGGGTAGGGCACCCAATCCGGGGTAATGGCCAAAAACCCGCGTGGCGACATGAGGTGCGCGATGCCCGCGGCCAAATAGATAATCGCGAGAATTACCCGCAATCCCGACCGGATCATCACCGTTTCCGCACGAACTCGGCGCGCAGCACCAGGCCCTTGATACCATCAAAGCGGCAGTCAATTTCCTGCGCATCGCCGGTCAGCCGGATGGATTTGATCAACGTGCCGCGTTTCAATGTCTGGCCCGCGCCCTTGACCGTCAGATCCTTAATCAATGTCACTTGGTCGCCGTCGGCAAGCAGATTGCCGACTGCATCGCGGACTTCGACAGCGTCATTTTGTGCGGTAGCGGCTGTTGCGTCGGCGGCGCTAACCCATTCGCCGGACGCTTCGTCATAGACATAATCTTCGTCCATATTGTCGCTCATGGGACCTAATTTCCTTTATGTTCAGCACCGCCGTAGCGGCATTTCTTCCGACACGAAAGCCAGTTGCAATTTGCAACGATGTCAGTAAAATTCTGAGACGAAATGGAGAGGCATATGGCGCAGGCTGAGACGACGATAGATGTTTTGATTGTGGGTGCCGGATTGTCCGGTATTGGCGCTGCGGCGCATCTCACGATGCAATGCCCGAACAAAAGCTACGCGATTGTGGAACAACGCGCCGATATGGGCGGGACATGGGATTTGTTCCGCTATCCCGGTATCCGGTCGGACTCCGACATGCACACGCTGGGCTATCGTTTCAAACCATGGTTGCATGAAAAAACAATTGCGGATGGTCCGTCCATTCACGAATATGTCCATGAAACCGCCGACGAATATGGCATTTCTCCGCATATCCATTTTGGCCATAAAGTTATCTCGGCCAATTGGTCGAGCCCAGATGCCCGCTGGCACGTAACTGCTAAAGCCGTCGACGGCGGCGCGGAACGGCATTTTGCCGCGCGCTTCTTGTTCATGTGCGCGGGCTATTATGACTATGACCAAGGCTATAAGCCCGATTTCGCGGGCGAAGCTGACTTTGGCGGTCAAATCATCCACCCGCAGCATTGGCCCAAGGATTTGGATTATGCGGGTAAGAAGGTTACGGTCATCGGTTCCGGCGCGACGGCAGTCACGATAGTCCCTGTGATGGCGCAGCAAGGCGCGCAGGTGACGATGCTGCAACGGTCGCCAACTTATATGGTATCGCGGCCTGCCATTGACCCGTTTTCGAAATTTGTGCGCAAGATCCTGCCGGAGAAACTGGCCTATGCGCTGACGCGGTGGCGCAATATCAATATGCAGCGTTTTACCTATTGGTATGCGCGCCGCAATCCGGCAAAGCTGGGGGCGAAGTTAGTCAATATGGCGCGGGAGGCTTTACCGGCGTCGGTTGATGTCGACACGCATTTTGTGCCCAAATATGGCCCATGGGAACAACGCCTGTGCCTGATCCCCGATAGCGACATGTTCACGGCGATTACCGAGGGTAAGGCGGAGATTGTCACCGACCATATCGACCATTTCACCAAGACAGGCATCCAGTTGAAGTCGGGCAAGCATATCGAATCCGATATCATCATCACCGCAACGGGCCTGAACCTTGTAACTATGGGCAAGACCGCGATCAGCGTCGACGGGAAAGCTGTCAATTTCGGCGCGCATTTCAATTATAAGGGCGTGATGTTCAACGACATCCCGAACTTCGCCAGCGTATTTGGCTATATCAACGCATCTTGGACGCTAAAGACCGATATTGTGGCCGATTATGTCTGCCGCTTGTTGTGGAAAATGGATGACAAAAATGCATTGGTGGCAACGCCGGTGCTGGATGATCCCGACATGCCTAAGCTGCCCTTTGTGACGGACTTTAGCTCGGGCTATTTCGCGCGCAGTTTCGACACGCTGCCAAAAAATGGCGATCGTCACCCATGGCGCGTTTTGCAAAATTACACGGCAGAGAAGAAAATCCTGACACAAGACCCTATTGATGACGGGGTCATGGTATTTTCGGCGCCGCATTTTGCGGGCAATCATAATGCGGACACTGAAACGCTTATCGCTGCGGAATGAACTGGTTTGGGCGGGCGTCGATGGCGCTCCGTCCGCTATTGCGCATTTCGGATTTTCGCGGCTACGCGTCGCGCGGGGCGGCTGTGCGATTGCATGCAGAACGCCCGATATTTGCTCCAAAAAGCACGCACATCAGAAAAATACGCAATATTTCTGAAATATCTCCCGTTTGCGTGCTAATCCCGCTATCGCACTGCCCATGCGCTACGACAATCTGATCCAGCCTGACAATGGCCAGGCCGCCACCCTCATTCATGTCACGGACAAGGGCCGTTTTGAAAGCTGGCTCGCGCTGCAATCCGATGCGGCTCGAACCGCGATCAAGGCGCAGAAGTTCGAAGGCAATGCGAACGATATAGCGATATTGCCCGGAGATAGACCGGGGGATTGGTCTGTCGTTGCTGGCGTTTCGGATGCTGCTGTACCAAATGTGTGGCATCTTGCGAAAGCCGCAGACAGCCTTCCTGAAGGCACATATCGACTTGCCGATTATGATGCGGGCGATGCTATGCTCGGCTGGATACTTGGGCAATATCGTTACCATGAATATTTGAGCGAGCCAAAACTGACGGGGCCGCGCGTGCTATTGGTGCGCGAACCCGCCCGGATTCCCTTGGCCGAATTGCAGGCCGCCGCAACCGCTTTGGTGCGCGATCTTGTGAACCGGCCCGCGGCCGACCTTGGGCCAAATGCGTTGGAGGCCGAGGCAAGGCGCATCGCAAAATCGTACAAGGCAGACGTCATAGTCACCGCTGGTGAGGCGCTGGAAACCGGCTATCCGCTTATCCATGCTGTCGGCAAGGCCGCCGCGCGCGAACATGCGCCGCGCTTGATTGAACTGGAATGGGGCGACCCGCGCCACCCGCGCATCGCGATTGTGGGCAAGGGGATTACCTTCGACAGCGGCGGGCTGGATATCAAACCGGCCTCCGGCATGCGGCTGATGAAGAAGGATATGGGCGGCGCAGCGCATGCCTTGGCATTGGCGGAGCTAATCATGGCGGCGCATTTGCCCGTGCGGTTACATATGCTCGTGGCGGCGGCGGAAAACAGCATAGCGGGCAACGCCATGCGGCCGGGCGACATCATCAAAAGCCGCAAGGGCATCAGCGTAGAAATCGACAATACCGATGCCGAAGGGCGATTGGTGTTGGCGGACGCGCTCACCAAAGCGATACAGGATCAGGCGGAGTTGATCGTTGATTTCGCCACACTGACCGGCGCGGCGCGGGTTGCGCTTGGCCCTGATTTGCCAGCGATGTTTAGCAATGATGAAAGCATCGCAAATGCCATGCTCGCGGCTTCAAAGGCAGCGGGGGACCCGATGTGGCGTATGCCGCTTTGGGCGCCTTATATGGAGATGCTTGACAGCGACATCGCCGACACCTCCAATAGCGGCGGTGCCTTTGCTGGCGCGGTCACGGCGGCGTTATTCTTGCAGAAATTCGTGCCTGATGATGTGCCTTGGGTGCATCTCGACACCTTTGCGTGGCGGCCCACCAGCAAGCCCGGCCGACCAAAAGGTGGAGAGGCGCTTGGATTGCGGGCTGTGTTTCGTTATTTGACGGAAACTTATCCCGTCGGCTAAGGGCATTAGAAGAAATTTTTCGTCGCCCCAGCGTAGGCTGGGGCCCATCACGTCTCTCGGTTTTGAACGACAGGCGAGATAGGCACCAGCCTACGCTGGTGCGACGTATTTGGGGGACATAAAAAGTTGGCAGACGGTCAGATACAGGCGGGGGCACGGCCTATCTACACATTAAGCGGGCATAGCCTTGTCGGGGACAAACGGACAACGCCGATCCGGGGCGACCTTGCCGATATCAGCCTCGCTGGAAAGCTTTTCGCGCCGCATTATGCGGTGCCAATGTTGCGCACGGGTATCGCGCCCGTCACTCAAATCCACGCCGAAGCGCATGCGACATCCAAGTCGATCAGCGCATTGATGCATGGCGAAGAATTTGCCGTGCTGGATGTCGCGGGCGAGTGGGCATGGGGATATTGCCTGCACGACAGTTATTTGGGCTATCTGCGCTTTGCCGAACTGGGGGATGATTTTGCCGCAACGCATATCGTCAGCGCGTCGGCGACCTTGCTGGTGGCGGCACCATCGACGAAAGCGCTTGTGCTGGCGCGCTATCCTATGGGGGCGCGTTTGCTTTGCGGCGACCTTAGCGCGTGCGGCAATTATCTCGCGTGCGAAAATGGTTTTGTGCCGCATACGCATGTTTCTGAAATCGGGCGCGTTGCAGCGTCACCCGCTGATCTTGCGGAGCAGCTTATCGGCACGCCCTATAGCTGGGGTGGACGCAGCGGGGATTCGCTTGATTGCTCCGGCCTTGTCCAATTGGTTTTTGGCCTGAAAGGCATCATGGCCCCGCGCGACGCCGATATGCAGATGGCCGATTTTGGCGCGGCATTGCCCGAAGGCGCAACGCTGGAACGCGGCGATCTGGTATTCTTCCCCGGCCATGTCGGCATCATGGCCGACGCCGACAACATCATCCACGCCAATGGCACCGCAATGGCAGTGAGCGTGGAACCACTGGCAGACGCAGCGGCACGCTTTGCCGAGCATGAGGTCGCGATTTTGGCGCATAAGCGGGTTGCGCTTTGACCAAACCCATCTTCATCGACGGCGCTGCGGGCACCACTGGCCTTGAGATTGCCGACCGGCTGGCGGGCCGCGATGAGTTCACGCTGATCGCCTTGGATGATGCCAAGCGTAAAGACGTGGCGGCGAAGCGTGAAGCGTTGAACGACGCCGACTTTGTTATTCTGTGCTTGCCAGACGACGCCGCAAAAGAGGCGGTGGCGATGACGACATCTGCCACGACGCGTATCATTGACGCGTCCACGGCCTATCGTATTGACCCCGATTGGGCTTATGGCTTTGCCGAATATCGCATGGGCCAGCGCGAACGCATTGCATCGGCACGGTTGGTCAGCATCCCTGGTTGCTACCCCACCGGATTTTTGGGCCTTATCGCGCCTTTGGTGGCGGCTGGCCTCCTTCCTGCCGATTGGCCGTACTCCGTCAACGCGGTGTCGGGTTATTCGGGCGGCGGCAAGGCGTTGATACAAAGGTTCGAAGGCGAGGGCGCGGATATCGGCTATCGCAGCTATGGCCTTGATCTGGCGCACAAGCATGTGCCCGAAATGCAGACGCACGCAGGCCTTACGCACGCACCCATATTTGCACCCGCCGTCGTCCGCGCCTTTCGCGGCATGGTGGTTGAAGTGCCCTTGCCGCTATCGGCTATGGCTGGGGCAGGCAGCGCGGATGCGTTGCGCGCCGCACTCGCCGCGCATTATGCAGGGTCGCCGGTGGTGACGGTGCACAACGAAGCTGCGCCAAGCGAACTATTGATGCACGCCGACCAAGCCCCGTCCGACCGCCTCGACCTTTATGTGCTGGCGTCGCAAGACGGGGCGCAAGTGCGCTTGTTGGCGATGCTCGACAATCTCGGCAAAGGCGCGAGCGGGGCAGCGGTGCAGAACCTAAACATCATGGCTGGGTTGGACGAGACGGCTGGGTTGCGGTTGTAACCGTAAATTCGACCAAAACGCGCCGTCACCCTGAACTCGTTTCAGGGTCCATTTCGCCTCTAAACCCTCCGGTCTGCGTGGCACGATGGATGCTGAACCAAGTTTAGCATGACGATGTTTGGTAAAACCCCTCAATAAGGCGGCTGATCAAACCCCTTGAGGCTCTTGGTAAATATCTCACAGCCATCTTCAGTAATGCCAATGCTATGTTCAAACTGCGCGCTTAAGGAGCGGTCGCGCGTTACCGCCGTCCAACCATCGTCAAGCACTTTGCCTGCGGCCTTGCCGATGTTGATCATGGGCTCAATCGTGAAAATCATGCCGGGGCGCAGCTCTGGGCCCGTGCCGGGGCGGCCGACATGGACGATTTCGGGGGCGTCGTGGAACAACTGGCCCAAGCCATGGCCGCAAAAGTCGCGGACCACGCCATAGCGATGCTTTTCGGCGTGGGTTTGGATTGCATAGCCAATGTCGCCGACACGATTGCCGGGCTTGGCGGCTTCGATGCCGAGCATCAGGCATTCATAGGTCACATCGACCAAACGCTTGGCCTTCACCGGCACATCGCCGACCAAGAACATGCGGCTGGTGTCGCCGTGCCAGCCATCCAGTTGCGGCGTGACGTCGATGTTGACGATGTCACCATCCTTCAATTTCTTGTCCGAGGGAATACCGTGGCAGATTACGTGGTTTATCGAGATGCAGCAGCTATGCGTATAGCCGCGATAGCCCAAGGTCGCAGGAACGGCGCCACCGCGCATCGTCATGGCGCGGACAATGTCGTCCAGCTCTTCGGTGCTTACGCCGGGCACGACATGCGGCACCAAGGCATCGAGGATTTCGGCGGCAAGGCGGCCAGCCTTGCGCATGCCGTCAAAGCCTTCTGCCCCGTGCAATTTGATGGTCCCGTCGCGGGCCTGCATCGCCTCTTGGGGCGTCACGCTTACATATTGTTCCATGCAAGCGATATAAGGCAATAATCCGCACTTTGCGAGGGGGTGATTTATGCTATCGGATGCGGATGACAGAATCTCGCATCTACACCGCAGCCCTTGTAATTATCGGCGATGAAATCCTCTCTGGCCGCACACAGGACAAAAATGTCAGCCAAATTGCGCTTTGGCTCAATATTCAAGGCATTCGCCTCAAAGAGGTGCGCGTTGTCGCTGATGTTGAGGAATCGATTGTCGAGGCGGTGAACGCGCTGCGCGCGCGCAATGATTATTTGTTTACGACAGGCGGCATTGGCCCAACGCATGATGACATTACGGTTGATGCGATTGCGGCTGCTTTGGGGGTCGATGTGGTTATCCATCCCGAAGCGAGCGCGGTCCTGCACGCATATTATGAAACACGTGGCGGCATCAATCCGGGCCGTTTACGTATGGCGCGCGTGCCTGATGGCGCAGAACTTATTCCTAACAAGATGTCCGGTGCGCCGGGTATTCGCCATGGCAATATCTTCATCATGGCGGGCGTGCCGCATATCACGGCTGGCATGCTGGATGCTTTGACCGGCACATTGGAGGGCGGTGCGCCTTTGCTGTCGCAGCAAATCGGTTGCTGGGTCGCCGAAAGCGAAGTTGCCAAGTTGCTAGGTGATACCGAAAAGCATCATGAAGGATGCCAGATCGGCAGCTACCCGTTTTTCCGCGAGGGCAAGGTTGGCGCGAACTTCGTTATCCGCACCACCGACGCGCATAAATTGGCGGAATGTGTCGAGGCGTTGCAACTTGGTCTGCGCGGTTTGGGTTATGATACTGTCGACGGTGGAATTTAAGCGGGATTGTCCGAAAAACCATTCGTCATCCCGAACGGGTTTCGGGATATCGCACAACCACCTGTTTGTTATCCCGAAACACATTCGGGATGATGAGACTGTAGTGTGATAGGGATATCGTTTTTTTCGGACGTTCATGTGCGGTCAAGCTGCACGCTCGTTATGAGGAGTGTAATGCGCAAACTTTCTTATGCTCTCATCTGTGCAGCCTTGCTGCTCTCACCTTCGGCTTATGCGCAAACTGCGCCCGTTGCGGCGGCGACAACCAAGGCAGCGGCGCAACCATGGCTGTATGAAGGCAGCGACGTCCCTGTCGATGACACATGGACATTTGGGGTTCTGCCCAATGGGCTTCGTTATGCGGTCAAGAAAAACGATGTGCCCGCGGGGCAAGTTTCCATTCGTGTGCGGATTGATGCGGGCGCATTGCATGAAAATAATGACGAGCAAGGCTTTGCCCATCTCATCGAGCATTTGTCGTTTCGCGGATCCACCTTCGTTCCGGATGGCGAGGCAAAGCGCATTTGGCAGCGGTTCGGCGTCACATTCGGCAGCGATAGCAACGCGCAGACAACGCCGACGCAGACTGTCTTCAAGCTCGATTTGCCCAATGCGACGCCAGAAAAGCTGGATGAATCGGTCAAAATCATTTCAGGCATGATCCGCAACCCACGGATTTCGCCAACCGCGTTAAATGCCGAGCGCGCGATTGTTTTGGCCGAATTGCGGGAGAATAGCGGCGCGCAGATGATTTACAGCGACGCCCTGCGCCAACATGCCTTTCAGGGGCAGCGCCTTGCAAACCGGTCGACCATTGGGACGCCAGAAACGCTGCAGGCGGCAGATGCCATCCGCCTCGCTGCCTTTCATGACCGTTGGTATCGGCCCGAAAACGCCGTTGTCGTCATGGCTGGCGATATGGAACCGGCCAAGCTTGCCAATCTGGTGCAGAAATATTTCAACGATTGGAAGGGCAAGGGCCAAAGCGCACCCGAGCCAGATTTTGGTGACCCCAGTCCGCAAGGCACACCTGCGCGGGTGTTGATTGAGCCGACTTTGCCGACGACGGTCAGCCTTGCCTATCTGCGGCCTTGGCGCAAAGTGAACGACACGATACTCTATAATGAACAATTGCTGATCGATGCCTTGGCGCTGCAAATCATTAACCGCAGGCTTGAGGTGCAGGCGCGCAATGGCGGCAATTACCTATTTGCACAGATCGCGCAGGAAGATATTTCGCGCACCGCCGATGCGACATTGGTTTCGCTGACACCCATTGGCGATCAATGGGAAGCCGCAACGCGTGATGTCCGCGCGATCATTGCCGATGCAGTTGCGACACCCCCTTCGGTTGCGGATATTGACCGCGAAAAGACATTGTTCGGTAATGCGCTGCGCACGATGCTCGACAGCTATCCGTTCGAAGCTGCCGCCAAGCAGGCGGATGACATCGTCAGCGCAGTGGATATACGCGAAACAGTGGCAGCCCCGAAAACTGTCGTTGCAGTGTATGAAGGGATGCAAGACAAGTTCACGCCCAAACGGCTTTTGGAGTCCACACAGAAGCTTTTTAGCGCCGATGTCATCCGGTTGATGGTCTCTTCGCCGACCACCATAGCCGATGCGGATAATCGCGCTTTGGCGGTCTTGAATGCATCGGTGGCCGCAAATACAACGGCGCGCCTGTCCGAAAACAATATGGGCTTTGCCGCGCTGCCCCAATTGGGTGCGCCTGGAAAGCTGGTGGCGGAGGAGCTATTGTCGCGATGGGACGTCACGCGGCTGGAACTGTTTAATGGCGTGCGCGCATTGCTCTATCCCAATAAAGCCGAAAGCGATCAGATCCGCATATTGGTCCGCTTTGGCCGTGGATATAAGGCCGTAAATCCGGACAAAGGCGATCTATTATGGGCTGGGCCATTGGTTCTGCCTGAAAATGGCATTGGCAATATCAAACGCACCGAAATTGATCAGATGGTCAACGGTCGGCGCATTGAGCTCAATTTTTCGGTCGATGACGACGCTTTCCAATTTGGCGCAAACACGCGGCCAGATGATCTTGCCGACCAGCTTATTTTAATTGCGACCAAGCTGGAGCATCCCGGTTGGGATGCGGCACCCGTTGAACGTGCCAAGGCCTTTGCAACGTCAGGCTATGCCAGTTTTGAAATGTCGGCGACGTCGGTCTTGCAACGTGATCTGGAATATCTGCTGCGCAATAAGGATGCGCGTTGGAAGGCGGCTACCCCATCAGACGTGGCCAAAATTGATGCAGCGAAGTTTGAATCCTATTGGAAGCCTTTGATGGCGCAGGGTCCTATCGAAGTTCTGCTTTTCGGTGATTTTGAGAAAGTGGACGCAATCGCTGCATTGGAAAAAAGCTTCGGTGCGATGGCCCCGCGCCCGCCATTGCCCGTATCAGCAGCGGCCAGCAATGTCCGATTCCCTGCGCCAACGGTCGCGCCTGTGCGCCTGATGCATCGCGGGGCCAGTGATCAATCGGCAGCGGTTATGGCGTGGCCAACGGGCGGGGGCATTCAAGGCATTACCGAGGGGCGTCAGCTGGAAATATTGGCGGCAATCTTCCGCGACCGCTTGTTCGAAAAATTTCGCGCTGAACAAGCCGCTAGCTACAGCCCCGACATGGCTGCCAATTGGCCGCTCGATTTTAACAGCGGCGGGTATTTGATGGCGTATACGCAAGTTAAGCCTGCGGATGTGGACCGTTTCTTCGCTTTTGCTGACGCCGTTGCAGCGGACTTGAAGGCTAATCCCGTGAGCGCCGACGAATTGCAGCGCGCGGTCGAGCCGACCAAGCAAGCCATTGAGCGCGCGGCGTCAGGCAACAGTTTTTGGCTGAATCAGCTAAAAGGGGCGGCCTATGACCCCGAACGCTTTGTTGCACTGGGCAAGCTGTACAGCGACTATAATGATGTAACACCGGCCATTTTGCAGGCATTGGCACAACGCTATTTTATCAAAGACAAGGCGTGGAAGCTTGTCGTTGCCCCGCAATCAGGTGATGGAGCAGTCACCACCGCGCGGTAACGCGGCCATGGTTACAAAACATATTTGGACAGGTCTGTGTCCTTGGCGATGCCCGAAAGCTGTTTGCTGACATAGGCCGCATCAATCTTCAACGTCTCGCCTTTGCGGTCCTCCGCGTCATAGCTAATGTCTTCAAGCAGCTTTTCCATGACGGTCTGCAAGCGCCGCGCGCCGATATTTTCAACAGAAGAATTCACGTCCACCGCAATGCGCGCAATGGCGTCGATGGCGTCATCGCTGAATTCCAAGGTTACTTCTTCGGTCGCCAATAAGGCTTTATATTGCATTGGCAGGTTGGCGCGGGTTTCGGATAAAATCCGAACAAAATCGGCATGCTCGAGCGCGCGCAGTTCGACACGGATGGGCAAGCGGCCCTGTAATTCGGGCAACATGTCGCTTGGCTTGGAAATGTGGAAAGCGCCCGAGGCGATGAACAATACATGGTCGGTTTTCATCGGCCCATATTTGGTCGCGACGGTGGTCCCTTCAATCAACGGCAGCAGGTCGCGCTGAACCCCTTCGCGACTGACCGATCCGCCGCCACGTGCATCCGACACCGCAATCTTGTCAATTTCGTCCAAGAACACAATGCCATTGGCCTCGGCATCGGCAAGCGCGACGCGGTTCACATCGTCTTGGTCTAAACGCTTTTCGGATTCTTCCTCGACCAATTTCTTCCACGCATCGGGGACCTTCATCTTGCGCCGTTTCAGATTGTCCTTGCCAAAGGCCTTGCCCATCATCTCGCCAAGATTGATCATCCCAACATTGCCACCCATTCCGGGTATTTCCATCGGCATCGCTGGGTTGTCGGACACTTCGATTTCAATTTCGACGTCGTCCATATGCCGCTCGCGAATGCGCTGGCGGAATGCTTCGCGTGTCGCTTCGCTAGCCGTATCGCCAGCCAGCGTTTTCAGTATGCGCTCCATCGCTGCTGTCTCGGCGGCTTCGCGCACATGTTCGCGGCGGCGCTCTTTTTCTAAGCGCACCGCCTCTTCGGCCAAATCGCGGGCAATTTGTTCCACATCGCGGCCGACATAGCCGACTTCGGTGAATTTGGTGGCCTCCACCTTGATGAATGGGGCATCGGCCAGCTTGGCGAGGCGGCGGGAAATCTCCGTCTTGCCGCACCCCGTGGGGCCAATCATCAGGATATTTTTGGGCGTTACCTCGTCGCGCAAATCCGCACCGAGCCGCTGGCGGCGCCAGCGATTGCGCAGCGCCACCGCAACGGCCCGCTTTGCGTCCGCTTGGCCAATGATATGTTCGTCAAGTGCAGCCACAATGGCTTTTGGGGTCAGTGCGTTTTTCATTACGACCTACATGGGAAGTTGCGAACGGCGTTCAAGTGAATTTGGCCAAGTGAATTTGGCAAGTGAAGTGGGCAAGTGACGGTTGCCTACTGCGTGCTATCCAATGTTTCGACCGTTAGATAGTCATTGGTATAGACGCATATTTCTGCAGCTATTTTCATGGCATGTCGCGCCATTTTTTCGGCATCCGTTTCATAATCGGCCAAGGCGCGCGCGGCGGACAAAGCGTAATTTCCGCCGGAGCCAATGGCCGCAATGCCGTCATTGGGTTCAAGCACATCGCCATTGCCCGTCAGGATCAGGGTCACATCCTTGTCCGCGACGATCATCATTGCTTCCAAATTGCGCAGATATTTGTCGGTCCGCCAATCCTTGGCCAATTCGACCGCCGCGCGCATCAATTGCCCGCGATGCTGTTCAAGCTTGCGCTCCAGCCGTTCGAAAAGGGTGAAGGCATCGGCAGTCGCGCCTGCGAACCCGCCAATGACGGAGCCATCATGCAATTGCCGCACCTTCTTAGCATTTGGCTTCATCACGGTCTGGCCCATCGACACTTGGCCATCGCCAGCGATCACCACTTTGCCATTTTTGCGGACGGATAATATGGTCGTTCCATACCATGTCACCGGATTTGCGTGCGATTGTGTTTCCATAACTTGGAATATGGGAAACATCCGCCAAAAGCGCAAGTGAGCGCTTATACCCCCGGAATATCGGTTAATCGCCGTTCCAGAATGTTGCGTTACTTGGTCATCTCGTTTTTCCCATATCCCTGCTTTTGTTGGGCAGATTGGCCTTATCAATGCATATCGCAGCGTTGCATATTTCTTGCAATGTTGCTTGCCCAGTGAAATGAGTGTCCGCCAGCGACGTCATTTTCGATTTAGATATCATTTATTAGGTTTTTCATGCGGATAGCTTTGCATCAGATGACAAGTTCTATTGATCCGATGCGTAATGCTTCGGACATGGCCGATGCGATTGCCAGAGCCGCCGAAAATGGGTCGGCCATGTATTTTGCGCCAGAAATGTCGATTTTGCTCGACCGTGATCGTGCGCGCGCGCGCAAATATATGGCAGATGAATTGCATAATGCGGCCCTGCAAAGCCTGATCGCGGCGGCCGCCCGACATCGGATATGGGTCCATATCGGCTCCATACCTATTTTGGACGAAGGCGCGGAGAAGTTAGCCAATCGTAGCATCATCATCTCTCCAGACGGCGTAATTGCGGCGCGTTACGACAAAATGCATTTGTTTGATGTGGACTTGGCGTCGGGTGAAACTTGGCGTGAGTCATCCGCTTATATCGGCGGCGAGCATCCCGTGATGGTTCAAACGCCCCTTGGCCTGATGGGGCTCGCGATCTGCTATGATATGCGCTTTCCTGATCTGTTCAGCGCTTATGCCAAATCGGGCGTTGATATCCTTGCGCTACCGTCTGCCTTCACTGTCCCCACGGGTGAGGCGCATTGGCATATATTATTGCGCGCACGGGCCATTGAAAGCGCGGCATTCGTCATCGCGGCGGCGCAATGCGGTATGCATGAAGATGGCCGCCAAACTTATGGGCATTCGCTTGTCATCGACCCTTGGGGCACGATATTACTGGATATGGGCAGTGCAGCCGGCTTGGCGTGGGTTGATCTGGATCTCGACAGCATGATGCGGGTGCGAAAGCAAATTCCGGTCCGCGCAAACCGGCGAGTGATTCCTTCGCCCTTCATTGCTGGATAAATCCGCATTAAGGGCGTCCCCATGGAATGGTTTGAACAATTTGTTTGGCAAGATCATCTGTGGATGGTTTCATCCGTGATATTTGCGTCAGCGGTGCTGGTCAGCAGCTTGGCTGATCGCCGCCGTCACAATCGTATGAATATCGAAGATGTGGGGTTCATGCCATGGACGACCATTACCGTGTTTTCGGTTCTGGCAATGGTGCTGTCTGTGGCACTGGCCATTAAGGGCCTGTAATAAGATATGACCCTTGCTCAATCGGGTGTGCAAAAGCTGCTGAGCAAAGCTGAAAATTGGCGTCATTTTGCATTGATATGGCGCGATGATGGCGCTGCTTTCTATTCTTCGCAAAGCCGATTAAGGCGGCGCAGCTTTTAGGGAAATGTACGTGACATCATCATCGGCTCGGTCGGGCCTTTTATACGCGCTGTGCGGCTTTGCACTTTTGTCGATTGGCGATGCAGTCATCAAATCAATCGCAGGGGCGTGGCCGGGTACCGCTGTCGCGGCGCTACGTTATGCGATTGGTGCGATCGGGCTTGGCACTTTGCTGTTTCTGAAAGAAGGGCGGAAGGGTTTTGCCTTGCCCATGCCCAAAGTGCAGTTGTTGCGCGGATTTTCCGTGGCCATGGCGACGATCTGTTTCTTTTCCTCCATATTTCTGATGCCGTTGGCGGACGCGACGGCCATTGGGTTTACCAGCCCCATGATAACAGCGGTTTTCAGCGCCATTTTCTTGCATGAACGCACCCATGCGACCAAATGGGTGGCCATATGGGTTGCCTTTGGCGGCGTGCTGCTGATCATGCGGCCCAATGTTGCCGAACTTGGCTGGGCGGCGCTGCTGCCGCTGGCGGCGGCAATCAGCATGGCATTCATGATTATCGGCAACCGCGCCGTGGCGGGGGCAGGGTCGCCCTTGCTGATGCAATTTCTGGTGGCGTCGATTGCCGTGCCTTTCATCCTCAGCGCCGCCTTTATTGGCCATTTTTCTGGTGTTGACGCGCTTATGGTCGGGATGCCCGATTGGACGATCATCGCCCGCTGCACGTTGGTTGCCGTCACCGCAAGCTTTGGGCATTGGTTGATTTTCATGGGAACGACGCGCGCGTCTGCCGCAGAAATCGCGCCCATGACCTATGTTCAGCTTTTGATAGCTGTTGGGTTGGGGATTATACTATTTGGCGATTGGCCTGACCTCATGTCCCTTGCCGGCGCGAGCATCATCATCGCAAGCGGGCTCATCTTGTGGCGCGGGTCTCGTTAAAATTTTGCGCAATGCCAAAGCGGTAAATTAGCAAAAGACTTGGCCAAAACGGCCTGCTATCGCAGGGGCATGTCTGACCAAAAGCATCTCTACCTCGTTGACGGCTCTGCCTATATTTTCCGTGCCTATCACCGGCTGCCACCGCTGACCAATAAGCATGGGGAGCCGGTGGGCGCCGTCTATGGCTATACGACGATGTTGTGGAAGCTGGCGGATGATTTAAACCAAGCCGATGGTCCGACGCATATGGCGGTGGTGTTGGATAAATCCAGCCAGACATTCCGCAACCGGATTTATGACCAATATAAGGCGCATCGCCCCGACCCGCCCGAAGACCTTAAGCCCCAATTTCCGATGATCCGCGACGCGACGCGCGCATTTTCCCTGCCGTTGATTGAGGAAGAGGATGTCGAGGCCGACGACATGATCGCAAGCTATGCCAAGGCGGCCTGCGCGGCTGGCTGGCATGTCACGATTGTCAGCAGCGACAAGGACCTGATGCAGCTTGTCGAACCGCATATTGACATGTTCGACACGATGAAAAACGAACGCATCCGTTCGGAGGAAGTATGCGAAAAATTCGGCGTTGGTCCGGACAAGGTGGGTGATGTGCTCGCATTGATGGGTGATAGTGTGGACAATGTCCCCGGCGTCCCGGGCGTTGGCCCAAAGACCGCGACCAAGCTAATTCAGGAATTTGGCGACCTTGAAAGCGTATTGGCCGCCGCACCAGATATGAAGCCATCCAAAATGCGCGACAATTTAATCGCGCATGCCGACAAGGCCCGATTGTCCAAGGTTTTGGTGACGTTGAAAGATGACTGCCCATTGCCGATCGCGATGGAGGATATGGTTCTGGGTGCTATCCCCGAAGAACCTTTGGCGGAGTTTTTGCAGCATCACGGGTTTAATTCGCTGTTGAAGCGCATTGGGCATGTCGCGGATACAGCTGCGGCCAATAAGGCGATTGCGGGCAACCCCAAGGCGATGAACGCAGGCGACGGCGCGGAACGCGCGCCGACTATGGGGGCATCCGCCGTCCCTGCGCTTATGCCGAAAATTGACACATCCAGTTATGAATGTGTCACCGATATCGCACGGCTGGATCATTGGATCGCCCGCGCGCGCGAAACCGGCACTTTGGGCTTTGATACCGAAACCGACAGCTTGCAGGCCGCAAGTGCGAACCTTGTGGGGCTAAGCCTTGCGGTTGCGCCGGGTGAGGCATGCTATGTCCCGTTGGCGCATGGTGGCACCGACATGTTCGCCGAACGGCCGACGCAAATTCCAATGGAAGCCGCGCTTGCGAAGTTACGGCCACTGCTCTGCGACCCAACCGTCCTCAAAATCGGCCAAAATTTGAAATATGACATGTCGGTGCTGGCGCGGCATAATGTCCCGATTTCGCCTTATGACGACACTATGGTGATGAGCTTTGCACTGGACGCCGGACGTCAGTTGCATGGCATGGATGAGCTTTCCAAGACACATTTGGGCCATGAATGCATATCGTATAAAAGCGTGACGGGCACAGGCAAAAGCCAGATTGGTTTTGCCGCCGTGCCATTGTCCGACGCGACCCGTTATGCGGCCGAGGACGCCGATGTGACTTTGCGCTTGTGGCACCATCTCAAATTGCGCCTGAGCCCCGAAAAAGCGACCAGCGTTTATGAACTGGTTGACCGCCCATTGGTCCCCGTTTTGTCCAAAATGGAATGCCTGGGCATCAAGGTGGACCGTGCGGCGCTGGCGCGGCTGTCGTCCGAATTCGCCGTGCAAATGGAATTGCTTGAAAAGGAAATTCACGGCCTTGCAGGGCAAATCTTCACCATTGGCAGTCCGCAGCAACTGGGCGAAATCCTGTTTGGCAAAATGGGCTATAAGGGCGGGAAAAAAGGCAAGTCTGGGCAATATTCGACCGACGTAACTGTGTTGGAGGACCTTGCGGGCCAAGGCATAGAGATCGCGCGCAAAGTGCTCGACTGGCGGCAATTGGCGAAGCTAAAATCGACGTATACCGACAGCCTGCAGCAGCAGATTGACCCCAAAACCGGCCGCGTGCACACAAGCTACAGCCTTGTCGGCGCGCAGACAGGGCGTTTGTCATCGACCGATCCCAATTTGCAGAATATCCCGATCCGCACCGAAACAGGGCGTCAGATCAGGGACGCATTTATTGCGGAAGCCGGCAATGTCATTCTGTCCGCCGACTATAGCCAGATTGAACTGCGCTTGGCGGCGCATTTTGCCGATGTTGAACCCTTGCGTGATGCCTTTGAAAAAGGTGAGGATATCCACGCCCGCACCGCGCTTGAGCTGTTTGGCGAAGTCAACCGCGATACAAGAGGGCGCGCCAAGACGATCAACTTCTCTATCCTTTATGGCATTTCGCGCTGGGGCCTTTCAAAGCGTCTGGAGTCCTCCCCAGATGAGGCGCAGGCGCTGATCGATGCGTATTTCAAACGCTTCCCCGGCATATCCAATTATATTCAGGAAACGATGGCCACGGTCCGCGAATGCGGTCATTCGACCACGCTTTTTGGCCGCAAGACATGGTTCCCGCGCATCACGTCGCCTAACCAAGCCGAACGGCAGGGCAGCGAACGCGCCGCAATCAACGCGCCGATTCAAGGCACGAGCGCCGACATCATCAAACGCGCGATGATGCGCATGGGGCCCGCATTGCAGGCCGCCGGGCTGGGGCATGTTAAAATGCTGCTGCAGGTGCATGACGAACTGGTGTTCGAATTACCGCAAGCCGACGTCGCCGCCGCCAGCGACATCATCCGCAACGTCATGGCCAATGCTGCGGAACCTTTGGTGAAGCTTACGGTGCCTTTGGGCATTGAAATCGGCACTGGGCCAAGCTGGGGGGCGGCGCACTAGGCCGGAGACTAAAGACGCCGCCCTACGCGTTTAGCTTTTGGCGTCTTCTTCTTGTTCAAAGGTGACGGCAACGTCGGCATTGGCCGACAGGCGAACGGTGTTGTCGTGGACCGTGGCGACGAGACCACCATCGATATAATGATGATGCCCTTCATGGCTGCCTTGTCCTGAATCCTTTTTGGTCAATTTGATGCGGTTGCCTTCGACCCCGTCAACCGTGCCAACATGCACGCCGTCCGCGCCGATGACGTCTGCATGTTCTTTAATGTGCGATAGATCAGCCATAATATGTTCCTTAGTTTGGGGATTGGCTAACGCCCCAAACCGCTTTTGGGTCCGGATAGGCGACGTTGCGCAAGATAACGCCCTCCTGCAAGCGAGCGGGAGCGTTGAGACCATAGCAAACGCGGCTCCCGCAGACGGGAAAGGGCATTGAGACCAAACCAACCCCAATCCCGCAGGCGGGAGGGGTCGGGGGAGGGGCGAGCCGCAGGCGCGTGCGAAAACATTGAAGGCAGATGCCCTCCCCTAACCCCTCCCGCAAGCGGGAGGGGAAATCAGTCGGCCCCAGACCAACCCGTTCCAGCAAAAAAACCCGTTGCACCAGCGCACCCTGTCGTAAATATTTCTTATTTACATATTCAAACTGTCGCACAGCGGTCCCCATATTGACGCGACCTTTGCGCATAGGCCCAACTTCATTGAACCACTGGAGTTTCCTATCATGCGTCGTCCCTATATCGCTCTTGCGCTATCTATCCTGTCTGCATCCACCGCCATGCCCGTATATGCGCAGACGGCTGAGGCCGATGACAAAGCGTTTGAAGGCGAGATCATCGTCACCGCGCAAAAACGCGAAGAGCGGCTGGTCGATGTGCCTGTGACGCTCAGCGCGCTCAGCGGCACGCGCCTCAGAGAACTGGGCGTTAGCGATTTGGACGAGCTGGCCAATTATATTCCCGGCCTCAACATTCAGGAGCAGAGCGCGAACAACCCCGGCGTTGTTATTCGCGGCATTACCTCCGACTCTGGCTCAGCGCAGCAGGCGGCGCGCGTTACGCTTTATTATAACGGTGTAGATATATCGCGGTCGCGTGGGTCCTACCAAGACGTTTACGACGTTGAACGGATTGAGGTCATTAAGGGGCCACAGGCGACCTTGTTCGGCACGGCGTCTGCGGTGGGTGCGATCAGCATCATTTCGGCGCGGCCAGAGGCTGGCTTTTCGGGCGAACTGACCGGTGGCATTGGTAACTTTAACCAGCGTCAGCTCGGTGGCTTTGTGAACGTCGGATCCGACACGCTGGCCGGTCGCGTCGCCTTCGCGTTCAAAAAACGCGATGGCTATGTCAACAACCTTGCGCCAAATCAGGATGACCTGAATGGCCAAGATCAATTTGGCGCGCGCGGCTCGTTGCGCTTTACACCCAATGACGCGCTCACCGCTGACCTTATCCTAACCTATGACCGCCAACGTAACCCCGGAACGGCATTTGTTTCTAAAGCATTGCCGACAGCTTCGGGCCCGGGCAATCCGTTTGGTGACGCATATCTGGGTGGATCGCCAAATTCATTGAAGGATTTGTATGCCGACAAGCTTGGCCTGACGCGCGATGTATATGACGCAAGCTTCACCGTGAATTATGGCTTTGCCGATAACTGGGCATTGACCATGGTTAATGGCTATCGCAAATTTGACTCGCTTGAGGTGTTTGACGCCGATGGTTCGGCCGCGCCTTATCTGGAGTTTACAGAATTAGCCGAGGGCAACCAATTCAACCATGAAACCCGCTTTGCGTACACCGACGATAAATTCCGTGGATCATTCGGGTTCAATTTCTTCCATGAAGACAGCATCCAAAATGTCCCGTTTTCCGGCAATGAGCGTGTGTTTTTGGCTTGTTTGACCAGCACCGCTACAACCCGTGCCAACTGCGTGGCGCCCAACGGCACTGTCCCTGCGCTCGCCTTGACGCCCGTTCCATATAGCTCAGTGTTTGAAAATCAGGGTCGCAATGACAGCTATTCGATGTTTGCCGATGGCACCTGGATCCCGACGCCCAGCCTTGAACTGACGGCTGGCGCACGTGTCTTGATTGAAAAGCGTCGGTCCGGTTTCTTTGCCCGCGTCCCGCGCTCGGTCCTTACCGGAGGTGCTTCGTTGGTCCCGGGCCAAATCGATACCGCAGGTCAGACGTTCCGTACGGAGGATAGCTTCCAGGCCGTCCTGCCACGCTTTAACTTGCTCTATCGTTTCTCTGATGATTTTAACGGCTATGCCACCGTGTCCAAGGGCCGTCGCTCCGCGACTGTGCAATTGGGCGCGCGCTCCACAACGGCGGGGCCAGTTGCGAACTTTACGCCGGTATTGGCCGAAAATATCTGGAATTATGAAGTCGGCTTGAAAGGCGCGTTGGGCATTTTCTCCGGTTCAATCGGCGCTTATTACCTCACCTACGATAATTTCCAAGTCAGCGTCATCTTGCCCAATGGCACCACGCAGACACAAAGCGCCGGCTCAGCGACCAACAAGGGCGTTGAAGCCGAATTAACGATGAAGCCGACAAGCTGGCTGAGCGTGTTTGGGAATATCGGGTATATCGACGGCGGCATCGATGATAAACCCACGATTGCAGCCAATTTCCGTGGTGCAAAGTTCCGTTTGCAACCCGAAGTGCAGGCATCGGGCGGCTTTACGATTGATGCAGATTTGGGTGGCATGACATTTTTTGCAACGCCATCGGTTACCTATCGCAGCCAAATGTTCTTCGAAGTTCCCAACAACCCGCTCATCGCGCAAGCGGGCGTGACGCTGGTCAATGTGAACGCAGGTTTCCGTTTTGGTGAGGACCGTTTCGAAATCTCCGCTTTTGCCCGGAACCTGTTGGACGAAGATTATCTGCTCGATGCCGGCAACACCGGTGGTGCCTTTGGTATCCCAAGCTACATTGCCGCCGAACCACGTTTATATGGCATCAAGGTTGGCATGAAGTTCTAAACGGGTACGAGCTAAGTCGATTACACCCGTCATCCCAGCCTCTGCTGGGATGACGGGATGACTATATAATGGGGTGCGAATTCCGGTAACTACTGCGTCATCCCCGAAACCAACCTATTCCGCCTCAACCCCGCTCGCGGGTTTGCCTATAGGTTCCGAGCAAGCGGACTGAGTTGCAATGGAAGCGCAGCTCCTCCAGTGCGCGGTCGACGGCTGGGTCGCCCGGCGCGCCTTCGATATCGGCGAAGAATTCCGTCGCGGCAAAGCTTGCGCCATTTTGATAGCTTTCCAACTTTGTCATATTGACGCCGTTGGTCGCAAAGCCACCCATCGCCTTGTACAAAGCGGCGGGGATGTTCTTCACCTCAAAAATCAGCGTGGTCATTAACGTGCCCGTCAGGCTGCTGCGCTCGGCAGGCGTGCGTGACAGGACGACGAAGCGGGTGGTGTTGCTGTCATCGTCTTGCACGGCGTTGTTAATGGCGACGAGGCCATATAGGTCTGCGGCAATCGGCGGTGCAATGGCCGCAGCCGACGCATCGTCATTAGCCGCGACAAATGCCGCTGCCGCCGCGGTGTCCGCATAAGCGACAGGGATAATGCCATGGGCGCGTAAAAAATGCCGGCATTGGCCCAGCGCTTGCGGATGGCTCATCGCGGTTTTGAGCACGGCATCTGCTGATTTTGCCATGAGGCAGTGGCGGATCGACATAAAATGCTCGGATATGATGCTGAGGCCCGATTCTGGTAGCAGAAAATGGATGTCTGCAACGCGGCCATGTAGCGAATTTTCGATAGGTATAATCGCGCACGCGGCCGTTCCGTCCTGAACCGCATCAATGGCGTCTTCGAACGAAAAACAGGGCAGGGGTAAGCAGTCTGCATCATATTCCAACGCCGCCAAATGCGAGTTCGCCCCAGGCGCGCCTTGAAAGGCAATCGCTTTGGCCGGATGTTCATGTGCAGCAAGCGTCATGTCTTTGACGATTGCCAGTGCGGGTGCGGGATAACTGTTCATGCTGGCATGGCGTTAGGATAGGCAGACTTATCGGGCAAGTGTGGATTTGGACACTTGCACGGCGTAGCACTCGCGATTAGAGGGGCCAGTGAAACCGGCCGTCATTCTGCGCCGGTGTTTTAACGCAGTTTCAAGGCTGATAAACAATGGATGATCGTAGTAACACAATTGCTGGCTGGGTTTTGGCAGGCGGCATCGTCGCGCTGGGCCTAAGCATCGTCACCGGCATGTATTTCCACCCAGAGGCGCCTGAGAAAGAAGGCTTTGCCGTCGCTGTTGAAGATGCTGGTGCCGCTGGTGCCGTTGCTGCCGTGCCCATTGCGACGTTGCTTGCGACCGCAGATATCGCCAAGGGCGAAGCGGTGTTCAAAAAATGCGCAGCTTGCCATAGCATTGCACAAGGTGGCGCAAACGGCATTGGCCCGAATCTCTGGGCCGCTATGGGTAAGCCGCACGGTCATGTTGCAGGCTTTGCCTATTCCGACGCGCTGAAAAGCATCCCAGGCAACTGGGATTGGGAAGGCATGGACAAATGGTTAGCCAACCCTAAAAAATATGCACCGGGTACCAAGATGACTTTCGCTGGTCTGGGCAATCCGGAAGAACGCGCGAACCTGATTTTATATATGAATGCGCAAGGTTCAAACTTGCCATTGCCAACACCCCCTGCGGCAGAAGCGCCTGCCGCTGATGCGGCAGTTGCCCCTGCCGCCGCAGGCGACGCTGCCGCAGCGCCAGCAGCCGATGCTGCCGCACCAGCCCCGGCCAAGTAATCCGTTTACGGCCTAGATCAATGTGACACTTCGTAGAAATCGCAGATGGCATCCCATGCCTCTTCTGCGGTCTCTACGAACTGGAATAATTCCAGATCACGCGGGCTGATAACGCCCTCGAGCATAAGCTCCTCAAAATTCACCACACGGTTCCAAAATGCACGTCCGAACAGCAGGATCGGCATCTTCTTGATCTTGCCAGTTTGAACCAGCGTCAGCAGCTCAAAAAATTCATCGAACGTGCCAAAGCCGCCGGGGAAAACCGCAACCGCGCGCGCGCGCAGCAGAAAGTGCATTTTGCGCAAAGCGAAATAATGGAATTGGAAGCTTAATCGGGGTGTCACGAACAGGTTCGGCGCTTGTTCATGCGGTAGCACAATGTTCAGGCCAACCGATTCTGCGCCAACATCATGCGCGCCGCGATTGGCGGCTTCCATGATCGATGGACCACCGCCCGAACATACCACGAAATGGCGACGGCCTTCTTCATCGGTCACATTGGCTTTTCCGGCCAATTGCGCCAAATGGCGTGCTTCTTCGTAAAAACGGGATTTTTCCTTCATCCGCACGGCGATGATCGTTGCGCGCTCACCTTGCGCCGCGGCGATCATGGCATCCGCAGCCTCAGGCTCTGGAATACGCGCCGAACCGTAGATGACCAACATGGAACCGATATTCGCCTCATCGAGCAACATTTCGGTTTTGAGCAGTTCGAGCTGAAAACGCACAGGGCGCAGGTCTTCGCGAAGCAGGAAGTCCGTATCCTGAAAAGCCAGTCGATAGGACTTGCTTTGCGTTTGCGGTGTGGAAAGTTGCTGTTCGGCAAAACCCGCTTCTTGTTGGGCTTTGTAAAAGCGGCGATCGTTAATTTTGGTATCTGTCATTACCCTGCATGTAGGGTGCGTCCATCGCTTTTGCCACCTTTATCGGCAATAAGCGGTGCCGTTGCGCATCGATTTTGCCATGTCGAAGTGGAAATGATTTGCGTGCGCAGCGTTATATTCGGGGCCAAGAACGGTGCCAAAGCGTTTGCAGGCAGATTGATGTAAGCGGCGCAAAAATGCCTGTTCTTTGGATGATCCGCGCCAACCGTTCAGCACCGAGACACGCCGTCCATCGCGTAAGACAAAGGCGGATACATCAACGGCATTCGCAAATGCATGTTCGGACAATTTGCCGGACCTACTGCCATTGACAGCGCGGCAGTTGAATGTGCCCATGGTCTCAATCTTCACAACCTCGCTGCCCAGATATTGCTTGGCCGCAGGTACCACGGCATAACGCGCCCAATCGGTGAAGTTTGACGCAAGCGGGCAGGTCATTGCCCCCAAATTCGTTGTCGCCATGCCAAAATCCATAACCTTGATAGTGTCGATCATACGGCATCCGCCGTCGAAACTTTTGCTAGGTAGTCCCGCAAAGCGCACCGATTTGGACTTGAGGCCAGCCAAGCATTGGCGGGCATTTTGTGAGGTCATATTGTCGCTGGAACGCGGCGATTGGAGTTTTTCCCGTCCGCCGCACGACGCTAGCGCAAGGACGCCAATGATCAGCAGAACTCTTTGACACAAACGCAACGACATGACGGTGTCTTAACGCAAAAATTTACCAGTGCAGCCAAAAAATGAAGTAACACCCCTTAACAGCGCAGAATTATGACGGTCGCTGTTACAATTTGCGCGTTGCATAGCGCGCGCGAGGCGATTATCGCGGACGCATGTTGCGAATAATTCTTAATAAGAAGCCGTCCTTCTGGGTGCTTTTGTGCTTGCCCGCGGTGTTAATGATGCGCCCTTATGTTTTCGGCGACGTAACCGCGATGGATATGCTGCAACCAACGGGCGAATGGTCGGCCCGCTTCATGATTGGCGCGATGGTGCTTAGCCCCTTATTGTCGCTGATTGGTCCAAGGCCTTGGTTGAGCTGGCTTATTCAGCGCCGCCGGGCATTGGGCGTTGCGGCCTTTGGTTATGCGATTTTGCATCTGGTTTTCTACATCATTGATATGGGGAATCTGTACGATATTCTCGCCGAATTCTGGGCGCTTGGTATCTGGACCGGTTGGGCTGCGATGCTGTTGTTTGTGCCGCTAGCGGTAACCAGCAACGATGCGTCCATGCGCGCGCTCAAGGCGGGTTGGAAACGTCTTCAACGCTTTGTATATCCTGCTGCTGTGCTCGTTCTTGTCCATTGGATATTCATCCACAATAATTTAGGACCAGCGCTCATACACTTCATTCCACTCGTGCTTCTCGTTGCGGCACGATATTTCTTCGCCAACCGAAAGATTTTTAAAGGAGCATGAATATGCGTTTATGGACACCTCTTTCACTCGCCGCTGTGGCCGCTATCGCCTTTGCATCGGTCCCCGCATCGGCAACCGGCGCAATCACCTGCAAGTCAGGTCCCGAATCCGGATGGAAAAGTCAAAAGGCGCTGACTGACAAGCTGACCAAAGATGGCTGGACTGTGCGTAAGTCGAAAGTCGATGGCGGCTGTTATGAAGTATATGGCACGACCCCTGAAGGCGACCGTGTGGAAGCCTATTTTCACCCCGTTAGCCTCGAAAAATTATATGTTAGCCGCCGTGGTGAAGTTTTGTTTCGCAAGGCGGGTTATTAATAGCTTTTTGTAATAGTCGTTGACAAAGCCGGGGCCGCGCCTAAATGCGTTCTCGGGCCACGCGGTCCCAACGCCGCGCTGCTCTCTGCAAGGAGACGCTTACATGACTATAGTAAAACCCGCCATTAAACCGGCGCGTCCGTTATTTTCCTCCGGCCCCTGTGCGAAACCGCCAGGCTGGAGTCCCGAAAAACTTCAAACCCAATCGCTCGGCCGTTCGCATCGTGCGAAAATTGGCAAGTCACGCCTGCAACTTGCCATCGACCTGATGCGCGAAGTGCTGCAGGTGCCCGATACGCATCGTATCGGAATTGTTCCGGCATCTGACACGGGCGCTTATGAAATGGCGATGTGGACTATGCTCGGCGCACGTCCAGTGACCGCCACGGCGTGGGAAAGTTTTGGCGAAGGCTGGGTGACTGACGCAGTCAAGCAGCTTAAAATCGATCCTACTGTAATCCGTGCCGATTACGGGCAATTGCCCGACATGGCGTCAATTGACCAAAGCCACGATGTGCTGTTCACTTGGAACGGGACCACATCGGGTGTGCGCGTTCCCAATGGCGACTGGATCAGCGATACCCGCGAAGGCCTGACCTTCAACGACGCGACCAGCGCGGTTTTTGCCTATGACATGCCTTGGGACAAGCTCGATGTGACGACCTTTTCTTGGCAGAAAGTCCTGGGCGGGGAGGGTGCGCACGGCGTAATCATCCTCGGACCCCGCGCTGTCGAGCGGCTCGAAACATACACGCCATCATGGCCGCTGCCGAAGATTTTCCGGCTCATGGCCAAAGGCGCCTTGGCCGAAGGCATCTTCAAGGGCGAAACAATCAACACACCGTCGATGCTCGCTGTCGAAGATGTTATCTTCGCACTTGAGTGGGCGAAAACCGTTGGTGGTTTGCAGGGGCTTATGGCCCGCAGCAACGCCAATGCCGCTGCGCTCGCAAAAATCGTCGAGGCACGGGATTATCTAGGCTTTCTTGCTGCTGACCCTGCTATCCGCTCAACCACTTCGGTCTGCTTGACGGTTGAAGGTGCGGACGAAGCAATGATCAAGAAAATGGCGTCTTTGCTTGAGGCAGAGGATGCGGCCTATGACATCGCTGGATATCGGGACGCCCCGCCGGGCCTGCGCATTTGGTGCGGCGCGACCGTTGACACCGCCGATGTAGAGGCACTCGCGCCTTGGCTCGATTGGGCTTATCACAGCGCAAATTCTCAATCCTAAACGGTCGTCCTGAACTTGTTTCAGGACCTTAGTTTCGACTGTGAAATTAAGATGCTGAAACACATTCAGCATGACGATATTTGAAATGGAACTCCACATGACCAAACCACGCGTACTTATTTCCGACAAAATGGATCCAAACGCCGCTAAGATTTTCACTGAACGCGGCTGCGACGTTGATGTTATCACCGACAAAACGCCCGACGAACTTGCCGCGATCATCGGCGATTATGACGGCTTGGCAATCCGTTCGTCGACGAAGGTCACGAAACAAATATTGGACGCCGCTACGAACCTGAAGGTTATTGGCCGCGCGGGCATTGGCGTCGACAATGTCGATATCCCTTATGCGTCGGCCAAGGGTGTTGTTGTCATGAACACGCCTTTTGGTAACTCGATTACGACCGCCGAACACGCCATCGCCTTGATGTTCGCGCTCGCGCGACAATTGCCAGAGGCGAATGCGCAGACGCAAGCTGGCAAATGGCCGAAAAATGATTTCATGGGTATCGAAGTTACCGGCAAGACGCTGGGCTTAATCGGCGCTGGCAATATCGGATCGATTGTCGCAAGCCGCGCGCTGGGATTGCGGATGAAGGTCGTGGCCTTTGACCCGTTCCTCACCGCCGATCGCGCGATTGAAATGGGCATTGAAAAGGCCGACCTGGATACTTTGCTTGCCAAGGCAGACTTCATCACCTTGCATACGCCGCTGACGGACCAAACGCGCAATATATTGTCGCGGGAAAATCTGGCCAAGACAAAGAAAGGTGTTCGCATCATTAACTGCGCACGTGGCGGGTTGATCGATGAAGAGGCGCTGAAAGAGGCGTTGGACAGCGGCCAAGTCGGCGGGGCAGCTTTGGACGTTTTTGCAACCGAACCGGCGAAGGAATCGCCCTTGTTCGGTACGCCCAATTTCATCTGCACCCCGCATCTGGGTGCATCGACCAATGAGGCGCAGGTCAATGTTGCGCTTCAGGTTGCTGAACAAATGGCGGATTATCTGGTCAATGGCGGCGTTACCAATGCGCTGAATATGCCAAGCCTCTCGGCCGAAGAAGCGCCGAAGTTGAAGCCGTATACGACCCTTGCACTCAAATTGGGTTCGCTGGTTGGCCAATTGGCGCATGACAATCTCGACAATATTGCGATAGAGGTTGAGGGCGCTGCGGCGGAGCTGAATATCAAACCGATTACGGCGGCTGTGCTTTCTGGTTTCATGCGGCGTTTTTCCGACGCGGTGAACATGGTCAATGCGCCGTTTTTGGCAAAAGAGCGCGGTTTTGACATTCGCGAAGTCCGCCATGACAAGGCAGGCGCCTATCACACATTGGTCCGCGTCACCGTCAATACCGCCCAAGGCCCGCGTTCGGTTGCAGGCACCTTGTTCGCCAATAGCGAAGCGCGCCTTGTCGAGATTTTCGGCATCAGCCTTGAGGCGGAGCTGGAAGGTAACATGCTCTATATCGTCAACGAAGATGCGCCGGGCTTTATTGGCCGTGTTGGCACGACCTTAGGTGCGGCTGGATTGAACATCGGCACATTCCATCTGGGCCGTCGTAGTGCAGGCGGCGAAGCCGTTTTGCTGCTGTCGATGGATGCGGCGATTCCGGAAGCGGTCCTCAAACAGCTTGGTACCCTTCCGGGTGTCAAAACCGTAAAGGCACTTAAGTTTTAGGGTCAGGACCCTAAGCTGGGGCTTCCCCGCTTGGACTTTTGCGGTAAAGAGTGCGCATGAATATTCCACCTGATTTATTACCCGAAGGGTTCCGCGACCGCCTGCCTCCCCAAGCGGAGGTCGCGGCGCGGGTCTCGCGGGCGATGATCGACGTGCTGGCAAGCTACGGCTATGCGCGCGTGGCACCGGCCATGGCGGAATTTGAATCGGTGCTCGCCAAACATAGTGGCGATGCCGCCCGTAATCAGCATTTGCGCTTTACCGACCCTGTATCGGGCCACACGCTGGCGCTGCGCGGTGATATCACGGTGCAGGTCGGACGGATTGCGACGACACGCCTAAAGGATGCCCCGCGCCCCTTGCGCTTGGCCTATCATGGGCAGGTGCTGCGCCTGCGCGCCAAACAATTGCGCCCTGAACGGGAATTGACCCAATTGGGCGCGGAACTGGTCGGCAATGACAGCGTGGCTGCCGCCTGCGAAATTGTTGGCGTTGCCATTGATGCGCTTGAGGCGGCGGGCGTGAAAGACATCACCATCGATTTCACCTTGCCTGATCTTGTGGAACGGCTGGCGGAAAAGGCGCTGCCTTTGGCGGCGGACAAAATTGATGCCGTTCGGTCCGAGCTGGATATGAAGGATGCAGGCGGACTGAGTGCGCTGGGGGCGGATGCCTATTTACCACTGCTCGCGGCGACCGGTCCGTTTGCAGAAGCGGTTGAGAAATTGCGGGCGATTGATGCTGGCGGGGCGCTGGCGTCGCGAATTCTTGCTTTGGAAGCCATTGCGGGAACCGTTGCGGGCCGTGCCAATGTGACGCTGGATCCGACCGAGCGGCACGGTTTTGAATATCAAAGCTGGTTCGGCTTCACGATCTTCGCCAAAGGGTACAGCGCGGCGCTTGCTCGCGGCGGGACATATTATATTCATCGTGCCGACGGACCATCGGAACCGGCAACGGGCTTCTCGCTCTATCCCGATCCATTGATTGATCTGGCTGACGAAGGCGTCGTCCGTCGGCTTTTCCTGCCACTTGGCACTGACGCCGCGACTGGCGCAAAGATGCGGCATGAGGGTTGGGTGACGGTATCGGCCTTGGATGAAAATGACAGTGCGGCTGTGCTGGGCTGCACCCATATTTGGATAAACGGTCAAGCCATTTCCGCCTGAAATTGTAGCATGCGCAGCTTTAGGGTGGACGCCAGCCTCGCATAATCATAACGGAGGCCACGGCGAATCCCTTCGCAGGAAAAACCTCCTGCGCAGAAAAAGGCCCCAGAGCTATCTGGCTTTGACAGGGAATATCTGATGGCGAATGTAACCGTAATTGGCGCACAATGGGGCGACGAGGGTAAAGGCAAGATTGTCGACTGGCTGGCGGAACGCGCCGATGCCGTCGTCCGCTTTCAAGGCGGGCATAATGCTGGCCATACTTTGGTCGTTGGCGACAATGTCTATAAATTGTCGTTGCTGCCTTCTGGCATCGTCACCGGCACATTGTCGATTATTGGCAATGGTGTGGTTTTGGACCCATGGGCGTTGCGCGACGAAATGGCGAAGCTGCGCGGGCAGGGCGTTTCCATCACGACCGAGAATTTTGCGCTCGCGGATAATTGCGCATTGATCTTGCCAATTCACCGCGATTTAGATGGTCTGCGGGAAACTGCGGCGGGGTCGGGCAAGATTGGCACGACGGGTCGCGGCATTGGCCCTGCGTATGAAGACAAGGTGGGCCGCCGCGCGATCCGCGTGTGTGACCTTGCCCATCTTGATGCTCTGGATGCGCAGCTTGACCGCTTGTGCGCGCATCATGACGCTTTACGTGCCGGATTTGGCGAACCGCCCGTTGATCGCGCGCGCTTGATCGCTGACCTGAAAGAAATTGCGCCCTTCGTTCTCGAATATGCCCAGCCCGTTTGGAGGCGCCTGAACAAGGTGCGCAAGGCTGGCGCGCGGATATTGTTTGAAGGTGCGCAAGGCGTCTTGCTCGACGTCGACCATGGCACCTATCCTTTCGTAACCTCGTCCAACACCGTATCGGGCACCGCGGCGTCGGGTTCCGGCCTTGGGCCAAGTGCGGCGGGCTTTGTCCTCGGTATCGTTAAGGCCTACACCACGCGGGTGGGGTCGGGGCCGTTCCCGACCGAGCTTGAGGATGAAACTGGCCAAAGGCTCGGTGAACGCGGCCATGAATTTGGCACTGTCACGGGGCGCAAGCGCCGTTGTGGCTGGTTTGACGCCGTGATCGTGCGCCAAAGCTGCGCCGTGTCCGGCGTGACCGGCATTGCCCTGACGAAGTTGGACGTGCTTGACGGCTTTGATACGATCAAGATTTGCACGGGCTATCGCCTGAATGGCAAGGTTTATGATTATCTGCCTGCGCATGCGGCAGAGCAAGCCGCTGTCGAGCCCATTTACGAAGAAATGCCCGGTTGGCAGGAAACCACCGCAGGCGCGCGCAGTTGGGCCGACCTTCCGGCACAAGCGATCAAATATATCACGCGTGTGCAGGAATTGATCGAAACACCCGTTGCCTTGGTATCCACTTCGCCGCAGCGCGAAGATACGATCTTGGTGCGCGATCCCTTTGCTGATTAACCGCTTTTAAGCTCAGCATTTAACCGCAAGCTTGCCCGCCAGAAGAAAAAGGCGGGAATGAGGCCAAGCCATGCTGCGCCATAGAGCACCCATCGGACGCTTTCATCACCGGCCAATGGCTTGAACGCGTCCGACATCATGCCGAACAATAACGGTCCTAACCCAAGGCCAATGAGGTTTTGGCCGAACAGCATGAACGCGGCAGCGACAGCGCGCGCCTCGGGCCTTACTAGGCCTTGCACAGTGGCGTAGGTCGGGCCGTAATAAGCCGCGTTCAATGCCGTTGGCACAAATAACAAGAGTATCGCCACGCGCCAGTCGGTTGCGAAATAGCCCAAGAATAATATGGGCGTGGCAATGACCATCCCGATGGCAGGTGTGGTCAACAGATGACGTTTATCGATTTTGCCGAACTTGTCGGCCATCATGCCACCAAGCCAAGTGCCGATAATGCCCGCCACGCCCAAGACAAGGCCAAGCAAAAGGCCGGTTTCGCCGGGGCTAAGCCCGTGTGAGCGGATGAATAAGATGACCGCCCAAACGCTTTTGCCGTAAGACAGAAATGCGGTGAATGATGCCGCAATGGCCAACATCACAAAGGCGCGCGAACTGAACACTTCTTTAAGCGCGTCTTTAGTCGAAAGAACGTCGCGTGCCTTTTCGCCGGACAATGCGCGGGCAGCCGCTTCGGCCTTGCGGGGTTCGCGCAATATAAAAGGCAGGACAGCCGCCAATATGAGACCTGGAATGGCGACCGCCATAAATGCTACGCGCCAGCCATAAGCATCGTTCAAAACGCCACCGATGACGAGGCCCAATAAGCTGCCAATCGGAATGCCAAGGCCGTAAAACGCGATGGCAGACGATCTTTTTTCCGGCGGGACGCTGTCGGTAATCAGCGAGTGGGCGGCGGGGGTGCACCCTGCTTCACCTACGCCAACGCCCACGCGGGCGAGCGCCAATTGCCCAAAATTTTGTGCCAATCCGCATAAGGCTGTCATGGCGGACCAGACCGCCAAGGATATCGATATCAGGCCAACGCGGTTGGTGCTGCTATTGTCCGCATAGCGCGCAATGGGAATGCCCAATAATGTATAGAAAAGCGCAAAGGCAAGACCAGTTAACAAACCAATTTGGGTGTCGGACAGATCGAGATCCCGACTGATGGGTTCAGCCAAAATATTGACGATCTGCCGGTCGAGGAAATTCAATACATAAACAATCATCAATATCCACAGCAGCAATTTGGGATTTGTAATCGTCGGTTTTGCAGCCGGTGCCGTCTGGCCATTGTCCATGAATGTCTCCTCTTCCTGCATGATGTTATGGGAGGTTTTTCGACATTGTCAAAGCCCTGAAACGAGCGTTGCGCGCGCCTTGTAAATGGCGTGCCGTTCCATGTGTGGAGATAATCCGTCGGGCCGATCACTCTTTGATTGACTGTTGTCCGCTTCACCGCTCTTGGGACGATATGACTACACGCGAAACGACGGCTTACATGCCGCTCCATGATTTGGACCTTAGCTTGTCGCTGGGCGACCGCGTCATGGTCATGGCTTATGGTGCTATTCAATGGCCGTGGTTGCTGCGCAGCCTTGATGGTGGCCGCAAAAAAGACAAGGCTGCTTTGCTTGCTTATCTTGGGTTACCTATCGATGCGCTGCCTAATCTAGGTAGTTGGAAAGCGGACACAAATTTTTTGTGGCACATCGTGTCCACAATCGAAGACATGCGACCGGCGCAAGTCGTCGAATTGGGTTGCGGGGCCTCCACTTTTATCGCTGCGCGCGCGTTGCAGCTTTTTGGTGGCGGAAAGATTGTCAGCTTTGACCAACATGCTGCATTCGCGCAAACGACCCAAGACTGGATACGCGACAATGATATGGACGCAGAAATCCGGCACGCGCCGCTGGGCGCACCTCCATCTGGTTGGCCGGGGCATTGGTATCAATTGTCCGATGTTCCCAAAGAGATTGACTTGCTCATCGTTGATGGCCCGCCTTGGGCCATCCATCCGCATGTGCGCGGTGCGGCTGCAAGCCTGTTCCCGCTTATTCGTCCCGGCGGCAGGGTGCTGCTGGATGACGCCGCGCGACCCGGCGAGCGTGTCGTGGCGCGGCGCTGGCGCAAAGAACATGCGAACATGGACTTCACGCTCGACAGCAAAGGCGCCAAGGGCACCTTGCTAGGATATAAACACCCCGCTTAAATTTTGGTCGACCGCTCGTCCGTGACCATATCAGTGGCAAGGTCTAGCCCAGCCTTGCCGTCCGCTGCGGTATGCGCTGGGGCATGCGGCGATGCGATATACTCGGGCTCTTCGACCTCCAACATGCCTTCCCATTTGGTGATGACGGACGTTGCAACGGCGTTGCCGACGACATTGGTCGCAGTGCGGCCCATATCAAGGAACTGATCAATCGCCAGAATGAGCGCGACGCCCTCTACCGGAAGGTCGAACATGGCCAATGTGCCGGTGATGACCACCAACGAAGCGCGCGGCACGGCGGCGACGCCCTTGGACGAAATCATGAGTGTGAGTAGGATCAGGATCTGGGTGCCGATGGACAGCTCAATACCATAAGCTTGCGCGATGAAGATTGTCGCAAAGCTCATATACATCATCGAACCATCAAGGTTGAAGCTGTAGCCCAAGGGCAGCATGAAGCCCGAAATCCGGCGCGGAACGCCAAAACGGTCGAGCTGTTCAAACAATTTGGGCAAGGCCGCTTCGCTGGATGCGGTCGAAAATGCGATCAACATAGGTTCGCGGATGTAGCGGATGAGCGTGAATATACGCCGGCCCAAGAAAATCGCGCCGATGGACAGCAGAATTGTCCACAACAATGCCAGCGACAGATAGAATTCCGTCACCAGTTCTAAATAGGTTGCAAGGATCGCTAGGCCACTTTTCGACACCACGGCTGCCAATGCGCCGAAAACTGCGACGGGGGCATAACGCATCACATAATGCGTTATCTGAAGCATCATTTCCGCAAGTGACTCAGCACCCCGCACCAAAGGCGCACCCTTTTCACCCAAGGCCGAAAGCGCGATGCCAGCGAACAAGGCGAACACCAAAATCTGCAGGATGTTATTGGTCGCCATCGCTTCAAAAGCGTTTTTGGGGAAAATCGAAAGTATGAATTCCCAGAAGTCGAGTTTTTTAACTTCACCCACGGTCGCTGCGGCATTTGCAATCGTATCAACGGGCGCACCGATTCCTGGTTGAAACAGGTTCACCATCAACAAGCCAAGGCCAATCGAGATGAAGCTGGCGATGATAAACCATGTAATGGCCCGAAAGCCGATACGACCGAGCGCCGAGCTGTCGCCCATATGCGCAATACCAACGACGATGGTCGACAATATGAGTGGAGCAACCAACAGTTTGATTAAATTTAGAAATATATCCGAAAGGAGTTTGAACGTTTTGGTTAGATATTCAAACTGCGTGCTGTCCGGCGCGAAATTGACATGAACCGCGTAGCCGACTGCCACGCCTAGGATCATTCCTGCCAAAATCCACAATGTAAGCCGTTTATCCACGCAACCCTCCAAACATTTCTTGATTCATTTGACGCTACACAGGAGCAATGCAGGTCGCAACAAGTTACAGACGTGACTTGTTTAAGCTTGAGAAGGGCGTCATAAGTCTTGTAATAAAATTACAACGCACTGTGTCGTTGAACATGGCGCATAAACAAATGCTTGTGGGCTCAGGAGATCATGTCATGGCGACCGCCAAAATTGTGAAGAATGCGGTAAAAATCGACAAGACCCTTTTGAAGGATATGGTCAGCGCCTTTACCGAGACAGCTTTGCCGGGCGAAAATGAAGGTTTTGACGCCAAAGCGGCCGAAGATGCCGCGCGTTTCACCATCGAAACGGGCCTGCATCGCAAGGCGGGCAATGCGGCCATTGCATTGGATAGCTTCACCGATAGGCATGGCCGTTTGATGATGCGCATATCGCTGAATAATGACGACATGCCCTTTTTGGTGGATTCGGTGTCGTCTGCGGTTGCTGCTTATGGGATAGCGGTGAAGCGTATCATCCATCCGGTGTTGAGCGTTGTCCGCGATGACGCCTGCGCTTTGACTTCCATCAGCCGCAAACGAATGGATGGGCAGGCGCGCGAATCCTTCATTTATCTGGAGACGGAGCGCATTGACGCCAAGGAACGCCGTCAGCTTGAGGCGCATTTGGCCGCTGTTCTCGCCGATGTTCGCGGCGCGGTGACGGATTGGCGCGATATGCGCGCTGCCTTGTCCGCCGACGCTGACAGCCTGCCGGATAGCGAAGGCACGGCCCTGATCCGGTGGTTCCATGATAATAATATGACGATATTGGCGCATGAGCGGATCAGCAGCGATGGTGCGCGTTCCAACCGCCTTGGCCTGTCGCGCGTGAGCGATGCGCTTGTGCTTTCGGAAGATAGTGTCAGCCTTGCCATAAATTGGTTTGAAGCCGGCGGCCTTGCGCCCTTGGTGTTGAAATCCAACCGTGTTTCGAACGTCCATCGCAATGTTCAATTGGACCTGATCGTTACGCCGGTGCAAACGGGCGATCGGGTAACGGGCTTAGCCGTCACAGCCGGGCTTTGGACCAGCGCGGCGCTGGCAACGGCTCCGGAATCTATTCCTGTGCTTAGAACGCATCTGGCGTCGTTGATGGCGCGGTATGGCTTTGACCCGTCGGGCCATGCGGGCAAGGCAATGGCCCATGCGCTGACCGCGCTGCCCCACGACCTTTTGGTTGCGCTTAAGCTGGATGATCTGGAACGCGTGACGTTGACCGCCATGTCGCTGACGGATCGACCGCGCCCCAAGCTGATTGCGTTGCGGTCACCACTGGGACGTCATTTATATATCTTTGTATGGTTGCCCCGCGATGACGTATCAACCGGCATCCGTAAGCAGATCCAGACAATGCTGATGGATGCCACAGGTGGGTCTTTATTAGGCTGGACCATCGGTTTGGAGGACGGCGGCGTTGCTTTGTTGCGCTATACGCTCGATTTGCCGGATCGTGGGCAGACAGTGGACGAAGCTAGCCTCGATGCACAGCTGGAGTTGATGGTGCGTGGGTGGGAGCCAGCGGTTGAGGTGGCCTTGGCGCATCTGACCGATCAAAAGCGCGCCGCTGCCATGCTTGTGCGCTACGGCGCTGGCTTTCCGGCCAATTACCGCAGCAGTTACTCGACCGAGGAGGCTGCGCGGGACATGATTGGCTTGCTCGCCATGGAACGCGACCATAGCAAAATCACCCGGCTGTTCGAAGAAGATGGCAAGCTTCGGCTGAAAATCTACAGCCATGGCGGCCCCCTGCCGTTGAGCGATGTCGTGCCCGCGCTCGAAAATTTCGGTTTTGATGTTTTGGAGGAAACGCCGACCGCATTGGGCGATGGTCATTATATCCATGACTTCCGTCTTGCCTTGCGCGGCGGCGATATTGCAACTGTCTTAGAAAATCCGCGCGTCCTTGAAGGTGCGCTGAGCCAAGTTTTAGATGGCAGTTTTGAAAATGACGTGTTCAACCAACTCGTCACGATTGGCGGGCTTGCGCCGCAATCGGTCATTTGGCTGCGCGCATTTTATCGCTATTTGCGCCAAACAGGCGTGGCTTATGGCATGCCAACGGTGGTGTCCGCCTTGGCCAAAAACGCCAATGTGACGCGGTCGATCATATCCCTGTTCGATGCTTTCCATAATCCGGCAACCAACGGCAGCCGCGACAAAGAAGCGGCAAAATATCAAAAATCCATCACCGCCGATCTGGCAGCGGTTTCGGCGATTGACGAAGATCGCATTTTGCGCCGGTTTTTGGCGGTGGTGCTGGCAACATTGCGCACCAATGCGTTTTCCGCAGCGGCGGCAGAGGCATTGGCGTTCAAACTGGATTGCGCAAAAGTGCCTGGCCTGCCTGCGCCGCTGCCTTGGCGGGAGGTGTTTGTCTATTCACCCCGCGTGGAGGGCATTCATTTGCGCGCTGGACCCGTTGCGCGCGGTGGCTTGCGCTGGTCCGACCGGCGTGATGACTTCCGCACCGAGGTTTTGGGCCTGATGAAGGCGCAGCGCGTTAAAAACGCGGTTATCGTGCCGACCGGTGCAAAAGGCGGCTTCTACCCCAAACGCCTGCCCGACATGCGCGTCGACCGCGATGCGTGGTTTGCAGAAGGCACAGAAGCGTATAAAATCTTCATCCGGACCTTGCTGTCGATAACCGACAACATTGTGAACGACCGGATTGTGCATCCTGACAATGTCGTCATCCATGACGGTGACGACCCTTATTTCGTGGTTGCCGCCGACAAGGGCACGGCGACATTCTCCGACACCGCGAACGCCATCGCGCTGGAACGCAATTTCTGGCTGGGTGATGCCTTCGCAAGTGGTGGCTCGGTTGGGTATGACCATAAGGCGATGGGCATTACCGCAAAGGGCGGCTGGCTATCGGTGCAGCGCCATTTTGCCGAAATGGGTATTGATGTCCAAAAAGAACCGGTCACGGTTGCAGGCGTTGGCGATATGTCAGGGGACGTTTTCGGCAATGGCATGTTGCTTTCAAAGACGTTGAAAATTGTCGCGGCGTTCGACCATCGGCACATTTTCCTCGACCCCGATCCCGACCCTGCGATCAGTTGGAAAGAACGTCAGCGTCTGTTCAACCTGCCGCGTTCCAGCTGGCTTGATTATGATGCAAAGTTGATATCCAAGGGCGGCGGCGTCTTCGCGCGTACGGATAAGATTATCAAAACAACATCTGAAATCAGAAGCTTGCTTGGCATTGATGCGAAAGAAATGGAGCCATCTGCATTGATGACCGCAATATTAAAGGCGCCCGTTCAATTGATGTGGTTCGGCGGAATAGGGACATATATTAAAGACCGGAGCGAAAGCCATTTGGACGTCGGCGACCCCGGCAATGACTTTATTCGGGTGAACGGCGCAGACGTGCAGGCGCATGTGATTGGCGAGGGCGCAAATCTTGGCGTGACGCAGGCCGGACGTATTGGCTTTGCCCTACGCGGTGGCCGGATCAACACCGACTTCATCGACAATAGCGCGGGCGTCGATTGTTCCGACAATGAAGTGAACATCAAAATCGCCCTGAATGCGCAGATGCGCGCCGGCAAGTTGAAGGAGCCCGCGCGCAACGTCTTGCTGGCGGAGATGACTGATGCGGTGGCGCATTTGGTGTTGGAGGATAACCGACTGCAGACGCTTGCCTTGTCCATTGCGGAAACCGGCGGCGCGGGGGATTTGCCGGCTTATGTAAGGCTTATCGAGATTTTTGAAGGCGCTGGCCGACTGGACCGTGTGGTTGAGGGACTTGCCCCCAATGAAGAACTGTTCCGGCGTGCGAGCGAAGGGCGCGGGCTCACGCGGCCGGAATTGGCGATATTGCTCTCCACAGCGAAGCTTGCAGCGCAGGATGGGGTGGAGGACGCACCTTTGGCGCAGGACAAGTCGATGGATGGCGAACTTCTTGCGGCATTCCCGGACGCGATGGTCAAATCGCATAAGTCGGCGATTTTGGGGCACCGGCTGCGCAAGGAAATCATCGCCACGAAGTTGGCTAACCGCATGATCAACCGGCTTGGCATGTTGCACCCATTTGAATTGGCGGAAGAGGAAGGCTGCAGTCTTGGCGATGTTGCCGCCGCCTTTGCCATAGCCGAGAGCATTTATGATCTGCCATCCTTGTGGAATATGATGGATGTAACAGCGATGCCGGAATCCACGCGGCTGATGCTCTTCAACCAAGCGGCCTTGGAAGTGCGCGCGCAAATGGCGGATATCATCCGCAATGCCCATGAAGATCGCGATGTCGCGGCGGCGACTGCGGTCTATGCGCCGGTGGTGCAAAAGCTGACGGCTGCATTGGATGGGCTATTGCCCCAGGATGTCCGGCTTCAGACCGAACGCTTTGGCACGCGGTTGACCGAAAATGGCGCGCCGCGCAAAATTGCGGACCGTCTGGTGCAATTGGCGCAATTGGATGGCGCCATTGGTCTGGCGGCGCTTTCCTCAGCGCAAAAGGGCGATGTAACTGCATTGACGCGCGCCTTCACCGCCCTTGGCGATGCGCTGGGTTTAAGCTGGGCGCAGGGAACCGCCATGCAAGTCGACCCGCAAGATCCCTGGGAGCGGCTGTTGGTTGCTGGGCTAGCACGAGATTTTCAAACTATGCGTTTGGATTTCCTGCGGCGTCGTGCGGCCAAGAAACCGCTTGAGGATGCGCAAGACTGGTTGGTCGCCAACGCAGTGCGTGTGCGGGCGTTCAAGGCGATGGTGGACCGTGCCCGCATGGCAGGTGCGCCGACCCCCGCCATGTTGGCACAAGTCGCGGGGCAGGCGCGAGTATTGCTGGGGCGTTAACGCGCTGGGGTGAAGGTTGAGGGACGACGGGAAGAAGGCGGAGCGTTTCTCCTAACGTCATGCTGAACTTGGTTCAGCATCCATCGTGCCTCGCAAACCGAAGGGTAGAGACGAGACATAGACCCTGAACCAAGTTCAGGGTGACGGTTTAGGGTGACGGTAAGGAGGGACGGTCGGGAGGGACGGGAAGAAGACGGCGCGTTTCTCCCAACGTCATGCTGAACGCGTTAAACCCTCAGCTTTTGGTCGCTAAGCCCGCTGGGTTGCCCTTTGTCGACGGGTTTGATGCGTTTTGCTTTTTGGGCTTTTCGGCCTTTGGCTTGCGGACTTCACGGCTCGATTTCTTTTGGCTCTTCGCCATGATGTTTTCCTTCGGAGGAGGCGTGCGTAGGCTTAGCTTGGGTCAGGATGCGCCGACCCACATATTGTAAAGATAAGCATCAACGGCCCTCTTTATAAGGACGCTGGCAAAATGGCTGGTTTAAGCGACTGCCTCTGCCGCGCGCTTGTAGATGCTGTTGAGCGGGCTGCGGAAAAGCTGCATCACCATCGGTTCGAAAAATGAAAGCGGGAGCGTGTCATAATTTGGATCAAAGGATGGGCAGTCATATTTGTCGATAAACTCTTCGGTATCGGCAAACCACTCATGCCCGCGAAACTGTTCCCGCATGTCGCGGTCAAGGCCCAGATGGTGGAAGAAATTCTGCCCTTGGAAAATGCCGTGATTTTGCACAATCCAAAGGAGCTTTTCCGAAACGAACGGCTTTAATATGGCAGCGGCAATGTCCGGATGGTTGGTCGCACCCAGCGTATCACCAATGTCATGCAGCAAAGCCATCACGACATAATCATCATCCCGGCCATCACGATGCGCGCGCGTCGCGGTTTGCAAGGAATGCGTCAACCGGTCGACGGCAAATCCGCCAAAGTCACCATCGAGCAATTTCAGATGGTCCAAAATCCGGCGTCCGCCATCTTGCGAAAACGGGATATTGTGCCGCATGATGATCTGCCAATCCTCTTGCGTGCTCTGCGACATATCATGAAATTGTGCGCGGTCTTCTTGGTTGTCCATTGCCGGTATCCTCTCGCTTACGCTGTTTAACAGCGTTGGCCGACGAAACAAGGGCTTCATGCGCGCGCGAAATGCGGCTAGACCGATTATATGGCGGTATTAGAGCTTACAGATAAACCTTTCTTCGCGGACAAGAACCGCGCTTTTTGGAACTTGCACTCGGCCGGCTGGGCAGGCGCGGTCATTCTGCGCGCTGCGTCGGGTATTGCGCAGGGGCAGCCCGTCAGCTTCTTGGTGCCAATCCTGATTTCTGCGGTGACAGGCTATTCGATCACGCTGCTTCTCTCGGTGATATACCGATTTTTGATTGGCCAGCGGCCGTTTATCACATGGAGCCTGACCTTCGTGTCGGTCTCACTCGCGACGCTTGGCTATGCCTATTTGGACGTTTGGGTGCTTCAAACCATTCGTGATGGGGTCGATGAAACGCCCTTTGCGCAATTGTGGCTGGCGGCGATTTACATCAACTCGGTGCTGCTGGCGGCTTGGTCCGCTCTATATTACGCCATCAATTATTTCGTGCGCGCGGAAGAGCAAGCCGACCAGATGATGCGGCTGGAGGCGCAGGCGACCAGCGCGCAGCTGACGATGCTGCGTTATCAGCTTAACCCCCATTTCCTGTTCAATACATTGAATAGCATATCGACCCTGGTGCTGTTGAAACAGACGGACCAAGCCAATGCGATGCTGTCGCGGTTGTCTTCCTTCCTGCGCTTCACCCTCATCAACGAAGCGGCTGCGAAAGTACCGCTGACTCAGGAAATTGAGACGTTAAAATTATATCTCGATATTGAAAAAATGCGGTTTGAAGAACGCTTGCGGACATATTTCATCATCGAGCCTGCGGTAGAAAATGCATTGGTTCCGTCGCTGTTGCTGCAGCCACTTGTGGAAAATGCCATCAAATATGCCGTCACGCCCAAGGAAGAGGGCGCTGATATTTCTGTGACCGCTCAACTCGTCGGCCAAAGGGTGCGGATCACCGTTTCGGACACGGGCCCGGGCTTGCAGCCGGGGCAACAAGACCACAGCCTGTCCACAGGCGTCGGTATGGCGAACACGCGTGAGCGTTTGTTGCAGGCCTATGGCGAGAACCAACGCTTTGAACATTATGTAAAAGCTGGCGGAGGGTTTGAGGTTTTGTTGGAACTCCCGTATCAAAGCAGGATTACAGCAGGGGAAGACAATCAAGCGGGGGCGCAACGGCAAGGAAAGATATCCGCATGAGCATTCGTACAATATTGGTCGACGATGAAAAGCTGGCCATTCAGGGTCTCGAATTACGGCTTCAACCTTTTGAGGATATCGAAATTGTGGCCACCTGCCACAATGGTCGCGAGGCCATTCGCAAGATCAAGACGTTAAAACCCGACTTGGTTTTCCTCGATATTCAAATGCCCGGATTTGACGGCTTTTCGGTTGTGCAAGGGGTGATGGACATCGACCCACCCTTGTTCGTATTTGTGACCGCATATTCCGAACATGCCATTAAGGCGTTTGAGGCGCAGGCCATTGATTATCTGATGAAACCGGTGGAACCCGAACGGCTGGCCGATACTATGGACCGTGTGCGCGGTAGGCTGTCCGACAAGCGGACATCGGAAGAGCTTGACCGCTTGCGCACTGTTATCAACGAAGTTGCGCCAGATGCGGCGGACAATTTGGGGTCATTGGATGACGATCTGGCATCCACCCGCTTTGAAAAGCTGATCAATATCAAAGATCGCGGCCAAATTTTCCGCGTCGATGTCGCAAGCATTGAACGCATTGATGCGGCGGGTGATTATATGTGCATTTATACCGCCGATAATTCCTTGATCTTGCGAGAGACCATGAAGGATTTGGAAAAGCGGCTCGACCCGCGCACCTTCCAACGTGTGCACCGTTCCACGATCGTCAATTTGGATCAGGTCCGCCAAGTGAAGCCGCATACCAATGGCGAATGCTTTTTGGTGCTGGAATCAGGCGCGCAAGTGAAGGTCAGCCGGTCGTATCGTGACGTCGTCGCCCGTTTCGTCCATTAAGGAATTAGGCATGACGCCAGCCAATACGCCAACCCGCATGAAGGCTAGCGACTTTCATCCTTATATCCTCGAAATCTTTGATGGCTATGTCCATGGCAAGATGACCAAGCGGGAATTCATGCGTGAGGCGGGCAAATTTGCGGCGGCGGGTGTTACGGGCCTAATGATACTTAATCAGCTAAAGCCCGATTACGCGCTGGCGCAGCAGGTAAAGGTGGATGACCCCGCGATCATCACCACACGCGTAACGGTGCCCAGCCCCGATGGCCATGGCAGCATCAATGGCTTGCTGGCCAAGCCCGCAAAGGCAAAGGGCAAATTGCCGACGGTGCTGGTGATCCACGAAAATCGGGGGCTTAACCCCTATATCGAAGACGTCGTGCGGCGTTTGGCCAAGGCGGGCTATATGGCGCTTGGCCCCGATGGCCTGTCCTCGGTTGGCGGCTATCCCGGCAATGACGAAACGGGCCGCGCGCTGCAGGCGAAGCTGAATCCGGCAAAGTTGCTGGAGGATTTTTTTGCCAGTTTTGAATATCTGCGGGATCATCCCGAAAGCACGGGCAAGGTGGGCGCTGTTGGGTTTTGCTATGGCGGCGGCGTGTGCAATGCGCTGGCGGTGGCCTATCCCGAAATGGCGGCATCCGTCCCATATTATGGTCGCCAGCCGCGGGTGGAAGACGTGCCAGCCATTAAAGCGCCGTTGCTTGTCCATTATGCGGAGGTGGATGAACGGATCAACGCTGGTTGGTTGCCCTATCAGGCCGCGCTGATCGCAAACCAAAAACGTTTTGTGGTGCATTTCTACCCCGGAACGCAGCATGGTTTCCACAATGACAGCACGCCGCGTTTCGACACAAAGGCGGCAGAATTGTCTTGGGCACGCACGCTGACGTTTTTTGACGAAAATCTGCGTTAACGGCGGCTAGCGAAAAAATCCTTTAGGAGGGCCGCAGATTCCTCTGCGGCGATTCCGGCATATACCTCCGGCCTGTGGTGCAGGGTCGATTGTTCAAACAAGCGCGGACCGTGCGCCACAGCGCCGCCCTTGGCATCATCCGCGCCATAATAGAGCCGCGCGATACGGGCATGGGCAATCGCGCCTGCACACATCGCGCAGGGCTCCAGCGTCACCCACAGGTCGCATCCGGTGAGGCGGTCATTGCCAAGATAGGCTGCTGCCTCTCGAATGGCGATGATTTCGGCATGGGCGGTAGGGTCATGGCTTTCCATCGGTCGGTTGGCACCGCGCCCGATAATGACGCCGTCCTTGACGATGATTGCGCCAACGGGCACTTCACCTTGCACAGCCGCAGCGCGGGCAAGATTGAGCGCTTCATGCATCATTTCGCGGGCTTTGGTCAGGGACATGTTGTTTTGGTAGCGCAGATTCCCGCTTTTGACCACACATCGGCTTGACCTTTTCGGCGTGGAAGGTTAGGGGCAGCGACTTTCGCGGGTCAGTGATTCCGCATACACTCATTTATACAGGATATATATCATGGCGCGCATTTGCGAACTCACCGGTAAAGGCCGTTTGGTCGGTAACAATGTGAGCCACGCCAACAACAAGACGAAGCGTACATTCCTGCCAAATCTGCAGAATGTTACATTGTTGTCGGACGCACTTGAGCAAGGCTACAAGTTCCGCGTGTCGACCCACGGTCTGCGTTCGGTTGAGCATGTTGGCGGTCTCGACAATTGGTTGTTGAAGACTTCGGATGAAAAGCTTTCGACCAATGCGCGCAAAGTGAAAAAAGAAATCGCCAAGAAGCACAAAGCTGCGGCGTAAGGCCAAGGGCTGCTGACGCGGCCTTTTGCGAAAACGAATCATAAGCCGGGGGCAGTATATGCCTCCGGCTTTTTGCTGTCGCCATCGCTGGTCACGGCGATCCCTTCCATATTGTCGACGCGCAATGGGGGCGCAAGCGACGCGATGACAGTGGACGAAGCCACGCGAATGGCGCTGATGCTTTTGGGATTGAGCAGAGATAGCTTGGCGATAAATCGGGCGGACACCGCCAATGGCCAGCACCGCTAACGCACAGGCAAACGCAAGACGTTTGACCTTTGCCGTCATGACAGGTCCAGCCGTTCATTATTTTGCCCCAAAAGATGAACGAACGATAACAATCGCATTCAGCTTCGGTGCAATAGCGCGTGTCCATAAGGCAATAGTTGGCAAAACAAATCGCCTATTTCCCCGTGCGGGCCCGCCTTGAAAAAACAAAGGAGTATCGAAAATGACACATTTGAAGAAAAGCATCGGTGCGCTGGTTCTTGCAGCGACGGCTGTAACCGGATTTTCCGTAACGCCAGCAATGGCGCGCGAACGTTATCATGATGTTTATTACAGCCAAGATGATCGTCAGGGCAGCTATGACCGCCGTGAATATCGCCGTGGAGACCGTTATGACCGTAACAATAATTATCGCAACAATGCACGTTGCGACAAGGGCACGGGTGGCACGATCATCGGGGGGCTTGCAGGTGGCCTGCTGGGTAACGAAGTCGCGCGTCGCGGCAACAAGACCGAAGCGAGTATTATCGGCGCAGCGGTCGGTGCCTTGGCGGGGCGCGCCATCGACAAGTCGGACAATAACTGCCGCCGCTATCGCTAAAAGTTTTAGAAATTCCGTCTGGCGGCGTTCCTGATCCTAGGGCCAGTCTTCTGCTGAAGGCTGGCTTTTTCGTTACAAGTGAAACTTGTCTGCTTTGTTTTTATCCTGCAAAGCGCGGCTATGAACGCATCACTCGATTCCACGCGCTTGTCCATCCGGTCCTTTCATCGCACGTCAGAACCTGAAGTGCTGGCGCCATTGGTGGTCGCTGCCACGGTCGATGGGACGATTCGGGGGCATATCGTGCGCAGTGCGCGCGGCCTGCTGGACGATTTGCGCAAGGTGCAGGCCGATGGCTGGGTCAATTCCTTTTTGCAGCAATACCGCCTTGGCACAGAAGAGGGCACGGCGCTCTTGTCGCTGGCCGAGGCCTTTTTACGCGTGCCCGACCCGCAGACGGCGGACCTGCTGATTGCGGACAAGCTGACAGACGCCGATTGGAGTGATCATAAGGGGCAATCGTCCAGCATGCTGGTCAACAGTGCCACATGGGGTTTAGTGCTGGGTAAGGCCGTGTTGGGCGACAGTACAAGCACATTGAAGCGCCTGATTGCAAAGGCGGGCGAACCTTTTGTGCGTCAGGCCGTCGGCGCAGCGATGCGGCTGATGGGGCAGGTGTTTGTCATGGGCCGCGACATTGACGAAGCGATGGCGCGGATGGAGTCCAAGGACAATCGCGGTTTTACCGCCAGCTTCGACATGCTTGGCGAAGCAGCGCGGACCAAAGCGGATGCCGAACGTTATTTCCAATCCTATGCCGCCGCCATTGCCGCCGTTGGCCGCAACCCCGCACGCGGCCATAGCGTTTCGGTCAAATTATCCGCGCTCCACCCGCGCTACGAAACCGCGCAAAGCGCAACATGCGTGCCGGAACTTGCAGAGATGGTGCGCGAACTGGCGCGTTCTGCATCGTCGCTGGGTGTCCAACTGACGGTTGATGCCGAAGAGGCGGCGCGGCTGGAGATGAGCCTCGACATCATTACGCAGGTCGCGCGCGATCGAGCTTTGTCCGGCTGGGATGGGCTTGGCATGGCGGTGCAAGCTTATTCGAAGCGCGCCCGTCCCGTGCTCGCTTGGGCCGACGCCTTGGGCCGCGACACGGGGCGCATCTTACAAGTGCGCTTGGTGAAAGGCGCTTATTGGGACAGCGAGATTAAACATGCGCAGGAACGCGGCCTGAGCGACTTTCCATTATTCACCCGAAAGGCCGCGACGGATGTGTCCTATCTTGCCTGCGCCAAGGATATGCTCGCCGCGCGCAATATCCGTCCGGCATTCGCGACGCATAACGCCTTGACCGTCGCGACTATCCTTCAATGGACGAGCGCGCAGCGCAATTTCGAATTTCAGCGGCTCCACGGCATGGGGGAGGGGTTGTTTGACCGCCTCGTGCGGGAGGACGGCTATAATTGCCGCATTTATGCGCCGGTCGGCGGACATCGCGACTTGCTGGCTTATCTTGTCCGCCGCTTGTTGGAAAATGGCGCGAACAGCAGTTTCGTCCACCAATTGGCGGATCAATCGATTAGCGAAGACGAATTATTGGCGGATCCGGTGGTAAAAATCATGGCCGTTGGCGGCGCGCGCCATCCCGCAATTGCCGCGCCTGCCGACCTTTTTCAGCCGGAGCGCGCAAACAGCAACGGCCTAGATTTAGATGACGCGGTTATATTGCAAGAAACCGCTGCCCAAATGGCAATGCCCGTAAATTTGAACGGTGACTTAAGTGTAAGTCCGACAGAGGCTGTGACATCTGCGCTTGCGGCTTATCCGCAATGGTCGGGCACACCCGTCGCCGCCCGCGCCGACTGCCTAGATCGTCTGGCAGATTTATTGGAGGAAAACCGCAGCCAGCTCATGGCCATTGCGGTGCAAGAGGCCCGCAAAACAATACCCGATGCGCTTTCCGAAGTCCGCGAGGCGATTGATTTCTGCCGATATTACGCCGCGCGCGCGCGCACCGACTTGGTCCCGGTTGAATTGCCCGGACCAACGGGTGAACGCAATGTCCTGCGCCATGAAGGGCGCGGCGTGTGGATCGCCATTGCCCCGTGGAATTTCCCTCTGGCGATTTTCTTAGGGCAAGTCGCTGCCGCCTTGGTTGCCGGCAATACGGTGGTGGCCAAACCAGCGCCGCAAACGCCCGCCATCGGCAGGTTCGCGGTGGCACTGGCCCATGCCGCTGGCGTGCCGAAGGGCGCGTTGCAGATTGTGACAGGGGCAGGCGATGTCGGCGCGGCGCTGACGGCGGATATACGCATAGCGGGCGTGGTGTTTACCGGCTCCGTTCCGACCGCAAAGGCGATTGCGCGCAATTTGCTCGCCGATGATGACCGGCCCTTGGTGCCTTTGATCGCCGAAACAGGCGGCTTGAACGCGATGATTGTCGATTCGACGGCTTTGTCCGAACAAGTTGTGCGCGATGTCATCGTATCGGGCTTCCAATCGGCTGGCCAACGCTGCTCGGCGCTGCGGCTGTTGCTGCTGCAAGAAGACATTGCCGAACATACGCTCGAAATGCTGCGCGGGGCGATGGATACGCTCAATATGGGCGATCCTGCGGACCCGGCCACGGATATTGGGCCAGTGATTGATCAGGCGGCATATGATTCCTTGATGGCCTATCGTGCCAGCGGGAAAGACCGGATCATCCATGAAATAGCCGTTCCCGCCAGCGGCCTGTTCGTGCCGCCGACGGTTATCCGATTGGACGATATCGATGAATTGAAACGGGAATTTTTCGGCCCATTGGTGCATGTGGCAACGTGGAAAGCGGGATCGCTGGAGGCGACGATTGCGAAGATAAACGCCAAGGGCTTTGGCCTGACCATGGGGCTACACAGCCGTATTGCAGGCAGCAGCATATTGATCGAACAATTGGCGCGCGTCGGTAACCTATATATCAACCGATCCATGATTGGCGCGGTCGTTGGCAGCCAGCCTTTTGGCGGCGAAGGCCTGTCCGGCACGGGGCCCAAGGCAGGCGGGCCTCATTATCTTTATCGCTTCTGCGCGGAACGCACGACAAGCACGGATACGACAAGCGCGGGCGGCAATGCCTCGTTGCTGTCATTGGATGATGGAAGTTAGATAAACTTGCGCTTGCTTGCGCATCGTTGTTGGTGGCAAAGGGGCGGCATGTCCGAAACACAAAACAATCAGCCCCGCTTTGCCGGCGGCATCTTCATCGCCTTTGGCCTATTAATCGGGGCCATAATTGGCGTCGCTATGGACCAAGCCTCTGCCGGGACAGTCATCGGCATGGCCATCGGTAGCATTATCGCAGTGCTGATTTGGATCATGGATCGCAAGCGTCGTTAAGGGAGCGAGTAATATGTGGAAGCATGTGCGCAATATCGTTTTGATCGTCATCGTTCTGGCGATTGCTGGCATTTGGTACATTACCCGGCCTGACGTTGCCCAACTTCCGCTGGATGCCGTGACTGGCCCTTCGCCCGAAATTACCGCGCCACGCCCGCAGACTTTCCCGACTATCGCTGTTGCAGAGGTTGACCGCTGGCAAGCTGGCGAGGCACCCGTTGCTGCGCCGGGCCTTATCGTTGAACGCTTTGCCGAAGGTCTCGACCATCCCCGCAATATATATGCTTTGCCCAATGGCGATATTTTAGTCGCCGAGACAAACTCGCCACCGCGCGAAACTGGTGGCGTTGAAGGCTTTGTGATGAAATGGCTGATGGGCAAGGCGGGTGCCGGTGTCCCTTCTGCCAACCGCATCATTTTGTTGCGGGACGCCGATGGCGATGGCAAGGCCGAATTGAAAACGCCGTTCCTCACGGGGCTGAATTCTCCGTTCGGCATGGTCCTGATTGGCGAGAAGCTGTATGTTGCCAACACCGATGGCTTGGTCGTTTTCCCATATACATTGGGCGATACGAAAATTACGGCCAAGGGTAAGGAGCTGACAAAGTTCAACGCCATGGGCCCCAATAACCATTGGACGCGCAACCTTGCCGCATCACCCGATGGCAAGAAAATCTACATCGCGGTGGGATCGAACAGCAATATTGGCGAAAATGGCATGGAGACCGAAAACGGTCGTGCCATGGTGTTGGAATATGACATCGCGAAGGACAAGAAAATTCCCTACGCAATTGGCATGCGTAACCCCGTTGGTCTGGATTGGGACCCATCGGGTCGGTTGTGGAGCGTGGTAAATGAACGCGACATGCTGGGCTCCGACATGGTGCCTGATTATTTGGCGCTTGTGGAATTTGGCGCGGATTATGGTTGGCCGCAACATTATTGGGGCGGATTTACCGACGCCCGCGTGTCGCCGCCAAAGCCCGCAAAGCGCGAATATGAACGCCGCCCCGATTACGCCCTTGGCGCACATACCGCGCCGCTTGGGTTGGCCTTTGGTTATAATGCGAAGCTGGGTGCTGGCCTGACCGAAGGGGCGTTTGTGGCCCGCCATGGTTCGTGGAACCGCAAGCCTGTGTCGGGCTATGATGTGATCTTTGTTCTCTTTGCCAAGGGCGAACCCTCGGGCAAGCCCATCAATGTCCTCACAGGCTTTTTGGACAAGGATGGCAATGCGCAAGGTCGCCCGACGATGCTGGCGATGGCAAAGGATGGATCCTTGTTGGTCAGCGATGACGTTGGCAACATTATCTGGCGCGTGCGGGCGAAGAACTAAATTTTTCGGCCTGCGCGGCCTGCGATATCCACGGTATAATGCCACGCAATCCGGCCTGAACGACCGCCGCGTCCTTGGGCAAAAGCCAGCGCGTCGGCTTCATCCCAGTCCAGATCAAAATGGGCGGCGTAGCTGCTGACCATGTGCAGATACGCGTCCTGATCAGGATATTGAAAGCCCAGTTTCATCCCAAATCGGTCGGCCAAGGCCAGGCTGTCGTCCATGGAGTCGCGTGCATTCATGGCGTCCGCCTGTTCCTTGCTGTCGCGTTCAACAATATTTCGGCGGTTAGATGTCACGCATAGCCGGACGTTGTTCGGACGCGCTTCCACGCCGCCCTCCAGCAATGACCGCAATAGGCGCGCATTTTGGTCGTGCGGTTCGAACGAGATATCGTCGACAAACAACAAATAGCGCCGACCCGACGCGCCCAATTCTTCAAACAAGGCTGGCAGGCTCGTCAAATGACTGGAAGACGCTTCGACCAAAGCGATGAAAAAGCCATCTTCTTGCAGCGCCGCCACCACAGATTTCACCAAGGCGGATTTGCCCATGCCGCGTGCGCCCCACAGCAAAACATCATGCGCCGCCGCGCCAGCCGCATGTCGCCGGCAATTTTCATATAAATCCGACTTTTGCCGGTCGACCCCGACGATCAAGTCAATGGGCAGTGGTTTAAAACCCTGCACTGCTGCCAAATTCGAGCCGTTCCAATGATAGGCCGGAGAGGACGACAGGTCCGTTGGCGGCGCTGGCGGGGGTGACAGCCGCTCCAGCGCTTCGGCAATGCGTTTAAGCGTTTGCTCGTTCAAGCCGCCAGTTCCTCCGCGTCCAATGCGTAAAGCAATTCTGCACCAGATATCGCGGTGCCTTTGAACGCCAAAGCCTCAGGCACCATGACGTCGAGATAATAACGACAGGCCGCAACCTTGCTGCGCAAAAATGCGCTGGTGTTGCCATCGGTGATTTCGGCCTGTGCGGCGCGATATTGCTTCAACATCAGCCAGCCCGACGTGACGACCGCCATCATATTGGTATACGCATAGCTGCCCGCCAAACGGTCATCGACCTCTGCGCCGAGCATATATTCGGTGACTTCCGCAGTCGCCGCAGCGAGCGCCGACAGGCCGGAATGCCCAGCCGCATCGGCCGATATCGCGGAAAGATGGTTGCGAATGACGTCGCCGCCCTGCATCGCCAGCTTGCGGCCAACCAAGTCCGCCGCCTGAATACCATTGGTGCCTTCGTAAATTGCCGCGATCCGGATATCGCGATAATATTGCGCTGCGCCTGTATCCTCGACAAAGCCCATGCCGCCATGCACCTGAATGCCCAAAGAGGCGATTTCGCTGCCCATGTCCGTGCCATAAGTTTTGGCCAGCGGTGTAAGCAGGTCCACCATTTCCTGCGCGCCAGCCTTACCCAGCGTGGCGCGATCAACATAGCCGGAGGCGAGATACAATAAAGCGCGGATTGCCTGCGTCCCCGCCTTCATCCGCATCAACATACGGCGCACATCGGGATGTTCGACAATCGCCACCGATTCGCGCGATGGTCCGCTGGCCTTTGCCGATTGCACCCGCTCGCGGGCAAACCAGACCGCCTTTTGCGTGGCGGCCTCGGCAATTTGTACACCCTGCAGGCCGACATTCAGGCGGGCGTTATTCATCATCGTAAACATCGCGCGCATGCCGCCAAATTCGGGACCAATGAGCTCGCCGACGCAATCACCTTCTTCGCCAAAGGCCAAGACGCATGTGGGCGAGGCGTTAATACCCATTTTATGTTCGATGGATACGACCTTGATATCATTGGCGTTGGCGATGCTGCCGTCGGCATGGACTTGATATTTGGGCACCAGAAACAAGGAAATACCTTTTGTTCCAGCGGGGCCATCGGGCGTGCGGGCGAGAACCAAATGGACGATATTCTCCGCCATGTCATGGTCGCCAAAACTGATGTAAATCTTCGTGCCCTTGATCTGGTACGTGCCATCGCCGCGCGGGGTCGCGGTCGACTTCAGCGCGCCGACGTCGGAACCTGCCTGCGGTTCGGTCAGGTTCATCGTGCCGGAATATTCCCCTGTCGAAAGCTTGGGCAGAAACAAATTTTTCTGCCGGTCGGTGCCATGATGGTTGATCGCCTCAATCGCGCCGACCGAGAGGATCGGGCACAAGGCAAAGGCCATGTTGGCGCCGCCAAGCGAATCGAGCGCGACTGTCGCTAGCGAGAAAGGCAGACCCTGACCGCCAAATTCGGCAGGCGCGTTGATCGCGCCCCAGCCATTGGCAACATAAGATTTATACGCCGCGACAAAACCGTCGGGCATCACCACTTTGCCATCGATTAACCGCGCGCCAACGGTGTCGCCAATGCGGTTCAGTGGGGCAAATTCACCCTCGGCAAAGGCACCAATGCCTTCGACTATGGCCTGCACCATATCCGGCGTGGCATCGGCAAAACGCGCATGTTGCGCCAATGCGTCGATGCCGACGATATGCTTGAGGACAAAATTTTGTTCTGCGACGGGTGCTGAAAACGCCATATTGAATAAAATTCCTGTTAAATCGGATCTGCATCCGCCTATAGCCGCTTATGATGTTTGGCTCAAATACCTTGGGGAATGGCTGGGTTGTACCGGCTGACGACGCTGCAATTACCGCTGCGGCGCAGCTTCTTCGTGCCGGACAGATTGTAGCGATTCCCACTGAGACGGTTTACGGCCTTGCGGCAGACGCGCAAAATGCAGAGGCGGTGGCGCATATTTATGCGGCAAAGGGGCGTCCCGATTTTAACCCCCTTATCGTGCATGTTCGTGATCGGAAAGCCGCAGAAAAGCTGGGTGTGTTTAACGCTACTGCGCAGGCACTCGCAGAGGCGTTTTGGCCGGGGCCGTTGACGTTGGTTGTGCCTTTGCAACCCGATGCCCCCGTCGCCCGCGCCGTAACCGCAGGGCTGCTTACTATCGCCATTCGCTGCCCCGCCCATCCCGTGATGCAGGCATTGCTCCTGAAAAGCGATTTAAGCCTCGCTGCGCCCTCCGCAAACCGAAGCGGCGCAATCAGCCCGACGCGGGCGGATCATGTCTTAAAAGGGCTTGGTGGGGCTGTACCGATGATCTTGGACGGGGGTCCATGTTCGGCAGGGTTGGAATCAACGATCGTGGCCGTGCGCGATGATGGTTGGCAGCTGTTAAGACCGGGGCCGGTCAGCGCCATGGAAATTGAACAGACGCTTGGATATCCGCCTTTGTCTTTGCCCATGAACTCGATTGAGGCGCCGGGTCAAATGGCTAGCCATTATGCGCCGTCAAAACCTGTCCGCTTGAACGTCACGGCGCCCGTGCCTGATGAATATCTCATTGGTTTTGGCGCAATTGCCGGCGACGAAAACCTGTCAGCCACTGGCGATTTGGCGCAGGCCGCCGCGAATTTATTTGAGGCGCTGCACAATGCGGATGGTAGTTCGGCCATTGCTATCGCGGTCGCGCCGATCCCGCATGAGGGCATAGGCATTGCGATTAACGACAGGTTATCACGGGCCGCCGTTCGGTGATGACATTGTTGTGATTCATTCTCTGCCATTTCGCTTGCTAAATTTCGGCAAGCTATAAAATAAGTTGCATATTAAAACGCTATTTCATCCTAAAGAATATTTGACTATCAGATGCGTTGAGGCGGCGCAGAGGAGGGCCATTTGTCAGTATCTTCAAAATTTTTGACAGGGCTATTGCTGCTGATTTCACTTGCTGGCTGCGGCGATAGCGCGAGCGAAAGCAAAGTTGCCCCTAAGGCTACCTTTCCCGTCGAGATATTCACCGTAGGAAATCAGAGCGCAGAGCGAGAGATCAACGCCGTTGGCACGGTCCGTTATCGCCGCGAAACGCCTTTGGGTTTTACAACCGCAGGCAAGGTCGCAATTGTCCGTTTTGAAGAGGGCGATTTTGTAAAGCGCGGCGCGTTGCTGGCTGCGCTCGATACGACAAATGTAGGCGCCGACATGAGCGTTGCGACGGCAGAGCGTGATCGCGTCCGGGCAGAGTTTGACCGTGTCCGCGCGCTTTACGCCGATGGTTGGATAACCAAAGCGCGGTTTGAGGCGACTGAGGCAATGTTAAAGAGCGCGGAGGCGCGCGTGCGGCAGGCCGGATTTGCCAGCAATACGGCGCAGCTTTATGCGCCATCCAGCGGCGTTGTGCTGATGCGCAATGTGCAGGCTGGGCAAGTCATCGCCGCCGGAACGCCAGCTTTTATGTTGGGTGAGGCTGATGATGGCTTTGTCTTCCGCGTTCCCATCGTCGATCGTGACGCGTCGAAACTGCGTGTTGGCATGGCGGCCGATATCTCGATTGAATCCGCAGGTGATTCACCGCTGACGGCAATGATATCGGAGATTGACGGTCGCGCAAACGCGGCCACAGGCGCTTTTTCCGTTCAATTTCGGTTGCCCAATCGGCCAACATTGCGGTCGGGGCAAATAGGGACAGCAACCATAAAGCTGCCAGCGTCGGATATTGGTGCACAGTTACAAATTCCGGCAAGCGCTTTGTTTGGTGTCCGCACGGGCGAAGGCCTGGTTTATGTGGTGGATGCCAAGAACCGCGTTGAAACGCGCAATGTCCTTATACAAAGGATATCTGATGATTTTGTGAATGTATCGGGCGGGATAAGGCCAGGCGACAGGATCGTGACGTCTGGTAAGGAAAAACTGCGCACTGGCTCTGCCGTGCGTGTCGTTAAGGGACTGCGCTAGTCCATGCATATCGCGGAGTTCGCAATTCGTAGATGGCAGCTGACACTGGTGCTGTTCACGCTGCTCTGCGCGTTGGGCTTTTCTGCATTTCAGCAAGTTCCCCGCTCTGTTGACCCGCATTTTTCTATGCCTGTCGTGTCCATTGTGGCATCGCAACCCGGGGCCGATGCGGCAGAGATTGAGCAAACCATTACCAAGCCGATTGAGGAATTGGTTCAGGGTTTGGAGGATGTCCAAAGTGTCGTATCGTCCAGCAGCGACGGTAATGCGGTCATTCGGGCGGAGTTTGACTGGTCTGGCAATCCGGACCAATATTTCAACGATGCAGTGCGTGAAGTCACAGCGATCCGGAACCAACTACCTGCGGACCTTCAGGGCCTGCAATTCGAAAAAGTCCGCACGACAAATGCGTCAATCCTCCAAATTGCGCTGCTGAGCGATACTGCAAGCTGGTACCGGATGGAGAAATACGCCCGCGATGTCAGCGAGGCCTTAGGGCGGGATAAAGAGGTCCGTCAGGCAGAAATTTACGGCCTGCCCCAACCGGAAATCAGCGTGGCGATTAATTCGGGTAGGCTTGCCGAGTTGCGGTTGCCAGCAAGCGTTGTGGTCGATGCGATCCGCGTTGGCGGTGCGGATGTGCCCGCGGGCGCCGTCATTAGCGGCGCACGCAGATTCAATTTGGAGACAGGCGGCGCATTTCGGGATCTCGAAAAAATTCGCAATCTTCCGATCCGGTCGAACGACGGGTCGATAATCCGTGTCGGAGATGTCGCCGACGTGAATATAAGCGCCGCAGAACAGCGCGTGAAAGTTAGCCATAATGGCAAGCGCGCCGTCTTCATTACCGCCAATCAAAAACAGGGTACCGATGCCACGAAGTTACGCAATCGGTTGGTCGAAGAGCTTGCAAGACAACAGGCATTGTTGCCGCCCGATATACAGGCCGTCATCCAGTTTGACCAAAGCAAGGATATCAGGAAACGCCTGAACGAACTCGCCCGCGACTTTGCAATCGCCTTGTTTCTGGTGCTGATCACTTTGCTGCCCTTGGGCTGGCGGGCGTCAGTCATCGTGATGATATCGATTCCGCTGTCGATTGCATCGGGGCTGCTGGCGATATCGGCTTATGGCTTTAACCTTAGCCAGTTCGTGGTTGCCGGCTTCATTCTGACGTTGGGATTATTGGTCGATGATTCGATTGTCGTGGTCGAAAACATCGCCCGGCACCTGCGTATGGGGAAAAGCCGGAACGATGCGGCGATTGACGGTACCAAAGAGATTACGATGGCGGTTTTGGGGTCGACCGGCGTGTTGGTCTTCGCCTTTTTGCCCTTGTTCTTTTTGCCTGAAGGGGCGGGCAAATTTACCCAGAGCTTCATCGCCACCATCGTTGCAACGATTACGGCATCAATGATTGTTTCGCTCACGATTGTACCGTTTCTGGCGAGCCGAATCCTGAAAGGCGACGAGCCGGAGGAAGGCAGCCCGCTGCTGCAATGGCTGATGCGCAAAATTGATCGTTTTTACCACCCGATGCTCCATTGGGCGCTGGACCGGCCGCGCCGCTCTGTATGGGGTGCATTAATTGGCACCTGTGCCGCATTTCTTTTGGTGCCAATGCTTGGCTTCAGCCTGTTTCCAAACGCCGATACATCTTACTTCCGCGTCACAATAGAGGCAGAGCAGGGTGCGAGCGTCGCGGAAACGGGCCGCATTGTCGCACAAGTATCTACCGTTTTGAAAACCGAACCCGCCATTAAAGTCCGCGCAGAAAATGTCGGCGCATATAATCCGCCCGTTTTCTACAATTCGTTTCAGCGCGGCGAAAACCCGACCCGCGGCGAGGTGATTGCAATCATGGATGCGTGGGAAGGCACAAAGTCCCAAGCGATGGTTGACAGGCTGCGCAAGAAATTGGACCAGATATCAGGCGCGCGGATCAAGCTGATGTTGTTTCAGAACGGCCCGCCCATCAACGCCCCTGTCGAGTTTCGCGTCTACGGTCCGGATCAGGACGAGTTAAAACGCCTCGCGGGGCAAATGGAACAAGTCTTGCGCGAAACCCCTGGCACCAGAGACACCAACAACCCTGTTGCGTTCGATAAGGTCGATTTGGACATCCGCGTGGACGATGCCAAAGCCGCGTTGCTCGATGTGCCTGCGGGTGCCGCGCGGCGGGCGATACGGCTTGCGCTCAGTGGCGAGCGGGCGGGCACCTATCGCGACACCGAAGGGGACAGCTACCCCGTTGTGGTCCGCTTGCCGCTTGCAGGGACACAGCCGGTTTCTGCCTTGGAATCGATTTATGTTTCGAACCGTAGCGGACAGGCGGTGCAATTGGCGCAGATTTCAAACCCGACACTGGAATCAACCCCCGCCGCCATTTATCGATATAATCTGCAACGTTATGTTGGCGTCACGGCCCAGATTAATGAAGGCGTCGTTGTCTCCAAGGTCAATGCTGACGCGCTGAAAAAGATGGATCAGATTCCGCTCAAGCCCGGCTACTCCATCGCCGTTGGCGGTGAAGCGGAAAAAATCAACGATACCTTCGCTGGCTTTGGCCCTGTCGTGATCGTCGCATTATTCAGCATTTTTGCGATATTAGTTGCCGAATTTGGCCGCTTTAAAGAGGCGTTGGTCGTCGCCGGTGTTATTCCTTTGGGCACCTTTGGCGGGCTTATCGCTTTAGTCTTGACTGGCAACAACCTGTCCTTCCTTGCGATTATTGGATTTATTGCTTTGGTCGGGATCGAGATTAAAAACTCCATATTGTTGGTCGACTTCACCACGCAGTTGCGGCAACGCGGATATGGCTTGCGCGAAGCGATTGAAAAGGCCGGTGAAGTGCGGTTTCTTCCGGTGCTGCTGACGTCGGTGACAGCTATTGGCGGCCTGATGCCGCTCGCCTTGTTTGGCGGCAGCCTGTATTCGCCGTTGGCAATCGTGTTAATCGGGGGGTTGATTTCCTCAACTTTGCTATCACGTATTGTCACGCCGGCGATGTATCTGCTGGTGGTGCGCGGGGATGCAGCAAAGACCGCAGATCCCGTCCAAGTTCAAGGATAGATCCATGCCCCAAGAAGAAGCTATTTTTGCCGGAGGTTGTTTCTGGTGCACCGAGGCCGTCTTTGGCCAATTGAACGGCGTTAGCGGCGTCGTGAGCGGCTATATTGGTGGCCATACGGTAGATCCCACTTACAAAGAGGTGTGCGGCGGAAATACGGGCCATGCCGAGGCAATCCGCATCGCATTTGATGCGGATGTCATAAGCTATGCCGATTTGCTTGAAATATTCTTTGCAACGCATGAGCCGACACAACTTAATCGGCAGGGCAATGACATTGGCACCCAATATCGTTCGGCAATTTTTCCCTTGTCCGACGAACAGCGTGCCGAGGCCGAAGCGGGCATAAAAAAGGCCGCAGGCGATTGGCCGGCACCCATTGTGACAACAATTGAAGGTCTCGCCACCTGGTATCCAGCCGAAGATTATCACCAAGAATATTGGGGCGGTGAAGGACAGCGTAACCCATATTGCCTCGCCGTCATTCCGCCAAAATTGGCAAAGTTGAAAAAGGGATTTGCCGCACGGATTGCCAACTCTGCTTAGGGTCAGGACCTATTAAATATACCTTCGCGGTTTGAGGCCATTTTGTTCAGTGCAAGGCGGTAAGCGCCGGGCTTAGTGGTTCTAAGTCCAAGCTTGCCAACGTAGCAATGGACAGTATGGGTCAAATCCGAAGGACGCCAAAATGGCTTCGATCTAAAAGCAAAATGCCCTTGCAGGCAGAATAACTGCCTGCGGCGGACATTTTCCTCCGATATCTTTGCCATTTTGACGCCGCGAAGGTGCATTTAAGTGGTCCTGACCCTAGGTCCTGACCCTAGACTTTATGGTTTCGCGCGTTAATTAGATATCATGACACATAAACCTGTTCGAAAAGCTGTTTTTCCCGTCGCTGGATTGGGCACACGTTTCTTGCCCGCGACAAAAGCCATTCCCAAAGAAATGCTACCGATTGTCGACAGTCCGCTGATTCAATATGCGGTGGATGAAGCCCGCGAGGCCGGCATAGAGCAGATGATTTTTGTCACGGGTCGCGGCAAAAGCGTCATTGAGGATCATTTCGACATCGCGTTTGAACTTGAGCATACCATGACTGCACGCGGTAAAGATGTGTCGGTTTTGGCTAAAACGCGGCTTAGTCCCGGTAATTGTGTCTATGTTCGGCAGCAAGAGCCCCTGGGCCTTGGCCACGCCATTTGGTGCGCGCGAGATATCATTGGGGATGAGCCTTTTGCCATCTTCCTGCCCGACGAGTTTATGCACGGATCGCCGGGATGTATGAAGCAGATGGTCGATGCGTATCACCAGATTGGCGGGAACGTTATCAGCGTGCTTGAAGTGCCGCGTAATGCTGTTTCCAGCTATGGTGTGATTGCACCGGGCGCGGGGAATGGCGTGGTGACCGAAGTATTGGGCTTAGTTGAAAAGCCAAAGGTTGAGGATGCGCCGTCGAACTTGATCGTGTCTGGACGTTACATCCTTCAGCCGGAAGTTATGCGTATACTTGAAGGGCAGGAAAAAGGCGCTGGCGGTGAAATACAGCTTACCGATGCGATGGCACAGATGATTGGTCAGCAACCCTTTAATGCAGTGACATTTAACGGCAACCGGTATGATTGCGGGTCAAAAGTGGGATATATCGAGGCAAATTTAGCCCTAGCGCTGCAGCGCCCGGATATGGCAGAGCAAATACGCGCGATTGCATTAAATTTGCTGAAGTAAATTGTTTCTGGGAGGATATATTGTGGGACGGAATGTAAGGTTGGTGTTGGCGATAGCGCCCATGATTTTGTTGCAAGGATGCGTCGCGTCCATGGTCTCAGGCGCTGTCAAAGATGTTGTCACAGCACCAGGAAAGATCGTATCTAAAACCGCCGACGTACTCACCACCAGCCAGTCCGAGTCCGATGAAAAACGTGGACGTGACATGCGTAAGAGTGAAGAAAATGTTGGAAAACTGTCCCGGCAGCTGAAAAAAGTCCAAGAACGCTGCGCCGATGGCGACAGAGATGCCTGCAAAAAAGCGAGAGACATTCGTGACCAGATAGAGGACGAACGGGGCGGCGGGTAACAACGCCATTTTTCCGCTAACATATTAGAAACATCGACATAGGGCTGAAGCGTCATCCGTTTTGCGGCTTGTCGTCCCAATAGCCCGTTGGTCGAAGACGGCTGGCGCAGCATCATCCCGCACTGCTACCTTGTGTTCAGACCATAATAGACAGGAAAATCGTGGGTCTTGCGGGAGGTTTTTTCATGTTTGGTTTGAACATTCGGCGGGCGTTGCTGGCCACAGCAGCGGCTTTCCTGTGTATGCCCGGCGTTGCGCATGCAGATGTTGATAACACCAACGCCGATATGTCCGAGACACCAACGGGTAGCCGGAAATTCGACCCTGATTTTTTTACGGCTTATGCGCCCGTGACTGCGCTCGATATGGTGAAACGGATTCCCGGCTTTTCGATCAACGCGGGTGAAGATCGTCGCGGTTTCGGTGAAAATGCCGGCAATGTCCTGGTGGACGGTGATCGTCCCTCAACCAAATCTGATGACATTTTCACGATCCTATCACGGATACCCGCGAGCCAAGTCGAATCTATATTGCTTTCGGAGCAAGCGGGCGCAGACACCGAGACGCAAGGGCAGGGCCAAGTGGTCAACATCGTCCGCAAACGCACCGCAAAGGTCAACGGAACATATGAAGCCACCATCTTGGCGGGAACGCGTTATGGGTTCCAGCCATCACTTAATACATCGGCGACGATCCGCCGCGGTGACACCAGCTATGAATTAAATTTTTCGTCTTATTCGGAACGGGTTTACGGTTTTGGTCCCGAGGACTTTAAGACTGCATCCGGAGGACTTGTGGAGCGGCGATCCTATACCGGGAAAGGCGGCCATGACGAAGCTGCACTCGGGGGTGCTATTAAAACCAGATTTGGGGGGGCGAAACTCAACATCAATGGACAAGTGCGCTGGGATGACAAGTTTGACATTCGCAATGCCGAATATTCCAATGCAGCGCGGATCCGCACGGGCGAAGAATTTTTGAGGCGCGACGGGCCGACTGGCGACCTGAGTTACGAATTGGGCGCCGATATCGAATTTTCCGCGTTGCCGAAAACCAATACCAAGATTGTTGGACTATACCGCAACGGGCGCGAAAGCAGATTCAGTGATATTGAAACCGCCCGTATTGCGCAGCCAGTGTCGCTGTTCGAAACACGAAGCCGAAACGAGCCCATGGAAGCCGTTGTGCGCATGCAGAATGATTTGGTTGGCTTGGGTAGGCACGCTGTCCAATTCGGCGCTGAGATCGCTTATAATCGCTTAGACGCACAGTTTAGTGTGGCTAACTCGGTAGCAGGCGCCGTCACGAATTTCCCAGCATCAAATGTGTTGGTCGCAGAAACGCGGTTTGAACCCTTCTTCAGCGATGTATGGACGGTTGGGCCAGCGTGGAAGATTGAAGCTGGCGCAATCGCCGAATTTTCAAAGCTGACGCTGTCCGGTGACAGCACCGCGGCGCGTAGCTTCTTTTTTATCAAGCCACGCGCAATCGCCACTTGGACGATCAACCCGCAGACCACGGTAGAATTGCGAGCCGAACGTCAAGTGGCGCAATTAGACTTCAACGAATTCGCAACATCGGTGGACGTAACCGTCGGCAATCAGGTGGATGCGGGTAATGCCGATCTGGTACCAGAGAAGACCACGACATTATCGGCGCTGATCCGGCATAAATTTCTGGACCGTGGCAGTGTTCAGTTTCGTGGCGACTATCAGCTTGTCAGCGATACGCAGGATCTGGTGCCGATTACTGTTCGGGACGCGGACGGCAATATTACGTCCCAATTTGATGGCACCGGCAATATTGGCAAAAGCACAAAGTGGAATGGCGAGTTAGAAATCACGCTGCCGCTGGATTGGCTGACTAAGCCGATCGGCTTTACGGGTGTCGAAGTCCGCCATGTTAGCCATTATCATGGCAGCCGCGTCACAGACCCCGTGACGGGCTTTAACCGACGCGTATCACACCGGCCATTGTGGCATCAGCAATGGGATATCCGCTATGATATGGCCGATTTAGGACTCGTCTTTGGAACGTCGATCGGCATTCAGGACGCTAATTTTGATTATTTCTTCAACGAAAAGCGTCGACAGCAAGCGGGCACCCGGACCATGATTTTCATAGAATATAGCAAGTTTAGATTGGGAACGATCCGCTTTCAAGTCACCGATATGGGAGGGTTTCGACGTGACCGCTTCATCTATGCAGGGACACGGGCATCGGGCAGCCTTGGACAGATTGTGAACCGTGACCACAGCCTGGACCCGTTGTTGCAATTGTCGCTGTCGGGTAAATTCTAGGTCTTTAGACCCAGATTTTTGGCGGCAAAGCCGACCAACAAAAAACCCGCCGGAAATGCATCCGGCGGGTTTTTGTTTGCCTTATAAGCGACGTTTATTCTTCTTCGCTCGTGTCAACGACATCGTCGATAGCGGCGTCGGTTGTGGTCAGGTCATCTGAAATAACCTTTGCCAACACATCGTCGCCAATCGCGGCTTCAGGGCCCTGAGCCAGTTCGGCAGCATGCTCTTCGGCTGCTGTCTCTGGCGCAATCAGGCTTTCCTGCAGCTTCTTGTAGCTGGCACGAAGCGCAACGTCGCGGCTTGTCGCGGCAATCCGCATGCGGTTCATGGCAGAACCAGTTCCCGCAGGGATCAGACGACCAACGATCACATTTTCCTTCAGACCGGTCAGAATGTCCTTCTTACCTTCCACGGCGGCCTGTGTGAGGACGCGTGTGGTTTCTTGGAAGGATGCCGCCGAGATGAACGAACGTGTCTGCAACGAAGCCTTGGTGATGCCGAGCAATACAGGGTTACCCGTTGCGTGTGCTTGGCCCTTGGTCAGCTTTGCGTTGATCGCGTCCATTTCTTCGCGGTCGACCTGTTCGCCCGGAAGCAAAGTAGTGTCGCCACCGAAGGTGATCTCAACCTTTTGCAGCATCTGACGAACGATCGTTTCGATGTGCTTATCGTTGATCTTCACGCCCTGCAGACGATATACTTCCTGAATTTCGGCAACCAGATATTCCGCCAGTGCCTCAATGCCCATGACTTCAAGAATATCATGCGGGTTCGGCGAACCAGCAATCAGATTATCGCCCTTACGAACGAAATCGCCTTCCTGAACGTCAAGTACCTTTGACTTCTGAATCAGATACTCAATACGATCGCCTTCTTCCGGCACAATCGCAATCTTGCGCTTCGCCTTATAATCACGGACGAACTCTACGCGGCCCGAGATTTTGGCGATGATCGCATTGTCCTTTGGAATGCGCGCTTCGAACAATTCGGCAACGCGTGGCAGACCACCGGTAATGTCGCGGGTCTTGGCAGATTCGCGGGTCACACGTGCGATGACATCGCCCGCCTGCACCGTGGCACCGTCTTCGACCGACAACATCGTGCCAACGCCAAGCAGATAACGTGCAGCTTCGCCGCTATCGTCATCCAACAAGGTAATGCGCGGACGAAGGTCTTCCTTCTTGGTGCGGCTACCGGCACGATCTTCGATAACGACGCGCTGGGCAATACCCGTTGCTTCGTCGGTCTGTTCGGTTAGCGTCTTGCCGTCGATCAAATCCTGATATTTGATAATACCTGATTTTTCGGTGATGATTGGCATGGTGAATGGATCCCATTCGGCCAGACGGTCACCAACGCTGACTTCAGCGCCATCCGGGAATGCCAAAGTCGCACCATAAGGCAGACGGTGGATTTCCATTTCACGGCCATCCTTGTCAACGATGATCAATTCACCGTTACGCGCCATCGCCAAACGCTTCTTCCGCTTGTCGACGATACTTGGCAGGTCGCGATACATGACCTTACCCGATGCCGTAGCATCAAGGTTGGACTGCTCGTTCAACTGCGCTGCACCACCAATGTGGAACGTACGCATGGTCAGCTGGGTACCAGGCTCACCAATGGACTGGGCAGCAATAACGCCGACGGCTTCACCGATGTTCACGGGCGTACCGCGTGCAAGGTCACGGCCATAGCATGTGCCGCAAACGCCGACCTTGGATTCGCACACCAATGGCGAGCGGATCTTAAGGGCTTGAATGCCGGTTTCTTCCATCGCGACAACCATTGGCTCGTCGAGCAAGGTTCCCGATGGGATCAACACCTTGCCATCAAGGCCGATGATGTCTTCTGCCGTAGTACGGCCAAGGACACGCTCACCCAGCGAGGCGATAGTGGAACCACCCTGAACGATAGACCGCATTTCCAAAGCACGCTCTGTACCGCAATCGACTTCAACGATGGTGCAATCTTGCGATACGTCCACCAGACGGCGCGTCAGATACCCTGAGTTAGCCGTCTTCAATGCTGTATCGGCCAGACCCTTACGGGCACCGTGGGTCGAGTTGAAATACTCGAGAACGGTCAGACCTTCCTTAAAGTTCGAGATGATTGGCGTTTCAATGATCTCGCCCGAAGGCTTGGCCATCAATCCACGCATACCGGCAAGCTGCTTCATCTGCGCTGGCGAACCACGCGCACCGGAGTGGCTCATCATGTAGACCGAGTTGACAGGCAATTCGCGGCCATGCTCGTCCATTGGTGAAGCCTTCAGCTTATCCATCATGGCGCTGGCGACCTTGTCACCGCATGTGGACCAGGCGTCGATCACCTTGTTGTATTTTTCTTGCTGCGTGATCAGACCGTCCTGATACTGTTGCTCAAAATCGGCAACAATTGCCTTGGTTTCGGCAACCATTTCGGTCTTTTCTTCCGGAATGATCATGTCGTCCTTACCGAACGAAATACCGGCCTTGAACGCATATTTGAAGCCAAGCGACATGATTGCGTCGGCGAACAATACCGTGTCTTTCTGACCAGTGTGGCGATAGACCTGATCGATAACGTCGCCGATTTCCTTCTTGGTGAGAAGGCGGTTGACGGTTTCGAAAGGTACGCGGTGGCTTTTTGGCAGCGTTTCCGCGAGCAACATACGGCCGGGTGTGGTGTCAAAGCGAACCATGCGCTCTACGCCGTCTTCGCCAGTCTGTGGCACGCGGGCGATGATCTTGGAATGGAGCGTGACCGCACCCACTTCAAGCGCCTGATGCACTTCGGCCATATCGGACAGCATCATGCCTTCGCCGGGTTCGCCGCGACGATCCATTGAAAGATAATAGAGACCCAAGACCATGTCCTGCGAAGGAACGATGATTGGCTTACCATTGGCTGGCGACAGGATGTTGTTTGTCGACATCATCAATACGCGGGCTTCCAATTGCGCCTCAAGGCTCAATGGAACGTGGACGGCCATCTGGTCACCGTCAAAGTCAGCGTTAAATGCCGAACAGACCAACGGGTGAAGCTGGATAGCCTTGCCTTCAATCAGGACAGGTTCAAACGCCTGAATGCCCAAACGGTGCAGTGTTGGCGCACGGTTGAGCAATACGGGATGCTCGCGGATAACCTCATCGAGGATGTCCCAAACTTCCTTACGCTCCTTTTCGACCCACTTCTTGGCTTGCTTCAGGGTCATCGACAGACCCTTGGCATCCAGACGCGAGTAAATGAACGGCTTGAACAGTTCGAGCGCCATCTTCTTTGGCAGGCCGCATTGGTGCAATTTCAATTCTGGACCAGTCACAATAACCGAACGACCCGAATAATCGACGCGCTTGCCCAAAAGATTCTGACGGAAACGGCCCTGCTTGCCCTTGAGCATGTCGGATAGCGACTTCAACGGACGCTTGTTGGCACCCGTAATCGTGCGACCGCGACGGCCATTGTCGAACAATGCGTCGACAGCTTCTTGCAACATACGCTTTTCGTTGCGGACGATGATGTCCGGCGCGCGCAGCTCGATCAGGCGCTTCAAACGGTTGTTACGGTTGATGACACGGCGATAAAGATCGTTCAGGTCGGAGGTTGCAAAGCGGCCACCATCTAGCGGAACCAGCGGGCGCAATTCTGGTGGAATGACCGGAATGACGTCCAAGATCATCCACTCTGGCTTGTTGCCGGAATCGATGAAGCTTTCGACGACCTTCAAACGCTTGATGATCTTCTTGGGCTTCAGTTCCGACTTGGTGACAGCTAACTCGTCGAGCAGGTCCGTGCGCTCTTGTTCAAGGTCGAGGTCCATCAACATGGTCTTGACGGCTTCGGCACCAATGCTGGCGGTGAAAGCATCTTCGCCATATTCGTCCTGTGCGTCGAGCAATTCGTCTTCGCTCAGCAACTGGAACTTCTCCAGCGCGGTGAGGCCGGGCTCGGTGACGATATAGTTTTCGAAATACAGCACGCGCTCAAGCTGCTTCAACTGCATGTCTAGCAACAGGCCAATGCGCGATGGCAGCGATTTCAGGAACCAGATATGCGCAACCGGCGCAGCCAATTCGATATGGCCCATACGCTCACGGCGCACCTTGGTGACCGTAACTTCAACGCCGCATTTCTCGCAGACGACGCCCTTATACTTCATGCGCTTATACTTGCCGCACAAGCACTCATAATCCTTTACCGGACCAAAGATGCGCGCGCAGAACAGGCCGTCACGCTCTGGCTTGAACGTGCGATAGTTAATGGTTTCCGGCTTTTTAATTTCGCCAAAGGACCAGCTGCGGATTTTCTCCGGCGATGCAATCCCGATCTGGATTTGGTCAAAGGTTTCGACCTTGGCGATGGGATTGTTGAATTTGCTCAGTTCGTTCATATTCTTTTCCTCATTGGGCATGTGCCCATGAAAACCTAAAGGCGGGGGCAGGAGGCGGACCGAAATCCGCCCATCTCTGCTTTATTCCGCTGCTTCGGCAAAGCCCTCGTCACCTTCGATCAAATCATGCGCTTTTAGCTCTACATTGAGACCCAATGAACGCATTTCCTTGACCAGAACGTTGAAGCTTTCGGGGATACCGGCTTCAAAGCTGTCGTCACCCTTGACGATGGCTTCGTAAACCTTGGTACGACCGATCACGTCATCTGATTTGACCGTGAGCATTTCCTGCAAGGTGTAAGCGGCACCATAAGCTTGAAGCGCCCAGCATTCCATTTCTCCGAAACGCTGACCACCGAACTGCGCCTTACCACCCAATGGCTGCTGCGTGACAAGACTGTACGGTCCGATCGAACGGGCGTGGATCTTGTCATCAACAAGGTGATGCAGTTTCAACATGTAGATGATGCCGACTGTGACCTTGCGGTCGAACTTGTCACCGGTGCGTCCGTCAAACAGGTCAGACTGACCCGAACCGTCAAGTCCAGCAAGCTGAAGCATGGACGTTACGTCGGCTTCACGTGCGCCGTCGAACACAGGTGTGCCCATGGGCACGCCAGTGATGACATTGCTGGCAAGCTCAATGATGTCCGCATCGCTACGGTTCTTGATCTCGTCGGCATATTCTGCGCCATAAGCCTTCGCCAGACGTTCCCGCACCACGGCTGGCGGGGCCGCTGCTTCTGGGTTCGGGTTTGCATGGCGCCACTCTTCCAAAGCCTCACCAATTTGCATGCCCAGACCACGTGCAGCCCAGCCAAGATGGGTTTCGAAAATCTGACCCACGTTCATACGTGACGGCACACCCAATGGGTTGAGCACGATGTCGACAGGCGTACCGTCGGCGAGGAACGGCATGTCTTCTTGCGGAAGAATCCGCGAGATAACACCCTTGTTCCCGTGGCGTCCGGCCATTTTGTCACCAGGTTGCAGTTTACGCTTCACGGCGACGAAGACCTTGACCATCTTAAGTACGCCCGGCGCTAGCTCATCGCCACGCTCCAGCTTCTCACGACGATCTTCAAACTTCTCGACGATCAACTTGACGGCGTCGTCATATTGAACCTTGACCGCTTCAAGATCGCCTTGGATCTTGTCGTCGGCAACGGCGATTTTCCACCATTCGTGACGCTCGACGTCGCTGAGATTATCCTCAGTGATTACATCGCCCTTCTTGATGCCCTTTGTCGCTGCAGCTGCAGTTTGGCCAATCAGCATGTCTTTCAAACGGTTGTACGTCGCACGGTTCAAAATGGAACGTTCATCCTCGCGGTCCTTCGCAAGACGCTCGATTTCTTCACGTTCAATCGCCATGGCGCGCTCGTCTTTGTCGATGCCGTGCCGGTTAAAGACGCGGACTTCAACGACCGTACCAGCAACACCTGGCGACAGACGCAGCGATGTGTCGCGCACGTCGCTTGCCTTTTCACCGAAGATGGCGCGCAGCAGCTTTTCTTCTGGCGTCATCGGGCTTTCGCCCTTTGGCGTGATCTTACCTACGAGAATGTCACCAGGGTGCACCTCTGCGCCGATGTAGACAATGCCAGCTTCATCGAGGCTGCGGAGCGCGTCTTCACCTACATTTGGAATATCGCGGGTGATATCTTCTGGTCCAAGCTTGGTATCGCGGGCCATCACTTCGAATTCTTCGATATGGACCGATGTAAACACATCATCCTTCACGATACGTTCGGAGATCAGGATCGAATCTTCGTAATTATACCCATTCCAAGGCATGAACGCGACGAGGCTGTTCTTGCCCAAGGCGAGTTCGCCCAGTTCAGTCGACGGACCGTCGGCAATGATGTCGCCGGCCTCAATCACGTCACCGACCTTCACCAATGGCTTTTGGTTGATGCAGGTGTTCTGGTTCGAACGCTGGAACTTTTGCAGCGTGTAGATGTCGACGCCTGATTTGCCGGGCTCCACATCGCCAGTAACACGCACAACGATACGGGTCGCATCGACTTGGTCGACAATACCTGTGCGGCGTGCGCCAATGGCCGCGCCGGAGTCACGGGCAACGGTCTCTTCCATGCCTGTGCCGACAAACGGCGCTTCTGCACGCAGCAGAGGCACAGCCTGACGTTGCATGTTTGATCCCATCAATGCGCGGTTGGCGTCATCATTTTCGAGGAATGGGATGAGCGATGCCGCAACCGAAACCAACTGCTTTGGCGAGACGTCCATCAAGGTAATCTGGTCACGCGGTGCCATCAGGAATTCGCCTGCTTCACGCGACGAAATCAGGTCTTCAACAAAACTGCCATCGGCGTTCAATTCGGCGTTCGCCTGCGCGATGGTGTTCTTTTGCTCTTCCATGGCGGAGAGATACACCACATCGTCGGTGACCTTATTGTCGATGACCTTGCGATAGGGCGTTTCGATAAAGCCATATTTGTTCACCCGGCTGAATGATGCCAGCGAGTTGATCAGGCCGATGTTCGGGCCTTCCGGCGTTTCAATCGGGCAGATACGGCCATAATGCGTTGGGTGAACGTCGCGGACTTCAAAGCCAGCACGCTCCCGCGTCAAACCACCTGGTCCAAGTGCCGAAACGCGGCGCTTGTGGGTGACTTCCGAAAGCGGGTTGGTCTGATCCATAAACTGCGACAATTGCGACGAACCAAAGAATTCACGCACGGCAGCAACTGCTGGTTTTGCGTTGATCAGGTCGTTTGGCATCACGGTCGATACGTCAACCGAGCTCATCCGCTCCTTCACCGCGCGCTCCATGCGCAGCAAGCCAACGCGATACTGGTTTTCCAGCAATTCGCCGACCGAACGGACACGACGGTTGCCAAGGTTATCGATATCGTCGATTTCGCCCTTGCCGTCCTTCAGGTTCACCAGTTCCTTGACCACGGCGAGGATATCCTCCGTCCGCAAGGTCGTCAGCGTGTCTTCGACGTCCAAGTTCAAACGCATGTTCAACTTCACGCGGCCAACCGCGCTGAGATCATAGCGGTCAGCATCGAAGAACAGGCCAGCAAACAAGGCTTCTGCGGTTTCACGCGTTGGCGGTTCGCCCGGACGCATAACGCGGTAAATGGCGTCGAGCGCCATGTCGCGGTTCTCGGCCTTGTCTGCCTTTAATGTGTTGCGCATCCATGCGCCGGTGATGACATGGTCGATGTCGAGCAGCTCAAGGCTGTCAATGCCGGCCTTGTCCAAGGCATCCAGATTTTCGGCGGTGATTTCGTCACCGGCTTCGACATAAATCCGGCCCGTCTTTTCGTCGATCAAATCGAACGCCGAATAACGGCCAAAGATTTCTTCGGTTGGAATCAGCAGATTGGTCAAGCCATCCTTGACGGCCTTATTGGCCGCGCGTGGCGTAACCTTGGTGCCCGCAGGGAATACAACTTCGCCCGTATTGGCATCGACAATGTCGAACATCGGCTTCGACGCGCGCCATTGTTCCGCGTTGAACGGAATCTTCCATCCACCCTTGCCACGCTCAAATGTCACAAGGTCATAGAAATGGCCCAGAATTTCTTCGTCGTTCAAGCCCAGCGAATAGAGCAAGGTCGTGACCGGCAATTTGCGCTTACGGTCGATACGGACGTTGACGATATCCTTGGCATCAAATTCAAAGTCGAGCCACGAACCACGGTACGGAATAACGCGCGCTGCAAACAGATATTTGCCGCTGCTATGCGTTTTGCCGCGGTCATGGTCGAACAAGACGCCCGGCGAACGGTGCATTTGGCTGACGATAACGCGCTCTGTACCGTTGATGAAGAAGGTGCCGTTATGCGTCATGAGCGGCATGTCGCCCATATACACGTCCTGCTCCTTAATATCGAGGACCGAGCGCGCTTCGGTGTCGGGGTCAACCTCAAACACGATCAGGCGCAAGGTCACCTTCATCTGCGCCGCATAAGTAATCCCGCGCTGACGGCATTCTTCGACGTCAAATTTCGGATCTTCCAATTCGTAATGCACGAAGTCGAGTTCCGAGGTGCCGGCAAAATCCTTAACCGGAAAAACGCTGCGCAGCGTCTTTTCAAGGCCGGATACATAGCCAATCGACGGGTCAGAACGCAGGAACTGTTCATAGCTCTCGCGCTGAACCTCAATAAGGTTGGGCATGTCGATAACTTCATGGATGTTACCGAAGATTTTGCGGATACGCTTTTGACGCGACAGGGTCGCAGGAGCGGGACGGGATGCCATAAGGTGCTTTGCCTCAGTTAGAAATGTCAGTCGCGGCGTGCCATTCCACAGACAAGAAAAGGCCGCATAGCAATGCCCCGAAGAATCGAGCCCTGCCGTGCAGCCGTTTCGCGTATGTGAAAACCCATATCCATCAATACGTTAGCCAAGTTGCGCGACGACAAGGCCATTCCCGATGGGTTGGATGTTGAGGGCGGTATAGGCGGGCAGGGGGCGGGGGTCAAGCGGTGGGATGCGTTCACACGCATCCAAAAATGCCCGCCCTTAGGCAAATAAGCTGCTAGACATTTGTTCCCTGTTTGTTACTGTGCAATATGTCTTCCCAAGCAACACAATCGGCGCTCGCGCTTGAACCTATAGTCGATGATGCATTCGTTGTTCGAAAGCCATTTTTGAAATGGGCTGGCAATAAAAACAGAGTAAAGCATCACATTGTCCCGCGCCTCCCAGAGGGCAAAAGGCTGGTCGAACCTTTTGCAGGTTCGTGTGCAATCTCCCTGGCGTCTGATTTCGACAGTTATCTGATTGCTGATGCAAATGCGGATTTGATAGATATGTATCAGTTTATCAAAGTTGACGTAGATGCTGTAATCGAGGCGGCAGAGGGGCTGTTCGTTCCGCGTAATAACGAAGCCGAAGCCTTTTACGAATTGCGGCTAGAATTTAATCAGGCTGTCACCTCGGTAAGAAAATCAGCTTTATTCATTTATCTGAATCGACACTGCTTTAACGGCCTATGCCGTTATAACGCATCGGGTGGTTTTAACGTACCGTTCGGCAGATATTCGGGCCCGACGTGTCCCAGTAGAGAAATTCTTGGTTTTTCGGAATTTGCGCAGCGCTGTGAATTTCATCACCAGTCATTCGAAGAAACTTTTGCAATGGCTGAAGAGGGTGATGTAAGGTTGACGATCTAGCGGGACATCGACTGGGAGAGATTATAGCCTTTCGCGAAGGGCTTCATAGGGTGTTTTTCCGTTGAAAGCACCGTGCGGTCGGTTGAAGTTGTAGAAGTTCTCCCATTCGATGAGCTTGGCCTCGAGATC
>NZ_CAMDCK010000012.1 GCF_945890115.1 Sphingorhabdus sp. EL138
GGTTTTCATAAGTTTTGCTAGGGGGTTTCCCATATGAAGAAAATTGCTGTATCTCTCGTTCTTGCCGCTTCGCTCGGTTTGGCCGCTTGCTCAGGTGCTGAAGAAGCAACCACAGAAGCAACCACAGAAGCAACCACAGAAGCTGCTGATGCCGCTGTTGAAGGCGCTGAAGTAGCTACCGATGCTGCTGCTGCAACTGATGCCGCTGCAACTGACGCTGCTGCAACTGCAACTGACGCCGCTGCAACTGCAACCGACGCCGCTGCAGAAGCTGGTGCCGCTGCAGACGCTGCGAAAGAAGCTGCGAAGTAATATTCGCGCTTTCTAAGCGAAAGCATTTTGAAAAGGGCTGTCCTGTCTACAGGGCGGCCCTTTTCTTTGCCTGCGACAGGGCTATGTCTTTGGCAACCAAAATTGATGCCTAGGTTATTGTCCGTGATATGTGGCGATAGTCCGCGACACAAACTGCATGAATGACATGCGTTGTGGAATAGGCGCGGTTGTACTGCCCATCATAACGGCCACGGCATAGCGCGTGCCGTCAGGCGCCGTCATTATGCCGATATCATTATAGCCCGTTGAAACCGGAGGCAGAATTTGCCCCGTCCCTGTCTTGTGGACAAACCGCCATCCCGCAGGCACCCCTGCCCTCAATCGGTTCGGACCGCTTGATGTGCGTGACATTATCCCCAAAATAAGGCGCGTCGATGCAGGCGAGAGCAGTTCGCCTTTAGCCAATCTCGCAAGCGCACGAACAATCGCCTCAGGACTTGCCCCGTCGACGGGATCGGCAAGGTAGCGATCTAACGCTGCTTTCCGCGTCGCCAAGGGAACCGCGCCACGCGCAGCATAAAAACGGCGGCCAATCGCATATTCTTGACGCCATTCCAGCCCCGCTATCCCGCTTTGCATCAAACGCTCACCCGGACCAAAACGGATGGCGCCCAGTTTTTTGCGCAGCAGGAAATTCTGCACGGCCTGTGGACCACCCGCTGTCCTCAGCAAAGAATCATTGGCGGTGTTATCACTGCTGATGATCGCTTGTTCGAGCAACGAAAGCACTGTGACTTCGATCTCGCCATTGGCGATAACGCGATCGCGAATAGGTTGATGAAAAACCGCAAGGTCATCGCGCGTTATACGTATTTTTTGGTCCAACCGGACCTTTCCTTGGTCGACCAAGTCCAAAATGGTCAGCGCCACCCATGTTTTGGATACGCTTTGCTGCGGAAATAGCTCGTCAACGCGTTTACCGGTTATCCATTCGCCACCATCGATGCGCATGATAGCTACGCCCGTGCGGCCCGGAAAAATGCGCCATTGGTCGTTCAGCAGATTATCCAATCCTAACGGTGCACGGACAATCGCTGGACGAGCCGGAACGGCAGGCGTCGCAAGCTTTTGCACAGGCAGTGCCTTTTTCGCGGCTGGTGCAGGTGTTCGTGACGGCGCGCGCTCTGCAGCAACGCATGCCGACAGCACGGACAGCATCGCCAATGAGACCATGCCTTTGCGACGCGCGTCTTGAACGCGGCTTTCCCAAGCTCTTAATATATTGGCCATGCAGAAGTGATAAAGCAGGCCCTCGATCGAGAACAGCTTTTACCGATATTTTGCGACGAACGATTCCTGAGCGTCGACGAGATGAGGAATGCCAGCACCACGGAAGGTTGCGCCCTTCACATCTGCTGCCGGATTGGGTGAAAAATTCCTCATAGGCGAAATATTGGGCGGCTTGTTTAAATTGCCTAACCGCGACCGCGATAGGGCTGAACAGCTTGGTCGGGTAACCACAGACCCTTGGGTGGTTCGCCTGATTGCCAGAACACATCAATCGGTATGCCGCCGCGCGGATACCAATAACCGCCGATACGCAGCCAATGCGGTTTCATTTCCGAGAAAAGCCGCTGGCCGATGCCAACGGTGCAGTCTTCATGAAAGGCGGCGTGATTGCGGAATGACCCCAGAAACAACTTTAACGATTTTGATTCGACGATTGTCGCATCTGGCGCATAATCGATAACTAAATGGGCAAAATCAGGCTGCGCCGTAACCGGGCAAAGCGAGGTAAATTCCGGGACTGCAAAGCGCGCGAGATACAGCGTACCAAAGCGCGGATTGGGAACATAATCCAGCTGCGCCTCTTCAGGCGTTTGCGGAAGCGCGCTGTGCGCACCAAGAAATTTGGGCTTTAATGTGTCAGTCATGATCGCGCATTTAGCCGTTTCGCAGCGCGAAGCAAACCAGTGATGCCAGATATTGCGAACGGTTCGGGATTAAATAGGTTGGGATCCATCCAAACAGGACGCGCCCGTCTTTCTTTAAACCCTGTATCGCCCTGCAACGCACGCCGCGTTATGGCGCAGACATGACAATTTTGATTCCCATATTTGGTGACCAGCTCAGCCACGGCCTGTCTTCTTTGGCGGGGCAGGACAAAACAGCCTGCGTCATCTTGATGGCGGAGGTGGACGAAGAAACCGAATATGTGCCGCACCATAAATCCAAAATGGCGTTTATTCTGTCCGCTATGCGCCACCATGCAGAGGATCTGCGCAGCGCAGGCTGGACCGTCGATTACGTTAAACTGATCGATGCGAACAACAGCGGCAGCTTGACCGGCGAAGTCGCGCGCGCAATTGAGCGGCACATAATCTCCGCACTGCGCGTGACCGAAGCCGGCGAATGGCGGGTAAAGGCCATGCTCGATAGCTGGTCCAACCGCTTTGATGTTCCGGTGACTATCCTGCCTGACGACCGGTTTTTGTGCACCCATGGCGAATTTGAACGCTGGGCCAAGGACCGCAAGCAGTTGCGCATGGAGTATTTTTATCGCGATATGCGCCGTAAGTCCGGCCTGCTTATGAATGGCGATACGCCCGAAGGTGGGCAATGGAATTTCGACGCAGAAAACCGCAAACCCGCCAAGCACGATCTGGCAATGCCAAAGCCCTTGCATTTTGCGCCCAATGCCGTGACGCAAGAGGTCATCCAGATGGTTGAGAGCCGTTATGGTGACAATATCGGACAGACGGCCAAATTCGGCTTTGCCGTGACCCGCGCAGATGCGTTGCAGCAGCAACAGCATTTCTTGGTCCATGCTTTGCCCAATTTTGGCGATTATCAGGACGCGATGCTGACCGGCGAACCGTTTTTATGGCACTCGATCCTCTCGCCCTACATCAATGCGGGCTTGCTGGACCCGCTTGAGCTGTGCCGCGCGGTTGAGGTGCAATATCGGGCGGGCAAGGTTCCGATTAACGCCGCTGAGGGCTTTATCCGGCAAGTCATTGGCTGGCGTGAATATGTACGCGGCATTTACTGGCATGCTGGCCCCGAATATGTGGAGAGCAACGCGCTGGCCGCGACCCGGCCGCTGCCTGCCTTTTACTGGACGGGCAAAACCGACATGCTTTGCCTGTCGCAGGCCATTGGCCAGACGATCGCGCACAGCTACGCGCATCATATCCAGCGGCTGATGATCACCGGCAATTTTGCCTTGCTGGCGGGACTTGACCCAAAACAAGTGCATATATGGTATCTGGCCGTTTATGCCGATGCCTATGAATGGGTGGAATTGCCCAACAGCCTTGGCATGAGCCAGTTTGCCGATGGCGGCATGCTCGCATCAAAACCTTATGCGGCAAGCGGTGCCTATATCAATCGTATGTCCGATTATTGCACACATTGCCGTTATGACGTCAAACAACGCGTCGGACCAACAGCATGCCCTTTCAACGCGTTATACTGGGAATTCATTGCCCGGAACGAAGGCAAGTTGCGCAAAAATCCCCGTATGGCGATGCCGTATAAAAATTGGGAGCGGATGGCGGACGCAGATAAAGAAAAGCTTCGCAGCCATGCGCAGCTTTTTCTGGAAACGCTTGGATAGTTTATAAAAACTGCTTATCCTGCGCCGATTAAGAATCATATATGCGGGCAAGGACGAAATCATGGAATTGTTAGTAAGCACCGATTGGTTGGCGAACGAAATCGGCGCGTCCGACCTTCGCGTGGTCGATGCAACTTGGTTCATGCCTGATGCAGGGCGTAACGCACAGGCAGAATATGAAGGTGGGCATATTCCATCGGCCGTGTTCATGGATTTGGAAGAGCTTGCCGACGCCAATAGCGGCTTACCCAACACGCTACCGCCAGCTGAAAAATTCGCGAGCCGTATGCAATCGCTCGGACTTGGGGACGGCAGCCGTATCGTGGTCTATGATGACAGTCCGTTCAAGTCTGCCGCTCGCGCTTGGTGGATGCTGACCTTGTTTGGCGCACATGCTGTGGCAATTCTGGATGGCGGCATCGCCAAGTGGAAAGCCGAAGGCCGCCCGCTCGAAACTGGCAAACCCACTCTGCGCCACCGCCACTTCACCGTGTGGAAAGACGACAAGGCCGTGCGCAGCAAGGCTGACATGCTGGCAAATTTGCACAGCAAGGACGCAGATGTGGTCGATGCACGCGGCGCTGGTCGCTTTACTGGCGAAGAAGCCGAACCTCGCCCCGAAATGGCGTCGGGTCATATTCCGGGCAGCCGCAACTTACCCTTTGGTCAGTTGTTCAACGCTGACGGCACATGGAAACGCGGTGAGGATCTTGTCCAAGCTTATGCCGACGCAGGCGTTGATCTCAACAAGCCGATGATCACGACATGTGGTTCAGGCATGACCGCTGCGGCCATTCTGTTTGGCGCACGCATGACGGGCAAGACTGATGTCGCGCTTTACGACGGCAGTTGGTCCGAATGGGGCCTTGATAAAGACACCCCCAAGGCGCTGGGTGCGGCTTGAGTTCTGACAAGCCCCAAAAACCAGCCACCAAAATAGTCACTGCAGGGCGCAGCAGCGCGTTTACCGGTCCTGTCGTCAACGTGCCCGTTTGGCGTGCCAGCACGCATTTATATGAAAACGTAGCTGCGTTAGAGGCAGGGAAGACGGGCAACGCGGATGGCCGTTTTTTCTACGGTCGGCGTGGGTCACCAACACAATGGTCGCTGGCCGAGGCGCTGACCGAGATGGAGCCCGGCGCGCATGGCACGATGCTCTATCCCTCTGGTGTAGCCGCAATTGCGTGCGCGTTGCTGTCGGTTTTGAAGGCTGGCGACGTTTTGTTAATGACCGACAACGCTTATGATCCAAGCCGGTCGTTGGCCGACGGATTTCTGAATCGTTTCGGGGTTGAGACACGCTATTTTGACCCGCTGACTGCGGATTATGAAACGCTGTTTTGCGACCGCACCAAAGCAATCCTGCTCGAATCCCCCGGCAGCCTGACCTTTGAGGTGCAGGACATTCCCGCCATTTGCGCCGCTGCCAAAAAACATAATGTTGTCACTTTGCTCGACAACACTTGGGCGACATCTTATTTCCACACTGCGCTCGACAAGGGCATCGACATGACGATCTTATCGTGCACCAAATATATTGTCGGCCATAGCGACGTCATGATGGGCAGTGTCACAACGCATGATAAATATTGGACGCGATTACGCCAAACCGCGCAACAGCTTGGCCAGACAGTGTCACCCGACGATGCCTATCTTGCTAGTCGCGGCCTGCGCACCTTATCCGTCCGGATGAAGGCACATGAGGCGTCGGCGCTGCAGATCGCCAAATGGTTACAGACCCAGCCCGATGTTGCGGCGGTATTCCACCCCGCGCTGCCGGACTGTCCAGGGCATGACATTTGGAAGCGTGACTTTACCGGCGCGTCGGGCCTGTTCTCCTTCATCCATAAAGGGGACTCCGCAACCGCCGCCGCCTTTGTAGATTCCCTCGAACTGTTTGGCATCGGCTATAGCTGGGGCGGTTTTGAAAGCCTTGCTTTGCCCGTCCACCCCGAAAAATACCGGTCAGCTGTAGCTTGGGAAAAGGACGGTACGCTCATTCGGCTACAGATCGGCTTGGAAGACACCGATGATTTGATCGCTGATCTTGAGGCAGCCTTTATTGCGGCTAGTCCATGACCCTGACGCCGATTGGAAAGTTTCACGCACACAAATAATGCTTGAAGTTGACCCAGCGTCAAGATGCATACAGTCCAAATGACTGATTCGCTTCCAATAAACGAAGTTGTACGCCGCACTGGCCTAACGAGCCGCACTTTGCGTTTTTACGAAGCCAAGGGCTCGTCGCACCCTTGCGCACTGCTTCAGGGCGCCGGATATTCGGTGCACGCGAATTGTCGCGCTTGAAGCAGACAAAAAGGGAGATTGAAATGAACGCGTGGATATATCTGGCAATCGCCATTGTCTTTGAAATCGCCGGAACGAGCCTGCTCAAGGCGTCGGACGGCTTTGCCCGCATCGGCCTCGGTATTGGCTCGATGGCATGTTATTGGGTATGCTTCGCGTTCCTTGCCGTGGCGATGAAGAGCATTCCGGTCGGTGTAACCTACGCGATCTGGTCCGGAATCGGAATAATGGCGATTACCATCATCGGTTGGCTGGTGTTCAAACAAAGCCTGCAACCCATCCAGATTGGGTTTATCATGCTGATCTTGGTCGGGGCAATCGGACTAAATCTAACGACAAAAGCCGATGCCACAGAGCCTCAGCGTGTCGGCACGGGTACGTCCCCAGAATAATCGTAAAATCCGCGCTTAACCTTGCGGCCATACCATCCGGCCTCAACATATTTTTGCAACAACGGCGCAGGGCGGAACTTTGGGTCGCCCGTCGATTGGAACAGCACATTGGTGATTTCAAGACAGGTATCGAGCCCGATAAAATCTGCCAAGGTCAGCGGCCCCATGGGGTGATTGAGGCCAAGCTGGCAGGCGGTATCGATATCGCGCATGTTGGCAACGCCTTCGCCAAGCGCAAAGATGGCTTCGTTGATCATCGGCATCAACACGCGATTGACGATGAAGCCCGGCGCATCATTGGCAAAGACCAATTGCTTGCCCAGCTTTTCCCCATATTGGCGCACAACGTCGACGGTGGCGTCGGTCGTCGCTAGGCCGCGGATGATTTCAATCAAGCCCATGACCGGCACGGGATTGAAGAAATGGACGCCAATAAAGCGTTTTGGGTCGGGTGATGACTGCGCCAAACGGGTAATCGGGATGGACGATGTGTTCGATGCCAGTACAGCCTGATGGCCAAGGATTTTGCCCACAGCCTCAAATATCTTGCGCTTAATGTCCTCACGCTCAGTCGCCGCTTCGATGATCAACCCCGCATCAGCCATCGGTTCATAGCTGGCGACGGGTTCAATGCGTGATAACAATGCGTCAGCTTCGACCTGCCCCATTTTCTCTTTGGCGACCAAGCGGGCCAAGGCGCCTGCAATGCTGGCCTTGCCCGCTTCGGCCTTGGCCAGATCAAGGTCGGACAGATAGACATGATAGCCCGCAGCAGCGCTCACTTGCGCGATGCCCGCACCCATTTGACCTGCACCGATGACACCTATTACACGCATTTCTTCACTCCGATTTCGCATTTATCTTCGCTCTAGCGAACGCCATGCCCGCGCGCCAGCCCAAGGCTTGTCTTATGCCTATGGAGCGCGCACCTGCAAGGGCAGGTGCAAGCTTGGACTAGCGTTTCCATCAAATTCCACTTAAGCGCGGCATCAATCCAACAGATTCCAGGCAGAAAGTCATTTAGCCATGTCCACAGCAGTTCGTCATGCACCCCTGAATGTGGGCCTCGCCGGACTTGGAACCGTGGGCAGTGGTGTCATTCGTCTGATGGAAGAAAATGCGGCGCTTATCGCGCGCAGGGCCGGCCGCGAGATCAAGATTGTGGCTATTACTGCGCGTGACCGGACGAAAGATCGCGGCGTTGACCTTTCGCCTTATCATTGGGTCGACGACATGGGGCAGCTTGCCACGGCAGACGATGTTGACGTTGTGGTTGAGCTCATCGGAGGATCCGATGGCCCCGCCCTGACCTTGGCCCGTGAGACTTTGTCCAACGGGCGCGCTTTGGTAACCGCCAACAAGGCGATGATCGCGCATCATGGTTTCGAGCTTGCGGCTTTGGCAGAAAGCAAGCAGGCCGCGCTCAAATTTGAGGCGGCTGTTGCCGGAGGTATTCCCGTCATTCAAGGTCTGCGCGATGGTGCCGCCGCCAACCGCATTGACCGCGTCTATGGCATTCTCAATGGCACCTGCAACTTCATCCTGTCCACTATGGAGCGTGACGGGCTGGATTTTGCGCAGGTTCTTACCGACGCGCAGGCTAAGGGCTTTGCCGAATCCGATCCGTCGTTCGACATTGACGGCGTTGATGCTGCCCATAAGCTCTCCATTCTTGCATCTCTTAGCTTTGGCTCTGTCATAGACTTTGGCGGTGTCGAGGCGCGCGGCGTGCGCAAAATCTTGACGGCGGACATCGCACAAGCCAAAACCTTGGGCTATCGTATCCGGCTTATCGGTCTTGCTGAAATTGACGGCGACAATGGATCGGCGACTATTTTCCAACGGGTTGAGCCTTGTCTTGTGCCGCTGAGCCACCCGCTCGCGCATGTCACAGGCGCAACTAATGCCGTCGTTGCAGAGGGCAATTTCTCGGGCCGCTTGCTGTTCCAAGGCGCAGGCGCGGGTGACAAGCCAACAGCATCAGCGGTCGTTGCTGATTTAGTCGATATTGCGCGCAAGGAAACCGGCCCTGCATTCTCCATGCCGTCGGCTGAGCTTGAAAAGCTGCCGCGCGCAGCCTCGGCGCACCGGATCAGCAAAACCTATTTACGCATGTTGGTCGCAGACCGGGTCGGTGTGCTCGCGGAAATCACCGCAGCGATGCGTGATGCGGGGCTGTCGATTGAAAGCCTCATTCAAACCGAGGCAAGTGACGATGGTTCGGCGTTGATTGCCATGGTGACCCATGCGGGGCCAGAACAAGCCATTAACGACACCATAAATGCGCTGGCAAGCTCGGACAGCTTGCTTGGCGCGCCGATGGTGATGCACATTTTGGGCGAATGATCAGGGCGGTGCGTTCTCGCCATCGGTGACAATCATTTCGGGCTCGGGCAGCCCCTTGAGAATCTCCTCAAGCGGAATGGCCACTGGTGGGACATAGCCAACACCCATGCTCACACCTTTCATGTAAATCTTGCAATTGGTATCGCCGCGCAAACATGCCGCCGCGCGTTTGCTGGAAATCGCTTCCCCGCGCCGTATGCGGTCTTCGTCCGTTCCTTGCGTATCGCGAAATATGCGCTGGCTTTTATTGTCGGGGTTTTCGCCGCATACGACAATCTCGTCATTCTGAGGATATTTGACGCAGCCGTCTTCATCGACCGCAATCATCCGCCGGGCACGCTCAATTTGTGCGGCGGCGGAGCCATCTGCGCTTAATGCTGTTTGCGCCGCAGCCTCCGTTGGCGCCGCCATGAGAATGAAAATTGCAACAAGTAATCTCGACATTTGGCTACACCTTCCCTATCGGAACCGCAGTGCCGACTTTAATGCCCCAGATGCCGAAATTTCTTTCCCCAGAAACCCGATATTTCAAATAGATAGGAAATTCAGATGACTGCAGCAAGCCAAATCCTTGACCGCGTCCTTGTTTTGGAAATGGTGCGGGTGACTGAGGCTGCAGCCATTGCAGCGGCGAAGCTTATTGGTCGCGGCGATGAGAAGGCAGCGGATGCCGCCGCCGTCGAAGCGATGCGCGCTGCCTTGAACGAACTATATATGGATGGAACGGTCGTCATCGGCGAAGGTGAACGGGACGAGGCACCGATGCTGTTCATTGGTGAAAAGGTCGGGTCGGCGATTGGTACGGGTCCCAAAATCGACATCGCACTTGATCCGTTGGAAGGCACGACGATTACCGCAAAGGCCGGCCCGAACGCGCTGGCGGTGTTGGCTGTGGCCGAAAAAGGCAATTTGCTCAACGCACCCGATGTGTACATGGACAAAATCGCGGTTGGCCCCGGCTATTCCCCCAACATCGTCAATCTCAACAAATCGGTGGCTGAAAATGTCGCTGCCGTTGCTGCGGAAAAAGGTGTGCCGCCGCAAGATCTTATTGTGTGCGTCCTTGACCGTCCCCGCCATGAAAAAATGATCGCCGAACTGCGCGAAATTGGCTGCGGCGTTATGCTGATCCCCGATGGCGACGTTGCCGGCGTGATCGCGACAACGAACCCCGACACGACGGTCGACATCTATATGGGCAGCGGCGGCGCGCCAGAGGGCGTGCTGGCAGCCGCTGCTTTGCGTTGCGTCGGTGGGCAGTTCAAGGGCCGCTTGCTTTTCCGCAACGATGACGAGCGGCAGCGCGCGCGCAAATGGGGCATAGAAGATTTGGACAAGATCTACGACCTTGAAGAATTGGCCAAGGGCGATTGTATCTTTGCCGCCACGGGTGTGACCCATGGTTCGTTGCTGGAAGGCGTGAAGACCTTGCGCGATGGCCGTGTCACCACCGAAAGTGTCGTGATGCGCGCCTCATCTGGCACCGTACGCTGGGTCAAGAGCGAGCATCGTAAGGCTGACCGTCTCGGCTGATTTTTAGTAAATACCCATTTGCAGACCCGTTGCGATTTGCTCACCCAGTTCCGCAGCGGACAACAGGTCAAGTTTATCGATGGTCTTGGGTGCCAATATGGCCTCTTGCGTCTGCGCATGCGTGCACACAATGACACTGGGCGCAATTTGTCGCAGCCGCCAGCCCGTGGCAATGCGTTCCGCCTGCGCAACGGCAGTTCGCCCATCGGAACCTGCGCATACAATCATCGCATAAGCCCGCCCGTTTAGCGCACCAAGGCATGGATAATAGCATCGGTCGAAAAAGCTTTTCATGCCACCGCTGATCGCCGCTAGATTTTCGGGAAAGACGAACAGATAGCCGTCTGCCGCCAATATATGTTCAGCGTCCGCCTCTGCCGCGTTCAGCATCAGCACATTCACGCCCTGCCCCCGCACCGCGCCGTCATAAGCGGCCTGCGCTAGGGCTTCAGACCCGCCGGTCATGCTGTGCCAGATTATTGCGAGTTGCTTCATCCCCACTTGCTAGCACCAGCGGCGCGCCATAGGGAAGCATCATGTCGTCAGTCCTGAACATCCATCATTCCGTCCTTGAACAAGCTTGGCATTGGCGGGGCAGCGGCACCGATGGCCGTGACCCAGATTTTCAGCCCGATGACCTGGTCACGCAATTGCTAATGGCGCGCGGTGTCCCGCGCGATGATATTGAACGGCACCGCAACCCGACCATTCGCAATTTCATGCCCGACCCATCAATTTTTCAAGATATGGAAAATGCGGCACTTCGACTGGCGCAGGCCGTTGAGGCAGGGGAGCAAATCACTGTCTATGGCGATTATGATGTCGATGGCGCGACCAGCGCGGCTTTGCTCATCCGCTTGCTGCGCAATTTGGGGCTCAACGCAGGCTATTATATCCCGGATCGCTTGATGGAAGGCTACGGCCCCTCAGGCGAAGCATTGGTCCGTATTGGCGACAGTGGCAGCCGCTTAATCATTACCGTCGATTGCGGAGCCATGGCCTATGACGCTTTATCGCAGGCCAAGGCCGCCGGACTTGAGGTTATCGTCGTCGACCATCATAAATGCGCGTCAGAGCTTCCTGAAGCCTTTGCCTTGGTCAACCCTAACCGGCTCGACGAAACCGACGAAGCGGCCTCCCATGGACATCTGGCGGCGGTTGGCGTGGCATTTCTTTTGGGCGCGGCGTTGATCCGGACGTTGCGCACCCGCGGCTATTTCGCCGCTCGGCCCGAACCCAAGATCATGGAGCTACTCGATATCGTGGCCTTGGGCACCGTGGCCGATGTGGCGCAGCTGCGCGGCCTGAACCGTGCGTTCGTGGCGCAGGGGCTGAAGGTCATGGCCGCGCGCCGCAACATTGGACTGTCTGCGCTTATTCAAGCGAGCCGCCTGACCCGCGCGCCGATATGCTCCGACCTTGGCTTTGCCTTGGGCCCCCGCATCAATGCCGGCGGCCGCGTCGGCAAATCGGACCTTGGTGTGCGGCTGCTGATCACTGAAGACCCGCTCGAGGCGCAAGACATTGCGATGGAGCTGGACCGCCTGAATGAAGAACGTCGCGCAATCGAATCGGTGGTGCAGGAACAGGCCGAGGCCATGTTGGCCGGACAACATAATCGCGCGGTTGCATTGCTGTCGGGCCAAGGTTGGCATCCAGGTGTCATTGGCATCGTCGCTGGGCGCATCAAGGAAAAGACTGGTAAGCCATCCATCGTCATTGCCGTCGACGAAAATGGCGTTGGCAAAGGATCGGGTCGGTCTATTGCCGGTGTTGACCTGGGCGCGGCAATCATTTCCGCGCGGGAGGCTGGTTTGCTTGTGGCTGGCGGCGGCCACGCCATGGCGGCGGGCTTGACCGTTGACAGTGACAAGATTGACGCGTTGGCCGATTGGCTCGACGCGCGATTGGCAACAGACGTCGCCAACGCATCGGGCGCTAAGGCGTTGTTGATCGACGCCATAGTTGCGCCGCGTGGCCTGAACCCCATTTTTGTGGACGCCATGGAATCGGCTGGACCTTATGGCATGGGCTGGCCCGGGCCGCGGGTGGTGACGGGGCCATTGCGAATCATCAAGTGTGATATTGTCGGCAAGGACCATGTCCGCGCTATTGTGGCGGGTGACGATGGTCAGTCGTTCAAAGCTATGGCTTTTCGTCAGGGCGAGACCGTTCTTGGCCAGACCATGCTTCACGCCGATCGCGGTCGCCGCTACTGGTTTGCAGGCCGCGCGAAGACCGATGACTGGGGCACAACGCCAAAAGCCGAGCTGCACGTCGACGACATTGCCTTTGCCGACTGAATTTGCGCGAACTTGGCCTTGACGAGTGCAAAACGAACCCGTAAGGCCGCGGCTCGCCAAGCGATTGGCCCCTTCGTCTAGCGGTTAGGACGCGGCCCTTTCACGGCTGAAACACGGGTTCGATTCCCGTAGGGGTCACCAGTCATTGAAATTAAATAGAGTGGCGAGATCGGCGCAGTCTCTATATCGTGGGTATCTATCACACCGATTGCTTCGAAGTCCCGTATACATCCGGCAATCGATCTTCTGGGGGCATGCGCTGGCTATACCGCGCGGCGGAGACTTGGCTTAGTTTGAAGCTTTAGTGGCAGCTTTCGCCGCCTCTGGGAATGCTATTGCGCTCAGGCGCAACGGGGCATTAGCAATCCGAAAACCCCGACAGGGCCCTGTCTAGCAATCTCAAGACCGCGTCGCGGGCGTCCTCTGCCGACAATCCCTGGCCCTGACGAAGCGACACTGATCAGAAAACTAGCAGAATGGGAATCCCCGAAATGAGTCAACAACAAAAGGAATTAGTGTAACACCTGCCGCGAGCTCACACAACTTGCGGTTGATATTGCCTATGTCGACTGTCCCCGACCGCGTAGGCTGCGTGGTGACGGCCAGACCCGAAATGCAAATACTCTCCATCGCGAGTGACATGCCCAATTACCCGCGCCCCGCCGCGCCAGATATATCATCGGCACTTTTGATATGCCTTGTCCTTGACGGTATTCCACCTTGGGACCATCCAACTGAGCGCTCGGGTGCCGCTCGGTTTCAAAATACGAGTTGAGAAAAGAGGCTGGATCGTTGTTTATTTTCTACTTTGCCTGGCACTAACTTCTAGTCCTTGCGTCGAACTGTTCCACACCCTCTTGGCAAGCTTGATTACTGGACGATGGGAGCTCCAAATTCAAGCGTCTATATCTTCAAGCTATGACGCTACTTTAACCCGCTCAGGCATAATTTTTTGTATTTGGTGTATTTGGTAGGCTTTGACCGGTTTAAGGATACCGCCTTGTGCTTTATTGAGCTACATTCCGAATGTTGTGCTGCGGTCCTTTCCACCCAGGAAGAGTGGCCACCCCCCTGAGTGGTCCGGGTTGATTGTTAGTGCATGATAACCTCCTTGGCCAGTTCCGGCCGCAGGTGGAGCGTAGCGGAACCGGAGGACCACCCAGAAGGGCCGATCAAATCAACGAGTTTCTATTTCCTCGCCAAGGCAAAACTAGTGAACACATAGTCAAAACGGTTCAAAATCCCTACATTTCGGGCCATCTTTACTACATCATCGACTGCTAAAACGATAAAGCCACTTTTGTCCTTAGTGAGTTGGTTCATCATGCCTTTGGAAACTGGCATATCCGGCAGGACGACCATCTCGCTCACTTGGACGCCGGCATCACGTAACTCACCTCCAATAATGGACAGCAGCGATCCGCGACCAAGAACGATTACAGGGTGGCCTGTCCCGCGGAGAAACTCAATGTCGCGCTGGCAAGTTCGACGGATTGCTTCGTTACGCGGAAGAGTTTCAGGCAATGGCCAAGTGTACTTGCCATCAAAAGTCGTCGGCCTCGGTTCTGTGCGGAAAAATACAGTCCGAAGCCGCGGGATATGCGGGTATTCCTTGATCGTTTCATGGAAAGGGAAGCCAAGCTTAGCCATTAGCGCAATCGCACTATCATGAGAGAGCCAAACCGAGTTGTCGTTGCCAATCCCGGATCGAGGACCGCGGCGCAGACCGTCTCCCTGCACCTCTGACTTGTTTTTTGGTTCAGCGAAGTCTACGACGTCCAATTCCAGACCCTCGTAATCGAGCGTATAGCGATTGCCAAAGTTCGCAACAAATTTGGAGTTTTGCTGTTCGGTCTCGCTGCGGGGAGCATGACCCGTGTCGAGGTACACAAACAGCCTCGCGCTCTCTGCCGTGCGCTTAAGGCAGGCCAAAGGATCCTCTAAATGATAAAGGACACCTGCGTTGAAAACACCATCTACTTTTCTGTAGCTGGCTTCATCGTCTATATTTCCAACTGAGAAATGGGTGTTTTCCGAACCTAATACTGATCTGATCACATTGGCCCGACAGATGCCGTCCTCGCGGCCTTCAACGCCAAATACCACTGATCCCATCTGAGATAGCTCGAACGTGGTTGAGCCCTCGCTGCACCCGAGGTCGAGGAAAGAGCACTGCTCCCAATCGCGGTCTCGAACCCGGTCAAAATGAGTGATAAACTCAAGAGCTCTCTCACCGCTGTAGTTCGTAGCCCATTCCGGATACGTCGTACCATCCGGCAGCGGGAGCCCGAATTTATTGTGTGAAATGCCAAGCGAGTAGATCGCTTCTACAGGCTTCATGTCTTCAGTATCCACAGATAACCCCTGCCCAGTTTGGATGAATAAACGGATAGTAATGCCGTTACTTTTAATTATCAACAGATAATCGGGTCTGAGACCGAGCAATGGTCACGTTGTGAACAAACATAATTTTTTGACGGGTAACCAAATGGCAGCCCTATCCTGCTTTGCCTCCCAGGAGAGGAGTGCGGAGACCCAGTTAGGTGGAAATTTTATGCCGGTGTGGGTCTTAATGTTAGCCAGCTGACCTTTGGCCGCCCGCCGAAAAGCAGAGTGCTGTGACGAGCCGGAACAGGCGATGGCACCTGCAATTACCCTGTGTGGGGACCTATGGCGCCCCTGTACGCGCGCAGCCGTCAGGACAGCCTGGACGTATTGGCGCCCTCCCAACCCGCTATACCAATGCAAGCCAGCAACAGTTGATCGATAAGACACGGGTAGATTTTGATGTGGCACTGCCCGGTCTAATGTGCGCTGGCGTTGATTACACGCAGTGCATTGATGGCACGCAGGATTTTGCAGTATTTTGGCGAAGCCTGCCTTGGGATAACGCGCCAGGGGCGCTAATTCTGACACAGGCCGGGAGCGCTAGTTGGATGGATGGCACGCCCTACTCTGTGTGCGATCAACGGCCTAGTCTAATCGCACGCGGACCAAATGCGCCGTTATTCTGGCGGCCGTCTTATTCGATGACCCCTAGCCAGCTATCGACGCGTCGGAAGTGATCTTCCCAATTGGGTGCTACATAATTGGCGATAAGCGAGGCTTGCCGCTGCCGGTCTGCAGAACCTTCTGAATAGCTTAATATGGCTTCCATCCAAGCCGTTGGATCATCGGGGCGCAGGTAAAGGGGAATGTCTCCTGCAACTTCACGAAACACACCCAGATCCGATGCAATCACAGGGGCTCCGGATTGCAACGCTTCGATCACGGGGATGCCAAAGCCTTCAGCAAAGCTGGGTATCAGCAAGGCTCTTGCCCCGCTAAGAAGGCCAATCATCCGCCCATCGCTGCACCTGCTCAATTCGACGACATGGCCTTGCAGGCTGCGATCCTGATCAAGGATCTGGGCGACCTCATCAATTTCCCAGCCGCGTTGCCCGATGAGGAGCAATATAGGAGCATTCTCTCCTAAATCTTGGACAAGATGTTGCCATATCTTGAGCAACAGCAGATGGTTTTTCCGAGCCTCAATCGTGCCGATCATAACAAAATAAGGACGAGATGGTCGGTCAAGAGACGGAGCCGTGATTGGCAATGCTTCAGTGCCGAGCAACGCCGTCAGCTTATGTCCTGGAAGGGGAAGGTTCTGCTCGATTGCGAACTGCTCAAGCTGATCAAGCGTGTCTTGCGAATTTGCAATAACGCCATCTGCGCTTTCGAGCAGGTGGCGCATCCGCTTGGTATGGCGTTCAGCTTCTCCCGCGCGGCAATAATGCGGGTGGGTAATGGGGATCAGGTCGTGCACAAGATAGACAGGCCGAAGCTTTGTCCGTTTCAGCCAATTGGGCAGGCTGCGCACGTCAAGGCCCGTATGCCCGACATTCAGGTAGAGTTTGCCTCGGACATCCCGCTCTCTCTGCCAGCCCGCTTGCGCAAGGCAAGTTGTCAGATTGGTCCTCATGCGCGGTCCGCCATGAAGCAGCAACTGGAATAAGGCGTCGCTTGCCTTGGCATTGAGAACGATGCGCAAGCTTTGCTTTTGAATGACCGCATGGGAACGCGCGCCGTAATGCGCTAGATAGGCAAGGCATACCCGATCAATCCCTGTTGGCAGGCGCAGGCTCCATGCGCGCCAGATCAGGCGGCTCACATCAATAAGGAAAGGACGCTGACGCGGCATATTTAGGGCTATTACATTCCTAGGAGGTTGCACCGCGCATCACACGACCGTGGCTTTGTCTAACTTCCATGTGCATTACAAGCATAAAACTGCGGCTATTCGCAAGGGCAGTGGGTCACGCAACACGGCGCAGACTAGGGCGGCGCTTCACAGGGCGGTGGTTTTCAGCCGCCTGCGGCGTCAGTTCGGCAAGCAGTCGTTCGGCGCTGTTTTTGACAAGTGTCTCAACCCCCGATTTGCTGGCTAAGCCCCCTCGGACCAGGCATTGCGCATGCAGCATGCGTTTGAACGCATCGTAAAGGCGCACGTCAGGTATTTCTGGTAGGGACCAAAATTTATCCAGGCCGCCTTGGTGCGTTACTCCTGGGACATCATACACGGCTTCGCCAAGCACCGCGACAGGCTTTCCAGCTTCCAAAGCAAGCGTTCCCGATGTGCTGTTCACGCAGACCATGCCAAGCGATGCCTCTGTAAGTTTCTGAAGATCGCCGCCGTCAATATGAAAAACGCGATCCTCTATGCCCAGTCGGCGCGCTTGGATCATAATCTTCCGTCGCCAGTCTAAATATCCGCTATCGAGCGGGTGTTCTTTGATGAGCAAGTTGACATTTTGGGGGGCAAAACCCGCGAAACTTGCAAGCACATATTCCATGGCGACCAACATCGACCCAAATGGCGAGTGGGCGCGGATCTGATAGTCTCCCGTTAACTGGAGCGGGAATAGGAAATAGTCTTTATCTTCAACGCATTTTATCGTCTGTTCTGCCTGCGCATCGCGCCTTGGCTTACGTGCGAATTTCAACAGCCATCCGAACGCATCTAAGAACAAAGAGCCTTGCCGATGGGTGCGGTAAAATGGGAAACGCAATTTTCCGAAAAACACATGATGATAATGCCAATAGCTGTCGCGCGCGCGCCTTTTAAAATCTGCGGTAATTGTAGGCAGCTTCGGAATTGGGGGCAATGCGCGTGCCGCGGCCAAGATTAGGTCGGGATCACGGGTAATTGGAGAGTGGCCGTTCACGCCATCGCGCTCCAGCGTCATCCAATCGGGCCTAATATATCCCTCCTCAAAAACATGAACGTGAATGCCCCGCAGCTGTGCCAATCGGATCGCCACCTGATGCACAGGCCGGCAATCTCCAAAAAGGACGAGATCGGTTATGCCCCAATCCAGCACGACACGATCAAAGAATAATGGCCAGCGGCGCATTAAACCGGCATAATTGACGCTATCGTCGGGCCAGTCATGCTTGTCGCCGCCTGACAAATTGATTCGACGGACGCACGCGCCTTGTTCCACCAGCCTCTGCGCCAGCAGCCTAAAGAATGGCCCGGGGGGACCTTGCAAGAATAAAAATTTCCGGTGTTCTACAGAAACATTGGCAGGGACACGAGCGAACATTAGCGCCCTCCAATAAGCGACCGCAGAAGCGACCGCAAGCGGCCCTGCCATTGTCGCAAGGTGATCAGCGGGGTTGATATACTGGCTGCTCCATGCGCTATCCGTTCCACCAGCAATTCAGCGGGGCAGGGCAAGCGTGTCACGGGGTCCGTATAGCGCGGATAGAGCAGTAAGGTTCCTGCCACGAGTTCATCTAGCGACAGACGCCGGGTGCGCCGGGCCGGTACATTGCCCAAATCCTTGGTCAGTCCCCAGCCGGCATAAAAGGGCACGCCATGGGTCGTCACAGCCTTGCCGCGCAACAGAGCTTCAAAGCCGGCGAGCGACGTAATGACATGGACGCCGTCCACGGCATCGATAAGCGATGTGATTGCCGTATTGTGCTGGATTTCATCAGCAAAGCGGAGCGCCTCAGCCGTTTCTATATGGCCCTTGCGGTGACCGGCAACTACATCGGGATGTGGCTTGTAGATAATATGGGCGTCAGGCTCGTGCGTGCGTGCGCGTGCCAGAAGTTCTAAATTCGTCATGCCGTCCCCACCCGTGCATATTGACCGGTCATCTTCTACCTGCCCTGCTACGAGAATTATATGACGGTTTCTATCCGCAAGCTTTATCTCGTTTCTGCTGCGCCCGTATTTGCTAATGTCAGCTTCAACAAGCCGGTTTTTCAATTCTGCGGCACGGCGAGACAATTTTGCGTCGAAGTTATCGCTTTGTAATATATTCTCTAAATCGCTTTGTTGATTGGGATCAAAGTAAATTCCTGTCAAATCCACGATTGCCGAAAGAGGTGGCACGCAATTCGCTCCCAAACCGACAGAGCGTATAAATCCGTCCTCAATTTCACCGACTTGCGTGCCATTATGGGCTAGCTCGGCAAGCACCCCAGAAGCCGTTCTCGATTTCCAAGCAATTTGATACTGGCGCGCAGCCCTAATGGGCCGGAACCCACGGGCGTAGGGGACCGGGGAAGACCCAGCCCAGAGCATCGCATCAAGCGTAACACGTTTCCACCCTGCGACCCCATAAACAGCATCGATATTCCGATTGGCGTCAATAAGTTTCCGCCATGCGGCAAGCTGTGAGATTGCGTCTATCGGGCTCCAATCCTCACCCGTAAAGGGGCTGATGTAGCGCCAAGCCGCTACAATGTCGGCAAGCACTGCTTCGGGTGCGACATCGCATCCGGCAAAACGGCCATCCCCAAAAAGGATCAGGGAAGCACCACTTAAGCATGCAACCAAAGCAATTTCTTGATCTGCCCCAGCCCAGATTTCATCCGCCGATGCCGCCAAATGCCAAGGATCACAGTCAGCAGGAAGTCTCTGGCAGGTTCTGGGGAGACGCATAGCCGGCGCGATAGCGGCACTTCGCTGATCCCTGCCCAAGCGTGCCAGCATCGCCTGAAGTTGTTCTTCGCTATCTGGAACAAGAAGAATGACATTATCGCTTATGTCCGGCTGAGCACCCCAAAAAGCGCCGCCGATCTGAGCATCACATACTGCCATCAAAATTTCCGCAGCGTCAACCCTGCTGTTGCCAGCTTGCGTCAAAGGCCCGCCTTTGTGCCGAGGAAATGGTGGAATGCGAAGAAAGGGTCTTGCCACCTAAACTGGCACCCCTTTGGCAACCCGCTCGAACTCGTTCAATTGAACAGAAAATTGCTCCCACGTATCGTGATCCGTAGCAACAATCAGGCCTGAGCCGGTTTGGTCAACACGATATGGATCACCATTTTTGCGGGCCACATATCCACCAGCTTCCGATACAAATAGAGAACCGGCGGCATGGTCCCAAGCCAGGGTTCTTCCAAACAGAGTGATATCACTCTGCCCTAGCGTCATTCTGGGATATTGTTCTGCAGCGCATCTCGGAATTTCTGAAAGCTGGTACATACCTTCGAAAGCATGCCGAAGAAGTTCGCGATCAGTTACACTGCCATAAAGAGACGACATTGCTAGCAACTTCGGGGTTTGCCCTGATGCTTTTGAAAAAACCTTTTCCCCGTTGATCCGCGATCCTGAACCAAGCGATGCGGAACACCTCCTCCCCGTCAAAGGATCAAGTATCCAGCCGCCAATTACCTCACCGAATTTTGTGAGTGCTACCATAATGCCGAAGGGGCCAGTGCCATTTGCAAAGTTGTTTGTTCCGTCCAAGGGGTCAATGATCCAGCAAAGACCTTCGCTCAACTGATTCATCACGGCAGCGTCTTCAGATGCCGCCTCTTCGCCTACAATTTTTGCTTCAGGCAATAGTTTCGCCAAGGCATCGCTTAAAAATGCCTCCGCCTCCAAATCAGCGGTTGTGACGAGTTCACCGACAGATTTATCTCTTACCTCATGACGTTCCAGCAAGCGAAATTTTGGGAGTATTAACTTTTCTGCAGCATCTTTCATAAATCCAAATACTGCGTCATCAAGTTTTGCTGGCACTAGGTTATTTTCCGTTCACATAGTTCGTAACGCCGATTATCGAAAACGCTGTTTGGGAGAGAAGGCTTACAAATTTTTGGAGTTCAGCCCCAGAAGCATTGGACACATAAACAATGTCTTTGTTTTTCATCGGAAAATTTTGCGCAATGAAAAAGGACTTTGGATCGGATAGATCTACTCGATAGATTACAGGCGTTTTGCCATCACTCCTTTGAGGGATCGGACTATTGCTGGTCAGTTCTAATAGTTTGGCATCTTCCCATCTGAAAACAAAAACGCCTCGCGTATTCGCCCGCTCATCACGAAGTCCGCTTATCCGGCCGAAAGCCTGAGACAGAGAGATACCTGACGCCTCAAACGGCACCTCTGCATTCAATCCGCTCGCGCCTAGCGCTATAAAGCTATACGGCTGGAAAATCGCTGTCACCACATCCTCCGGTTGCAGACGGACATTCTGGAGGGGATCTTGAATAAGATTTTGCATTGGCATTGTGGCTACCGTACCGGCCCGCGTAATCTGTATAGTAATCTTGTCCACTTGCTGGCGAACTCCTCCGACGGCCGCAAGGACATCTAGAACCCGTTCGCCGCGCGGCGTCAGTGGAACCATGGAGCTGGTTGCAACTTCACCCAAGACTGTTACGTTTGAACTGTTGTTGCGGGCAATGCTGACGATAACCTGAGGCATATTCGCTATTCCTGCCAGGCGCTTCCTGATCTCTTCTTCGAGTTGATGCGGCGTTTGGTAAGCCGCCTTTATTACGCCAATATAGGGGAGAGAAATCAAGCCATTCTCGTCGACCATCTGAGCCGGAATTTCGGTATTTCCACCGACGGCATTGGGCGATGAGTTCGCCTTAGGATCTAACATGCCAAACAAAACTGCCGGGGGGACCTCCCAAACCGTTACGGCGAGGACATCGCCAAACCCGATCTTTGTCTGAATGGCTCGCGTGTCCGCTAACGCCTCGGAGAATGGAGTTGGCCGAGTGTAGCGATGCAGTCTGGTAGCGACTTCGTCGTCGACGTCAATGACTTGAACAATACTCCCTGTCAGATCATATTTCGAACTCGCAACAATTCGTGAGGTCGATGGGCCTGAATTTCCCAGCGAGGTACAACCGGAAAGCGCAGCAGCAAAAATCCCCACAACACAAAGGAGCCAAAAACGATACATAACACGAACCTCATTCTGTAACTATTAAACCGACGACTTCATTTAACTTCAGCTTCTTCCCCTCTTCATATTGCTTAGAGTAAACGCCATGGCAGAGCAATCGTGTAAATAATCGGGGACGTGACCCTCAACTATTATCCAGTTACAGTTAGTGCCTCAGCTTTGTTGTTACCCTTATGGCCTAGCGACGCAGCCCCTAGCTTTTTGAGGTCAGCGAGGCACCTCGTCATCGCCGCGACAAGACCGGAAGCGGATGACCTCCCGGTCCTCGACTAGGACCCTGCATTCCCGCCGCTTGTTGACATCAAGCAGTGCTTCAAAACTTGCGACCGCTGCACGGTTTGCTGCGAGCGTTACCATTTTTTTGACAGTAGATCCTTCAGACCTGCATTGTCTAACATGGCGTCTACCGGCAGACGCTTGAGCCCCCCGTTCTCATCTTCCAGCGCCCCAAGGTACTTGGCCTCAAAGACTTCCAGTTGTAAAGCGTCGCCTCCGATACGCCGTGCCGACGGGCAACATCAGCCGTCTTCCCGCCTGCCTCTGCCTCCCGCAGCACCCTGATAATCTGCCCTTCTATAAACATTAGTCACTTCATCGCTCCGTTCTTCTATTAAGATCCGGACTCTAATTAAAAATGGAGGAGATTTAAGGTGTCACTTCACTGAGGCTAAATTGACTTGTTCCGACATTGGAAGCTCTTTAGTTGCGTCAGGCGCGGGCCTGAACTAGGAAGCCCGAGAAGGAGCCTGCGAAGATCAGTCTACAATTGAAATTGTTCCTCAAACGCTCCGTCGAAGTGCGATGATTTCCAGTCCGAAATCTCTCGGGAAACAAAAAGTGAAGCAATAAATATGTTTGATTATGCATCAGTTCGTAAGATGAAAGTTGGCAAAGTTTTCCAAATTTGCGTAATAATTCCTACTCTCTTATCATGTATTTATTTCGGATTTATTGCCTCGGGGGTATATATTTCCGAATCTAGGTTTGTGGTCCAAAGTCCGGAGCGTTCCTCGGTTTCTGGTATTGGCCAGATTTTGGCTGGCGGGGGATTTACCAATGCCGGCGAAGAAGTAAGTGCGGCTAAGGTGTTTGTAGAGTCTCGAGATGCACTTGTCGCGGTTAATCTCAACGGTGCTTTTGAGAAGGCGTTCTCCAGGGCGCACATTTCCATATTTGATAGGTTCAACCCTCTCGGGATAGATGGCACATTCGAAGACTTGTTCGCATACTATGGCAATCACGTACGTATCGATAATGATGTGACCACGTCGATTTCGACATTAACAGTCCGCGCTTACTCCGCGAAGGACGCGCAGCGCTTCAACCGACAGCTATTGGAACTTTCCGAGCTAACAATTAATCGTATGAACCAGCGCGGCCGAGACGATATGATCAGATTTGCTCAACTGGAAGTTGAAGAGGCCAAAAACCGTTCCAGAAAAGCCAGTCTCGCGCTAGCTGCGTTTCGCAACAAAACGGGCTTCGTCGATCCGGAATTGCAGGCGTCGGCTCAGCTGGAGATGGTGTCGAAGCTGCAAGATGAAATCATAGCCACCCAGACTCAGCTTAATCAGCTGGAGGCATTTACGCCTCGTAATCCCCAGATACCGACATTCGAAAACCGGCTCAAAAGTCTCCAATCCGCTGCGCGAAAGGAATTGGGCACGCTTGCTGGGGGCAATAAATCCTTGGCCTCTAGCGCCGTGGAATATCAGCGGCTATTCCTTGAAAACAGTTTTGCGGAAAAGCAACTCGGCAGCGCATTAGTTTCTCTGCAAGAGGCTCGAAACGAGGCGCGCCGTCAGCAGGTCTATGTTGAGCGGATTGCTCAGCCAAACCTTCCCGACGCCCCACTAGAACCAAGGCGGCTCCGCGGGATCCTCTCCACGCTGGCTCTTGGCTTGGTCGCCTGGGGCGTCTTATCGATGCTTTTGGCAGGGGTTAAAGAGCATGGCCAGTAACCCGTCACTTAATGACACTAAGCTTGGCGGCTCCAGCATCAACGTCCAGGTGCGCGTGATTTATGCGCTCTTGGTCCGCGAACTCTTAACACGCTACGGCAGAAATAACGTCGGCTTCGTTTGGCTTATTCTCGAGCCTATGCTGTTCACGCTAACGATTACTGCAATATGGACGGCAACTCAGTCGATACACGGTTCAGACCTTCCAATCGTGGCCTTTGCGGTGACAGGCTATTCAGCGATGATGATGTGGCGTAACATGCCTGGTCGCTGCATCGGCGCGCTGACTAGCAACAAGCCGTTGCTCTTTCACCGCCAGGTGCGACCGCTTGATGTCTACGTGGCGCGTAATTTTCTTGAGTTTATTGGCAGCAGCGTCGCCTTCATATTTTTGATCACGGCCTTTTGGTCAGTGGACTGGATGAAGTTACCGGAGGATGCGTTGCAGGTTCTCGGCGGCTGGCTGATGCTGGCTTGGTTTGGAATGGGCTTGGCGTTATTGCTAGGCGCCATTTCGGAACGTTCAGAGCTGGTTGAAAAGCTCTGGTCGCCAATGTCTTACTTGCTCTTTCCCTTTTCTGGGGCGGCATTTATCGCTGACAGCCTGCCTGAGCGCGTCCGCGAAGTGCTTCTTTACCTCCCGATGCTCAATTGTGTTGAGTTCATTCGAGAGGGATATTTTGGTTCAATGATGAAAGCGCATTACGATATGGCATATGTCGCAATCTTTAACTTATGCTTGACCTTCGTGGCTCTAGTGCTGGTGCGTGGGCTCAACGTTGAAGCTGATTACGAATGATCCGGCTCACGGGCATCACCAAGCAATACGCGACCAAGGGCGGGATGCGTGAAATCCTTAAAGGCATAGACCTAACCATCAAGCCAGGGGACCATGTCGGCATCTTGGGGCGCAACGGCGCAGGAAAGTCTACTCTAGTCCGAGTGATCGGCGGAGCAGAGCCGCCAAGTTCGGGCACAGTCGAACGCAGCATGAGTGTTTCCTGGCCCCTGGCATTCACCGGCGGTTTTCACTCAAGGCTAACCGGGATCGATAACCTACGTTTTATATGCCGGATCTACGGCGTGAATTTTGATGAGCGGCTGGCCTTCGTAAAGGATTTTTCAGAACTTGGTTCATATCTGTACGAGCCGGTGGGTGTCTATTCTTCGGGGATGCGGGCCCGCCTAGCATTTGCCATTTCAATGACTATCGATTTCGATTGCTATTTGATCGATGAAGTTATGGCTGTCGGGGACGATTCCTTTCGCGAACGTTGCAAGGTCGAGTTATTCGAGAAACGTAAAGAAAAGGCTATGCTAATTGTATCTCACAGCCATCGTTACCTAAAAGGAACATGCAACCGGTTCCTGCTATTCCGCGATGGAGCGATCACCGAATATGAGGACTTCGAGGAAGTTTACGCTGAATATAAATTGCTCTTGGAGGAACCGCAAAAGTTCTGATCCGTGCAGGGGCAGAATTGCCGCTAAGAAAAGGATACTCATAAATGGCTCGGATTGATCGCCACCCTGGTGTTAAGGACTATATTCTCGAACTTTCTTTGTCCGAGATCGCCGCGCGTGGGGGTATTGCCGACCTCTTTGAGCAGGGCCATCTGGTCTTAGTCCGTGACTATCGGCTGCCATTAGACTTCTCCCCAATCGCTTCGATGGAAAAGGAATTGGATCGAGTCCTTGAGCCCGAGATCCGGCGCCGCGTGAAAAAGTTGACGACTTCCGCATTTCTCGAAGGTGAGCCTCCCGTGCAGCGTTCGCTCTTTGATCGCAGTGGTCCGGCTTTGCGGTTTAAGGATCCCTTGCGGCAGTCGATTTTCGACGTGCTATGCCGAGGCGATCAGAGCCTGTTCGAGGCCGTTTCAAAGACGCTGCGTAGTGCTCAAGACGAGATTGTTAAGATTTTCGGAACCTGCTTCCCCGGCTATAACCCATTTCGATTCATCCCAAGCATTCGGCTCATGCAGACGTTTTTCGAAAACCTGCACTGGGACAACCATTCCATCGATGACGATTTCCACCAAGCTCGCATTTTCGCAAACCTCGATAGCCGTCCCCGGATTTGGCACATCAGTCACCATTCCGACGATTTCATGCGGCAAATTTATGAAGAGCACGATCTGTCTCGCTTTGTTGGAAAGGACCCTAACGAACTACTTGAATTCATCCACGCCGATTTGCTGGGCGGGACCCGTCAGACGTGGATGGAAAAACTACCCAAACACAAAGTTGCGTTCGACCCAGGGGAGGTCTGGGTCGCTGAATCGCGTCTGATTTCGCACCAGATCTATTACGGGGAAGCTGCTTTGGTTTTCATGTGGTTTATGCGTGCGGATGACATGGCCAGCCCTGAAAACCGCTTCAACAAAAGAATTGAGGCGGTGCATAGCGCAATGGCGGCGCGGGGCTAGTTGGAAACAAAGCTTTTTATATTAATGCACTATATAATTGTATATATCGACAGAAATGCCGAATGCGGGTATCGTTAAGAATGTCTATCCTGATCTTGCATATCGGTCAGCCAAAAGCTGGGTCATCAGCCATTCAAAAGTATATTGCCAAAAAAAAAGATAAATACCGTGATCGTTTCGGCATTTTAATGATGCCTGATTTGGGTCGCGATGTGCTGGGCTTCTACAACGGCTCGGTAGATGCCTTAAACAGGTTGGATGATTTGGATTTCTCTCCCAAAACTTCGATTACTTCTTTTGAGTTACTATGGTCTAAAGTCGACGATTTGGTTAAGCTTCATGCTTTAAAAAAGCGCCTGTTAGAACATTTTACAAAAGTTAACATTATAGTGTATCTTCGCAGACAAGATGAGGTATTTATCAGCGGATATTATTCGCGTTGCTTAAGAGGCCAATCCGAAAGATTCTCTGAATTGAAATTTACGCATTCAGCTAGTTTCGATTATAGGCGGCGATTGGGCCTTTGGGCGTCTGTATTTGGCAGGGGTTCGTTAACGGTGCGGCGCTACGGTCCCGGCTATTTGTTTGCAGATGACCTTTTCCAGGACTTTTGTCGAACAGCGAAGATACCCTATATCCATACGGTATTTACCGGTGCAAACCGCAGTCCCTCTGCGAAAACCATTGAGTTGATTAGACTACTTTCTAAAGAATTCGAACCGAGCGTTCAGCGCAAGCACGCAATCAAGGCGATTGTAGACGCAGAAATTACGGGAGTAAAGCTTGGTTTGTCTGCCTGTGAGCGGAGGGAGATCATTAATTTATACGAAGCTGACAACAACTACGTGGCAAAAAGGTTTTTGGGTAAGAGCAAACTATTTGACCATCCGATCCCGAATGATGGGCTCGAATATCCCACACTCTCTTCGCTTGAAGTCGTTTCGATGATGCGGCAAGTTCTGCGGCAATCCGGCAAGGACGAAGATTTATTTGCAGCTGAAGCCAAAGCTAGCATTGACGTCGTCAATGCAGCATTTATTCGTCAATTCCGAAGCGTTTAGGACCATATGATTAGAGCTTCCATTTAGGTACAGGAACAAAACTCCATACTCTAAAAAAGGCAGATAGTATCCAAGAAGCCCGGCACGACATTTTTTCAGAAGGCGTATATGCGATCTGCTCCTACCTTCTCCCTAGGATGCATGCCAAGGCCAATCAAAAACTCTGAGGCCATCGCGATATGATCGATAGACCCCCCTTTCCCACCGATTGGCTTTTCCTCGATCAGCACAACCGGCCTACAGCGCAGCAATGTCTCCGAACTGCCTCGCAAAGCTATTAATTCACTGCCCTGAATATCGAGTTTAACTAATCCGACAGCTTTAAGATCTAGGCTGTCGATTGTTACCATTTGCACCTCCTCGATCATATCCGGGTTGTCAGCCGGTATGGGGCAGTCAACTAAAGCGTGGTCGCAGACAAAAGCGCCTCCAACGTTCTTGGGCGTGCGCTGAATATGGATAGACCTAGCTTCTTCGCCGACCGCAATTTTCATAATCTCAACATTGCTGGGAACATTCAGTTCTAGGCAGGCAACGTTTTCTGCGACCGGTTCGATGGCTACCACTTTGATAAAGCGAGTTGCGAAATGTCGGGAGAAGATGCCAACGTTTGCTCCAACGTCGATGCAAGTTTCCCAGTTTGTGACATACTCAAGCGCCTTGTCGCGCTGGGGCTTTTGATAGGCGCCAATCGCTTCGCCATATTGCATGAAATGCTGCTCGCTATCGGGAAAATAGAGTTCTCCTATTAGCTTCATCTTGCCCTCCATATCATAGCTACACGCTGACCAATCTCGTGTCTTCGCGCACAACCGCGTGCTTACACCTGATTATAGCTCTCGTAACCTTTTTGCGACGATAGTGAAAGTGGTATAGCGCAAATTTTTTATAGCTAGACTCTTGTTGAAGTTGATTGCTATTTACGGCATCTCATTTATCAGCGCCAGTTGTAATTGAGACCGTGATAAGCGGTTTTTTATAATGAATGGGAAACGTTTTGATTCAGGTTATTGAAGTCGCAAACGGGGTCACTGTTAGCAACAACTTACCATTTGTCCTAATCGGTGGTATGAATGTAATTGAAGATCGCGATATCGTGATGGAAGTTGCAGAGCGCTTTGTTGCGGTAACTCGCGATTTGGGCATTCCTTATGTTTTCAAGGCTTCGTTCGATAAAGCCAATCGTTCCTCGATCTCTTCTTTCCGTGGTCCGGGCCTGGACGCTGGCCTTGCGGTCCTCGCGGAGGTAAAAGCCCGCTTCGGCGTACCCGTGCTTACCGACGTTCACGAGCCCTACCAGGCGGCACCTGCCGCCGAAGTGGCCGATATCATTCAATTGCCGGCATTCCTGGCCCGCCAGACCGACCTAGTGACAGCTATGGCGCGCACTGGCGCTGCCATCAACATAAAGAAGCCTCAATTTCTGGCTCCCCAGGAAATGCTCCATATCATCCGCAAATGCCGAGAAGCTGGGAACAGCCGGGTAATGCTGTGCGAGCGTGGCTCGAGTTTCGGCTACAACAATCTTGTCGTCGACATGCTTGGCATGGACATGATGAAGGAATATGCTCCGGTGATATTCGATGCGACACATGCGCTGCAACGGCCAGGTGGGCGTGCTGACAGTGCCGACGGGCGTCGGGCACAAGCTGCCGCGCTTGCTCGTTCAGGCATGGCACTGGGGATTGCTGGTCTGTTCCTCGAAGCTCACCCGGACCCGGAAAAGGCCCTTTGCGATGGGCCATGCGCTTTGCCGCTTGATCGCCTACATGGTTTCCTTGAGCAGATGCTGTTGGTCGACCGCTTAGTGAAGTCTATGCCGCCAATTTTGACCGTGTAGCCATGATCGAACGATTGCAAAGTTGGGCGGAGCGCCTGAGTGGTAAAGCACAGCAAACGCGCATCATGATCTTTGGCGACAGCCATACTGTCGCCATCGAGCAGGCAATTGCTTTTCGGGCAGATAATCCCGATCCCGTCTTACCTCCGCTGGAGCTGTTTCGTTTACGCAAGGTCAAGGGTGAAGTTTGGCTTGGCGATACCGGATTAGATGAGTTCTGCAAGAAGATTTCCCGCTTGCGACCAACCGATGCGGTTTTCTCTGCGATAGGAGGCAATCAGTATGCCATCCCGAGCACGGTGCGTGCGCCGCCTTATTTTTACTTAGTCTCTAAAAACACGTCACAAGTCGGGGTGAATTTTGAAGAAACCATCATACCCGTGCGCGTTCTGGAGAGCTACATTTCCAGTGGCGTCACCAATTCCGATGGGCCTATGTTACAGAAGATACGGTCGGCGACGCACTCGCGGGTGTTTCATCTTACCCCGCCACCGCCCAAGGAAGACAATGAATTCATCAAGCGTTTTCATGAGAAACGGTTTGCAGCGGAAGGGCTGGGAAGATTAGAGCCGCATTCACCGGAATTGCGGCTAGCGTGCTGGGAAATGCAACATAAAAGCCTCACGTATTTTTGTTCCAAAGTTGGGGTCGAATTGCTGCCGCCGCCAACTGCTACAGTTTGCCCGCGCGGTTTTCTCGATAAGCATTATTATGGTAAGGATGTAACTCACGCGAATCGCCGATATGGCGAGCAAGTGTTAAGGCAGATTGCCTCAGTGATGGGTGGGTAGGATGACCAAAGCTGTAATCGTCGGACAAAGCCACACTGTTTGTATGTCCGCAGCCGCGGCGGCCACTCCAGGCTGGGGCCAGTTTCCAGTTTATCGGGTACGAAGTGGGGATAAGCTAAGTGACCCAGACGCGCTATCGAACGATCAGGCAATCGATCTGGTTCGAAAGCTAAATGAAAACGTCGATGTATTCCTCTCGATCCCGGGGACGTATCACAACATCCTCGGCTTGGTTCGGTCCCGGCTGGATTTCGATTTTTTCCTAAACCCGGAAGATCGTCTGCTTGATTTAGACTACCTTGTGCCGCGAAGGGTCATTACAAGTGCATTCGACATGCATCTTGAAACTGAGGCACTTGTGCCGAAATTGAAAGGAGTTGCGGCGGGCCGGGTCTATGTGCTGGCCTGCCCACCACCAAAGCAAGACAATGCATTCATGATGCAACGATTGCTCGCGAAATGGAATAAGCCGTACCGAGGTCAAGACATTGCAGCCTGCGGCCTAAATCGCCCGGAGTTGAGGCGCAAACTTTGGTTAATCGAATGCGAGAGAACTAAATTCTGGGCTGAGAGCATGGGTCTCGATTTCTTACATGCTCCACACGCAGCCTTGAATGACGAGGGGTTTCTAGCGGAACAATATTACGCCGAAGATGCGACCCATGCTAACGAAGATTATGGTCTTTTGATTCTTAAACTTGTTGCCTCTGTTACCAATCAAAACAAGGGTCTGCTTAAATGACCAAACCACATCCCTACAACTCCGCCCCAGCGCACAATTTCTGGCGACGGTCGGTCGCTGAGCTCGATCCAGGTTTGGTAGACCCTGTCGTCAACTTTCCAATTCGTATAGACTCGGACATGCGGGTTGCGACAGCAGGCAGTTGTTTCGCGCAACATATCGCGCGGTACCTACGCAACAGCGGTTTCAACTACTATGTTACCGAACCGGGCCATCCGATCTTGCCCGAATCTGTCCGAACAAAAAACAACTATGGGCTGTTCACCGCGCGCTACGGCAATATTTACACTGCTCGGCAACTGGTCCAGCTGGTCGAGCGCGCCTATGGTAGCTTCGCTCCAGCGGAGTCTGTATGGCAGGAAGCGGACGATGTCTTCCTTGACCCGTTCCGGCCTTCTAGCCAGCCAGGCGGTTTCATCACAAAGCTGGAACTTGAACTCGATCGGGCCCAACACCTTGCGGCTGTCCGCGAAATGCTAGAGACTTTGGACGTGTTTGTTTTCACACTCGGCCTCACGGAATGCTGGGTGTCGAGACATGACGGTTCTGCTTTCCCGGTCTGCCCAGGCGTGGAAGGCGGAGCCTTCGATCCCGATCGCTACATGTTCTATAACCAGACGCTTGATGATGTCATAGCGGATATGACGAAATTCCTGATGGCTCTGGCCCGGGTCAACCCAAAGGCGCAGGTTATCCTTACAGTCTCGCCGGTTCCCTTGGCAGCTACAGCTCGGCATGATCAGCACGTTCTCACGGCGACAACCTACTCCAAGGCGGTACTCCGCATAGCGGCAGAGACGCTAGCGGCACAGTTCCACCACGTCGCCTACTTTCCATCCTACGAAATTATCACCGGTGCATTCAATCGTGGTGGATACTATGCTCCTGATCTGCGCAACATAGTGGAAAGTGGAGTTTCCCATGTAATGGGACTTTTTATGAAGCACGCGACAATATCGCAAACCGAAGTCCAGGCAGAAAAGGACGAACCTATGCGCGGTACGGGCCAAAGTGATGCCTATTTCGAGATGGTGCAGCACGTGGTCCAAGTCGAATGCGACGAAGCCGCGCTTGATCGGCCATAAGCGACGCCTACCACCCTACGAACAGTTCAACTAAGTCTGGAACAATCCATTGAACCTTTTTGATCTCGCCCGACGCCAGGATACTAACCTCTTGCTCGATGGCGAGGTAGTCGCCTCGAAACGATCCTATGCAGATGGCGTATGGCGCGGTTTGGCTATCTCGTCTGGTGCATCCTTCAGGATCTCCGATATTCGACGGTTTGTATCGTTTCGTCACTTTCCCGAGCAAATCGGTTGGCGTTTCTCCGTTCCTCCTGGCGGCAGAGCTAGTTTGCGCTTGTTGTCTCAGACGAACCAAAGCGTTTTAGGTGAGGTGGAATTCGCTGAGGGGGTTCACCCGGTAACAATGCCATGGCCACTTGTGCCCTGCGGCGCGATCGATCTGGATGTTTCGTTCAATTGCTCCCAAAGCCAGCCGTTGTTTATCGGCAATCACCGCCTTTTGTCGCGGCAATGGCTTTATGACAGCTGCACCGGCCGGGGAGTTGAGATCGGACCGGGTCCCGTGCCCCAGATTTTACCCCAATCGGATCGTGACGTTTCGTATCTTGAGCAGATGCCGGCAGAGGAGTGGAACAGGCTCTACAATGGGGGCGGCAAGTACCCGATCCGCCCCGAGCTCTGGTCCAACTACATCGTCGGGGATGCCTCAGAACTCCCAGTGCCTGACGGCTCGCTCGATTTTATTTTCGGTAGCCATGTCTTTGAACACTTAGCTAATCCCATCGGCCATCTGCAGCGGTGGCATGCAAAGCTAAAAAGCGGCGGCAAGGTTGCCATGGTGGTCCCAGATCTTCATGGCACGAAGGATTCGATCCATCATCGCTGTTCATTGGACAGCATGATCGACGAATTCCGGCGCTGCATCTGGTCGGCTGAACCCGCCCATTACTCGCGCCACTTGCGACGCAGCGTCGATGATCCACGCCTGATTGCGCTCATGGATCGCGGGGAATCAATTCATGTCCATTACTACGATAACATAAGCTGCCAGCAGTTGCTCGATTTCGCTGTTCGGGAGTTGGGCTATGTAGATTATGTTATCAATCACACGCCCAATCACAAGGACTTCCATTTCCTGCTGGTTCGTTAAAATGCGTTTGGAGGCCTAGAATGTCGCAACTAGTACTAGTCACTGGAGGTGCAGGGTTCATCGGTACCCATCTGGTTCGAAAGCTGCTCTCTGCTGGCTTGCGGGTCCGAATCCTCGACAACCTGTCGCCGCAGGTTCACGGTGCCCATGCAACGTCTCATTATGTTCCGCCGCCGGGAGCCGAGTTCATCCTAGGCGATGTCACAAGCCGTGTCGTTGTCGAACGGGCGGTCGACCAAGTGGAAACAATCGTGCATCTTGCGGCCGAGACTGGAACGGGTCAGTCGATGTACGAGATTGATCGCTATTACCGAACAAATGTCCAGGCGACTGCGTTGATCTTTGATCTGCTTCGAAACAATGATTGCATACCAGTATCCAACTTTATTCTAGCTTCTAGTCGATCCGTTTATGGCGAGGGCGCCTATTATTGTGACGCTTGTGCGGGGCGCTGCTTTCCGTTGCCGCGCAAGCAGGCACAACTGGAAAGGCGTGATTGGGAACCACTTTGCAATGACTGCGGCGGTGCTCTGGAACCGATCCCGACCCGCGAGGATGACAAGCTACAACCATCCTCGATCTATGCAGCAACCAAATTGGCGCAAGAGGAACTTGCTCGCGTCGCGGCTTCGGCTCAGGGGCTGGCCCATTCGATACTGCGGTTCCAGAATGTCTATGGCGAAGGGCAATCGCTGGCCAATCCTTACACTGGGATCCTCTCGATCTTCTCGACGCGGATTAGATTGGGGCTGTCCTTGCCGATCTTCGAGGATGGCGCAGAAACGCGCGATTTCGTCCATGTAGACGACGTGACCGATGCGGTATTGGCCAGCGTCATGAACCCGGCAACCGAGGGGGTAACGGCGAATGTTGGGTCGGGTCAGGCGACCTCGATCATGCGGGTCGCGACCTTGCTCGCACAAATCATGGAGGCGACGCAGCCACCACATGTCAGCGGAGCTTATCGCGTGGGAGACATCCGCCATAACTTTGCCGATCTTGGTCGATTGCAGGCAAACTTCGGGGTCACTCCCTGCATTCCGCTTGAGGAGGGCCTGATCCGGTTCGCGGACTGGGTGGCAACTCAGCCCATTCCAGAAGATCAACTCGACAAGGCCAATGAAGAACTTCGCAAAAGAAAGTTAGCTGGATGACCAAATGGCTCAACCTATTTCGAAATCGGCCTGCGGCTGAAAAGCTGCCGTCGCCGTCGCCAGAGGCCCAGGCCGCTGCTCCGGGAAACGAACTGCGGGTCCAGACGAAATGGCTTGACCAGACTTATGCCGTGGTCGAGCATCATGATCAGTCCATGCGCTTTGCCACGACTGGTAAGTCCAGTTTCAAACGGGTTCGCAGCCTGTTCGAAAAGGAACCAATCACCCTAGCCTGGATCGATAGCTTTGGGCGCGAACAAGTGCTCTACGATGTCGGTGCGAATGTTGGCATGTACACAATCTATGCTGCGATTATGCGCCAGGCCCAAGTCTACTCTTTTGAACCTGAAGCGTTAAACTACGCTGAACTCAACAAGAACATCTACCTAAATGGGCTGCATGGCCAAGTGATGGGATATTGCTTGGCCCTTTCTGATGTCGACAAGATCGATCGTCTGCTGCTGAGTGACTTCGGCCTCGGTATTTCCTATCACGACTTCGAGGAAAACAGCTGGACCGAGGACAAGAAATTTTCGCCGGACTGGATAGTAACCCGCAATGATCGCAAGCCACAGGGTTGTATCGGTCGTCGGCTCGACAGCTTGGTCGCCGACGGGCTGCCGTTTCCGGACCATATCAAGATCGATGTCGATGGCCTCGAACACCGCGTCGTTTCAGGGATGACGGATTTGCTCAGAAACCCAAAGCTCAAAACTATGCTGATTGAGATCAATTTTGATAACCCGAAGAACTTGGCCCTGATCGATGATCTTGTTGCGCTGGGCTGGCGCTTTTCCTGGGCACAGCTTCGTATCAACCGTAAGGTCAAGTTTACGGTCGAGCAGATCAAGGGTTATCAAGCGCGGGGCGTAGGAGGTCTGAACTACATCTTTTACCGCGACGCAATCTATGACAGCTTTTTTGCGAATGTCTTTGAACGCTATGTTCCGGGGGTCAGTTTAAATGTGGAGGACCTAATTCCTGTCTGGACCTAACCCCTTCAATTGCGCCGCTGCGCTGCAAGTTGTGTTGCAAGTTCGAATTTTTGTAGCACTTGCCGAGTGAGTAAGTCCTGAGAATAGTCGCGTGTCAGCTTTTGCTGGGCAGACTTTACCATTTGGAACCTTCGTTGGGGATCGTTAATCAACGATTGTAAGGCAGAGACCCAATCTTCGTTGCTCTCAACTACGGTGCCGCAATTATCAGCGCAGCAGCGGTCATACGCGGTGCCGGCACTGGCGACCACAGCAGTGCCGATGGAAGTGTAGTCGACCCACTTTGTGTCCGCCTTAACAACGTTGAAGGGTGTCTGGCGAAGCGGAGCGAGGCCGATATGCCAGCGCAGCTGTTGAAATGCCTCGACAAATGCACCATAGTTGCTGACGCGGGGAATAGCATGAACCCGGTCTCCGAATTGCTGGAGTTCCGGCGGCATAGCCATTGACCCGAACAGTTCGAAGCGGACTTGTGGGTTGTGTCGCAAAATTTCGGACAGCGCAGGTATGAGGTCTTCAAGCTCTGGCGCCTTGTCGTTACCCATGAAACCAATAACGCTAACATCCGAGAGCTCTGCGGGAACCACGACCTGCCCGCTGCAATAAATCGCGCCGGCACTGACCCGTTGATCAAAACCAAGATCAGCGAGCCGCTGCTGAAGCCGACCGGTTGAAGTATAAACAAGATCGGCTTGCTCCAACAATTCCCGAACTGCACTCGTCCGCTCCGGTCGGTTGTGCTCGGCGTACTTAGGTCCAATCTCGGGCGGAACATGAAGTAGATCGTCATCGATATGGAAAATGACCGGGACATGCGAGGCTTGCAAGCCGGCAATTAGTTCTCCAGCCAGAGGGCCACTATAGCGGCAGAAGACTGCTAGATCCGGAGAAATTGAATCAATTAGATTTTGGACGATCTTGTTAAGTTCTTCGGCTACCGTGGCTTTACCGATCATGGCTTTGAGTTCGGCCTCTGTAATGACCGTCAGATCCAGCCGGTCCGCATCGGCAAGCAGTTGTAGCGGCTTGATGAAGCTGATCTCCACGGTGGGAATAACGGCGTTAGAGATGAGTAGAATGCGGCGCGGTCGCTCGAGAGCTTGATTGTCGGGCTGGCTGAGTAGGCCGTGTACTAAAGTGAGCAAGCGTTCACGGACAATGGTCGGGTCGACTGCTAGGTGATTGCGGTCCAGAAATTCTTGCTGGCGTTTACGGAACGGCACTGGATCACGGACAGCGGCGTCAGCAAACGCGATCCAGTCGTCAACGGAGGATACCGCAGCGAGCCCGGCATAACCTGTGACGTCGATCTGCCCGTCAGCGTCCTGCCAGACAGCAGTTGGAATGTCCGCCATAACCATATCGATGAGCACCGAGGACGGTGCGGAGATGCCGAAGGCGAACCTTGCTAGGTCGGTCTTGTACATGGCCGAATTGGCTAACTCGAGGTTATCGGGCAGGGCGATGTTGTTCTTAAGGACGAATTGGCCGCCCGGATGGGGACGCAGCGCGACGCGTCGGCCCTTGGCGGCCTGGCTGGTGGCAAATTGCCGAATTAAATCGATGTAAGTCGCCTGGAAGTTACCAGTTGTCCGCATGCGTACGGAGTGCAAATTTTCGCAAACAAGGCCGATTTCTCCCCCACCGGCTTCGCGCCGACGATTGAACAGGCGATTGAGGGCGAGTGGCGGCCCCAACTCGAAGAACTTGGGACGTTCCGAGTCCGCCATGTGGGTCATGCTTGCTAATGGACCCCAGCCACAAATTACATCTGCCGCGAACCGCACCCGAGCGCCATGGGCCAGGGTTTGCTCCACGTTCTGGCGGAAGCCGACACATTCATGTCCGTGCTGCACGGTTATCCGGACAAAGCTGTTCGGCATGGCCATGAACGCCTCGTGATTGGTCTCGTGAGCGGGAAGGTCTGTCTCACTGGCGCTAAACACTAACCCATGCTCGTTCTGAAGTAGCCCGTAAACCCTGCTAGGTGCATCAAACCCGGCAAGTTTTGCACGGCAAAGGCGAGCAAGTTCGATCAGTTCAGCCTGCCATACACCCGTCTGGTCCCGCCGACGAAGCTTGTGCGATCGCAGAAACATAAGTCGGTAGGGTGTTTCGTTCGCCAGCACACGGGCGATCGGGCGAAGGATATTGATATCTTGGATCAAGTCGAATAAGAAAACGATTGTGGGTTTCTGATGGCTCATTGGCCGTTCTCCCTCTCCGGTTCAGCAACAGTCAGCGGCATTTCATGCTCTGAAACAAGCAGGTAAGTTTGCGGAAATACTTCGCGATAAACCTCTTGAGTTGCGCGCATCAACGAGGAGAATGTCAGGATCCGCGCAGCTCTGCTTTTCCACATTTCCGGCGTTGCAGTTGCAAGTTCGCGACCGGCCGAACTGTCGGGCAGCGGCACAATATGGCTGTACCCGTCGACACTGCGCGCGAGTGGTTGGGCACTCTCGCGCCATTGGTCGGCCAGCCGGGCATAGCCCTCGCGGCTCACCCGCAACTCCACGCTGCCAGCCGGCTCGAATTGGGCAATCTCGGCATGGAACGGCTGGTGGTAAAGGGAGTATGGGGAACCTAGGGACAGCCAGCCAAGGGATTTGCAGAGCCGGTGTATCGATGATGGCGAGGACGAGCCATGGATGATACCGCGCATGGCGCGGTCCTCCACGCTGCACGCTGGCCGTTGGGTCAGGCCATCGAAGAAGTGGATTAGTTTGATCGCTTCCTGCGCCGGATCAGCAATCTTGGCGAAGCGCGCGGCAAGCGCGTCGAGCGATCCGCCATTCAGCTTCAGAGCGCCGCGCGCCAGATCATCGACCAAGTCTGGGCCTGATCGATAGATGAATGATCCGAGGGCCTCGTAAAGCGGGAAACCAGGACTAAAGACTTGTGCACCGCGTGCGAGGGCAGAGACCGCGCGGTTGAGCGACTTCGCAATGCTGAAGTTTTGGAAATTAACCGGCAGAAAAGCAAGTAGGGCCCGGTCAAGGGAAATAGCTTCGCCAGCCTCGGACCACTCCTCGACCTGCACCTGTGCGGGCAAGGTCTGCAGTGCGCCGAGGACAGCCTGATCAATTGCATCAGAGTTGGTCAGGACTTTCAGTCGAACTTGCCAGCCAGCTTGACGGAGCACTTGGAATTCAGCCCCAAATGCAACAACATCGTGCAGCCCCACAGGAAAGACGGGGTTATTGCCGTGCCCGAACCAGACCGCCTCTAAGGTGCGGCTCTCCTGAGCCTGCAGGAGCCTTGCCCCAATCGAGCTATCAACGATTGTCCTTGCGACAGGATCGTGCGGATCGTTCATCACATGGATAGGGACTTGGGGATCGGAGTCGCGCGCAATGGCTGACATCCGTTCAGTGGAGCATAGCAGAAAATCGACACGACCAATCAGTGCGCGCTGGAACACGCGGTGCACGAACGTGGCACTTTCTTGGCCACTAAAATAGTCGTCAAATAGATCGAACCCAACCAATGCACCTGCCTCGCGCAGCATGTCAGTCAGCATGAGTGCGCCGACGTCCTGACACTTGCTGAACAGATAGATGTCAGCGTTCAGGCGCAAGCCCTCATTGATGCTCGAGATCGGATCAATGGCGAGTTTCCAGCCAAGGGCGTTGAGTTCGCGCTTCAGGCGAAGGTAACGGATGCGCGTGCCAGCGCTGTTGAGCCAATCGGCTGACCGGACCAGAATCTGAATTTTCACGGCAACAACCTGATCAAGTAGGTCGCGCTGTCGCGCGCACGACCTGCCTTAAATGCGTCTAGGCTTGCAGGAGAGACTTCCGTAAATGGATCTAAACTTACGGCGGCGGCCCTTACAATAGTCGTAAAAACAGTTTGGAGCCCCCGGTCACGACAAAGGCTGGCGAGCTTCGTTGCAACATCCGCGGGCTGGTTCACCTGGTCTGCGGTCTTAAACTCTCGCCATAGGTCAGCACGCAACGCCATAATGCGGGGGTCGACCGCCGCCACGGCAAATGTCGCTGCTGGAAAGAACCTTGCAATGGCCTCGTCAGCGGGGCCAGGCGGGTCGAAAGTACAATCAAGCACCCACGGCGCCTGCATCACCTCTTTCACACCTTCTTCAGAACACGATATACCGATGGCACAACTCGCCGCTCCAATTTCATTGGTCCTGCACAGGTTAGCGAGCGCCGCAAATGTCCGAGGGTCATGCGGAAAAACTGCTGTATCAAGTTTGACAAGGACGTCATCCTGCGCTGGGCTAATTGCTTCTGTTTCCGTATCTCCTGCAGGAGTTCGAAACGCGATAGGGAATTCAACCTCAACAGGCCAAGTGATGTCTGACTGGGTCGAGATGACTGTGACCCCGTCAATAGCAACTCCCAATTGCGTGCTGATGGCCAACAGGCAGAGATCGAGTTGACCCTGCGTGCCGCTATGGGTAACGATAACTTGTAACTTTGGTGGGCGAATTTGTTTTGTTTGGACCGGCAATTCGAGGTCGGGGGACAGAGGCATCAACGCATCCACTTGCCAGACAATCTCATCAAACGTCCGGATGGCGCTAGGAAGGCCGACCTGCTGAGCTGGGCTCTGGCTGCGACTGCCTGGCTCCCAGCGGGGCTGTGGCAAAGGCAAGGCAGGATGCGTAAGTTCGTGCATGGCGTCAGTTGTAAATGGAAGGCAGGCGAGGACTGCTTCAGCAATGTTCCTACCAGGCACAATGCAGAAGGTCGCAGCACCAACTTGGTTGTTGTCGAAAGCACCGCACAGGGAGGCGAGCGAGGGTAGGCAATCGGCAGGGATTACTAATGCGGCACCGCCCCTGCGGCGAGCGGACAGGGCAGGATCGAGCGATGTAACCCCAAGTCGATCAGCAACCATTGCCGAACCGGTCACTTCTCCGTCGGCCAATAATTGCGTTCCGAAATGCATGCCCAGCGCAATTACTACGGCCGGATCGAAAATATGTTCAGATCCACTAGCGCCCCGTAAATCGACCTTGATCCGGCCCAATAGCAGGGGCTGGGTACCGAATAGAGCTGCGGCCAATTCGGCATTATAGCAAGCCATCGCATCAGACTTCTGGCCCTGAAGGCTGACCGCGTGCATCTCCGCATGGTGAAGCCCGCCCCGGTATAATGAAGGGAACATGGCCAAGGCCGTTCGAACCACTTTTCCATCCGAAGCCAGCCAAGCCAACAGAACAGGGCTGAATGGGTTTTCCAAGCTAAGCCGAACCAGGTTCGCTGAACTTGCTGCAACCTGATCAGCTACCCGACATGTCCCGCCGGAAGAATCGGACTGGAAGGCGACAATCCGGTGCGCGCCCGAGACTTCTCCGTCGATACGAAGCAGTAATTGCCGAGCGTGGACGAACCAACCATCGACCAGCAATTCCAATCCTAGTAGAACTGGATCAGGAGTTTGCCATTTGGCGATAGTTGTCTGCCTTGCCCCAGGCACCGTTGCCAAAAACATCTTGATCCGGGACTGGTCTGAGCCTTTAGCAAGCTTGGCGAGCAGGACTGGTTCGATGTTTGTGAGCGGTTCCGAGCTTGTAACCTGCGCACCGAGTTGCTGCCAACCAAGCGCCTGGGCCTGCCAGCTTGCATCATAATCGTTGGCATAAGGGTCCGCGACTTCGGTAGGAGGCGATGGTTTACCCATGTCACCTTGACCGAGGTCGACGTCGTCATTGCGGCCAGGTTGTAACGGCTTGATCGACCGCCCTTCATTTCGCCCATGCTCCAGGTAGTGCACCAGGGGATTGGCACCTGAACGTGCGACATCTACATTCCGTCGGAGATACCATCTGGCATCGAAGTGGGGGCCGGGGTTACGCCCTTCCGCACCGCCATGGAGAATAAAATGGTAAATCGGGTCCTGACCTGCCTTTGCCACGTCGGGATAGCGATGTAGATACCATTGCTCATCAAACAGTGCAGTCTGGCTAACAAGCTGCTTAAGCCTATGGAGTTCAGCAATCTGTCCCTTGCGGGTGAATCGGAACCAGCTTGCAACCGTGTTGAGTGAACGCTTTAACACCTTTTCCATTCTCCAATCAGGATACTTCGGCCGACTGTTCGTCGAGACAGGCATAGGTGTTGATACTTGCAGCGGCAGCATCCATTCCCTCCACCACCAAAGACCGGGCAGCCTGCTGCGACTCTTCAAGAAGCGTTGGGAGGGTGCTCCAGTTATGCGAGTAAATCGCGCCAGACAGAGCCGCGTCGATAGCAAGCAACAGAGCCAGATCAGCACCTGTTTGTCCGCGGTCAAATAAGATGATCCCAGGGGCATGCACCAATGAGTGGAAGGGAGCATCTAAGCTGCCAAAAGCTTGCGAAAGTTCGCCGAGATCGGCTGCCATCTCGCAGCGTACCAATGCTACTTGGGTGATTTCGGAATATGTGACAATGAGCTGCCACAGACTGAACAGCGCGTAGCTGTCGCTCGTCGAAGCCATGGCCTCTTCGTTTGCTCCGATCATCGCCGCCAGCGACTCAATCCGAGCAAGTGCGGCAGGATAGCCGGCAGCGAGGTTAAGAACCTGTATCCCTTTTGGCGCTGTAGTTTTTTTGGTTGTTGCAAGAAAGGGCCGAACCCCCGCCTCGACTTCGCTGGGAAACCAGTCAAACGCCGTTTCCGGATTGCTGGGATCATGTGGACAGACGAGCAATGCAATGACGGCATCAGACATAGTCTTTACCCTCGTGCTTTTGCATGTTTCGCCATGCCTCGCCGTTGGCAAACTCTTCTAACGTGAACTGCGACCAAGCAAGGTGAGCGAGCCAGCCGTCTCGTTTCGGGTAACGAGGCGCTTCTATCATGCCAAGGTCGGTCCAGCCGATTGGAGCGGCAGCACTGGTTGCGGACACAAATACTGGTGTGCCCAGGCAGGCAGCTTCAATTGCAACATTGGAAGAGTGCGTAACCAGCGCGTGAGCATCTTGTAAGGCCTCCGGGAGCGTAACGAATTGCTCTCCAGCTCGAGGCTTGGTCCGGATGACGATCGGCCGATCCGTTTCGAGCCTCAGTTGAGCGAGCGTTTCTCCCAGCCAATTTTCACAGCCATGCGCCGCAGCAAAAAAATCAGTTGGCGGGCAGACAATGATTGAGCGGCCTGATTTGCGCCAAGGCTCGATTGTGACGTCGAGTTTTTTGAGACGGTCGCCCGAACATTTTCGCACTAGTCCTGCCTCGTACCCATTCCGGGTGATGCGGTAGGAATTGCCATGCCCGCGATCGAAATAGGCGTGGTCGATGTAATAAAAATGTAGCCCTTGGGCTTTTGCCCGGGCAATGATCTCGTTGCTGCCTCGCAAAACGCCCCAGACGACCGGGAAGGAGTGCATCTCGCCGGTCTGCGCGAGCTCGTCTTCCGCATAAGCTAGTCTACAACCCGTCCCTCGTGCAAATGCGGAAACCACAGGATTCCCAGCTCCACCGCGATTTAGATAAGCACTCAGCGCCCAAGGTTGGATTGCAGTGGCCGGTGTTAGTGCGGCTACAGAGCATTGACGGACGCCACTTTCGCGTCCGAGTAAATGGATATCTAGGTGCCGTTCCGTGGAAGTCGTAAATCGGGGCGGCAGTTGGATTGCAAGTCCGGTGGTATCGCGAAACATTGCCGATTGTAGCGCTATTATCGTTGATCGACCATCATCGTTCTTTGTCGTAACTGCGATTAGGTCGTGTTCTGATACACTGGCAACTACCAAGCTATGTTGCCGGAATAAGGCTTCGGTTATGCCCTCCTGAGGCCGTTCTGGGATTGGTTCTGAAACGGGCTGGTCGCTTGACAAAGCGATTTCTGTCAGGGCCCTGAAATGACAACTCAGGTGTGGCAAAGCCCGGTCATAGCTCGCTCGGTCCCGTTCGCCGGCCAAACCACTCCAAGTCCCGCCGACGGGCCTACTTAAGTCGGACAAGCCGTCCAGCGCAGTAATGGCAGGTAGGTTTAATCCGTTGGTTTCAAATCCGGCGGGGTACTGGAACTCGACCAGTCGAGTAGATGTCGGCATGTGCTTCACTGTTGCCCGCCATTCTGCTTCGGTTGTAATTGTTAAGAACCCGCCCCAGCCGACGCGCATCGCATCGGCCCAGGCCAACCTTGCACCGATGCGGTTCGGCAAAACAATTACAACAACTGGCAACAGGTCGCGAGCTTGAAGCAGCTGAAGAAGCCCGACATAAAGCAAAACGTCTTCAACACATTGAACGGGCACCGCCACGTAGACCCGCGGCAGGGAGGGATCCGGCAGCTCTGACTGGCGGCGGTTAATCCAGGCTTCCCAAATTGCGCGATGCTGTTGCCACCGTTGGGGGTTCTTGGCCAATATTAGTCGGCGAAGCGCGGCATGCCGGACAAGGTCCATAAATCCTGTCATTGGGCCAGCTCGACAATCTTGGCGCTGAACCGATCCCAATCATATGGTTCGACGGTCGAGCGCACATCTGTTGGTAGCGCAAACGCCTTTTCGATTAGGTCTGCGACCATTTCAACACTGGCATCGTGGTCGAAGATAAAGCCATTTTGGCCTGGGGTTATCAGATCATGCGCGAAGCCAGTATTGCTAGCAACCGGGACAGCATTACACATCATTGCCTCGATTAGCGGAATCGGGCCGCCTTCAAGGCTCGAGATCGATAGGAACACATCGAAAGTCCCATAGATCCGAGGATAATCGCGATAGGGTGCGGATAGATAGGTAAAATTAGGTAGCGCTTGAAGTTCCTCGAAACGGGCATAGCGCTTCCAGTTGCGTCCCAGCAAGGTGAACTGCCGATGAGGGAGCGCCTTAATTACCTCCAGCATCAGATCTGGATTCTTGCGCTCGTAGAAAGAAGAGGACATACCAACGCAGCCATTGTCCCGGTTATGTCCAAGAAATAATTGCGGGTCTGCAGCGCCAAGGACGACTGTAGCCCGTTCCGGCGGCAAGCCACGCTCTATCCAGACCGCCCGGTTGGTCTCGCTGGTGAAGATGACGCGAGTTGCCCGGCCGAACAGGTCCAAACTGCGAGCGATGCTTGCCGGCGTCTCCTCCCGTGGGTGGGTATACCAAAGGAAGATCTTGCTCGCAGCAATCTCCTCAGGGAAGCGTATGTCAAAGCTATCGAGCAGCGTGAAATGGCTGAAGAACAAATTCTTTGCTGGTGGCGGCCGTGTCCGGTGTCCGATTACCTGCCAGCTGGCTGGCTGCCGCGAACCGATCTCCTGACAGATCGCGTCCAGTATCCAGCCGCGCGCATTGCTGTGGATGACAAAGGCCCAGTCAACCGAGCCGTCCAGATTCATGCGCGGGGGATGCGGGCCGGGCGGTGCGCGTGTCGTACCTTCGTCGACCGCTTCCTGGGTTGAATAAATGCTAAAGTCGCGATTTAGGGCCTCGCGAAATTCGACTACCTCAACATCAAACTTACTTGCTAAATCAACCATTGCCTTACCAAATTTGGTCCCACAGTTGCCAATGACCACGCAGCTGCATTGCTCAAGCTCACCGTCAAAGCTGGGCAATTTGCCCGAGAAGAACCTGGGCAGACACCGCGCCGCATGAAGCGCACTCGCAAAACGGGGGTTGGCTTCTAACAGATCCATCGAGACAAGCATTTCATAATCCAGCCCAGGCGTGCCGTTCATGGCTTTGATTGCGAGGAGTGCGTCGTCCAGCTTGTCGTTGGCGACTAGCACTAGTATCACGGCGGAACGACCGGCATTTGCATTCCATATCAGGTTTTTGCCAATGGCTCGTGTCAGTAAGTTTGACCAGATACGCGAGAGCGTTTCGGGCGTGTAACGTGCCAGAATGCGCTTTGCATCGTTCATCTTTATGGCAATAAGATCCTGGTTCTCTGGCCTGAGGCAGATGTCAAGGCAACGCTGCATATTGCCCGTTAGAATCACGTCCTCGAACTCGGCCAAGGCGGTGGAGTTATTGGCGATTACCGGCACGCCGCAGGCAAGAGCCTGAACTATGCGGTTTGCGGACTTAACTGCGCTGAAGTCATCGGTTCCGGTCGTAAGCAGGGCTGCGTCGGCGCTTTGCAACTCACTGTAGACTGCTGATCCGGACCACGGAACATAACGCGTTGGGAAGCCGCATTTATCCACAAGTGCGTTGTAAACACTACGGCTGTTGCTGACCACTACCAGCTCCAGTGGGACCATCTGATGAAATTCGCGCAACGACTTCAGCCAACTTTTCAGGCTGAAAATCCCAAAATTGCTATGGGTGCTGCCGTAATTCCCGAACCAGACGATCCGCTTCAAATCCGATGCCACGATCGCTGGTCCCTGCCAAACCGAGTTTATGGGCATTGTGGAGATAGTGCGGGGCGCGAACCCCGTAACGAACTTTGTAGTCGCCTCAAACAGTTCGCTGTTCTCGGCAATATCTGGGATGACGTGGCATCTGCAGGTAACCTGAGACCCCGCAAGATAGCCTTCGATCCGTTCGGCCATTGCCGCGCTTGGTACAATTATTCCGGCCAGAACCGGCGCGATTGCCCGCAGAGCGGTGATTGATTGCCCAGGGTCAGCACCACTTGCATAATGCGGATGAACAAGATCGTCGCAAAGATCAAGGAATACTGGTTTTCTTTTGTACTCTGCTAGGGCGGCAATATCAAACACGGTCCGGTCGAGGCGCTTGACCACGATGATCGCATCGAGACTATCAATCTGTTCTTTCAGATCCTGATACCTAGTAAAATACACGCTCTCGAATTGTTCCTCCAAGACGCGCGCAAAATGAAAACAGCGGAAACGCGCACTAGCTGAATTGACATCCACCTTCAACAATAGCCAGCCCAAGCGGGGCCGTTCAGCTTTGCGGGTTCGAAAAGCGGGAGCTTTTAGGGTAGCACCCGGAAAATGCAACTGCAAGCTGGATGCCTTACGCGTCATAATGCGAGGACCCTATCACAGCGAGTTCCCAAAACCCGGCGTCCAGCTGCGCAATTCGAAACGGAAGGGTGCACCACATTGATATTTTCAAGACTTTCAACGGCCGAACCCAGACCCAGCAACGGACGACTCTACGATTGTAGGTTAATTGATGAACAGCACTTTTTATTAGGTCCTAAGTTTAAAAGCTCAAGAAATAAATCGTCTGTTAAAGCCATAAATCACCAAAAATTTTTGTACTTTCGCTTGAGCCAGAGAAAAACTCGACCTAGAAGGGGACACATCCAATCAGCGTCGCATCGCGACTTAAGTCTAAATGACATGCTCGGGACACTTAATGATGACAAGCAAACCGAAAGCGCCCGTTATAAGAGGATCCGAATTTGCGGATCTAGTTGCGCGGTATGATCGCGAGAGGCTCGATCATTTGAGGCAGATTGATCTGTTGGGTCTCAAGGTGCGGCAATACCGCCAGCTGGCAGACGATGCCCAAGCCAGGGCGTCGATGCTCCAAGCGAGGATGGATCGCCATATGGCCCATTGCGATCGAGACGAAGGCGCCGTCCAGCGGCTTAAGGCGGAATTGCAAGAGGCCAATTCTAGGCGTAAGGAGCAAGGGTCGGTTATCGCGCGCCGCGAGGAGAGGATTGCGTCCCTTCTAGCCGCTGATAAGTTTACCACTCTAGCCGCTGATAAGTTTACCACCGAAACCGAGCGGCCTCGATTGCCGATAATGTTCAGAATCCCTAGTTTTCTGCGCTCGAAAATTGACAAAGCCGCGAGGTGAGTGTGGCCGCTATGGTATTTTGATTTGTAAACGAGGATTAAGCGGAATGAAGCAAAAGATTTTTGTGGGCTATGACAGCCGGGAAGACATCGCATGGCAAGTTGCCCGCCACTCACTCTTGCGGCATGCCGCTGATGAGATCGATGTCATTCCGTTGCGCCAAGCTGCCTTGCGCGAATTGGGTTTGTATACCCGCCCGTATGACCCGATGTCGTCGACAGAATTCTCGCTTACCCGCTTTCTTACCCCCTATCTCGCGTTCGTACATGGCTGGGTGTTGTTCTGCGACTGTGATTTCCTGTTTACGACTGACATTGGCCAAGTTTTCCGTCATCTCGATCCGAACAAAGCACTCTATTGCGTCCAGCATGATTATACACCGGCCTTCGACATCAAGATGGATGGGAAGCAGCAAACATCTTACCCGCGCAAAAACTGGTCGTCATTTATGCTGTTCAACTGCAGCCATCCCGATGTGAAGGCACTTACGCCTGATGTGGTCAATAGTGCAACGCCCGCATTCTTGCACCGCTTTGAATGGATCCACAACGAGGATCATATTGGATCGCTCCCGCTCGACTGGAATTTCCTTGAAGGTGAATATCCTAAACCACAGACGGTCCCGCGTGTGATCCATTATACCAACGGCGGGCCATGGTTCGAAAATTGGGAAGAAGTTGATTATGGTGATCTTTGGTTAACCGAGCGTGACCTCTATCTGAAGCCGTAAGAGATGAAGGCCACTGGTTTACTTATAAACTTTTAGCTCAGCAAAAAAGTTGATCCATTAGTATCCGCAGGGCTCGTCGGAAACCTTGGCGATGTCGAAGCATCGGCCAGATTAGCTTTCTGAGATTTGGTGCCAGTGCGCTCCGATTATCAAGCATCTGGTAGATACTCCAAAAACCGTCAGACCCGGCTTCAGTCGGTAGGTTAAACACTCCGTGAAAGCCGAATTCAGTTCCGACGCGCTCCGTCCTCTCGTATGAAAAATGGACAGCGATCGAAGGAGAAGCAAAGCGCACTCCGAACTCCTCTTCCAGCCGCGCCCGGTGTGTTCGGCAGATGGCAACGTCTTCAGGATGTTCGGCAAGACCTAAAGAACAACATGCATCCAACAGCCGTTTGCTTCGCAGCGAAAAGCCGCCGTTACCAACAATTGCACCGTCGGTGAACTGCGGCCATACCGCACCGATGTAGTCGAACTCCATGAAAGCCGGGTCCCAAGCCTCTGGATGCAACACAAAGCCATCCCATTGCACCACCAACACGTGGCTAGTGGTGATGTATTGTACCATTTCGGAGAGTATGAAGCGTGAGTAGCCAGCTGAGCTCTCCAGATTAGAAATGTGTTGAACTGCGATGCCCTCTGGAGGAGGTGCAAGGATCTGATCTGTAAGCAACAAAGCGGCCCCAAAATCGCATAAGGTCATGCTATGCTGCATGGCAGCCACTGTTGCCGCTACATTGACCGAGGTTGCCGCACAAAGCGTAACTTGGGGCAGGGATATCCGCGCCATAGCTAGAGCCCGATCACAAATTTTTCGGAAAAACGGCTGAGAGCAAGGTGGTGATAGGGATCGACCTGTGTATCGGTTCGCCAACGTCCTTTCAGTTGGGCGAGTTCGCCCGCAAAGCGCAACTTCTTGTCGCCGGCGTGGTCAGTACCTCGGCTTTTGGATTCGTAATGGAACAGTTCCGCTCTAGGTTCGTAAAGTGATTGCCAGCCACGTGCGTTTAGCTTGAGGCACAGGTCTACATCGTTGAATGCAACGGGGAACAATTCCGCGTCGAAGCCGCCAACGGCTAAAAACTTGTTACGCGCTACCACTAGGCATGCGCCAGTTACTGCACTGACGAACTGCGGAAGGCCCGCCCGTTGAAAATATCCTGCCTCGGTCGGATCCTCTCCCCGATGGGCATGCCCGGCGCCACCGCCGACTCCCAAAACCACTCCGGCATGCTGAATAGTGCCGTCGGGATAAAGCAACCGCGCGCCTACCGCGCCCACATCACCCCTCCGGGCTTGGGCAACGAGGAAGAGGAGCCAGTAAGGTTCAATCATCGATACATCGTTATTTAGAAAGCATAGGTACTCGCTCTCTGTTAAGGCCACCGCGCTGTTGTTGAGCGCTGCATAGTTGAAGGCGCCAGGTTGGCGCAAGACGCGAACGTGAGCGGTATCCAGACCATCCAGGAATTCAATCGTGGCGAGGTCGTCCGATCCGTTGTCGATGATGATAACATCCATCGGGGAATAGAGGGTTTGCTCGAGCCCCTTGAGGCAGGCACTTAGCAGTTCAAGGTGGTTTCGGGTGGGTATAATCACAGTCACCGATGGGGGCGTTTCTAGCACAGGTCTAGCCACTTCGGGGGTAGCTGGTTGTGGCCGGTTGAGGCGATGCATCAGAACATGCGGGACATGCGTGGGATCCTGTTCGGCGAGCTCTACGGCAGCGCGCGTCAAACCTTCGATCCAGTCTGGATCATCTAATGCCAGCAAGAAACCCAGCAGCGCCGGATCAAGCCTGACCGCTGCGGCTCCTGAGATGTAATCGTGATATCGGAAAAGTTCAGCATTCCAGTCAGGTTTGAAATGTGGGGTATGGCGGCGCTCGTTTCGGTCAATGAGGTCATCGTCGGCATAGCATAAGGATGTGCCTTCTTGCGCAGCCCGGGCTAAAATATGGAAGGTGTTGGGCGCTAGGCGATCCCCGGATTTCAGCATCAGAAGCCAAGTTCCTTCGGCTTGCTTCATCTCGTGGTAGAGATCGCTCAGTCCTCCTGCCCAGCGCACTGGTAAGTTTGCAGGATAGGAACCCGCAAGTAGTTTTGAAGCAGGGTCGGCAAGGACAATGACAGCGTCGGGGACGCCAGCGAACTGGATGGAATGCAGCGTCTTTGGTAGATGCTCGAGCGAAAGGCGTGCGTCGATGGCTATGATGAAGGCCGCTCTGCCCGATGCCGGTTCTGACAACGGCCAGCTTTGCGGTTCACGCCTAGCCATCCAGAGGGCATAGGCTTGGCGACTAGAGCCAATCAGTGCAGATAGCTGATTGCGGCCACGGACACGCTTACCAACCACCAGCCATATGAGCCCCATCAGGTAACGGCCGGGTTGGCGCAGCAGGGCTTCTCCGTGAACTGACAGGATTAGTGCAGCTCCGACCAGCCAATGAGGGCGGCGCGGTCGGTCCGGCAAAGCGTTCATTGAGTAGTCCCTAACCATGTGGTGATGTTAAACAATCCCGCGGCTCTTCAGGATCGCCTCGATAACTGGGGTGTCGCTAGGATTGTTCAGTTCGATTGCATCCCAGTCCAGCCGGCCAATCCGCACCACTCGGACTGGCAACCCCATGAAGAGGAAACGCAACTGCTCGAGGCCTTCTAGCTCCTCCAATTCGCACGGCGCCGCCTCCGCATAAAGTTTTAGCGCTGCACTTCGGTAAGCATAAAGCCCAAGGTGGAGGTAGACCGGCGGCTCGATCGCTTCAGCAGCTTTTTCTGGAAGGTAAGGCAAGACCCGCTTCGAGAAATACATCGCTCGGTCATTGCGTCCGATCACCACGGTGGTTCCCCCCACACGTCCTGCTGCTTGGTCGGCGATCAGGTGTTCGTAGACCCCGCGTGAACAAGGCGCCGCTGGTGTTGCCATCAGTGCCTCGGGATCAGACACCAAGGCATCGACGAGATCGGTCACGATGAAATTCGGAGAAAGTGGAGCATCGCCTTGAAGATTGACAAAGACTTGCGCCACATCGCCCAGCTTAGTCGCCGCTTCCGCACACCGCATCGTGCCGTTCTCACAGTCTTCTGAAGTCATCACCACTTGGCCGCCAAAGCCGGTAACTACTTCAGCTATTCGTTCGTCGTCGGTTGCCACCCACACGCCGACGCTTCCTTCCACGCCTTTGGCGCATTCCCAGGCTCGCTGGATTAACGGCTTGGCAATGCCCGTCGCGCCCATCAGCGGAGCGAGCGGCTTGGCTGGGAACCGGGTCGAGGCATAGCGTGCAGGTATTATAATCGCGAAGCTGGGACGGTGCATGGTCAGGTCACTCTGCTAAGTTACTGCTCAGCCAAAGCCGAGCCTAAGGAAGTCATGAACGTGGATGATCCCGACCAGTTGCTGCGATCCGTGTGGGTCATCTTCCGAGACTACGAAGGCGCAGGTAATACCATGCTCATTCAGAAAGCCCAACGCCTCTTCAGCTAGCACGTTATCGGCTATCATCTTGGGTGCCACGCTCATCACATCGCGCGCCACAGCGGACTTTAGGTTGTCGAAATTTCGACGTAGATCACCATCGGATATCACCCCAATTAGTCGACCATCCCCGTCAACCACCCCGGCAATCCCGAAACCCTTTCCTGTCATAATTGAAATAGTATCGCGCATGGACGTCTCTGCAGTGACAATTGGTAGGTTTGCACCACCGTGCATGATCTGCGAAATCGGAGAGAGCCTAAGTCCAATCGCGCCACCCGGGTGGAGCTTGCTCATATCATTTCTACCAAACCCGCGCAGGTCCATCACAGCCATAGCTAAGGCGTCGCAAAGCGCCAACTGAACCGTGGTTGATGTAGTCGGAGCAATGTTTGAATTGCATGCCTCCTGGACATTAGGTAAGCAAATGCCAATACTTGCTCGGTTTAGGACCAAAGAACGGGGACGTGAGGCGATCCCAATCACTAACACGCCCAAGGATTCGGCATAGTTAAGGAATGCCCTCAATTCAGGCGTGTTGCCAGAGTTTGAAATGGCCACCAAAACGTCACCCGGCACCAACATGCCAAGGTCGCCATGGGCGGCTTCAGCTGGGTGAACAAAGTTCGAGGGCGTACCAGTTGCTGACAGTGTGGCGGCAAACTTCCGCCCGATATGGCCCGACTTGCCCATGCCGGTAATCACCACCCGACCTTTCGCTTGGACGATTGCTTCGCAGGCTTCCGCGAAACTGATGTCGAGGCTGCGCGCAAGTTCTCCTAGCGCCTGAGCCTCTAGCTCAATAACCGCGACGCCGCGCGCCAGCACTCTGCCAGCTGTCTCTTCAAAATTAATGACGGTATTTGGAATCATGATTGTTTTCCCATTAGCAGGGTGAGATAAAGGAATTCAACGCGGTTTGTCCGCAAACTGCTCGCCTATCGCTTGTAGATAGCGACCATAATCAGACTTACCATAGCGAGTAACAATATCTGCAAACTGAGAGAGATCTACAAAGCCTTGACTCAAAGCAATTTCTTCGGGGCAAGCAATCTTGAAGCCTTGCCGCTTCTCTAGCGTACGAACGAATTCGGCAGCTTCGATTAGGCTGTCGGGCGTGCCGGTATCAAGCCAAGCGAATCCACGGCCCATTATCTCGACCGCCAATTGGCCGCGATCCAAGTATTCGCGGTTGACGTCAGTAATTTCCAACTCACCCCGGGCGCTGGGTTTCAAGTTGGCGACAATATCCACCACCTGCTTATCATAGAAATACAGCCCGGTTACCGCCCAGTTTGAGCGCGGGTTGGCTGGCTTTTCCTCGATCGATTTTGCACGCATTGAATGATCAAACTCCACTACGCCGTAGCGCTCGGGGTCGGTCACGTGATAAGCAAAGACACTGGCCCCGACTTGGCGCGCAATAGCGTTCTCGAACAAGTCAGTGATCCCGTGGCCATAGAAGATGTTATCGCCGAGGATGAGTGCTGACGGCCCGCCGGCAGCGAAATCCGCACCGATAATATAAGCCTGAGCCAACCCTTCGGGTTCCGGCTGGACCGCATAATCTATGGTCATGCCCCACTGGGACCCATCGCCGAGTAGCGCCTGAAAATTTGGAGTGTCTCGCGGGGTAGAGATAACCAGCACTTCTCTAATCCCAGCCAGCATCAGCGTCGAAAGAGGATGATAGATCATCGGCTTGTCGTAGATTGGCATGAGCTGCTTCGAGACGACAAGTGTCATGGGATGCAACCGCGTACCGGAGCCACCGGCGAGAATAATGCCCTTCATTTTTTGATCCTTTCGTCCGCCGAGAGAAGTTCGTTCACTATCTCATTTACCGCCTCCTGCCAAGGTTGAGGCTTTATGCCGAAGTCCCGATAGAGCTTTGCAGGGTCAAGGCAAGAGTTGGCCGGACGGCGCGCGGCAGTCGGAAAATCGGCAGTTCCTATCGGCACCACCGGCACATGCGGTCCGCCATTTCGCGCGCTTGCAATCATAATCGCTTCTGCAAGGCCATGCCAAGTCGTTTTTCCGGCGTTCACGAAGTGGTAGGTCCCGCAAGGGGCGGTTGATTGAGTAAGGTGTGCTAGTGCGATCGTGCGCAATGTAGCAGCTATGTCGCGCGCGCTCGTTGGGGAGCCTTGCTGGTCTGCCACGATCCGCAACTGTGGGCGCTCGGTGGCAAGGCGGAGCATGGTCTTGAGGAAGTTATTGCGCTGGGCGCTTATTACCCAAGCTGTGCGAAGGATTACATGCCGAGGCGCTGCTGCACGTACCGCAAGTTCGCCAGCAAGCTTGCTGGAGCCGTAGACCCCAAGAGGGCTAACATCATCGTCTTCGTGGTAAGCTCGATTGAGCGCTCCACCAAACACATAGTCTGTTGATACATGCAATAGAGGTATGTTCTGATTACGCGCTATGTCGGCGAGCCAAGCGGGTCCTTGGGCATTGGCAAGGAAGGCTTCTCCGGCCAATCCCTCCGCGAGGTCGACTGCCGTAAAGGCTGCAGCATTGATAATGCAGTCGATAGTCCGTTCAGCGAACCATGCGGCGATACTAGCCCCCGAGCCCAGATCGAGTTCCGCACGGCCCGGCGCCAGCAGGGTTACTTCGGCTGGCCAAGGTTGGCGCACTAATTCCAGGCCCACTTGCCCAGTGCCGCCTGTGATGAGAACTGTTTTCCTTGCCATTGTGCTCAAGCCTTAAGGCCCAGCCGCTCAGTGACATAGCGGCGTTGTAAGATAGGTTGCCACCAATCCTCATGGGTCAGATACCAATCGACTGTGCGGGCCACCCCTTCCTCGAAACCAACTTCCGGCTGCCAGCCGAGCTCACGCTTAATCTTGCTGGCATCAATCGCATAGCGCTGATCATGCCCTGGCCGGTCGGCAACGAAGGTGATCTGTTCGGCATACGACTTGCCATCATCGCGGGGCGCACGAGTATCAAGCGCGGCGCAGATCGCGCGGACAACTTCAATGTTCCGCCGCTCGGAATCGCCGCCAATATTATAAGTTTCGCCTGGGACACCCGCTTCGAAGACCCGGCGAAGCGCACGGGCGTGATCCTCGACAAACAGCCAGTCGCGTACATTGCTTCCGTCACCATAGACCGGCAGCGCCTCTTCGGACAGAGCGCGAATTATAATCAACGGAATGAGTTTTTCGGGGAAGTGGTAGGGGCCGTAATTGTTGGAACAATTGGTGACAAGCACTGGCAGTCCATAAGTGTGGCCCCAAGCACGGACAAGATGATCCGATGCCGCTTTTGAGGCCGAGTAAGGTGACCGAGGATCATAGGGCGTCGTCTCGACGAAATAACCATCTTCGCCGAGTGAACCAAACACCTCATCCGTTGAAATATGATGAAACCGGAAGCTTGCCTGGCGCTCAGCCGGCAGCCCCTGCCAATACTCCAGCGCCTGCTGAAGCATGGCGAAGGTCCCGACGACATTGGTCTGGATGAATTCGCCTGGCCCGTCGATGGAACGATCAACGTGGCTCTCCGCAGCGAGGTGCGCGATCACGTCGGGTTGAAACTCAGTCAATAGACGGCCGATGAGTTCGCCATCGCAAATATCGCCTTGGACAAAACGATATCGCGGGTTGCTTGCAACATCTTTCAGCGATTCCAAAACGCCAGCATATGTTAGCTTATCTAGGTTCAATACCTCGTGTTCGCTCTCGCCAATCAAGTGCCGAACCAGCGCAGAACCGATAAAACCTGCGCCGCCAGTAACAAATATCTTCATCGACAAAACACCTTCGCCTTATTCACTCAACTTCTATCGAGTTAACAACCGTTCGATAATCACGGGGTTATTTCAATCAGGCCATCGAGCGGCCTTCCATCATAAGGGAAATGAACATCAATGTCTTTCAACTTCGGCAAGCATGCATCCTTATCAGATAGGACTGGTGCGAGCTTCTCAATTGGCCAATGAACATTAATCGTCGGATCGTCCCAAGCAATGCCGCCATCACAATCTGGCGCGTAATAATCACTTACCTTATAGGATATTTCACAATCAGCCTCCAATGTTACGAAGCCATGTGCAAAGCCAGTTGGAATGAAAAGCTGCTTACCGTTGTCTGCCGAAAGCTCCAATCCCACCCATTTTCCAAAAGTGGGGGAATCGTGTCTGATATCCACTGCTACATCGAATATACGCCCCCTCAGGCAGCGAACGAGTTTGGCCTGCGCGTGAGGAGGAGCCTGAAAATGAAGGCCGCGCAATGTTCCTGCCGGCTGGGAATATGATTGGTTGTCCTGACAAAAAGAGGACGGCAATCCGTGGGAGGCAAAGCGCGCTTCGTTGTAAGTTTCACTGAACCAACCACGGCTATCTAAAAAACGGCGCGGGCAAATAACAAGCAATGACATAAAGTAGCCGCCATTCATAAGCTGAGTTTGGTTTGGTATGGTTTAAAAAGTCTATTTAAGCACGACGACTTGGTGAATACTAGTCGTCTAGACTATTTTTATACCGCCATTGGGCTATTCCGATGGCGGTAATTGATTATGAAATCAAGCAAAAAATTATCTAAGTTAGCATTACGTTCAACACTACTCTGACAAGCCTGGGGACAGAGCTCGTTCATTAATACAGAAGATGATAGTTGCTGCGATTGCGATGACAGATATGGAGGTGCGCGCATCGGTCGCAGCGGGTGTGGATTGCAGGGAATTGGAATAGATGACGCGTTCGTCAATGAAGTTCCAAGTGCGGCAAACCCTGATCAGCAAGTTGGGAACAATGTTAAAAAATACACAGATTGATGAACAGTGCTTCGCCGTCGCTGGGTTTAACCTTGCCTGTAAGGCTGAGCGCTCAAGCGGTTTTGAGAGGATTTAGCCTGACTGGCGGATGTCTTGCGCCATTGGACCTGCTTGCAGTTGCTTGGTGTTCGTTTCGGGACATGCGCCTTAATCCAGAGGGCTAACTAGAGTTGCTTGTTCGTTCTGTGACGCATCAATTTTATTCAGTGTTACGATAATCATTGGGGGGCATTGCACTCAAATTACGCTAGAAGACCCCTCGTCCCTTTTCTCAACACCCTTGTCCCACTTGCGCCATACTGACATCCATGGCAGTAAAGCTTAATCGCGCAATTAAATGAGGAAATAAGCCCATGGCCCTTGCCCATAGCGAAGCTGCAAACCCGCATTGGGTGCCGCGCACTAAGATTGGCGACCTTTCCCATATTCCCGGTGAAAATGGGCCGCCGATTATTGGTACAACGTTTCGCGTGTTGCGCGATCCGCCTGCTTATGGCGCGCATATGGTTAAAACTTATGGCAAGGTGTTTCGCACCAACGCCTTTGGCAATCCGACGGTGTCACTGGTCGGTGCAGAGGCCAATGAGCTGTTGCTGTTTGACCGTGAAAAGCTGTTTTCGTCGGAGCAAGGCTGGGGCCCAGTTCTGAACTTATTGTTCCCGCGCGGTTTGATGTTGATGGATTTTGACCATCACCGCATGGACCGGCGCGCGCTTGGTATCGCGTTCAAGCCAGGGCCAATGCGTGCCTACACCCAAGACATGAACCGCATTTTTGCCGAGCAGTTAAAAGACTGGCGCGGCGACATGCTTTTCTATCCGGCGATCAAGCAACTGACGCTCGATGTCGCGGCGAGCAGCTTCTTAGGCATACCATTGGGGCCAGAGGCGGACAAGATTAACAAGGCTTTTGTCGACATGGTGCAGGCATCGGTCGCGCCCATTCGCGCGCCATTACCCTTCACGCCGATGGGCAAGGGCGTTGCTGGCCGCAAATATCTCATTGATTATTTCGGGCCACAAATCGCCGAGCGTCGTCGCAATGAAAACCGGCAAGATATGTTCAGCCAATTCTGCCGGTCAACGCGCGACGACGGCGAGTATATGTCTGATGGCGAGTTGATCGACCACATGAACTTCCTGATGATGGCGGCGCATGACACGATTACTTCGTCGGTGACGTCGATGATCTGGTATCTTACCAAGCATCCCGAATGGCAGCAGAAATTGCGCGAAGAGTGCCTCGCGATTGGGCCTGGCGGATCGGACATCGCCTTTGCCGACCTCGATAAGTTTGAGCTGACGGAATATGCATTTAAGGAATCGCTGCGCATGATTTCGCCCGTGCCGTCCATCCCGCGCCGCGCGTTGCGTGATTTTGACTTTATGGGCTATCATATCCCCAAGGGCACATCGGTCAGCATCAGCCCGTCTTACGTTCATATGATGGAAGAATATTGGCCAAACCCGCATGAATTTGACCCCATGCGCTTTACGCCTGCCAAGGTGAAGGCGCGGCATAAATATGCGTGGGTGCCTTTTGGCGGCGGCGCGCATATGTGCCTTGGCCTGCACTTTGCGTATATGCAGACCAAGCTGTTCATGCACCATTTGCTGACGTCGGTTAAGGTCGAGATTGCCGATGGCTATGCGCCCGATTGGCAGGCTTGGCCGATCCCCAAGCCCAAGGATGGGCTGAAGGTCCGGTTCACGCCTCTATAATGCGGGATTGCAAGCAGCGCCCAGCGCACTAAAGCTGCGCGCTGCACGCATGGCCTATTCAGAACAGACAGATTGGAGCCGTGAGGACCTTCGGCGGCGTGGGCTTGGCCTCGCTGTCGCGCTGCTGCTTGAGATCATCATCATATTGGCGATATTGAGCCTGAGCATGCGCGCGGGCGGCCCTGCGGCAGGCACCCGCAGCCTCAGCACCTTCTCTCTGGAGGCAGAAGCGCAGTCCGCATCGTCGGCTGAAAAGAGCGAAACACAAACACCCGTCACCGAAGCGCAGAAAAGCACCCCCACGCCGCCGATCCCGAAACCCTTACTGCCACCCGTCAACCCAGTCCAGGCGCCGCCGCCTAACCCCGATTTTATCAAAGTCAGCAAGACGGATTTTGACGCAATGGACTTATCAAAATTGCCAGCGGGCGGCGGGGCAGGCGCGGGCGACAATAAAGGCAGCGGACAAGGTGCAATGGGCATGATGGGGCCCGGCCTTGGCCCCGGCGGGGCCCAGCTCTATCCTGTGGCCTGGCTGCACGAACCCTATGACAGCGAACTTGCGCCCTATCTGGCTACGGTCAAGCGTATCCCGCCCGGCGCGTCGGCGGAAATCGCGTGCCGCATGATCGAACGTAACCGTGTGGAAAATTGCCAGATCATAGGCGAAAACCCGCGCGGTACCGGCCTTGCCAAGGCATTACGCCTCGCCGCGTGGCAATTTTTGGTCAAGCCCCCGCGCATCGATAACAAACCGCAATTGGGCGTGTGGGTGCGCATCCGCTTCGATTTCGGGGTGCGGGCGGTTGATGGCGGCGAACCAGCCAACGAGTGACGCTGTGGTTAGCGAGAAGGCTGTTTGCGGACGACGGGGGAGCTACCCCCCACGCCATCACTTACGCGTGGCAATCCACGCGTCGACTTGCTCTTCGAGTACATCCAATGGCACCGGACCTGATTTCAGCACCGTGTCGTGGAACCCGCGTATGTCAAATTTCTTGCCCAGCGCCTTTTGCGCCTTGCCGCGCAGTTCGCTGATTTTCAGGCGGCCAACCATATAGGCGGTCGCTTGGCCGGGATAGATGATGTAGCGCTCAATCGCCTTCACAATGCCGCCCGGTGCATCGGCGCTATTGTCCTCGACATATTTGATCGCTTGTTCGCGGGTCCAGCGTTTGTGGTGCAGACCGCTATCAACCACCAAGCGAATCGCGCGGTGGAGTTCCAGTTGCAACCGGCCAAAATCCCGCGCGGGGTCAGTATAAAGGCCCATATCCTTGCCCAATTTCTCCGCATAGAGACCCCAGCCTTCGGAGTAAGCCGTGACGCCGCCAAATTGGCGGAATGCGGGCACGTCTTTGAGTTCGGTCTGGATTGCGCGCTGCATATGGTGGCCGGGAACGCCCTCATGGTAAAACAGCGCCTCAACCTCGGTCAGCGGCATATCCGCCATCTTATACAAATTGGCATAATAGGTGCCGGGGCGCGAGCCGTCGGGGCTGGGGCTTTGGTAAAATGCCTTGCCCGCCGATTTTTCGCGGAAGGCCTCAACGGGTTTTACGACCAAGGGGGCCTTGGGCAAAACGCCAAACCATTTGGGTAGCAAGGGCGTGATCGCATCCTGCGCCTTTTGTGTTTCCGAAAGATACAAGGCGCGACCTTCGGCGGTTTCGGCTGCGTAGAATTTGGGTTCGGTGCGCATATAATTGAAGAAGGCCTGAAGATCGCCCTTCACGCCCATCTTTTTCTGGACGACACCCATTTCCTTATGAATGCGCGCCACTTGCGCGAGGCCCAGATTGTGGATCTGGTCCGGCGTCATATCGGTCGTGGTATAATTGGCGAGGCGCTCGGCATAATAGCCCGCGCCATCCTTAAACCGCCAAACACCATCGTCGGTTCCAGCGACCTTTTCCTGCGCCGTCATTTCGGCAATCAACGCCTCATAAGCAGGCTTTACTGACGCGTTCAGCGCCTGCGCCGCGTCCGCGATCAGCAGGTCTTTTTCGGTCTGGCTGATTTTGAGCTTGGCTACCTTCGCCTTGAAATCGGCATATAGAGGCGCATCGGGGCCGTCGCCAAAGGGCGCGCCCGTGATGACGTTGCGCGCGTCATTAATGACATAAGGATACACCCATTTGGGCGGCATAATGCCTTGCGCTGCACGCGCCTTGGCTTGGCCAATGGCCTCCATCATGCCAGGGCCAAGGCCATAGAGGCGGCTGACATAAGCACGCGCGTCAGACTTTGTGTCGACGCGGTGAATGTTGATAAGGAACGCTGGCAATTGGCTTTGCGCGCCATTCATCTGGTCAAAGACATAGCCATAATCATTATATTTAAAGGCCGCTTCGCTGCGTTCAGCGCGTTTTTCAAACAAGCGGTAGGACAGACGGTTTTCCGGCGAAAGCTTGGCAGGGTCAAAGCGGGCGCGCATTTCTGTGCGCGCGGAACGCTCGGCTGCATTCGCGCGCATCTCGCCAGCGGTGGAGAAATCCCCCCAACGGCCATAATCGCTGTCCTTGATACCGCGATAGGATTTGCCCAACGGCGAAAGCGCCAGTTGCTGCGCATCATATTCTTCGAAAAAGGCCTTGATCGCGGCATTTTGGTCAACTTCGGCCACAGCAGCGGGTGCAGGCGCCATGGTCTGGGCCATCGCAGGCGTACCCAATTGCGCCAATAAAAGGGCAAGGGCAGAAATCGCGGTTTTGTTAAGGCGCATTCGAAACTCTCCTGAATATCTGTGTGGCAGCATCATATCAGCAGGGCGGGCAAGGGAAAGCTATGTTTCCGTGGCTTGTCGAAACGGCAACGGTCTTTGTCGATGCCTAACACCATGACAGGCCGCGCCTTTATTCCCCGATCACCTTCGAAATCCGCGCAATTTCTCCATTTTGTGCTGCGACGTCTTCTATAACGGGTCGCTGCGCCTCAGTCAGAAGCGCGGCAAGGCCCGCGTCGCGCGCGCCTGCATCCAATATCAACCCGTCAAAGTCCCGCAAGGCGGCCACCGAATCGGCGCGCGTCTTGTCGAGCCGTGACAGCATAAGATGCGCGTTCACCCAAAGCTCGCTACCGGGGGAACTGCCCGCCGCCTTTGAAGCTATGGCCTGAACCGCCGCCAATGCACCTAGATATGCGCCATGCGCCGCTATGTGTCGCGCCTGCAGCGCGTCGGCTTTTGCAGCGAATGCACCCGATAACATCGATGGCGCAGCTGCCGATTCGATGGGCGCAGATATCGGCGCATCGGCCTCATAACTCCGGGGCTCAAGCGAAGGAAATCCGCCCTCTTTCGTGCCGCATGCGGCAAGGAGCAGGAAAAGAAGTAACGGGGATGCAGGCTTGAAATTCAACATATCCGCCGTCTAAGCCTGCTTGGGGGCGCATGCAAGCGCATCTCAATGGCGGCGCAGGCGGCATCATAAGGGCCAAAATGCGGGATTATACGTTGACATAGATATTTGCTTGCACTAGCTGCGCCCATTCTTGCGTGACCCTGTTGAGATTCGTCTCCGCTATGTCATGCGCCCGAGCAACCCGCCCTTATAAGGCGCTAAGCTGTAGAAACGGATGAGTTAAAGCCATGTTCGCAATCGTGCGCACAGGCGGCAAGCAATATCGCGTCGCCGCCGGAGATAAAATTGCAGTTGAAAAACTGTCTGGTGAAGCGGGTGACAAGATCTCGCTGGGTGACATCCTTCTTGCCGGTGACGGTGACAAGGCGCAGGACGTAAACGGCTTGACCGTTTCTGCCGAGATCATTGCGCAAGAGCGCGGTGAAAAGGTAATCGTCTTCAAAAAGCGTCGCCGCCACAACTATCGCCGCAAGCAAGGTCATCGCCAGTCGTTGACGCTGCTGCGTATCCTTGCCGTTGGCAAGGAAGAAAAAAAGGCTGCTGCGCCGAAGGCTGAGAAGGTTGAGGCTGCTGCCACTGCTGCTCCTGCAAAGGAAGCCGCGCCAAAGAAAGCTGCGCCCAAAAAGGCTGCAGCCCCCAAGGAAGCTTGAGCGGCAACGCTCTGACGTAGGAGTTTAGACCATGGCACATAAAAAAGCAGGTGGTTCGTCACGCAACGGTCGCGATTCAGCAGGCCGTCGCCTTGGCGTGAAGAAGTTCGGTGGCGAAAACGTCATCGGCGGCAACATCATTATCCGTCAGCGCGGCACGAAGGTGTATCCTGGTTCGGGCGTTGGCCTTGGCAAAGACCACACTTTGTTCGCGCTCGTCGAAGGCCGCGTGCGATTCCATGCTGGCAAACTCGGCCGCAAATATGTGTCGGTCGATATGCCAGCGATGGCCGCCGAATAAACAGGACAATCGATACCGGGTTGTCCAGACGGATGACCCGGAAATCATGTCAGGTGGTTTCCACCTTTGAACAGGGAGACGGGTCAACCGGTCTCCCTTTCTTTTTGTCTCATTCTCCCTGTTCTCAGCCTCCTGCGGAGGAACTGTAATATGGCTGTCGCTTTGTCATGCAAGGGGCGGCGCAGAACCGGAGAGAAACAATGTTCGCGAGGACGGAAAGATTATTGTTGCGGCCAAGCTGGGCAGAGGATGCAGCCGAATTGCATCAGGCGATTGCCGATGAAGGCATCGTCCGCAACCTTGCAAGCGCACCATGGCCTTATACCGCCGCCGACGCCGTGCGCTTTGCAATGCAAGAGCATGATGCGCTCTATCCTGCCTTTTTGCTCATGCTGCGCACCCATGGTGCACCGCGCCTGATTGGTGCATGTGGCATTGGCAATTATGACGGCAGCGCCGAATTGGGCTATTGGATAGCACGTCCTTATTGGGGCCTTGGCTTTGCAACCGAAGCCAGCCGCGCCGTGATCCATATCGCCAGGGCCATTGGCCACAAGAAGCTCATCGCCAGCAACTTCACCGATAACCCCGGTTCGGGCAACGTGCTGCGCAAGGTCGGCTTTCGACAGAACGGCAAGACTGCCTTGCGGCACAGCAACGGCCGCCCCGAGGCAATGACATGCGCTTTGTATGAAAAAACACTGGATGGTGCAGGTTTAGAACCCACGTCCATGCCACCATTGCCAGCGATCAACATCCGCGCGCAAATGGAACGGCGTCAGGCAGCTTAGTGGCGGAAGCGCCTGCTTCATTGTCCGCCTGCGGTTAGTATTCAGGCACGGGTTCGCGCCGTAAGCTGAGAAAATCTTCTTCGCTCTCTAGAAGGCAACAAGCGCCTTTGCGTCGTGTGAAAAAATGATCTTTGCGTTGCCAGACGTGACTATGCAGTCACCCTTGGCAGCGACCTCGCCATCTGTGTCGACCTGGCCTGATAGCGGCGTAATCCAGATATTCCCTGACGGTGGCAGTGCCTGCACTTCGTTTATGTCAGAGACATACCAAAGCTGAAAATGTGGACCTTCAACCAGCTGCGATGATAAATCAGCGCGTCCGGACCGGGCATCGGTATATGGTTTTGCAAACGATACAGACACGCCATCGTCAAGATGCAGCGGACGGTCGCGACCATAATCATAAAGACGATAGGTGATGTCCGCATATTGCTGAACCTCGATAAGACTTACCCCGGCCCCGATGGCGTGGACTGTCCCAGCAGGAATATAAAAATAATCTCCCGCAGACACTTTTTTCCAGTCCATCAAAGCTTCAATCTCGCCTGAAAGTGACGCCGCGTAAAGTTCTTCGCTACTAAGTGGGCGCTTGGTTCCAATTCCAATGACCGCGCCTGGTTCTGCGTCCACAACGTAGCAGCACTCTTCTTTGCCTGACGGCATGCCCCGCGCGCGTGCCTGCGCGTCATTAGGGTGGACCTGAATTGAGAGCCGCTCGGACGTAAAAAGCCACTTCACCAGAATTGGCAAAGGCGCTTCGGTTTTAGCGCTATACCAGATTTCGCCTACGCGGCGGCCGCTGGTGGTGCCAAATTCCGCCGGAATATCTGTTCTACCCCAGGGTTTATCAACAAGATGCTTGGTAACCTTCATAGTGCAATCAATAGCAGAACCTGCCCACTTTTCCATTCCAAAACCCTACCATAGCTTATATCTAACTATAACTAACTATATGTGACAAGAGTTTACAATAATTAACAGTCTTAATCTCGATAGTGATTGCATTAATACCCGTATTTTCCGAACAAGAGAAGTGTAACCGCTTTTGGGGGTTTGACAGATCGCCCATAATCGGAAATGGCGCTTGTTAACTCATGCCCAACCGCTGGAGACTTTGTGTTCATTAGTCCTGTAATCTTGTCGGGTGGTGGCGGTACGCGTCTTTGGCCGTTATCAACGCCGCAAACGCCTAAGCAGTTTTTGGCGCTCACCGGCGCGCATACGATGTTTCAGTTGACGGTGCTGCGGGTGATGGACCGCGAACGCTTCACCGCGCCAATTATCGTCGCCAACGCCGCGCATGCGGGGATTGTCAGCGCGCAATTGGCCGAAATCGGCGTAACTGATGCGACCATCTTGCTTGAGCCCTGTGCGCGCAATACAGCGCCGGCGATTGCGCTGGCCGCACTCGCCGTAGGTACGCCAGAAACAGTTATGCTGGTGATGCCAAGCGATCATGTCATCACGGATGAAACGGCATTTCACGCGGCATCAGCGGCGCTTTTGCCTGTAGTTCAAGATGGTTGGCTCGCCACTTATGGGATCAACCCGACCGGACCCGAGACAGGCTATGGATATATCCAGACGGGTTCCGCCGTTGGTGTCGGTGTGCACGCCGTGCAACGTTTTGTGGAGAAGCCTGACGCGGCACGCGCTGCGGCTATGATTGCGGCAGGGGATCATGCATGGAATGGCGGTATTTTCCTGTTTCGCGCGGACACCTATCTTGACGCAGTGGCAATCTTCGCTCCGCAAATGGACGCATCGGTTCGCGGCGCAATGTCGAAGGCGCAGCGCGCCGGCAATCACATACATCCCGACGCCGATAGCTTCGCCTTCAGTCCCGCAGACAGTATTGATTATGCCATTATGGAAAAGGCGGAGAAGGTCGCAGTCGCTCCTGTGAGCATGGGTTGGTCAGACGTCGGCAGCTGGGACGCGTTGCACGATATCGGTGACAAGGACGCCCATGGAAACGTCCTGTCTGGCGCCGTCCGTGTCAATGAAAGTCACGGCAACCTTATTCACGCAAATGGCATCCGCGTGTCGGTGCATAATGTTGACGACTTGCTTATCATCGCGAACGGTAATGAAGTCATGATCCTGCCCCGCGGAACGAGCCAGAAAGTAAGGGATTTTGCAATCGAAGTGCCCGTCAATAATATTTAGCCAATCGCCCGCTAATCATAAGAACATTCTGCAGGGTTGCCTGCCAATCCCCATGGATGTGCGCTTCAGTTGCCGTTTAATTGGACGGGCTTGAAACGCCAAATGCATACAGAATGTCGGTAGTCAGGATTTTTAGATCTTAGACAAAACCAATTGGGCGGCCTACTAACTTGCTATACTATTCGCCGGCCAAAGCAGGAAGAAGCGCGCCTATGTTTAAAATCAGTGCCGCCTTAGGGCCCATGTCGCCGAATCGAATGAAAGTGATTGTCACTTTTATACTTCGGGGCTGCGCCTTTGGTGCCCTTTTATCATTTCCCGCTAAGGCGCAGGCGATGGATGAGCTTGCTGTTGTCGATTTCGAAGTGCTGGATAAGCTGATGGTAGCTGATCAAGCGCATGTGCCTGCACTCGGCCTGCTGACCGCGCCTGATCCTGCACCAACGGATAGCATCAACGAGGATGCTCGCATTGGGCCATTACAGGGCGAGCCTGCGTTGCCGCATGACCAAGACCGCCCGTTCAATGCGGATGTCCCACCGCGCGCTTATGCCTCATTTGGCGAAGATGTTAAGGCTATAAAATGGGAATTTGCCGCAGTGGCAGGCTATTACACTGCCCTAAATGCACCCAAGCTACTCAAAGATCCCCGCTGGCCAACAACACAGAAAGAGGGCTGGTTCGGTCGTTCAACAAAAAACCTTGGTGTCGACAAACTCGCCCATGCCTATTCCGCTTATATCATAAGCGAACTGCTCTACGGCCGTATTAAGCGTAAAGTCGGCGATGCACCGGGAATAGAGCTTACTGCAGCCGCCTTGGCGTCGGGTATAATGCTATGGTCGGAAGCTTTTGACAGCATTGAACCAACCAGCGGTTGGTCTTGGGAAGATGTTGCTTTCAATTCCCTTGGGGCGGGTTTTTCGGTGATGCGCAATTCCGTGCCGGGCTTAGAGGATAAGCTTGATTTTCGGCTGCTGATCCAGCCGAATGAGGACATCTATACCGTAAAAGGTAAAGAGCATTTTCGGCAGCAGCGTTATCTTTTTGCGATGAAACTTGCAGGTTTCAAAGCATTTAAACAGACCCCGCTCCGATATGTGGAACTGCATCTCGGTTATCGGGCTGACGACTTTTTAAATGAAGACAGGGATGCCGGAATTACGCCCAAACGGCATGTTTTTGCTGGTATCGGTATTAATCTTAAAGAATTGCTCTTTAAGAACGCCCGCACCCGCAAAGGGCGCGCGGTGGGTGAGGTGCTTGCATATTTTCAACCGCCTTTCACGAGCATGCACCACGATCTCACCAAGTGATCAAGTGAAGCCATTTCGCGATAGACCTTCCGCTTTTCCTTTCAGTTGCGCAACGCAATGTCCGAATAAATGTCCTCTTTTGGGCCTGGGACCATGTTGCTCCGTACAATCCGACAGCAATGTTCGATGCGCGAATACAGTCGCAGTTTACTGCGCAACGCGCTTGGATATCTAAAGATATTGGCGTAGCGTTGTAAAATCATCGAAGTAGCGGCGAACATGGCAACAAAAGCATCCAAGATTATCGATTTTAAAGACGTCGGCATGCCGCGCCGGTTAAGCCCGGAGGCGAGCCGGATGGCGGCGCTTGAGGCGGCGCGCAGCCTGTTGCTTGAGACAGGGCCGCAGGCGGTTACTCTAAAGGCGGTCGCCGGACAGATCGGGCGGACGCATGCTAATTTGCTGCATCATTTTGGGTCTGCGTCGGGGCTTCAGCGGGCGTTAGCGGCCTATATGGGCGAAAATATCTGTAGTAAGGTTGCAGGGGCCGTCGCACAAATGCGTGGGGGGGTGGTGACGCCGCATGAGCTTGCAGATTTAATCTTTGATCAATTCGACCGCGAAGGTGCAGGCGCGCTCGCGTCTTGGATGCTGCTGTCCGGAAATGAAGACGCGCTCGACCCCATTGTGGAGGCAATCCACAAGCTGGTGGACGAAATTGCCGAAGACGGGCACGCCGACACCTCGCTGCATGAGCTGACCCTTGAGATGGTACTTATGGCGCTTGGTGATGCCTTGCTGGGCGGGCCCTTGTCGGCGGCGCTTGGCTTGCCGCGCACGGCGGGAAGGCAGATTGCTGGCCGAAAGCTGGCGGCCGCGTTCGATGAGGTGCAGGCACAGTTGAAGCCGTAAGTTTACGACTCAGCTGCGTAATGCTGCCGATACCAATCGGCGAATTTTTGCAGACCTTCGGCCAGCATGACCTTTGGCTTGTAACCCGTGAGCGCGTGGAGCTTCGACACGTCGGCATAGGTCGCGGTGACGTCGCCCGGTTGCATGGGCCGCATAATTTTGACCGCCTCTCGCCCGATCGCCTTTTCGAGCGTCTCGATCATGTCCATCAGGCCAACCGGATGGCTATCGCCAATGTTCAGAATCCTGTGTTCGCCGCGTGCAGGCGGGTGATCGAGCGACCCGATGATGCCGTCAACAATGTCGTCGATATAGGTAAAGTCACGCGCCATCTCACCATTGCCGTAAACCTCAATCGCCTCACCGCGCAGGATTTTTTGCGTGAAGCTGAAATAGGCCATGTCGGGCCGTCCCCAAGGGCCGTAAACGGTGAAGAAGCGCAGGCCAGTCTGCGGAAAGCCATAAAGTTTGGCATAAGACTGGCTCATCAATTCGCACGCGCGCTTGGTCGCGGCGTACAGCGACACAGGGTCGTTGGCGGGTTCATCCTCCTTAAAGCCTTCGCCGCCCCGTGGTTTATCACCATAGACCGAGCTCGACGAAGCGTAGACCAGATGTTCAAAGCCCTCGGCGTGCCGGCACGCCTCCATCACCGACAAATGACCCGCCAGGTTGGACCGTTCATAGGCGAAGGGGTTTTCAAGGCTGTAGCGGACGCCCGCCTGCGCCGCGAGATGCACCACGCGCACAATATTATTGTCGCGAACCATTTCCTGCATCTTGTCGGCGTCGGCGATGTCGAGGCGTTCAAAGGCGAAGCTATTTATGCCGCTAAAGGTCGCAAGCCGCGCTTCTTTCAAGGCGGGGTCGTAATAATCATTGACGATGTCGACGCCAATGACCCGCTCGCCGCGGGCCAACAACCGGTGCGCCACGGCGTGGCCAATAAAGCCAGCAGCGCCTGTTACAAGGATGGGGGTCGGCATCTCAAACACTATCCTCAGCTATAAAAAGCACATTCGCGGCGTCCAGCGGAAGCATAGATTCCCACCTCATGCCCAATGCCTTAACACCCGGCCGCGATTAAGCAAAATTCGCGCAGCCGCCGGAGCCTCCAAAAACCGCGCTGAGCGCTAAATCGCCAGATTATCAATCAACCGCGTCTTGCCCATCTTGGCCGCGGCCAAGAGCCGCGCTGGCCCGCCGTCGAAATGCTGCAGTTCTTCCAAGGTCATAGCATCTGCCAGCGCAAAATAATCCACCCGCGCAAAGCCGGCGGCGAGGAGGTCGGCCGAGGCCTTGGCAAGTGTTTGGCCGACATCATCCCCTGCACGGATCTGCGCCGCGGCTTGGCCCAAGGCAACTGGCAAAGCCAAGGCCGCCGCCCGTTCGTCTGCCGTGAGATAGGCGTTGCGCGACGACAGAGCGAGGCCATCGGCGTCACGCACAATCGGAACCCCTAATATGTCCAACGCGAAGTCAAGATCACGCGCCATCTGCCGGATGACGGCCAGTTGTTGAAAATCCTTTTCTCCGAAAAGTGCAACATCCGGCTGAACCTGATTAAACAATTTGGCGACCACCAGCGCAACGCCGTCAAAATGGCCGGGCCGCGCTGTGCCGCAATAGCCATTGCTTGGGCCATCGACATGCACTTGCGTTGCAAAGCCCGTTGGATACATCGCAGCCACTTGTGGCGCCCATAATATATCAACCCCAGCCGCGCGCAGCAATTCAGCGTCACGTTCCATCGTGCGTGGATAGGATTCGAGATCTTCATTCGGTCCAAATTGGGTCGGGTTGACGAAGATCGACACAACCACCGCATCCGCGCTTTGCCGCGCCTGTTCGACTAAGGTCATATGGCCGTCATGCAACGCGCCCATGGTCGGGACTAACGCAATGCGCCGCTTGGCGTCACGCAGCGCCGCAATATGGTGCCTTAATGCGTCAAGCTGATTGATGGTTTGCACGTCCACGTCGCCTTGTTTATTGGCCTTTGTTGAACCCGCCTATGCGGGAGGGTGCAGCGACAATTCAAGGCAAATGTCGCGGCGTACAATATTTGGGGCAGATCTGGGGAATTATGGCCAAGGCACATCACATCGTTTTTGCGAATGAAAAGGGCGGGACGGGCAAGTCAACCACCGCAGTCCATGTCGCCATAGCTCTGGCGTCACGCGGCGCGCGGGTGGCGTGCATCGATCTGGATTCGCGCCAGCGCACCTTATACCGCTATCTGGAAAACCGGCGCGACACGATGACGCGGCGCAAAATAACTTTGCCGATGCCCGTGTTCGAAGTGTTCGAGCATGATTCGCAGGCCAGTTTGGAGCAGCAGGTGGAGCGCCTCGGCGCAGAAAATGATTTTCTTGTGTTTGACACGCCCGGACGCGATGATCCTTATGCGCGCTTTGTTGCGACGCGCGCCAATACGTTGGTTACCCCCATTAACGACAGCTTTGTCGACTTTGACCTGATTGGCCAAGTGGATACCGAAAACTTCAAATTGCGCAAGTTAAGCTTCTATGCGGAGCTTATCTGGGACGCGCGTAAGGAACGCGCCAAGATCGATGGTGTCACCATCGACTGGATCGTGGTCCGCAACCGCCTGCACAATATGGAGGCGCGTAATCAGCAGCGCATGACTGATGCACTTGCCGAATTATCCAAGCGGGTTGGTTTCCGTTCGATACCCGGCCTGAATGAACGCGTCATTTATCGTGAGCTGTTTCCGTCCGGCCTGACGTTAATCGACAAGGGCCATCTGGGCCAATTGGCGACCGGACATATTGTCGCACGACAGGAACTGCGGGAATTGGTCACTGGCCTTGCGCTACCCGAAATACCGCAAGCAGCTTTAGTATAATGACATTTTTGGCCATTTTGGCTCTGCTTGCACTTGGCTGGGCCGTGTGGAAGGGCAAGCTTCAAAAGCAGCAATTGCTGCCTATTTTGCTCGGACTATCCGGCGCCCTTCTTGCATCGCGGGGAAGCCTGATAATCGGTGTGGCTGCGATAGGGATAGCCGTTCTCTGGTATCGCGGCCTGACATTGCGGCTGTTCAGTTTTGGCGCCAAACGCGGCAAGCCGTCGGATATCGATGATGCCCGTTTCCTGCTGGGCGTGTCGCGTTTTGACAATGCAGAGCGGATTCGCGAACGTCACCGCACCCTGATTGCGCAAAACCATCCAGACACCGGCGGCAGCGACGGACGCGCCGCCGAATTGAATAAAGCGCGCGACATTTTGTTGGATGACTTTGACAATAAACGGCGGTAACGGCCAATTTCTTTTCCGCACATACAGGACATTCCATGGCGCACCATTTCCACCCCACCTCGCTTCGTGAATATGACATTCGCGGTATCATCGGCGAAACTTTGGGGGAGGCCGACGCCTATGCCATTGGCCGGGGGTTCGGCAGCTGCCTTGTCCGCGCTGGCGGTAAAAAGGCGGTCATAGGCTATGACGGGCGGGTAAGCTCACCCATGCTTGAGGAAGCTTTGGTCAAAGGACTGAACGACAGCAATGTTGATGTCGTGCGCATCGGCATGGGCCCAACGCCCATGCTATATTATGCTGAGGCCGTATTGGATGACGTTGATGGCGGCATAGAAATAACCGGAAGCCACAACCCCGCCAATTATAACGGCTTCAAAATGGTCCTTATGGGTAAACCGTTTTTCGGGGCCGATATCCAAAAAATTGGCCGTATGGCGGCCGCCGAGGATTGGGTGAACGGAACGGGCACTTCGGAACATCTCGATATCCTTGACCAATATGTCGCCCGCGTGGCGCAAGCCGCTCCACAAAAGGCATTTCGCATCGGTTGGGATGCGGGCAATGGGGCGGCGGGACCGGCAATTGAAAAGCTGGTCAAGATGTTACCTGGAGAGCATCATCTCTTATTCACAGAAGTGGATGGCCAATTTCCCAATCATCACCCGGATCCAACCGAGCCTGCCAATCTGGTCGATTTGCAGCGGCTTGTCGCGGAAAAGAAGCTCGATTTTGGAGTGGCTTTTGACGGCGATGGTGACCGTATCGGTGCCATTGATGGCGAAGGCCGCGTTATCTGGGGCGACCAATTGCTGCAAATCTATGCTGCAGATGTGCTGGGCGAAGTGCCCGGCGCCACGATTATTGCCGATGTAAAAGCTTCTCAGGCCTTGTTCGACTGCGTCAGCGCATTGGGCGGTCAGCCAATGATGTGGAAAACTGGCCACAGCCTCATTAAGTCCAAAATGAAAGAAACGGGATCGCCGCTCGCGGGTGAAATGAGCGGGCATATCTTCTTCAAGCATGAATATTATGGTTTTGACGATGCGATTTATGCCGCTGTGCGGCTGATGTCCGCTTCGGCCAAGCTGGGCAAAAGCGTGACGGAGTTGCGCAGCGAAATGCCGGAGATGATCAACACCCCCGAAATGCGTTTCCAAGTCGACGAGAGCCGCAAATTTGCCGTGATTGACGAAGTGCTTGCACGGTTGTCGGCGGACGGCGCGGATGTGAACAACACCGACGGCGCGCGCGTCAATACGCCCGATGGCTGGTGGCTGTTGCGCGCATCGAACACGCAAGACGTGCTCGTCGCCCGCGCCGAGGCATCTTCGCAAGATGGTCTCGAACGGCTGATGGCGCAAATTGATGCGCAATTGGCGGCATCAGGGCTGGAACGCGGGGAAACTGTCGGGCATTAAGCTCGGCGTGAGTTTACCCCCCATCATTCTCAATTGGTTCGCCGCGCGCGGGTGGCAGCCGCGACGGCATCAATTGGAGATGCTCGACGCGGCACGGGATGGGCGGCATGCCCTGCTGGTGGCCGCGACGGGTGCGGGTAAGACGCTAGCGGGGTTTTTGCCGAGCCTTAAGGATTTGATTGCCGACCCGTCAGACGGCCTCCACACCCTCTATATCTCCCCACTGAAGGCATTGGCCACTGACGTGCGCCGCAATCTGCTGATCCCGATCGAGGAAATGGGCTTGCCGATCCGCGTTGAAGCACGGACGGGCGATACGCCGTCGGACCGCAAGGCGCGGCAGCGGGTTAAGCCGCCGCATATATTGCTGACCACACCTGAATCGCTGTCGTTGTTGCTCAGCCATGAAGACAGCGTGCACATGTTCGCCACGCTAAAACGCGTCATTGTCGATGAGGTTCACGCCTTCGCCAATGGCAAGCGCGGGGATCTACTCAGCCTATCACTCGCGCGGTTGCAAACGCTTGCGCCGGACCTGCAACGTGTGGCGCTTTCGGCTACCGTGGCCGACCCCGATGACTATCGCGCATGGCTCGCGCCTTATGGCGACATGGATCAGGTGCGCTTGGTCGAGGGCGAGGCCGCGGCAGAACCTGACCTGACGATCCTGTTGCCAGAGGGCCGCGTACCATGGGCGGGGCATAGCGGGCAGCATGCGATACCGCAGTTGATTGACGAAATCGGGCGCAACAAAATCACTTTGATATTTTGCAACACCCGCTTCCTCGCAGAATATATTTTCCAGAAATTATGGGACGCGAACGAACCCAAATATGCCATTGGCATTCACCACGGGTCTTTGTCGGTCGAGGCGCGGCGCAAGGTCGAGGGCGCGATGGCCGAAGGTAAATTGCGCGCCTTGGTCTGCACGTCCAGCCTTGATTTGGGTGTCGACTGGGGCAATGTCGACTGCGTGATCCAAATGGGCGCGCCCAAGGGTTCGTCGCGTTTGTTGCAGCGTGTTGGCCGGTCCAACCACCGGATGGACGAACCCAGCAAGGCCATTCTGGTCCCCGGCAATCGTTTTGAATATCTGGAAGCGCAGGCCGCTTTTGACGCAGTGGCAGAGGGCGTGCGCGATGGCGAAACCTTCCGCCCCGGAAGCCATGATGTCTTGGCGCAACATGTCATGGGGATCGCCTGCGCCGGACCCTTTGACGAGAGCGCATTGCTGGCCGAGGTGCAATCGGCCTTACCTTATTCAGGCATCGATGCGGCGACCTTTGCGCGCGTCATCGCCTTTATCGCAACCGGCGGATATGCGTTGAAAGCCTATGACCGCTATAAGAAATTGGTCAAAGACCCCGATGGCCGGTGGCGCCTATCGCACCCGCAATTGGCTGCGCAGCATCGGTTTAACGCAGGGATCATCGTCGATGCGCCAATGCTGGAGATCCGGTTCCGCAATGGCCGCAAATTGGGCAAGGTTGAGGAATCTTTCGCCGCCACATTAAGCCCCGGCAACTGCTTCACCTTTGCCGGCATGGCGCTTGAGGTCGAATCGATCAAAGACCTTGACCTCATCGTCCGCGCCGCGACCAAGCCCGCGAGTAACATCCCAAGCTATATGGGCACGCGCTTGCCGCTGACCACGCATCTGGCGGAGCGCGTGCGGCAGATGCTCACCGACAGGCCGGGCTGGGCGCGCTTTCCCGACGACGTGCGCGAATGGTTGGAGATGCAAGATTATCGCAGCCAGATGCCGCAAGCGGGACAATTGCTGGTCGAAACCTTCCCGCACGACAAACGCTATTATATGGTGGCCTATCCGTTCGAAGGGTGGAACGCGCACCAGTCACTGGGCATGCTGATCACGCGGCGAATGGAGAGCCGGGGCCTGATGCCCATGGGCTTTGTCGCGAGCGATTATGCCTTGGGCGTGTGGAGCCTTAAGCCCATCACCGACCCAGGGCCTTTATTTTCTGCCGACATATTGGCCGATGAATTTGTGGACTGGGTGGAGCAGAGCTATTTGCTCAAACGCGCCTTTCGCGAAGTGGCGGTGATTAGCGGGCTTGTCGAACGGCAGGTTCCCGGCAAGCGCAAGACGGGCAGGCAAGTGACCTTTTCCACCGACCTGATTTATGATGTGCTGCGCAAATATGAACCCGCCCATCTGTTGTTGGAGGCGGCATGGGCCGATGCGCGGGCGCGGTTGACTGATGTCGGGCGGCTTGGCGATTTTCTGGATCGCGCCGCCGATAACATGCTGCACGTCGATCTGGAGCGTGTCAGCCCGCTGGCCGTGCCATTACTAGTGATGATCGGCCGCGAGAGTGTGGCGCAGGGGTCAGTGGACGACGCTTTGTTAATGGAGGCGGAGAGCCTCGCGGGCATTGCGATGACGCCGTAAACGCATAAAGACTAAGCTGGCGGCAGCTACGCACATCCGCTTGCAGTCGCGCACCACAATCCGCATAGCCTTGTGGCCATGGCACAAAGCTTCGAATTTGGTGGGCAGAGATTTGAGATAGCTGGAGAGGCGGCGTTATATTGGCGCGCGCAAGAGGCGTTATTGGTGTCCGACCTGCATCTGGAAAAGGCGAGCGCCTTTGCCTTAATTGGCCAAATGCTGCCGCCTTATGACAGCGTATCGACGCTTGAGGAAATAGCCACACTTTGCAGGACATATCGACCAGCAAGAATCATATCCCTTGGTGACAATTTCCACGATGATGACGGGGAACAGCGATTGGCGGAAGACGCTGCGGCGTTATTGGTGGACTTGGCCTGCAACACCGAATGGATCTGGATCACCGGAAACCATGACCGCGCGGTGTCGGGTATATGGGGCGGCAAGGCCTTTGACGAAGTGACATTGTCGGGCATCACCCTTCGGCATGAGGCGTTACGTGGCGACCCCAATCCCGAAATCTCCGGCCATTTCCATCCAAAGTTCCGGCAAGTGCTGCGCGGGCGGATGGTGAAACGGCGTTGCTTTGTGAAAACCCCGCGCAAGATGATCATGCCCGCCTTTGGTGCGCTGACCGGCGGGCTGGATGTGCAGGATGCTGCTATATGGAAAGCGTGCGACTTGACCGATGGTGAAGGGGTTGAGGCTTTGGTTGCCACACAGAACAGCTATGCCCGATTTGCCTTAAACAACGCTGGCGCGCGCGCCAAATAAGGCCGTACCGACACGAATATATGTCGCGCCCAACATGATGGCGGTTTCGAAATCATCGGACATGCCCATGCTCAATTGTGCCAATCCGTGCCGCGCGGACAATTCGGCCAAAAGCGCAAAAAAGGGCGCGGCCTCCAGTTCAGCAGGCGGAATGCACATCAACCCAGCCACCGGAATGCCCGCATCCTGCGCCGCCTTCAGCAGGTCGGGAAGTTCCGCCAAGGCACACCCGCCCTTTTGCTCTTCTGCGCCAATATTGACCTGAATGAAGCACGGCACCGCGCGCCCCAGCTTTTGCATCGCCTTGCCCAGCGCCGTGACAAGCGACAGCCGATCAACCGAATGGATCATGTCAAACAACGCAACCGCCTCTTCGGCCTTGTTCGATTGCAACTGGCCAATCAGGTGTAGCTCCACGTCCGGATGCCGCTCCTTCAGCTCTGGCCATTTGCTTGCGGCCTCCTGAACACGGTTTTCACCGAACAGCCTTTGGCCTTCTAAGATGAGTGGTTCAATGTCTTGCGCCGACCGGGTTTTCGACACCGCGATGAGGTGGATGTCCTGCGCCGGACGTCGCGCCAATGTGGCAGCGGCGTTCATACGCGTGCGGATGGCCGTCAAACGGTCGGCGGATGTTTCTATTGTCGCTTCCTGCATAGCGGATCGCTATAGGCAGTTGCATGCCGCGAAGCCACCCCTTGCCGAAAATCTGGCTCATGACCGATGCGCGTTTTGGTGATGACCAGCTGCGCGCTATTCAGCAGCTGCCTGCGCGATCAGGTGTGGTTTTCCGCCATTATCATTTGGCTACTCAACAACGTCGCGTATTGTTTGCTCAAGTGCTGCGGATTTGTCGTCGGCGCGGGCATATATTGCTGTTGGCGGGTGATGCGCGGACCGCATTGCGCTGGCATGCCGATGGCTTTCATCAGCGCAGCCTTGGTCATAGTGGCTTGCTGCATAGCGCCCCTGTTCACAATGCGCGCGAAATCGCTGAGGTAAAGCAAAGCCGCCCAGACCTTGTATTCCTCTCCCCGCTTTTCGATACCAACAGCCACCCCGGCGCGCAGCCGCTGGGTCCCTTGATGTTTCAACGGCTCGCAAAGCTTGCCGGCCCAAGGCGCATCATCGCCTTGGGCGGCATGACCCGTCAGACCGCATTCATGCTGGGCCCACGGAGCATCCATGGGTGGGCGGCGATTGATGCTTTCGGGAAAAAGACCGCTTAGAAGCGGATTTTGGTTCCAACATAAACCGCTTCGCTGTCCTTGCGGTTGTCAGGCAAGGGAATGACGCGGTCATTCTCACTGGCGTACCGGACACCAGCGGTGACATCGATCTTGCGGCTGATCGAGAAGCTGCCGCCGACATCAAGCTTATAGTCACCGGAAGCCCCGCTACCGCGAGCGGGCGGAGCCATTTCTTTATTCTGGTCAAGTTTAATATTGGTGCTGAACTTGCTTGGCTTCTGAACTGTTTCATCAAGCCGGAAGCCGCCCTTGCCAACATCGCTCAAAGGTGTCTTTGCAGCGCGGGCGTTCGCCTTGGGCAAAGTGAAATCCTGCCAACCCTTCGACGCAGTCAAACGATAGTCGACCGCAGCCAGACGTAGCCCCTTACCAGCGCCGACGTCGCTTGGTGCGATGACATTACGTATAGATACAGCACCGGCGGTCAGACGCGAATTGGCCCGCGCAGCGACGGTAATCGTGCGATTGCGCCCTTCACCAGCACTCGCCGGCGTGAAAGGGAACCGCGCATTGGGTGCAATTTGCGTAGCGGAGAATTTCTGGGCAAGCACACTGTCACCGCCAGCAGGGGTAAACATAGCGACCCAAGACGGCGCAGCCATTTGTTCCGGACTGGATGCCTTTGCGGCAAAGGCAGGGACGATCATCGGCGAAAGGGCAAGCGAAGCCGTTGCCAGCATCACTGCTGCAAAGGTCGCATATTTTCCTTTCTGTACCCGCTTCACGTTTATAGCCTTAGATTGAGCGATTCTTTTTCTTCGAGTCATGCATACGCTGCATTTCAGGGATTCAAAAGAGGCGTAATTTCAGAATCAACCTAATAACATGTTTTATCCGCAGTTGTTGCATGATGTCCACAATCGGATAGCGCATGGAAACTGACTGCAGCGTTAATTCCCCGCCGTTCAGCCGCCAGAAAGCTTGCCCCCGACATCAAGCCTCTATAGAGGTTTCCGATATTCCATTGTTCAAGGACATTTTATGCGCACCACCCGCCTGGCACTCATCGTTGCGACCAGCAGCTTAATAAGCTTAGGCCTGCTTTCCGGCTGCGGCGGCAGGGAACGTCCAAAAGCGGACCTTGCGGCCAGCCAGGTCACCACCATTGGCGTCAACAGCTATTTGTGGCGCGCATCACTTGATGCTTTGTCCTTCATGCCGTTGCTACAAACCGACTCATCGGGCGGCGTCATCGTCACCGATTGGTATGTAAACCCGCAAAGCCCCGGCGAACGGGTGAAATTGACGATTTCGATCCTCGACCAAGACCTGCGTGCCGACGCCTTGCGCGTGGCCGGCAGCCGGGAAGTCTCGCAAAATGGCCAGTGGGTCGCGGCACCATTGCGGGCGGCGACAGTGCAAAAGCTTGAAGCCGTGATTCTCACCAAGGCGCGTGACCTTCGTCGGTCGTCGATTACCGGGTAATTTCTATGTCCAATGTAGAGCGCTTTAACCCGCACGTCGCCGACGCGCGGTGGCAAAATATTTGGGAAGAGCGCAGCAGCTTCGTTGCGGATGACAATTCGACCAAACCCCGCGCTTATGTCCTTGAAATGTTTCCCTATCCTTCGGGCCGCATCCATATCGGCCATGTCCGCAATTACACGATGGGCGACGTTCTGGCACGCTACAAGCGGATGACGGGGCATGAGGTGTTGCATCCCATGGGTTGGGACGCCTTTGGCATGCCGGCCGAAAATGCGGCGATGGAGAAGAATGTCCACCCCGGCGGGTGGACGCGCGACAATATCGCAAACATGAAAGCGCAGCTAAAGCGGCTTGGCTTTGCGATTGACTGGACACGCGAGCTGGCGACCTGCGAGCCCGAATATTATGGCCATGAACAGGCCCTGTTCCTCAAACTATATGCCGCTGGCTTGGTCTATCGCAAGGAATCGGCCGTGAACTGGGACCCGGTCGACATGACCGTGCTTGCCAATGAACAAGTCATCGATGGCAAAGGCTGGCGATCTGGGGCGCCGATTGAACGCCGCAAGCTGAGCCAGTGGTTCCTCAAGATCACCGACTTTGCAGATGAACTGCTCACGGGGCTTGGTGCGCTTGACCAATGGCCAGACAAGGTGCGGTTGATGCAGGAAAACTGGATCGGCAAATCGCAAGGCTTGAAATGCACCTTCCATTTCCCCGGGGGGGATGGCGGCATCGACGTTTTTACAACGCGGCCTGATACAATGTTCGGCGCAAGCTTTGTCGCTATTGCCGCCGACCATCCCGTCGCGCAAACGCTGGCCGCCAATGCACCCGATTTGCAGGCATTTATCGAGGAATGCCGCAAGGGCGGCACCACCGCCGCCGACATTGAAACTGCTGAAAAACGTGGGTTTGATACAGGCTTGACCGTCGAACATCCGCTCGATTCAAGCTGGCATTTGCCGGTCTATGTCGCGAATTTCGTGTTAATGGATTATGGCACCGGCGCCGTCTTTGGCTGCCCCGCACATGACCAACGCGACCTTGATTTTGCCCGCAAATATGATTTGCCCGTCACCCGCGTTGTCGCTGATGGCGATTTGATCAATAGCGCCTTTGCCGGCGATATTGCCTTCACTGGCCCCGGCACAATCGTCAATTCGCGCTGGATGAATGGCATGACGATTGATCAGGCGAAGGCCGATGTCATCGCACGCGCGCAGGCCGAAGGTTGGGGCATTGGCCAGACGCAATATCGCCTGCGCGATTGGGGCGTTTCGCGTCAGCGTTATTGGGGCACACCCATTCCCATCATCCATTGCCAGACCTGCGGCATAGTGCCGGTGCCGGATGACCAATTGCCGGTAACCTTACCCGAAGAGGTCAGTTTCGACATTCCCGGCAACCCGCTGGATCGGCATCCCAGTTGGAGCAAGGTCGATTGCCCAAGCTGCGGTCAGCCTGCGCGGCGCGAAACAGACACGCTCGATACTTTTGTCGATTCAAGCTGGTATTTCATTCGCTTTGCCAGCCAGCCACATGACAAGCCATTTGAACGCACGGTTGCGGAAAAATGGCTCCCGGTAGACCAATATATTGGCGGCGTTGAACATGCCATTTTACATTTGCTCTACGCCCGTTTCTGGACGCGCGCATTGAACCATATTGGCTTGATCGACGTGAAGGAGCCCTTTGCGTCCTTGTTCACGCAAGGCATGGTCACGCACCAAACCTATCAAGACGCCAAGGGCAGTTGGCTGAGCCCCGATCAGGTGCGTCGCGAAGGGGACATCTGGACCATCATCGATAGTGGCGCTCCTGCGGTTGCTGGCCGTATCGAGAAAATGTCCAAGTCCAAAAAGAATGTCGTCGATCCCGATGACATTGTGGATCAATATGGCGCTGACGCCGTGCGCTGGTTCATGCTCTCCGACAGCCCGCCCGAACGCGATCTGGAATGGTCCGAAGCAGGCATCGAGGGGTGCTGGCGCTTTGTGCAACGTCTGTGGCGTCTGACATCACAAGTGAGCGGTGCCGATGGGGCGGACAAAGCCTTGGACCGCAAAACGCATCAGGTGATCGCTGGCGTCGGCGCAGATATCGAGGCGCTGGCCTTTAACAAGGCCGTGGCAAAGATTTACGATCTGGCCAACATTATTGAAAAAGCCCCGCCATCGGCCAGCCGCGATTCTGCCATCCGCACGATCCTATTGCTGTCATCACCCATGGTTCCGCATTTGGCCGAAGAAGCGTGGACTCAGCTTGGCGCAGAACTGGGTGGCGGTCTCATCGCTGACGCTACATGGCCAGCGTTAGATCCGGCCCTGCTTGAAGAGGACGAGGTTACCATCGCCATTCAAGTGAGGGGCAAATTGCGTGATACGCTGACGGTCGCCAAGGGCTTGCCGCAAGCCGAGATAGAGGCGCTTGCGCTGGCCAGCCAAAAGGTTCAGATTGCCATTGACGGCGGCGATATCAAAAAAATCATCGTCGTTCCCGACAGGCTGGTCAACATCGTCTTATGAACCGTTTCTTCGCCCCCTTGATGCTTGCTTTCCTACTGCCTGCGTGCAGTTTGCAGCCATTGTATAGCGGTGGGTCAAAGGGGGCGGTGGCGCGTGCATTGGGAACCATCAGCGTCGCACCAATCGAAGGCAAAAACGGTTGGCTGATGCGCAATGCATTGACCGACCGGCTTGGCGCTCAAGACAGCAATTCTGGCCAATTCCGCTTGGTTGTTGTACTGGATGACCAAATTGAAGGTTTCGGCGTGCGCGCGGATGATACGATCACGCGGGAACGCCGGACTTTGCGTGCACGCTATCAACTTGTTTCGGTCGCGACGGGTGAGACTGTGCTGGATATGACCGCAGGATCGGACGCTGGCATTGACGTAGTCAGCTCGGAATATGCAACGATAGCTGGCGAAAACAGTGCGCTTGAAAACCTGACACAAAAGGTAGCGGATCAGATTTTCACCCGGCTTTCTATTTACGCGCGCGGCGAATGAGCAGCGCAAAAGAGCGTAGCTTTATCAATGCCATCAGTGCACGCTCTGACGTTCGGCTGTTTTTCATATTCGGGCAGGACGAATCGGCTGTGGCCGATATTGCCGGGCAAATGTCGGCGCAACTGGCAGGCTCGGAACGCATTGATATCGACAGCGACCGTATCCGCAATGACCCGGCCCTGTTGGCGGACGAGGCATCCGCGCTATCGCTGTTCGGCGATAAAAGGCACATCCGCCTCAATTTCCGCCGCGATGAGGGTTTAGCTGCAGTCGAGAATTTGCTCGCGCTTGAAGGCGACATAAGCCCGGTTATCGCAAGTGCCGGTAATTTGACCAAGGCGAGCAAATTGCGGAAGTTGCTGGAGGCGCATCCCCGCGCCATGACCCACATCTGTTATTTACCCGAAGAGGGCGACGCCGCGGCCGCAGTCATGGCTTATGCGGCCACCACTGGGTTGAAGATCGATCGACCACTTGCCGCGCGTATTGCGCGCTACACAGGGCAAGACCGCAAGTTGGCGCAGGCCGAGATCGAAAAGCTATCCCTATATTATGATGCGTCACCGCAGCGTCCCGCCACGGTCGAAATAGCTATATTCGAAGCCCTATCGGCGGAAACTGGCGAAGAAAATATCAACGGTCTCGTCCATGTCGTGATGGGCGGTGACTTGCGCGGTACGGGCCGCGAACTGGCCGCCGCACGTGACATGGGTGTGGACGCCATTCGCATCATCCGCGCCATGCAACGCCGCGCGACAACACTCGCCGCGATGCGGACAAAGGTCGACAATGGTGCAAATCCCGGGGCAGTGGTTAAGGCCACGCGTTCGATATTCTGGAAAGATGCCGACAGCTTCGCACAGCAACTTATGCGCTGGCCAGCCGTTCGGCTTGCCGGGCTAAACAGCCATTTGCTCGAGGTTGAGTCAAAGTTGATGCACGTCCGCGACGGGCTTGCCGTTACGATATTGGAAGAAGAGCTCGTCCGCATTGCCCGCGCAGCAGCACGTCGCGGCTAACCACCGTGGGCGACTTGCGGATATTTAAAGGCACCACTGTTGCGCCAGCACCTTGCACCGTTTTGCTGCAGCCCCCACATCATTCTCACGAAAGGTATCTTTTCATGGAAAAAATTATCAAGTCCGATGCGGCATGGCGCGCAGAATTGGACCCCGTTCAATATCATGTCTTGCGTGAGGCTGGCACTGAACGCGCCTTTGCGGGTAAACTGACCGATGAAAAGCGCGAAGGCGAATTTCGCTGTGCGGGCTGCGGCACTACCCTGTTTGTTTCGGACACGAAATTTGACAGCGGCTCGGGTTGGCCAAGCTTTACCGCGCCCGCAGATAATGAGGCTGTCGAAGAGCACAGCGATACATCACACGGCATGGTCCGCATTGAAGTGCGCTGTGCCGCATGTGAGGGGCATTTGGGCCATGTCTTCCCGGATGGGCCTGGACCGACGGGCCTGCGTTACTGCATAAACAGCGCAGCGCTTGCATTCGATCCTGAATAACAAGGTGCTTGTCGACGGTTATGGGACTGGGTAACACAGCTGTTATGGTACGCGCGCGCAAGATTTCGAAAGAACGTGGCCCAATGGGAACATGGATGCTCCGTATCGTCAAAGCGGGCGTGATCGCCGCACTGCTAGGGGTCATAGTGCTTGGCATTTTTGTCGCGACTGCACGTGGCGAAATTGACAGTTTTGAAGATCTGAAAGCCTCGCCGAACGGGCAAATGATCCGCATACGTGCCGCAGACGGCACTGTCATTCAATCGCTTGGCCCGAGTTTCGGACGTTGGCTGACCATCGACCAATTGCCGTCCGAAATGAAGGACGCGATGGTCGCTGTCGAAGACCGCCGATATTATTTGCACCCCGGTGTCGACCCCATTGGCATTACGCGGTCCGTATATGTAAGGACAATTGAAGGTCGCTGGACACAAGGCGGTTCAACCATCACGCAACAATTGGCCCGCAACATATATCTGAATAGCAACAAGGAGTTTGGGCGCAAAATTCGCGAGGTCATCCTTGCGCTGGCTATGGAAACCAAATTCTCCAAGGACCAGATCCTCGAGCTCTATTTGAATAAAGTATATTTCGGTGGCGGCGCTTATGGGGTTGATGCCGCAAGTCGCCGTTTCTTTGACCATGGCGCAGAAGATATCAGCCTTGCCGAGGCCGCCATTATCGCAGGTCTAGTAAAAGCCCCCTCACGCTATGCACCAACCGCCGATGCGCAGGCCGCCTTGGACAGGGCAAAGGTGGTGGTTGCGGTCATGCAGGATGCAGGGATGATTAGCTCGGCTGAGGCTGCGAGCGTTGACCTGACCGGAGTCCGCTTGGCCGCTCAAGCGCCCCAAGACAGCGTACGTTACTTCACAGATTGGGTTTTGCCGCAGTTGGACGGCCTTATTGACGAAACTGAAAAACCAATCGATGTCTGGACGACGCTGGACCTGAAAATGCAGCGCGCTGCGACCTCAGCGATTGCGGCAAATGCCCCCCGCGGGGCACAAGGCGCGCTTGTGTCGATTGACCGCGACGGTGCGGTGAAGGCGATGGTGGGCGGGACCGATTATGTGACCAGCAATTACAATCGTGCGGTTACCGCGGTGCGTCAACCAGGCTCGGCCTGGAAGTTATTCGTGTATCTCACCGCACTGGAGGCAGGTTACCGGCCTGAAGACCTGGTGGAAGACAAGCCCGTCGAAATCGAAGGCTGGCAGCCTAAAAACAGCGGTGGCAATTTTGCTGGCGAAATTTCCCTTCGTACCGCTTTTGCCTATTCCAAAAACACCATCGCTGCCCAAATCGGGCAAGACGTCGGCACCAGCAGCATCGCCAATATGGCACGCAGGTTCGGGATCACTACCCCTGTCAACACGCTGCCGTCGATGGTGCTGGGCACATCAGATGCCCGCGTTATCGATATGGCTCAGGCGTTCGCCGCGGTTGCAGCCGGTGGACGTAATGTCACCCCTTATGGCATAAAGAAGGTCACGACGATTGATGGTGAAATTCTATATGCGGCGAAGCCGTCAAGCACGGTGCAGTTGGTTGACGATTGGGTTGCAGGCGCAATGACCGATTTATTGCAAACCGCTGTCGCCACGGGCACCGGGCGGGCCGCAAATATTGGGCGGCCCGCCGCGGGCAAAACCGGGACAACGTCAAGCAATAAGGACGGATGGTTTCTAGGCTTCTCCAGCGGCCTTACAACGGGCGTGTGGATGGGTCGCGACGACGCTAAGTCAATTGGTGGCCTAGAAGGCGGCCGCGCGCCTGCGCAAGCCTGGGCAGCCTATATGCGCGTCGCTGTGGCCGGACGCCCCGTAGAGAAATTCGCAACGGAGGTCACTTTCCCAGAAGCCCTTGAAGGTGAGGAGTCCTTACTTGGCGCAGACGAAATGCTGCTGTTCGATGAAAATGGCATGCCGATTGAAGGTGACCCCCTAATGGAAGACCCGAACCTTGCGCCAACGACGGAGCCAGAGTCGGAACCGCTGGATGATGTGTTTATCGAAAGGGCCCTAAATGGTCAGCGTGATCAGCGACCAACACCAGAAGAAGGGCGCGGCGATCCGCGTTGAAAGTTTCGTCCCTTCGGAGCTTACAGTGCGTGGCCGGTCCGGCTTTTCTTGGTTTCAAGATAATCGACATTGTGAGGATTGGCGGCGATTTTAAGCGGAAGCCGCTCGGCGACCGTGATGCCCGCTTTTTGTAGGCCATCCACCTTTTCAGGATTGTTGGTCAACAGGCGCACCCGTTCTACACCCAGTAATTCCAGCATCCGTGCGGCTACCGAAAAATCGCGGGCATCAATCGCAAAGCCCAAACGGGTATTGGCATCGACGGTATCAAATCCCTGATCCTGCAGCGCATAAGCGCGCAGCTTGTTGATCAAGCCAATGCCACGCCCCTCTTGTCGCAAATACAATAATATCCCCCAATTTGCGTCCGAAATCTGTTGCAAAGCTTCGTGCAATTGCGGGCCGCAATCGCATTTCAGGCTGCCGAGAACATCGCCAGTCAGGCATTCACTGTGTAACCGGACAACTGGAGTTGAAGAATCGCGCGTACCCATCAACAACGCCACATGGTCAGACGCATCTACGGCTGTCCGGAACGCTACAATTTCCGCTTTGGCATTGGCGACAACGGGAAGCTTGGCCCGCGCGGCAATGCGCAAGGCGCCGCTGTCGTCAAAGGCAGCGACATCTTGCGGCCTGACGTAAACGGGGTTCTCACCTGCGTCCCCCAACACCAGAAATGCCGGAAGCAAACCTGCCAAACGCGCAAGTTCGATCGCCGCCGTCGCTGATGGGCCATTATCCAGCGGCAGCGCCGCAAAGGGGCCCTTCATCGGATAGGCAAGGTCAAGGCTTGGGTCCGCTACCGCCAAAGCGAGCCGCAGGTCGAGATCAGCAGGCGCCTTGATAAGCACCGGAAGGTCGCCATCTGCCGCAGCGCGTTGGTTCGTTAATTTTAGCGTCGCCGCCCGGCTTGCCGAGAGCAATATTGCATGCGCGCCGGAAATACCCTGCGCTGTTTCGACCGCAAGCACGGTAAGCGCTTTGTCCAAATGCTGCACCGTCACTGGCCAACCACGACGCAGCGCATCAATCGCCATTGCTGCGCGGCGTGAGTCTCCCAACGCTGCGCTTGCCGCGATCAAAAGTTGAATTCCGTGACGATCGGCGCATGGTCGGATGGCTTGCCCCAGCCGCGCACATGTTTATGCACGCTATGCGCCTTTGCCTTCTCTTTCAAATCAGGGGTAACCCACATATGATCGAGCCTGCGTCCGCGGTCGGACGTTTCCCAATCCTGCGCGCGATAGCTCCACCAGGTATATAATTTCTTCGACGGATCGACAAAATGCCGCGCAACATCCACCCAGTCTGCCGCTGCCTGAATTTCCGCCAGATGTTCAATTTCAATGCGGGTATGGCTGACGACATTGACCAATTGTTTGTGGCTCCAGACATCTTGCTCAAGCGGCGCAACATTGAAATCACCCGTGAGGACGGTCGGTTGCGTGACGTTACGTGACCATTCGGCCATACGTTTTAAGAAAGCCAGCTTCTGTCCGAATTTGGAGTTAACCTCGCTGTCGGGGACTTCGCCCCCGGCGGGAATATAAACATTGTCGATCCGTACGCCCTTGGCTGCGTCGATATTTAACTCTGCGCCGACATGGCGCGCCTCGCCATTGGCCTGCCAATCCTCAACCCTGCGGTTAATCAACGGCAGTTTGCTAACGATTGCAACGCCATGATGCATGGGCATGCCGTTGACGACAAAATGACGATAACCCAATTGGCGGAACAATCCTTCGGGAAACAGGCTGTCGATGACTTTGGTTTCCTGAAGGCATAAAACGTCGGGCGCTTCTTCCTTCAAATAGCGTTCGACAATGTCGATACGGGCGCGGACAGAGTTTATATTCCACGAAGCGATGCGAATGGTCTGGGACATAAGACCAAACCCCTAGATGCCTGAAGCGTCAGGAGCAAGCCGGTGCAGACATTTGCCTTAAAAAAGCAAAGCCCCCACCCCGGGGGCATTTGGGATGAGGGCTAGGCTTGCGTTCGTCACGCCGATATCAGCGATGATTAAAGTCGTGGGAAACAGGGGGAAAACCACACGAATATTCGGCCGCTGACAAAATATTTATACCGAGGCCTTCCTGTCGTTCAGATGAACAACACTCAAGCACGGCGCAACTGGTCGGTGGTGCGCTTCCGTTCATCGCCTGATGTTACGATTTTCGCCTAACCGGTCGCGGATCTTTCCATGTGAACGCGTTTTTTGCGATCGTGCCATTATAGCTAATATCGGTGAGTCGAATGGTGGTGCGGTTGTTTTTGGAATCGAGCGCGACCCAGCCATTCAAAGTCAATCCGCCCGGCGCGCCGGGTTTGTCCACGAATATCATCGTGATGGTGCCATATTCGGGGCGCTTTGGGTCGCGGACTTCGACACTGACAACGTCATTAGTGGAAGTGGGCAGTATTTTGCCAAAGCGCGCAAGATCCTGACCGGGGTCTAGGAGGGCAGCCAGCGGACTGTTGCGGATCGGCCAGCGCTGGACTTGCCTCACCTCATAATCCACCATCGTCAGCGCACGACCGTCGGCGACAATCAACAGCGGCACGTCTTTCTGATATTCGAAACGCACTTGCCCAGGCCGCTTCAACAGCAACTTGCCAGTCAGCGTCCCGCCGCTCCGGTCTGTCTGCGTGAAATTCGCCGACATCGTGCCCACGGCTTTCATATGCTGCACAACCCGCGCCATTTGCTCGGACGAAGACTGCGCAGGGCTAGGCGTCGTTGCAACAAGCGCAATCGGCACGAACAACATGGCATATTTTGAAAAAGTCATCTGTGTTTCCTAAGGGTGGGTGGCAGCAGTCACTATCTGGACTGCCTTGAACCCCATCTTAATGGCTAAACTGGGTCGCCGTTGCGGTCGCGCAGTACTTCGCGGCGGCCAATATGGTTCGGTGCGCTGATGAAGCCGTCTTCTTCCATCCGGTCAATCAACCGTGCCGCGCTATTATAACCGATGCGCAATTGCCGTTGAATCCAGCTTGTCGAGGCCTTCTGGCTTTCGAACACGATCTGGCACGCTTTGCGATATTGCGAATCTTCTTCGCTGTCATCGCCGCCCATACCGCCAAAGTCGAAACCGCCATCTTCGGGTTCTTCCGTCACGGCTTGAATATATTCAGGCTGCCCTTGGCCACGCCAGTGGTCGGCAACGCGGCGCACTTCATCGTCGGAGACAAAAGGTCCGTGAATACGCGTCAATCCGCGGCCGCCTGCCATATAGAGCATATCGCCCTTGCCTAGCAGCTGTTCTGCGCCTTGTTCCCCAAGAATGGTCCGGCTGTCGATTTTCGACGTGACATGGAAGGAAATACGGGTGGGCAGGTTTGCCTTGATAACGCCCGTGATAACATCGACCGAGGGGCGCTGCGTTGCCATGATCAAGTGGATCCCCGCCGCCCGCGCCTTTTGCGCCAGACGCTGAATCAGGAACTCCACTTCTTTACCCGCCGTCATCATCAAGTCCGCCAACTCATCAACGATGATCACAATTTGCGGCATGGGTTCGTAAGCGAGGCTTTCTTCCTCATATTGCGGTTGGCCAGTCATCGGGTCGTAGCCGATTTGCACCTTGCGGCCCAATGGCGCGCCTTTAGCCTTTGCACCGCGCACTTTTTCGTTGAAGTTCGCAAGGTTACGCACGCCAAGCGAGGACATCATGCGGTACCGCTCCTCCATCTGCTCAACTGCCCATTTAAGGGCGCGAATGGCCTTTGCGGGCTCAGTCACCACAGGCGACAGCAGATGCGGAATGTCGTCATAGCTGCTCAGTTCCAGCATCTTGGGATCGATCATGATCATCCGGCATTGGTCAGGCGTCAGACGGTAGAGCAGCGACAGGATCATACAGTTCAGGCCAACCGATTTTCCTGACCCGGTTGTCCCTGCAACCAACAGATGCGGCATTGGCGCAAGGTCAGCAATAACCGGATCGCCAGAGATATTCTTGCCCAAGATAATCGGCAATGCGCCCTTTTGCTCCGCAAAAGCATCCGAGCCCACCATCTCTTGAAACACCACAGCCTCTCGGTGCGCATTGGGTAGTTCAATGCCCATCACCGTCCGGCCAGGGATAGTCGAGACGCGCGCGGACAGCGCGGACATGTTGCGCGCAATGTCTTCGGCCAACTGAACGACGCGGCTGGATTTGATACCTGCCGCTGGCTCAAGTTCGTACATTGTGACGACAGGGCCTGGGCGAACAGCGACAATCTGCCCCTTTACATGGAAGTCATCCAGCACCGACTCCAGCAACCGAGCGTTGGCTTCCAACGCCGCCTTGTCGAGTTTGGGCACTGAAATTGTAGGTGGCGGATCGAGCAACTCAAGAGATGGCAGAATAAAGCTGCCAAAGAAGTCGCCTTGCCGCGCGCCGGTGGAAAAAGCTGCTTTTTTGGGCGCGAGCGTGCGGTCCTCAATCACCGGCGGCTTGCGTTGATCTGGTTCCACGGCCTTGCGTGGCGGCTTGGGTTCGACAATCTGTGGCGCGGGCAGGTCGTCGCCCGCTAAGGCCAAATTGCCAGCATTGGCGCTTCCAAATTTAGGTATCGTCAGTGTCGGGATACGCAACAATGGACGTTCCAGCTGAAGCGACCGGATGACCAACGCCACACCGCCCGCCAAAGCGCCGAGTATCAGGGAAACCCGAAGCAATATTCCGAATATGCCCTGAATTTGGATCATAAGCGCACTGGCAGCATTGCCCAACAGCAGGGCAAATAACCCGCCCCATCCCGCCGGAAACCCGATACCACTACCCTGTTGCCAATAGGACATGCCAAAACCGACCAGCAACATACCGATCAGGCATAATGATAATTGTCGTTTCCATTGCGGTTGTGGAACATCACGCCACAAACGCCGCGCAAAAACCAGCATCAGCGGCAACAAGAATATGGCTGGCACGCCGAACAGGAAAAGCATTGCGTCCGCCACATACGCGCCGGCTTGCCCCATCCAGTTGTGCTGCACATCTGCCGCTGCGCTATTAAATGCCGCGTCGCCTGCCGAATAGCTGAGCAGTGCCAGTCCGTAAAATATGGCGAACAGCCCTAAGGCCGCCGCGCAAAACAACGCGCCGCTGCGGATCAATGACGCACGCATCATCTGACGCCAATTGGCGAGGTTCGATTTCGGGCTAAATTTTGAAACGCGCAAGGCCATGTTACGAATGCCGATATGTATGAAGTCGCAAAGGACCGAATGCGCCCCTTTTCGGCGTCAGCGGACTCCTCGTCAAGTATTAGAGGGCAAAAGGGGAACCTGACTAGTTTGATACGGCCAAAATCCTCCTTTGAATCCCGCGCTTGCTTGGGGCATAAGCGGCATATGGAAAACAAGGCAGATATAATCATCATCGGTGGCGGCCTCATTGGTCTCACGCAAGCTCTGGCGCTGGCATCGCAAGGTATCACCAGCCATGTCATTGACCGCGCCGATCAGGCGAACATGCTCGACGCTGGTTATGACGGACGCACTTTTGCGATATCCAGCTCAAGCTACAAATTATTTGAAGCAATGGGCCTTGGCCATGCTTTGGCTGGCAAAGGCTGCCCCATTGAAAAAATTTGGGTAAGCGACGGGCTAAAACCGGGGTCACTCGACTTCGCTCCAGCCGAAGATGATGGCTTTTTAGGCCAGATGTTTGAAAGCCGTTATTTGCGTGGCGTGCTTTACAAGGCAGCGCAGGAACATGCGGCAATCCAACTGCACATGCCGACAAACATCATCCACAAGTCGCGAGATGCCAGCACAGTGACGGTCACGCTAGAAGGTGGAAAAATATTGACCGCAGACCTGATGATCGTTGCCGAAGGCCGCAAGAGCGAGACCCGCGAAGAGGCCGGAATCCACATTGCGCATTGGCAATATGCGCATCACGCTATTGTTGGCGCGATTTATCATGAACGGCCGCACAACAATATCGCTTATGAAATTTTTTATCCGACAGGGCCTTTTGCCGTTCTGCCCATGTTGGATGACGAACATGGCCGCCACCGTTCAGCGCTTGTCTGGTCCGTTGAATCCAAGGATGCTGCTGGCTACCTAAAATTATCGCCGCGCGGTTATGCTGCCGAACTTGAAAAGGGCATGGGCGGATTGTTAGGTAAGGTCGAATTGTCCGCGCCTTTGTCGTCTTACAAATTGGGTTTCCACCATGCGGCGTCGATTACAGCGGAACGCATGGTGCTAATCGGCGATAGTGCGCACGGCATTCACCCGATTGCGGGTCAGGGGCTGAATTTGGGCCTACGCGATGTCGCTGCGCTAACTGAGGTACTCGTGGACGGCATGCGTCTTGGTCTTGATTTTGGCGATGCGCAATTGCTGGACCGCTATGGCCGATGGCGCAGTATCGACACCTTGCTGATCGCGGTTTCTACAGACGGGCTGAACCGGTTATTTTCCATTCCCGGTAAAACGGCCTCAGCAGTGCGTCGTTTCGGGATGGCAATGGTGCAGCGCGCTGCGCCGGCCAAGGCGTTTTTCATGGCCGAGGCACGGGGCGAAAGCGGCGCGCTGCCCAAAATGCTTCAAGGTGTTGCGGTCTAAAGCCGATTAACCCTGCGTTACAGGGACAAGGCGAATTTCAACGCGGCGGTTGGCCGAACGGCCTGCGGCGTCGAGATTGCTCGCCTTTGGCTGGCTCTCGCCATAACCACGAGTTGCCAATCGCGCGGATTGAACGCCGCGTGACGACAAATAGTCGGCAACCGACGATGCGCGGCGCTCTGACAATGATTGGTTATATGCGTCGGAACCCGCAGAGTCGGTATGTCCCATGACATCAACATAGGTTTTCTCATACTGAATCAATGTTGACGCAACTTGGTCTAGCGTATTGCGAAAGCCCGCATCAATGTTTGCGCTGTCGACGCCAAAGGTCACTTCCGACGGCATATCAAGAACGAGATTGTCTCCGTCACGAACCACATTGATGCCCGTTCCAGCGGTTTGCTGACGCAACTTTCTTTCTTGCTCATCCATGTAATAGCCAACGCCAGCGCCAGCCAATGCACCGATACCCGCGCCAACGATTTTTTCCGTACGATCACGGCGCCCGCCGATCAAATCACCCAGTAGATAGCCACCCAGTGCCCCGCCAATACCGCCAATGGCGGCTTTAGAAATTGTGCGATTCCCGGTTTCGGGATCCGTTACACAAGCCGACAGCGGGAGCAGCGCCACAACCAGTCCTATAGTTATCATTCGGTTTTTCTTCATAATTTTCCCTTTCTGCTAGAGCGTCGTTTAAACGACGCCGATGATGAACCTGCGATGATTATTTAAACTGGCGACATCATTTTACCTTAACGCAATTTTGTGCATTTTGTTGCCAAACCCCCATTTTTGGCCTTATGACGGAAATGTCCTTATGGAACCTCTTGACCCTTTCCCGTGGTTTGATGCCGCAACGATACTAGCGCTCATCGCCTTAAACGGTGTGTTCGCCATGTCGGAACTCGCCATCGTGTCCGCACGCACGGCGAAGCTGAAAGCTATGGCCGAAGACGGAAAGCGGGGCGCTTCGGCGGCACTGAGGTTGGGGCGCGACCCGGGCAAGTTCCTGTCTACTGTACAAATCGGTATAACGCTCATTGGCATAATTGCCGGCGCTTATTCAGGATCTACACTTGGCGGGCCTGTTGCTGATCGCATTGCCTTATGGGGTGTCGACCGCGAATGGTCCGAAACCTTGGGTTTCGGGATCGTTATCAGCATAACCACTTATGCCTCGCTGGTTGTAGGCGAGCTGGTGCCAAAGCAATTTGCCCTTATCGCGCCAGAGCGAATCGCGGTTATCATGGCTGGCCCAATGGAGCTGCTTGCGCGAATCACGGCTCCTATCGTGTGGACACTCGACAAATCAAGCGCGACCATCTTTCGCGCGCTTGGGCTTCGCCGCGATACGCGCGATGCGCTGAGCGCCGAAGAGTTGCGCATGGTCTTTGCCGAAGCCACGCATGCCGGCATCATTGAGGAACATGAGCATAAGGTAATTGCGGGCGTTGTCCGCCTTGCCGACCGTCCGGTGCGTGAAGTCATGACGCCGCGTACCGATGTGGACCGCATTTCCGCGGATGCATCCGAGGAAGCGGTGCGCGATTCGCTCTTGAATTCACTGCACACCCGCTTGCCTGTAACGGGCGAAGACGGCGACGACATCATTGGTGTAGTCCAGTCACGTGACATCGTCGCGGCGCAAATTCGCGGCGAAGTTCTCGACATTCGTAAATTGATGCGCCGCGCCGAGATTATCCCGGATCAACTGGATGCCATGGACGCGCTCGAAATCCTGCGGTCATCCGATGTGCCAATGCTTTTGGTGCATGATGAATATGGTCATTTCGAAGGGATTGTGACGCCAAACGACCTTTTGGCTGCCATTGCTGGCGAATTCGCGTCGGACCAGGCGCAAGGCAGCGCGCCGAATATCATCACTCTGGATGACGGATCGATGCTGGTTTCAGGGTCTATGTCAGCCGATGCAATGGCCGAGGCGCTATCAATCGACCTGCCCGAAGATCGCGATTATGCAACGACAGCGGGACATGTGCTGCACATATTGCGGCATTTACCGTCGGAAGGTGAATCGTTCACAGATCAAGGCTGGCGCTTTGAAGTGGTCGACATGGATGGTCGCAAAATTGACAAGCTGCGCGTGCGACTTGCAGAAAAAGCAACCCGACAAGACGCAGTTGAGGGCTTGTGATTGCTTAATCGCTTGTTTAGGGCATTTGTTCACACGGAATACTAAGACATTAGCGTCCACAGGATATTGATATGGCCGATTTCTTTCTCCCTAAGAACAGCAA
>NZ_CAMDCK010000013.1 GCF_945890115.1 Sphingorhabdus sp. EL138
GATCTCGAGGCCAAGCTCATCGAATGGGAGAACTTCTACAACTTCAACCGACCGCACGGTGCTTTCAACGGAAAAACACCCTATGAAGCCCTTCGCGAAAGGCTATAATCTCTCCCAGTCGATGTCCCGCTAGATCGTCAACCTTACACTGAACTGTTCGACCGCGTGGTGGACTTGGTAATTGACGCCTTGTCTTTTTATCTGGACAGGGTCAAAAATGGGAACTTGGATCGCTCTGAGTAAACTAGAACTGGCCGCCACGCATCCATCGAACGGAGCTGGATACAGCTCCGTTTCCGAGCCGTTCTTTAGGGGTTATCAGTAGCTGCAAAGTTGGCCGCGACAGCACCGAGCTCTGACCGGCTTAAACGGCAGCTTTTGATCAATCCACCCACAGAAGCAGACAGTCCACTCTCGGCCCAATTCCCGCCATTGACCGAAAGTGCTCCTGAACGCGTATCGTGTCCTGCTGACGCGGGCGAGGCAGGGCAGGGGCAGATCGTGTTCGTGCCGCACGGCGACGCAAAGGACCCCACTCGACCGCCTGCGCTTTATGACGAGACGTACGCGTTTTTGGTTTCGTGCGGCATTCCCGAACTCAAATAGGGCTAGCCGAGGACGCAACGCAGCGTCGTTCGGTGATTGCTATGTGATTGCTGGAAATTGAATGAGGCCTCGACCTTAATGGACAAAGGCATTTAAGTCTTTGAAAAATATGGTGCCGGCTACAAGGTTCGAACTCGTGACCCCCTGATTACAAATCAGGTGCTCTACCAACTGAGCTAAGCCGGCACTCGGCGCGTCCCATAGCGTCAAAATACGCCAAAGGTCCAGCCCTCAGTTGCAGCAATTTCAAAATTTAGTGCATCAGGTGCCCAAAGTTGCGGATTTCCGGCAACATTGCGGAGCCATGCCGCGGTTATCAGCGCGTCCGTTGCGTGGTCCGTGTAGCGGTTTAAGGGCAAATGCGGTTTTGATCCAAGCGTTTCCAACGCCAAATCGAGTCCGATGGCATCGCGTATCTTGCTGCGGCCCTTTGCCACGCCAGCCGCGCGGGCGGCGATGGTGGTGTAAATCTCTAAGGCCACCTTTCCGCCCGCCGGAAGCGGATCGAAGGGCCAAATGGCCACAGCATCGCGCAGTTGGTGTAGCAAGCGCATGCCGGCAAAACTGGCCTTAGCGACTTGCGACGCGCCAATGGCGTCATAGACGGTTGACGCCTTGCCGCTGCTGTTTTTGTTCAGCAACTCGCATTGCCGCCAAAACAGATAGTCGGATTTTGTGCCATCTGCCGCGCCGAAATAGAAATGGCGACGGTGGTGTTGCTCAAGGAAGGACGCCGCACCCAAATCCGGGTCGTCGCAGACATGGTCGACATAGCCCCAGAATTCCCGTGCGGACGCAGGAACGTCATCGCCCGGCAAATAACTGCCGCGCTCCATAAAGGGCGGGGCAAAGCTGAAGTCGAAACCGATAAGCAAATCATCATCTTGCGCCAAAAGCCAGTCGGCGATCCCTTGGCGCGACCAGACTTTGTCGGGCGGGGTCACGAGGTGCGGGGCTTCGTCGCCTGCGGCACACACCGCAAGCGCGATGCCGGGATGTCGGCTGCCTTTCGCGCCCGACCAATCGGCGCAGGCAAAACGCGTAAAGCGCGGCATTATTGCGTGTCCGGATCTGTATTGCGGGCGCGCAGCCGGTCCCAATATTGCAGCCGTTCAATTATCTTACGTTCAAAGCCACGTTCAACGGGCTGATATAAAGCGGTCGGTTGCACCGCATCTGGCCAGTAATTCGCGCCGGAAAATCCGTCCGCGCTGTCATGATCATAGGCATAGCCTGCGCCATAGCCAATGTCCTTCATCAGCTTCGTCGGGGCATTGAGGATGTGCGCTGGTGGCATCAGTGAGCCTGTATCCCGTGCTATTTTCCATGCAGATTTTTGCGCCATATATAGGGCATTCGATTTGGGTGCGGTGGCGAGATACAGGCAAGCTTGCACAATCGCGACTTCGCCCTCCGGACTGCCCAAAAATTCATAGGCCTGTTTGGCGGCGAGACATTGGACCAAAGCCTGCGGGTCGGCGAGGCCGATATCCTCACTTGCGAAACGGACCAAGCGACGCAGGACATATAAAGGCTCTTCGCCTGCCACCAACATGCGCGCCATCCAATATAAGGCCGCCTGTGGGTCGGAGCCGCGCAAGCTTTTATGCAGCGCGGATATAAGGTTATAATGCCCCTCCCGATCCTTGTCATAAACGGGCATCCGGCGCTGCAACAGTGCCGCCATGGCTTGCGGATTGAGCGGATTGTCAATGTGAATGGCAAACAAAGTTTCGGCTTGATTGAGCAAAAAGCGGCCATCACCGTCGGCGCTGGTAATCAATGCTGACCGGGCATCGTCGGTGACGGGCAAAGGGCGTTCCAATATGGCTTCTGCACGGGTCAGCAGCGTCGCCAGCGCCGTCTCGTCCAAACGTTGCAGCACCATCACCTGCGTGCGCGACAGCAAGGCGGCGTTGAGCTCGAACGACGGATTTTCCGTCGTTGCACCGACGAGCGTGACCACGCCGCTTTCGACAAAGGGCAGAAATCCGTCCTGTTGCGCGCGGTTGAAACGATGGATTTCGTCCACGAACAGCAATGTCTGCTTGCCCGTCCGTGCCATTGCCTCGGCTTCGGCAAAGGCTTTTTTCAGATCAGCCACGCCCGAGAACACCGCCGAAATCGACTTGTAATGCATGTCGACGGCGTCCGCCAGCAATCGTGCAATGCTGGTCTTGCCGGTGCCCGGTGGTCCCCACAGGATCATCGAGGATAATTTACCCGCAGCGACCATATGACCGATCGCACCATTGGGGCCCGTCAGATGTTCCTGACCGATCACCTCGTCCAATTTGGCGGGACGAAGCTTGTCGGCAAGCGGCGCATTTTCCTTCATAGATCCAGGAATAACCGGGGTTTCGCCAAAAAGGTCGCTCATGGGCAACGCCCGTTCCGCCGTGCTTCATGACATAAGCATAAGTGCTTCGGAAAGGTTCCGGAAGACGACCGCCCGCTTGCCACAGGTTTAACGCGCAGCGACCGCACGCGCAGCACGTTGGCGGATGAGGCGGATATAGGTGTCGGCGACGGTCTGGTTAATCGCATCCCAGCTGAAATCGAGCGATCGTTGCTCGCCAGCAGCGCCATGCCGCGCGCGCAAATCGGTGTCGGTGCAATAGAGTTGCAAACTGTCGGCAAATTTCTGGATTGCGCCCGGCGTGATCAGGCGGCCTGACACATTGTCCTGCACGAGGCTTTCGCTGCCAGTCGCCTTGGCCGCAACAACGGGCAAGCCGCAGGCCATCGCCTCCAATGTGACATTGCCAAAGGTTTCGGTCACGCTAGGGTTGAACAAGAGATCCATGCACGCCACCGCGCGGCCCAGATCCTGCCCCCCTTGAAAACCCACAAAACGGGCATGGGGCAGGCGGCTTTCAAACCAACCACGCGCCGGACCTTCGCCAATGACCATGACCTGATGTGGGACATTGCGGCGGTGCAACTGGTCAATCGCGTCCGAAAAGACGTCCAAGCCCTTTTCCATGACCAAGCGGCCCAGAAAGCCGATGACAACGGGTTCGTCCGTCACGCCTTGCGCGCGCCGCCATGCAAGGTCCCGGCGGCCAGAGTTGAAAATGTCCCGGTCCACGCCGCGTGACCAGATGTCGATGTCATAATTCATCCGTTGCGCACGCAAAACCTGCGCAAAGCTCTCGGATGGCGCGACCAAAGCGTCGCATTTGCGGTATAATCGGCGAAGCCACGCCTCCACCAAGGGTTCGGCGAAGGACATGTTATAATATCTGAAATAGGTTTCGAAACGTGTGTGCACGGAAGACAGAACTGGCAATTTGCGGCGGCACGCCCATTTGACCGCCTGACGCGCGACGCGGTCCGGACTTGCGATATGGACGACATTGGGGGCAAATGCCTCCAGATCGCGCCTGACTCTTGCCGACAGCGATAGGGGCAGGCGATATTCCGGACGAAAGGGTATAGCGAAGGACGGGACGCTAACGACGTCGCCTGTCGCAACAAACGCAGGCTCCGGTACCGTTGGGGAATAAATACGCACCGATGCGCCTTGCCCCAAAAGATAGCCTACAAGACGATTTAGAGCCTGATTTGCGCCATCACGGACATAATTATAATTGCCGCTGAATAGCGCAATGCGAAGGTCGCTGGTCTGCATGGCTCGGCTTTTATCGGCGACAGCGCAAAATGCCAATGGGAATGGTGCATTTGGTAAGATATACATCCAATATGATATCAAGTCAGGTCGATGTTTTGCTGATAGGGCAACCCAAAGCGTTTCACGCCGACGGCACGATGAGCGCTATGGCACGCGCGCCGGTGGACCGATCCGTCTTTCTGGGCAAGCATGGCTTTGCGGGGGACCAAGTGGCCGACCAGACGGTGCATGGCGGCGCGGACAAGGCGGTGCATTTTTATCCAGCGGAACATTATCCCAAATGGATTGCCCATTTTGCGGCGGAAAATTTTGTTCATCCTCTGCTCGACCAAGCTGGCGCATTTGGCGAGAATATTAGCGCTGGCGTACTTTTGGAGGACAATTTGCGTATTGGCGACCAGTTTCGCCTTGGGCGCGCAGTGGTTGAAGTCGCGCAGGGGCGGCAACCATGCTGGAAGCTCGATCATCATTTCGGTGTGCATGGCCTATCAGGTGCAGTCATCAAAACGGGCCGTTGCGGTGGCTATTTCCGCGTGATTGAAGAAGGCGAAGTCGCACCCGGCGACCGCATAGAACAGGTGCATATGGCCGAGCATGATTGGACCGTTGCCCGAAGCTTTCATCTGTTGATTGGCGGCGGGCATCGCGCTGAAGGCGCCAAATCAGCGCTGCGGGCGCTTGCGGCGCTGGAGACGATGGCGGAAAGCTGGCGGGCTAGGGCGGCGAAATTGGCGGGGTTACCCCCGTTCAAGGGAAGTGCAATGCCCTCTGCTTAACCTCTGCATAAACGGTCTGGGAGGCTGTGACTTTGAAAAGTCACACCCCGGCACCCTGAACTTGGTTCAGGGTCCATTTATCTATTCTTGCTCTGGATTTTCTGCTCGATAGACCCTAAAACAAGTTCGGGGTGACCACATCCTTTTAGGTCGTCATCCTGAAACAAGTTTAGGGTGACGACCAAAAAGGATTTGGCCGATCTCCTAGGCGCTTATTCGCTGATATCGTTTCTTTTGGACGCAGGGGCGTAAAGGCGAATGCGGGTTACGCGTTTTTCGTCGGCTTCCAATATTTCCAAAGTCCAGCCGCTCGCATCATGCATCAGCATTTGGCCGGTATCGGGGACTTGGCCGGCAATGACAAAGGCAAGCCCGCCAAGTGTGTCGACGTCTTCATCCACTTCCGCCAGCTTCGGGTCAATGGCATCGGCCAGATCGTCTAGCTCAGCGCGGGCGTCGGCTTCCCACATATTTGGGGCCATTTGCGTGAACAGCAATTCGGGTTCGTCGTCATGTTCGTCTTCGATTTCGCCGACGATTTCCTCTACCAAATCTTCAATAGTGACCAAGCCCTCGGTTCCCGAATATTCATCCAGTACGATGGCCAAATGGGTGCGGGTCCGGCGCATTTCGTCGAGCAAGGCAAGCACGCTCATATTTTGCGGCACGAAACGTGGTTGGCGAATGAAGGATTCGAGGCTGTGGGGACGGTCCTGACCTGAGGCGAGAACAGCGAACACATCCTTGATATGGATCATACCAATGACGCTATCCAACGTGTCGCGGTATACGGGCAGGCGGCTATGGCCATGCTCGGCGAACGCCGCGATGCAATCGGCAAAGCCGGCGCTTTCTTCAATCGCGATAATGTCGCTGCGCGGTACCATGACGTCGTCAACGCGGTGCTCGCTGAAATGGAGCAAATTGCGCAGCATCGTGCGCTCGACGGCGGTCAAGTCGCCATCGGCGTCCGATTGTCCGTTATCGTCGCTATCTTCCTCATGCTCAGCAATCGCTTCTTCAAGCTGCTCGCGCAAGGTCGGCTCGTGGTCGCGGCCAAAGAACATGGTCTTCAGCCGCTGCCATATTCGTCCGTCGTTATCGTCGTCGGTTGCGGTTTTCGAACCGCTAAAACTGTCACCCTCAGGCATAATGGAAGCGTACTGGCCTCTTAATGGTCGATCTGGTCAGTATATGGATTGGGAAGGCCCATAGATGCAAGCGCTTTTACTTCAAGCGCTTCCATCAATTCGGCTTCGTCCTCCTCAATATGGTCATGGCCAAGCAAATGCAGCATCCCATGGATGACCAAATGCGTTGCATGATAAGCGATGGGGATCCCTTTTTCTGCCGCTTCGGCGGCGCAGGTTTCATAGGCCAGTATGATGTCGCCGAGCATGATTTCGGGGGCATTATAGGTGCCGGTGAGCAAGGCCTCTAATTCCGCATCATCCAGCATAGGAAAGGACAGCACGTTTGTTGGCTTGTTCTTGTCGCGCCATTCTTGGTTGAGCGCATGGACTTCTGCATTGTCGGAAAGCTTGATGCTGACGCTGACGGGAACAGCGGGATCAGCTAGTTCAGCAATGGCCGCAAAGCGGAGCGCCACATCTACGGCCTTTTCGACTTCATTCTGCCCGAAATTGCTATTACCCCAAACCACGCCCATGTCGAGTTCGACATCAATCATGCCCGCCCTCATAGGCGTCGACGATCTTACCGACGAGCGGGTGGCGCACAACGTCGCTGCTGTTGAAACGGATGGTACTTATGCCATCGACACCGTCAAGCCGTTGCACCGCGTCATTCAGGCCGGACATGCGTTCGCCGCCGGGAATATCGACCTGACGGGGATCTCCGCAAATAACCATGCGGCTGTTCATGCCAAAACGGGTGAGGAACATCTTCATCTGTGCCGCTGTGGTATTCTGCGCCTCATCCAAAATGATGAAGGCATCGGCCAAAGTCCGCCCGCGCATGAAGGCAATGGGGGCGATTTCGATCTCGCCAGAGGCAATCCGCCGCTCGACCTGTTCGGCGGGCAAGCAATCGTACAAGGCATCGTAAATCGGCCGCAGATAGGGATCGACCTTTTCCTTCATATCGCCGGGCAGGAAACCCAGCCGCTCGCCCGCCTCTACCGCCGGACGGGAGAGGATGAGCCGTTGCACTGCGCCGGTAATCAACATGGCCACGGCCTGCGCCACCGCCAGATAGGTTTTGCCGGTGCCTGCTGGCCCAAGCGCGAAGATAATCTCGTCGCGGGCCAATGCCTCCATATAAGGAATTTGTGTGGCCGAACGCGGCACCAAAGTCTTCTTGCGCGTGCGGATCATGATACCCGGCGCGTCGGTCGCGTCCTTGCGGACTATGCCCTCTAAAGTCGGTTCGGCGGTCATCGCGATGATGGACTGCACAGCTTCGGTATCGATTTCCTGTCCACGCGATAGGCGGGAATAAATGTCATTGAGAACGTCGCGGGCGCGGCCAATGGCGCCAGCCTCGCCCTCAATCTGCACGCGGCTTCCACGGGCCGAGATATAGACCCCGAGGCGGTTTTCAATCGTAACCAGATTGCGGTCAAACTCGCCAAAAACCGCGTTAATCAAATGCGGTTTGTCGAAGTTCATTTCCAACCGGGACAAGTCACCGGCTTGCGCTTGGGCTTTTTTGGCCATTCAGGCGGCTGCTCTCATCGTTGGTTCACCTTTTAAGCTGAGCGGTCCAGAATCGGTTATCTTCGCGGTTACGATATCGCCGATTGAAAGGTCCGGCGCAAGCACATGAACGGACTGAAGCCATGGTGATTTACCAATTAATTGTCCGGTGAATTTTCCAGGCCGTTCCAGCAGGACATCGGTGGTGCGACCAACCGTTCGGTCGTTAAACGCCGTCTGGTCCGACACGATTTGCGCCTGAAGCCGTTGTAGCCGTTCGTCCATGATTTCCATGGATATCTGATCGGCCATGTCGGCGGCGGGTGTGCCGGGGCGGGGGCTATATTTGAAGGAATAAGCTTGCGCATGGCCGACTTCGCGCACGAGGCTTAATGTGTCCTCAAAATCAGCATCACTTTCGCCGGGAAAGCCGACGATGAAGTCGCCGGAAAAGGCGATATCGGGCCGTACAATACGAACGCGGTCCAAGATACGCATATAGCTGTCGCGGCTGTGGCTGCGGTTCATGGCCTTTAAAATGCGGTCTGAACCCGACTGAACGGGCAGATGCAGAAATGGCATCAGCTTTTCAACATCACCATGTGCGGCAATGAGCCCTTCGGTCATGTCGTTCGGGTGGCTGGTCATGTACCGGATGCGCCGGAGGTCTGGTATCTTGTCGAGCGCGCGAATAAGGCCGTCTAGGCCTTGAAGCGTGCCCTTATCGTCTTCGCCATCCCATGCGTTGACATTCTGGCCAAGCAACGTGATTTCGCGTGCGCCCGCATCGACGATCGCTTTTGCTTCGTCGATCAGTTCGGCCCAGCCGCGCGAAATTTCCGCGCCTCTGGTGTAGGGCACGACGCAATAAGTGCAGAATTTGTCGCACCCTTCCTGCACCGTCAGAAACGCCGATGGCGGTTGTTTGCGGCGGGCCGGCAGCTTGCTAAATTTGTCGAGGCCAGGCAGGTCGAGGTCAACCACACGTTCGCCGCGTCCGACCGCTGCCACCATGTCGGGCAAATTGTGATAGGCTTGCGGACCAACAACGATGTCGACTTCGGGTGCGCGGCGGCTAATCTCGCCGCCCTCGGCCTGTGCGACGCAGCCTGCGACGGCGATGACAGGGCTGGTCCCATCTTTGCGGCGCAGGCGGCCAATCTCGGAATAGACCTTCTCAGCTGCCTTTTCACGGATGTGGCATGTGTTGAGGACGACAAGATCGGCATTGGCTTTGTCATCCGCAGGCGACATGCCCTGGCTTTCGAACATCTCGGCCATGCGCTCGCCATCATAGACGTTCATCTGACAGCCGTAATTTTTGATTGAATAGGTTTTTGGGAAATCCATGCTCATAATGCGCGCTTATACTATGCGCGCCGCGTTACCGCCACCCTCCATCGCAGCGCCAATACGCGCCCGCACTTCGGCAGAAATCGCTTTGCGGTCCGGATAATGGAGCGGATCAAATGGCTCCAGAAAATGCAGGGTCGCGGTTATCGGTTTGAGATAAGACAAAAGGCGCCAGAAATTCTCAGTCACTTTTTCGTCGCCAACCCAAGCCACGCGCGGCGTGTGGTGGCCATAGCTTAGATAGACAGGCTGAACGAGCATGCCAGCGGGCGGCGGAACCAAAGCGGCGAACAAAGATGGTTTGAACGGCAATAGGCCCGATCCATCATGCGTCGTGCCTTCGGGAAAGATGGTCACCGGCTGGTCGCCCGTCATGGCCGCGCGTAAATCATTGACCTGATTGCTAACGCTGGCGCGGTTTTCGCGGTTGACGAAAATAGTGTTGTTGATCTTGCACAGCCAGCCAATCAGCGGCCAACCTTCGATGCCGTCATTGGCCACGAAAGTGCAGCCCGTAACGCCAGAAATTACGGGAATATCGATCCAACTATGGTGGTTTGCGGCATAGAACACATTCTGGCGTATACGGGTACCAGTGGTGGCGGTCGCAATGCCGCTGGTCCAGCTGATCGAGAGCAAAAACAAGCGCGGCCAAGGCGACGGTTTGCGGGTTATCCGCCAGACATTATGCAACAGCAAGCTTACGGACAGGCTTGCCGCCATCAGCAGCAGCCGTGTCAAAAACAAGAACTGTCCCGTAACAAAAGCTGTCGGGTTGCGCCGTTCAATCCTTGCGGTCGATGGCGACGCCATAAAGCTCCATACGATGGTCGACCAAACGATAGCCCAGCCGTTCAGCTATGATTTTCTGCAATGCCTCAAGCTCCGGATCGACAAATTCGACGACCTTGCCGGTTTCGACATCAATCAAATGGTCATGATGCGCCTCGGGTGATGCCTCATAACGCGCGCGGCCATCGCCAAAATCATGCCGGTCCAATATGCCAGCCTCTTCGAACAAACGGACAGTCCGATATACGGTGGCAATCGAGATTTTGGGATCAATGGCCGATGAACGGCGGTAAAGCTCCTCTACATCGGGATGGTCGGTCGCATCGGAAATCACGCGCGCAATGACGCGCCGCTGATCGGTTATGCGCAGGCCCCGTTCGTTACAGAGCGCTTCAATGTCAATTTTGATATCCATTGCCCAAGACGTTTAGTGCCGCCCCGTGATTCGTCAAAGAAAAAGGCCGGTGGTGTCCCAGCCTTATTTTTTTTGCGGATAAGCGAAAAGCTTATCTCACTTTTTTCTTACGGCCCGAACCCGGCGCGCGTCCAAGACCAATAGCCTTAGCCAATTCGCGGCGCTGTTCCGCATAAGCGGGCGCTACCATCGGATAATCGGCGGGTAATCCCCACTTTGTGCGATAATCATCCGGCGTCATACCATAATGCGTCATAAGGTGACGCTTCAGCATTTTTAGCTTTTTACCATCGTCCAGACAGACGATGAAATCACGCTTTATAGAGTTACGGATAGGAACGGCTGGTTCCAAGGCGGCTTCTACGACAATAGCAGGGCCAGAAATTCCGGACAGTGCGGCGTGTACGTTAGAGATTAAAGTGGATACATCAGACACTGCAACGCTGTTGTTGCTAACATGTGCTGCGACAATATCGGCAGTTAACGTAATTAACAGTTCAGTGATATCGTTACTTTCTTGTGACATTTTGAAAACTCTGCACCCGGTTATTATTGTTTTTGTAGTGTAGAATCGTTTACATTAGCAAAAAAAATCGTCAACTAGTTCAAAAATATTACCTTTGCGGTGTCAAAATGGCAAAGATATCGAGGTAAAATGTCCGCCGCAGACAGTTATTCTGCCTGCAAGGGCATTTTACCTAGAGATCGAAGCCATTTTGGCGTCCTTAAGATTTGACCCATTTTGTCCCTAACTGCGCTGGCAAAGCTGGACTTAGAACCACTAAGCCCGCACTTTGCTGCTTTGCACCGCACAAAACAGCCTCAAACCGCGAAGGTGATATTTAAGCGTTCACGGCCTGATGGTCAAACATCGGCGTTGCGTTATAGTTCCAATAGCATCGTGATTGCATCGGGATCTATACCGACAGCATTTTTGTAATAATTTTTCCGGCGCCCAATCGGGGTAAATCCAGATTTAAGATAAAAACCCTGCGCATTGTTGCCATCGCGCACTTCAAGGAAGATTTTTGTTCGCCCCGCATTGCGCGCTTGGTGGATTGTTTCGGATAATAAAAGTTTCCCGATATTTTGGCCCTGAAGTCGCCGGGCGACGCCAATCATCAACAATTCTTGATGATCAAATACCCAGCGGCTCATGGCAAAGCCGCAGATGTCTCCATCGTCTTTAGCAAGCAATAATTGGCAGTCGGGGAGCACCAAAGTTGATAGGCATTGTGCGGCGGTCCATGCCTCGCCAAATCTAGGGTCGAATGCGTCGTGCATGATATGCATCATGGCCGCAATGTCGCCGGCGCCGCCTTCGACAATTCCAATCATTTGATGTGGGTTATGGGCTTTGCGTCCGGCGCCCTGCCGTAAATTGGCGTTGCCGCAAGCGGATGCTGTGCCCGCAAATGCGTCCAATGGCGCGCATCAGGTAGCATATCCAGCCAGTGGCGGTCGTCCCGTTGGGGATCAATGTCGCCTGCCACCAATTTGGCCGTGGCAAGGCTCAGCAGATAGGCGGGCAAGACGGAGCGGACAGGTGCCAGCGAATGCCCATGCGCATCAAATGCCTCAAAGAAATACTCGCCATGGCCGCCCGTCATGACAACGTCTATTGGTGCGGCTTCGGACAGCTTTGAACGCCCCATCGCCGCCACTAAAGCGAGGCAGCCATAGCCATGCACATCAATGTGCCATGCCAGGCCTAAAGCCTTTGCGGCGGCCACGCCGACCCGAATACCTGTAAAACTGCCCGGTCCGACATTTACCATGACCCGATCCGCCTTGCCATTATCGGGCAATGCCGCGATCAGGGGAAGCAAGCGTTCGGCATGGCCGCGGACTATGACTTCATACGCAGCGGCAATAACATTCTCGTCATCAAACAAAGCGACCGAGCACGCCCGTGTCGCAGTATCGATGACCAATGTCCGCATGACCGTTCGTTGGCCGCTGTGTCAGAGGATATTGTTAAAGCGGTCGAACGCGGGCCTTGGGCTGCGCTCGAAAATGCTCGCTTTGTCGCCATAGCCCAAGGTGCAGATGAAGTTGGATTGCACTTTGGTATTTGCAAAAAACGCCTCGTCCACCGCGTCATTGTTAAACCCTGACATCGGGCCAGTGTCCAACCCCAGTGCGCGCGCCGCGAGGATGAAATATGCGCCCTGCAGGCTGCTGTTGCGAAAGGCGGTTTTTTCTATCGCGACATCATTGCCGGCAAACCAGCTGCGCGCGTCGGCGTGCGGGAAAAGCTCTGGCAGATTTTCGTAGAACTCAAGGTCCATGCCAATGATCGCGGTCACGGGGGCCTGAAGGATTTTTTCGCCATTGCTTGGCATGCAACATGCGGCAAGTTTCTGCTTAGCCTCTTCGCTGCTGCACCAAATGATTCGCGCAGGCAGGCAATTGGCCGATGTCGGACCAAATTTCATCAGGTCCCAAATCTGTTCCAGCTGTGCGGACGACACGGGCGTATCCAGATAGCCATTATAGCTGCGCGCTTCACGAAAAAGTTGATCAAGGGCAGCATCGTTCAGGGCGTGTGACATGATATATACCTTCGAAATATGGGAATTTAAGCTGCGCGCACTTCACTGACTTCAGGCACATAATGCTTCAGCAGTTGTTCGATACCGTTTTTCAGCGTGGCGGACGACGATGGGCAGCCGGCACAGGCGCCCTGCATTTGCAGGAATACGACGCCCTTCTGGAATCCGCGATAGATGATATCGCCGCCGTCATTGGCGACGGCAGGGCGGACGCGTGTTTCGATCAGCTCCTTGATCTGCTCCACAATATCGGCATCGGCAGGGTCATCCAACGGATAGTCTGCTGCACCTGACGGGACCGAGAAGCCAGCGGAGGCCGGCTTGAACAAAGGCATGTTGGCGCTGAAATGGTCCAGCAATATGCCAAGTACGTCCGGCTTGAGACTTGCCCATTCAACGCCGGGCGCTGCCGTCACGGAAATAAACGAATGCCCTAAAAAAACGCCGGTGACGTCAGCAAGCGCGAAGAGCGCTTCGGCCAAGGGAGAAGCCTCTGCCTCTTCTGGCGAAGCAAAGTCGCGCGTTCCTGTGTCCATGACCACACTGCCGGGCAGGAATTTGATGGTCGAAGGGTTGGGTGTGAGTTCAGTTTCTATCAGCATTTCCTGCATGTGGTGCGGTCGCTGACAAAGTGCAAGCCAGAATGTCTTGACAGCGGCCAAGCGTGCGTTGACGGAATGGACGAAAAGGAGAGCAAAAATGACAGATCAACCGCACAAAACCGCATGGATCACAGGGGCATCGTCGGGCATTGGCGAAGCGTTGGCCAAGGCTTTTGTTGCCAGTGGCGGCTATGCGATATTGTCTGGGCGCAATGTTGCGGAGCTACAACGCGTTGCGACTGAAACAAATGCGGCGGAACGCTGTTTGATTTTGCCATTCGACACGGTGGATTATGACGGCTTGGCTGGCAAAGTGGCCGAAGCTATTGCGTTTCAGGGCCATGTCGACGTGCTGGTCAACAATGCGGGCATTTCCCAACGGTCGCCAGCATTGGATACCGATCTGTCGGTCTATCAACGGATTGTCGATGTTGACTTGCTCGCGCCCATTGCGCTCACGCAAGCGTTGCTATCGCACATGGTGTCGCGCGGTAGCGGGCAGCTTGTGATGATCTCCAGCGTGGCGGGCAAGGCAGGAATTCCGATGCGTACCGCTTATTGCGCGGCAAAACATGGCTTGATCGGCTATGCCGACGCGCTGCGCAGCGAGGTCGCCGGGCAGGGTGTAAAAGTCCTTGTCGTCGCGCCGGGGTCCGTCAAAACCAATGTCTCACGTAACGCGCTCAATGCCGATGGCTCCGTGCGGGGCATCAGCGACGCAGCGATCGACAATGGTATTGATCCCGATAGGGTCGCAAGTCTCATTTGGGAGGCTGTACGTGATGGTAAGCGCGAAATCGTAATCGCCGAAGGGATGGAGGCTGGCATACCCGTGCTGCGCGCGCAGGATCCGGAAAAGCTGTTTGACATGGTCGAGGCTATGGTCGCGGACGGCTACGCCAAGAAGCTATCGGCGCGATAACGCTCCTTACCCCAGGGGCAGGACTCTAAGTTCTGCCAGCGCGCAACGCCGCGCCCGCGGCAAAGGGGGACAGCGCCGTAATCACCAACGACGTCGCCGCCAGTAACTGCATCGCGTTGCCGGGGTCTTCGGCCAAGGTGCCTGCGCCGAAGATCAGCAATGGAATGGTGATGGGCACCAACAACAACCCGCCAAGCGCGCTTGCACCGCTTAGGCCAGCGGTGAGGGCTGCGATCATCACCGACAGGCCAGACAAAGCGGGCAAAGCCAAAGCAAGGCCAAGGAGCAAGATACCTAATTGCGCCTCTGGCAAGCCAATCAGCGCAGAGCTAACCACGGTTGCCAATAGTAATGGCAAAGCGAAAGCGACAATATGTCCTGCAATCTTGGCCGTCGCGACAAGTTCATCCGACCAACCCCGCAAGGCAAGCTGATCGAGCACGCCGGACTGACGGTCGGGCAGGATAAGCCGTTCAATGGGCAGCAGCGTCGCGAGCAGCGCGGCAATCCATAAAATGCCGCCGCCTGTGCGTGCCAGCAATGCCTTGTCGGGCCCCGTCACAAAGGGGAATAATGTCGCCACGGAGAGATAAAACACCACCGGAAGCCATAGACCGCCGCCCGTCCATGCCAAACGCACTTCGCGCCCGACCAGAGCAACAAACGCCCTCACGCTGCTGCGCCTTGGCCGTCGAGCAATAGGCTGATTGCGACATTGATGGAGGGCGGTTGATGTGCGGCGACAAGGACAATTCCGCCCGAGGCCGCACGCGCAATTATCGCCTGATCAAGCCGCACGCAGCTTGCACTATCGAGGCCATTATAGGGTTCATCCAGCAACCAAATATCTGCATGGGATGCAAGGACGCGCGCGATGCTTGCGCGCTTGCGTTGTCCCGTGGAGAGAAAGCGCACGGGAATATAAGCGAGGTCTTGCAAATCCATATCGGTTAAGGCCGCATTACGTGCCTCGGCCGATGCGCCGTCCATATCCGCCCAAAAGCGGAGCGCGGCCTCCACGGTCATATTGCCATCCAACGCCAGATTTTCGTCCGCAAGCGCCATGTAACCTTCGGAATGGATCGCACCGGACGTTACTGTCAGCAATCCGGCGACAAGGCGCAGCAATGTCGATTTTCCGCATCCATTGGCACCCCTGATCCAGATGATGTCACCGGCGCGCGGCGCCAGCGATAGATCGCGCAGCACCATGCGGTTGCCGCGCATGACCGCGACATTGTCAAGGCTAAGCGATGGCAAGGATGCTTGACGGGAAGACATATCGCGACTTAGGCAGATATTCGTGCAATTGCAAAAGCAGGATGAGGTTATGCATATTTCAAGACTGGAAGACGCCGCCCGCGATATCGCCATGCAACAATTGCCGCAATGGACATATGATGCGGATGCCAAGGGTATCCGCCGAACATTGCGCTTTGCCGATTTTGCAGAAGCGTTTGGTTTCATGACCCGCGTGGCGATTTTGGCCGAAAAAGCGGATCATCATCCCGAATGGTTCAACGTATATAATCGCGTTGAAATTTTGCTGACCACCCATGATGCCGATGGCCTGTCGCAACGCGATATTGACCTTGCCAGCAAAATCGACGCGATTGCGGCTTAGGCCGCAATTACGGCTTTGGCTGCACAACGTCGCCTAGGCCGCCCAATAGGCCCAATTGCTTGCGTAAACGGTTCGGAAACCAGCGCGCAGAAAAGGCCAGTTGCTTCGCCATTTTGTTAACCGGCGTATGCACCTTCTCGCCGTGAATGGCTTCCCACGCTGCAGGGCCGATGATTGAAACGGGGCTGACCTCAACGCCCGCCGACTGAAGTCTTTCCTTGCCCGTCATGTTGCTGCTGGCGTCGACATTGCCGATGATGTTGGTATCGATGAATCCGGGCATCAGGCTGCGAGATTTAATGCCGTACGGACGCCATTCAATGTCATGCGCTTCGGCAAGCCCACGTACCGCGAACTTGGTGGCGCTATAGACGCTTAAGCCCGCCGACCCGTAAATACCCGCAGCAGAACTGGTGTAAAGCACACATGCGTCCTGCGTATTCTTCAAAAGGTCGAAACACGCCCGCGTGCCGCTGATTACGCCCGTCAGGTTGATCGCGATCATGCGGTCAATGTCTTCGTCGGTCATGTCCTGGATAGGGCCGCCAGCGCCGATCCCTGCATTGTTGAACAAGACGGTCATATGGCCGTTGGTGTGCTTGGCAAATGCGGCAACAGCCTTTTTCCATTGCGCGCGGTCAGTGACGTCCAATTTGTGACGCGAATAACTGTCCTTTGGTAACAAGGCAGCGGTTTCGTCCAAACCTTTTTCATCAATGTCGGCCAGACCGATAAACCAGCCCGCATTTGCAAAATAGCGCGCGACTTCGCGACCAAGGCCGGACGCGGCGCCCGTAATGAAAATGCTTTTTTGTGCTGTCGACATGATGATCATTCCTCTCTTACTCACATGACTGTCAGCGACATCAATTTGCCTCAAAGGTCAACTGATTATTGCAGATCCTAAATGGCCTGAAATCCCTTAGCATAGATATGCCAACTAAAAATCGCTGCAGCCCCGCGATGCGGCCGCCAGCGTTCGGCAATGACGCGGATTTCTTTTTCCGATGGCCGCGCATCAAGCTTGAGCAAGCGACCAACCCCCTCTTGCACTGCAAGGTCGCCCGCTGGCCAAATATCTGGGCGGCCCTCGGCGAACAGCAAATATATCTCTGCTGACCAGCGGCCAATGCCCTTGACCTGTGTGAGATAGGTAATGGCCGCCTCATCATCATCGGGCAAGGCGTCGAGTGGCAATGCGCCTGACATAACCAGCTCCGCCAGTGACCGCGCATAGCCCTGTTTCTGCCGACTAAGGCCGCAGGCCCGCAACGCATCGAAATCTTGCGCCAACAACTGCTCGGGCGGGCATCCGGCGCCCAGTTGGGCTTCCAGCTTGTTCCATACCGATGCCGCCGCCGCGACGCTGACCTGTTGCCCGACGATCGTGCGCAGCAAGGTGGCGTATCCGCGCTGACTAATCCTTTCGTCAGGATAGCCTGTGACCGTGATGGCTTCAGCGATGCCGGGTTCAATCGCGGCCAGCGTATCGAGTGCGGCATGCAGCTTTTGTGTCGTTATGCCCACGCGGCTTATGCGCTGCGTCGCACGGTGGCCGCGTATAAGGCGATTGCGGCAGCATTGGACACGTTCAGCGACTCCATCTGTGCGCTGATCGGCAATTTCGCTAATTGGTCGCAATGCTCCTCAATATTACGGCGCATACCGTCGCCTTCTGCGCCTAGAACCAATGCATTGCGTCCCGGTGTCAGCGCTTGATCCAGCGTGACCTCGGCATGGCCGGACAAGCCGATTCGCCAATATCCCGCCTCGGCAATCTCCTCCAGCGCACGCGCCAGATTAACCACCCGCACCCATGGCGTAATTTCCAGTCCGCCCGACGCGGCTTTGGCCAATGCGCCCGATTCGGGGGGCGCGTGCCGATCTTGCGTCACAACAGCCACCGCATCAAAGGCGGCCGCTGTTCGGAATATTGCACCGACATTGTGCGGATCGGTGACTTGGTCGAGAATCAGCAAGGGCCGGTTATCGTCATTCGGCAACGCAAGTGCATCGGTCAGCCAGACATCCTCCAGCGGCGCAACCTCAAGCACAAGACCTTGATGCGGCGCATCTTTCGGCACGAAACGCGCCAGATCGTTCACCTCGGCATATTGCACTGTCAGGCCCTCAGGCACGACAATCTTGCCGATTTCCTCCCGCGTGCCCCATAAATTGATCAGGCGGCGTTCGGGATTGTCGAGCGCGGCATAGACAGCGTGCCGTCCGTAAAATTTGGGATTGCCGCTGGTAACGGCGGCGCCACGGCGTCGATGGCTCTTATGTGAAGACATATATGTACCTGTACATGAAAAAGAGAAGCTTCTGGTGCCCTTTCCCACTTGAGGCATTGACAGGCAAGGGCCGTTTCGCCATTGCGCTGCTTCTTCTGCGGGACCGGCCCTTATGCTTTGGCATATTGCCCCGACGAAGAAGTGGACAGGTGGCCGAGTGGTTAAAGGCAGCAGACTGTAAATCTGCCCGGTTTTCCGTACGCTGGTTCGAATCCAGCCCTGTCCACCAATTTTACCTATAAGTTATCGTTTTATAATAACTTTATTTCTTATTTTTGGCAAACCTCTTTTCCGTGTTAGCGATTCCGTTGTCCGCCATGCCTGCTTTATTTGCCTTTTCAGCGTGCGGGCAAACTCTCGATCTGTCTTGTGTCCGGTGATTGCGCGGCCCTCTTGATTGGTCACGCCAGACCCGGCCAAAATACGCGAAATCGCTTTGCGTAGGGCGTGGGCGCTGCACTCTCTTGGCAATCCAGCTTCGTCAATGCGGCGGCGAATCCAGTTGCAAAATCTAGTCATGCGTGTCCCGCCCTCTGGCTATAGCATGGCCGAAATTGGACCGAAAGCAGACTGTCTGCTTTGAAGCCCAGATGTTCGATTATCAAAACAGACTTATTTGATGCTCAGGCTCATTACTGCCGTGATACCGTCCCAGTCCACGAATTCATAATTCTGCGTTTCAAGAACGCTATCGCTGCCTACTCACCTCGACTTTGCAGCAGGGGAATTTGTTATAACGGTGCATGGGATCAATTCATGAACGGCTTGGATGCAACCATTAGGCCTAGCATCGCTCTTGGCTAGACCAGAAAAGCTAATAGGTAAAAATACGGAACTGTTCATTTTCCAGAGCGAGTACCGTGCCTCTCGCAACACAAGTTAATGGATCGTCTGCTACCATTACCGGCAATCCAGTTGCCTCGCTGATTGCAGCATCCAAGCCACCCAAAAGCGCCCCCCCACCTGTGAGGACAATACCTTGGCCTACGATGTCTGCCGCGAGTTCAGCCGCCGTATTCTCAAGAGCAATTCTAATGCCTTCAATGATAGCGCCGACAGGTTCCGATAGTGCCTCTGCAATCTGCATTTGGTTAATCGTGATTTCTTTGGGTACGCCGTTCACGAGGTCACGCCCCTTAATGCTTACCGTCTCCCCATGTCCTTCTGTTGGACGACGTGCCACGCCAGCTTCCTTTTTTATATGCTCTGCGGTTGTTTCTCCGATGAGTATATTGTGGTGTCGGCGCACATAAGACACAATTGCTTCGTCCATCTTGTCTCCGCCAACGCGAACCGATGCTGTGTAGGCAAGGCCGCGCAGAGAGAGTACGGCGATTTCCGTAGTGCCGCCACCCACATCGACGACCATCGTTCCGATAGGTTCTGCGACTGGCAGGCCCGCACCAATGGCAGCTGCCATGGGTTCAAGGATCAAGTGCACTGCCCTTGCCCCCGCATTGGATGTCGCATCCCTAATAGCACGGCGTTCGACGGAAGTAGCCCCCGAGGGTACGCATATTACAATCTCGGGAGCCCTTAAGAAACTTCGACTACCGTACACCTTCCCGATGAAGTACTTTATCATCACCTCTGCGGCTTCAATATCAGCGATTACGCCGTCTCTAAGCGGCCGGATCGTCTCAATATGTGCTGGTGTTCTGCCCATCATAAGCTTGGCTTCGTTGCCCACCGCTTTCACACGCCTGACACCATTGATCGTTTCAATCGCAACGACAGACGGTTCATTCAGCACAACACCGCGGCTAGGCACATGCACGATTGTGTTGGCTGTGCCTAAGTCAATCGCCATATCGTATGAGGCAAACTTTAGGATCCTGTCGAGCATTGAGCTTTATCTCCTTTCAACCTAAGTGCACGAAATCGATAATCAGCAGGAGCGATGAGAATGATCAATGCGTGCGCCGTGAGTAGGGTTATCAAATAGAGCGGGTAAGGCAGAAGAAGTACCACTGCGGAGATAACGCAAGCGATGCTGTAGGCCGCAAACAAAGCGTTGCGCGCTGAACACTGCGACCCAAGCGCCCAAGATAGTTGAACGGAGTTAGAATGCGCAACTAGACTAATGATTGAAAAGAAAGTTACGTTCAAGATTACAAAAGCTTCCTGCATCTGTTAGACATCTTGAACAAATAGGACATTAACTGTCGCTAACGCGGCACCACCCGCTTTTATTTCGCCGGTTGTAGTGGATTTATCTGTAAACAAGCGGCGCAGCGCCGTAAGGCGGCTAAGCAGTGCGCAGATGTGCTTGATCAACAAAAACATTGCGTTAACGGATCATGCTTTGCGCACGGTTACGCTGCGCTGCGCTGCCTCTAGCTGGCTGGCGAGGAAAGCCGTTTGGTTGCGCTGCGCTGTCAGTTCCTTCTCAAGTTCAAAGACTTTAAGGCCCAAGCTCTCGATCGTGTCTTGCGCGCTGTCGCGCTCCTGCTCAGATTGACTAACCAGTCGCGCGACTTGGTCATCCCGCTCTTTTATACCAGCCTCTCGCTCCTCTAGCAATTGCGTCATGGCTTCCAGTCGGGCGGTGATTGTTGCCCGCGACTGCTCCGTCTGAACCTTGGCCTCAATCGTGGTTTCTAGCTTCGCATTCAGTCGCCCGATGCTGGCCTCGAGCCGCCCAGCCTTAATATTTGACTGTTTTGCCAAATCGTCCAGATGTCGAACCTGCAATGCGAGCCGTTCATTTTCTGCAGCGGCTTCGCCATTAACCTCCTCAAGCGTCCGCAGTCTAGATCCAGCGTTATCAAGCTCCGATTTAAGTTGGTTAATTGTTGAGTCCCGATTTTTTTTATCGTGCTGACCTTCCTCAAACAAACGAGTCATTTCGGTGCGAGCATGTGTTGCCTCTTGCTCTTTTTGCTGACTGTAAAGAACAGCAGATTGTTTTTCTTGATAAATGAGATCGTATTTATCGTTGGCAGCAATTATCTCGTCGGACTTTTTCTGAAGGCTATTCTCTAACGCGTCACACTGATTGGAAAAGAGCAATATTTTGCCATTTGCATCGTTATATTTAGCAGTCAGATCTGCAATCTTCAGGGTATAGTTTCCCACCGTCTCTTGAAGAGAAGAGACTTGGATCTGAAGGCTTTCTGACTCCTCATTCGCTACGGCAAGTTGGCTTACATAACGATCAAGTTGATCCTCAGTCTCGCGCTTGGCGACACCGAGCAAATGGTGCCGATGCTCCAAAGCTTCAAGGCCTGTCCGCGTCAGCTCATATTTGCGACGTACGTCTTCGACTTCTGCCTGCAACGGAACAAGCGCTGCGTGCGTCACTTTATACTGCTCCGACTTTTCAGCAAGCTGCTGCTGGAACTGGTCGCGTTCTTGCCGAATAGCCGAATTTGTAAGAGCGAGTTTGCGATGCTCCTCAAAGCTCTTTGCTAGGTCAACCCTTAGGACGAGAATCTGCTCGACAAGGGCTTGGATACCAATCAGCCCTTGATGAACGGTACCGATGGTGGACTCAATTGATTGCTTGCTCTCACCTAGGCTCCCGAACGCCGCCAGATCGTTCGCATAAACCGAATCCTTGTCTCGAAGCTTGCTCGGGTCACCTTCTGCCGAAGAAATAGCCATTGCATCAGAGGGGGAGTTTGCCGAACCGCGGCGCGAGAAAAGACTCAATATGGTAGCCATCAAGATATCCTACAAAAACTGTGTACAGTGAAAATGTCGCAAGGATCAAAAAGGCGGAGAGTTCTTAGCGCACCAGACCTCAGCTGCAACCGGAGTGTCATCAACATACGACACACAGAAATGCGCGCGGCTTGGCAGGCGGAGCCAGAGCCAGACGTAATGCCTCGAACAACGATATCGGGTTTGTTCCCGCTCTGCTCTTGGATGTTGAGCCCGGAAACATAGTTTGAGAGCTTATCAAGGCCATCAACGACAATTTCGCCCAAACGTATTCCAATAACCGCGGCAATCGTTAACGTCACATCAATATGCAGTTTTTCGGTTTTTTGGGCTGTAACGATATTTTCTTTTTCTCTCGACACCTCATCTACCGCCACATGTTGGGCAACGGTGGAAATGCTTGGCGTTGAGGACAAAAAAATAGAAATCAATGACAAAATGCCCCTGAAAACGATATAAGCATGAACGATTTTTGTTAATTCACTTCTATGGCGGTTTAGGGACTCTAAGATGTAAATTGATGTAAAATAGATGACAAATTTATGACTCATTAGGTCGCCAACAAGTGAAGATTTAGCAGTGGTTTAAAGCACCAAATATTGAGATGCTTGTCCGGAGTCAGAGCATTTGAAGCTGTTTTAGGGAAATTTAATGCTTCTGGTACAGCGCAGCATTTCTCTGCTTTAGACCCAACTCCCTGTCTACAAGGAGGCGCTGGCGCAAGGCAGAATCGGCAGCTTTTGGGCCGGTTCCGGAATGACTGTTTTAAGACGGCGACGGCAAAATAGCTGCCGCTCGACTGATGCTTGGCATCGTCAGAAAAGGGCGGCGAATGAAAACTTTCGGGATTGTAGTCATCTCTCTGCCGTTAAGAGACTTGGCCCTAGCCAGCAATAGGTAAGCAGAACACGCCATCTGGTTCGACCTTAGCAACGGCAATCATAGCTCCTTTGAAGAAAATTGGATTGGTGCATCAATATACGCGAAGTTGAGCGAGCTTGAGCGGAGAGCAGCCTAAACATATCGTCGCTGGGCGTCTTCAAATTGAAATATTAAAGACGCCCAGCTTCATCAGAAAGTCGCTAGGCTTTAACGAGTGTTCACTAGACGCCCCATCGTCGGTCTATTTCGTTCGATTCAATAGGGGCTTTTAATGAAACTGAAACTGTCTGCGCGCGGCGTTGCCGCTCTTCGCCTTGCTCTTCTGGTCAGCGTAGCTGGCACGCCCGCTATGGCGCAGGAAATCGATGGTGCCGAACAAGCCACGGCTGTAAATGCGCGCGACCGCGCCGGCGAAACGACAACCGGTGAAGACGGCGAAATCGTTGTTTTAGGTGAGCGCCCGATCCGCGAATCTGAGCGCGCCGCGTTATTGGTGCAGAAGAACAGCGAGCAGCTAGTCAGCGTGCTGTCGGCCGACTCCGTGGGTCGTCTACCTGACCAGAACATCGCACAGGCCGTTAGCCGCCTTCCCGGCGTAGCCGTGCAGCGCGACCAGGGCCAGGCCCGCTACATCAACCTGCGTGGTTCGCCGCTGAACTGGACGACGCTCAGCTTCGACGGCATCAACGTCATCTCGCCAGAAGGCCGTGATGCGCGTTTTGACTCCATTCCGTCGGCCATCGCGTCGCAGGTGATCGTGCGCAAGGCCGTTACGCCGGACATGACCGCTGAAACCATCGCTGGTAACGTCAACGTCGTCACCCGTTCGGCCTTTGACTATAAGGGCCTGCATCTCGCAGGTCGCGGCGGCATCGGCTATGTCGATCTGGGCGGCGGCAAGGAATATGAAGGCAGCGGCGTGATTTCGGATCGCTGGGAAACTGGCATCGGTGAAATCGGCGCGGTGATCTCCGGCAGCTATTATCAGCGCACCATGGCCACCGACAATTTCGAAACCGATTTCGAAACGGTTAGCCGCGACCTGCGCCCCGTCGGTTCAAACGAAGATACTAACGGCCTGATCAACGTTGGCGGTTCCAACCGCCGCGTGTGGGCGCGTGAAACCGAGAACAAAGAATATCGCCTGACACGCAAGAACTACAGCATGTCCGGCAAGCTGGAATGGGCACCGGACAGCGACAATAAGCTCTTCGTGACCTCCATCTACTCGGCGTTCACCGACGATGAGCTGCGCAACAATTACATCTTCGACATGGACGACCAAGAAAGTCGCACCCCCAACGCCACCACGGCGTGCACCAGCAGCGTGCTGTCCCCCAACACCACCGGCTATGCCGATGCCTGCGTGAACACCCCGTTGAAGGGCACGGTCTATGGCGTCGATCTGAATGCCAACCTGCTTAGCCGTGAATTTCTGCAATCGGTGTTCATCAACACCATCGGCGGTGATCACACTGCCGACCTATGGACCATCAGCTGGCGCGGCAACTATACAAAGTCCAAGGATGACCGCACAGCGCCAGCGCAGCTGAACTATGACAGCCCCGGTTTCGGCACCAACGGCGCAACTGCCAATCAGCGTCTGACCGTGGCCTATGACCTCACCGATCCCCAGTTGGCCAAGGTCGAGCTGTATCGCACCCTGCGTGCTACCAATGGCACGCTGTCTCGCGGTGACCGGGTGACCAGCGTCGTCGATTTCACCCAGCCGCTCAGCCGCATCCGTGGCCTGAAGGCGGTGGACACCACCGAAGCCTATACTGGCCGCATTGATGTCACCCGTGAAACCGAGATGCTCGGCGGCACCAAGTTCAGCTTCGGCCTGCAATATGACAATCGCGTCAAGGAAACCGATGACCGTCTGCTCGATGTAAGCGCCAGTACAGTGGTGAATGGCCAGAATCTGTTCACCCTTGCCGGTGTGCCGACCACGCCGCAGGCGGTTAGCATTTCGGACAAGTTCAAGGGCCAGTTGCCAATGGGCTACACCTTCCCATATCACAGCAAGGATGCCATCATCGACGTGGTAAAGAAGGTGGAGCCTTACGCAAACTACAACGCTGTCACCGCCAACTACTACAAGGTGCAGGAGAAGGTCTGGTCCGGTTATGCCATGGGCGTGACCCAGATGGATTGGGGCAGCATCGTTTACGGTGCCCGTATCGAGAAAGTGGACAATGTCTCCTCGGCGTTCGCGCAAACCGGGCTAGTCACTGTCGACAGCAGCTTCACCGAGGTCTATCCCAGCTTGCACTTCAACTGGACGCCCAGTGACGACATGAAGGTGCGTTTGTCCTTCAACACCGGTGCGGCTCGCGCGGATTATGATGTGCTGCGCCCCAACTTCACCTTTAACGATGCCAACCTGACCGTGTCGGGCGGCAACCCCGATGCGCGCCCGGAAAAGACCAAGGGTGTTGACCTGTATTGGGAATATTATCCGCAGCGCGGCGGCTTCATGATGGTTGGCGCTTATTACAAGGATGTCAGCGACGTGTTGTTCGGCGCGACCCGTCAGTTCGGTTCGGACATCCTGAATTCGAACGGCATCAACCGCTCGGATTATGTGTTCTCCACCACGCTGAACGGCGGCAAGGGCAAGGTCTATGGCGTTGAAGGCGCCCTGCAATTGCAGCTGGACAATTTCCTGAGCGAGGATAGCTGGATCGGCGGCTTCGGCATCCAGACCAACGCTTCGGTGAACCGCAGCGAAGCCATCACCCCAGATGGTGACAAGGTGCGCTTCCCCGGCACGTCGGATTTTGTGTGGAACGTCGGACCATATTACGAGAAGTACGGCTTCTCGGCGCGTGTGTCCTATCAGCTGCGTTCCAGCTGGATCGATGGCCTAGGCGAGCCAGCGGTGGGCGGTGACTTCTATTGGGCGGCCGATGGCGAGCTTGATGTGTCGGCGCGTTACGCCATCACGAAGAATATCGAAGTCTATGCCGACTTGTCGAACCTGCTAAATGGCCCCGGCCGTCGCTTTGTTGGCACCGATGCCCGCACGATTGAGCGCGAAACTTTCGGTCGGCGTTACACTGGTGGCTTCCGCGTAACGTTTTGATGATAACACAGCCCGCTGCGGCACATTGCTGCAGCGGGCACCCAAATGGAGCGGTACCATGCGCCTAATCACTCTGGCGGCATGGACCGCTTTTTGCGTTTCCCCCGTCCTCGCCCATGATGGTCACGGGGGCCTCGTCGAGCACGACAAGAATACGTCCACCGCCGGTGCCGTGCCCGCCAAGGGCCGACTGTGGTTGCCCGGCGACCATCACATTCACAGTGAATTTAGCGCCGATTACGAACCCAATCCGGCTAGTCCGCAGACGGCACCGACCCCGCTGCTCGGCAAGGATGGGCGCTATTCGATCGCTCGTAATGCAGAGATGGCGCGCCGTTTTGGCTTAGGCTGGATGGTGAGCACCGATCACGGCGGGCCCAATCACAGCAAGCTGAATTACGAACAGGCCTGGCCCGAAGTCGACAAAGCGCGCGCCGCTGTGCCGGAAATGTTGATCTTTTATGGCATGGAGTTTGACACGCCGGCCGGCGATCATTCGAGCTTAATCATCCCTTTCACTGGTGATGAACGCGCGCAGTTGCGTGCCATTGAATCCGGCTTTTCTAAGCGCGACCCATGGCCGGTAGACAAAGCCTGGGACAGCGAAGGCCGCATGATTGACGCGCTGAAACTGATGCGCGACCAAAAGGTGCCGCCGGTGCTGATTGCCAATCACCCGAGCCGCTCCGCCACCGCGCCCTTTGCGTGGGGCCTTTATACCCCTGCGGAGTTCCGTAACTGGAATGATACCGCGCCCATGATATCGGTAGGCATGGAAGGTGCGCCCGGTCATCAGGCTGCTGCAATCAATACCGATGGCAGTATCGATGCAACCGGCGCGCGTGGAGGCTATCGTAATGCACCCACGCTCGGCGGATTTGACCAAATGACTGCACAACTCGGCGGGTTCTGGGACTCGATACTTGGCGAAGGGCGGCGGTGGTGGATCACTGCTACTTCAGATTCACATTCCCATTGGCGCGACGGTGGAAGCGATTTTTGGCCGGGCGAATATTCAAAGACCTACGTCCATGCCCGCAGAGAACATCGTGATGTGCTTGACGGCGTGCGAAATGGCCGCATGTTTGTCACCACTGGTGATCTTATAAGCGAATTGGATGTCACTGTTACAGCACTTGGCGGCCGGAAGACGGCCAATATGGGTGGAGCAATTTTGGTCAAGACCGGCGACGATGTGGCAATTGTGATGCGTTTGCGCGATCCGTCCGGCGCTAACCATGGTGGGTACATGCCTGAGGTGGCACGGGTCGATCTCATCATAGGTGATGTAACTGGACCAGTTACCGATCGTTCGGCAGACGTTAACCCAAGCACGCGTGTGGAAAAGCGTTTTGCTGCTAGCGATTGGACGCGATCAGGCGAAGTGCTTACGATGCGCCACACGCTCCGTAATGTGCAGGATCCATTTTATGTCAGAGTTCGCGGCACCAACACCAGCCAAATTGAACCAACAGCAGATGCCAAAGGCGAAAATCCATGGGAAGATCTGTGGTTTTATAGCAACCCTATATTTGTGAAATTAGCCAGACCCTAGCAAGTTCTTAAGTTTGCGCCTGAGCGCAGATGGAAGCAAAGCGCCATATCCAAGATTGGTATAACACATAGCTGAAGCGATCGCCGCCCATTTTTGGTGACAGTGTACCGCAGGCCATATATCTACAAATAGACGCATAACAGAAGGCCAACACCCACTTGACCAGAGAGGCTTGATATGATATTTCCATAATTCTCAAAACATAGGAATTAAACATGGCAAGACACACTTGGGCGGTCGAGGCGCTAAGTGCGCTGGCCCATGAGACCCGCCTTCGCGTGTTTCGGCTGCTGGTGCAGGCGGGTGCGGAGGGCATGACTGCGGGCGCGATCGCCGCTGCGGTCGATGTGCCTGCGTCAACCATGTCACACCATATCGCCACCTTGGAGCGGGCAGGGCTCGCGCAGTCCGAGCGCGAGAGCCGGATGATCCATTACCGCGCCGAATATGATGGCATGCGCCGACTCCTCTCGTTCCTGATCGAAGACTGCTGTCAGCAACGGCCGGAGATGTGCGCCGACCTGGTCAGCGCGCTGGCCTGCAAGCCTTGAGGGGGAAGCAATGACCGACAAGAATAACAATATGCGGTTTCTGTGCATGGGCAACAGTGTCCACTTAATCCCAGACAAGGCGTGCCTCCAGACGATGCGCTACGCACCCGGTGGGGCGTGAAAACGCGCCTCATCATCGCCGCGAGTGTCGTGGTACTGGCGCCAGCGCAGGCGATGGCTGCGCCGCCAACACTTCAGGATAGTATAGGAGGCCCCGAGTGGGTGACGCTGTCGGGAAGCAGTCGCCTGCGATACGAAGCGCTCGAAGGCCAGCCGCGCGCGGTCCTGAACGCGACAGACGAGCAACTGGCTATACGCACGATCATCACGGCGCAGGCCGACCTGCAAGGCATTAAGGTCAACGCCGAGTTGCATGACAGTCGTGCCTGGCTGACCAAGCCGGGCGGTGTGGTGAGCGCGAACGAAGTGAACACCTTCGAACTGGTCCAGGCGAACATCGCGGGGGATGTCAGCCTTGGCGGCGGTGCCAAATTGTCGCTACAATTGGGTCGCATGACGCTCGGCCTCGGTTCCCGACGGCTGGTTGCGGCAGACGACTACCGCAATGCCACCAACGGCTACACCGGCTTGCGCTCGGACCTGCGCACCAAAAACGGTCTGGCGGCGACGATGATCTATGTCCTGCCGCATATTCGCCTGCCCGACGACCTGCCCTCGATAAAGGCGCAGCAGCCTCAGTGGGACCGGGAAAGCTTCGATTTGCAGCTCTGGGGCGGGCTTGTCTCGCACACCGGGCTTGTGCGTCAACTCACGCTCGAAGTCGGCTATTTCGGCGTGCTGGAGCGCGACTGGCCGGGCCGCGTCACGCGGCAACGCGACCTCGACAGCTTCAGCGCACGCCTGATCCGTGATCCCCGGCCAGGCAAGGTCGATTTCGAGCTGGAGGGTATCTACCAGTCGGGAACCGTTCGGGCGAGCGGCTCGACCAGTGCGGCGATCCTGCCGGTGCGCGCCTGGTTCATGCATGCCGATGCCGGCTACTCCTTTTCCGGTCCTGCGAAAGTGCGGCTTTCGCTGGAATATGACCGCGCCAGTGGCGACGAGCCCGGCGGGAAGTTCGGGCGGTTCGACACGTTGTTCGGAATGCGCGGTGCCGACCTTGCGCAGTCGGGTATCTACAATGCGATTGGCCGAGCCAACATCAGTGCTGTCGGCGTTCGCCTGGAGAAGGGCCTCGCGAACCGCTGGGAAGGTTACCTCACCTACAAACCAATGTGGCTCGCCAGCCGGACGGATTCCTTCTCGACCACCGGGGTGCGAGACCTCACCGGTAGCGCCGGGAACTTCGCAGGCCACCAGGTCGAAATGCAGTTGCGATACTGGTTGGTGCCTAAATTCCTGCGCGGACAACTCAGCGCCGTGAACCTTTCAAAGGGCCGCTTCCTGCGCACCGCGCCGAACGTCGTTACTGGGGCCGACACGCGCTACGTCGCAACCACAATCAGCGTACATTTCTGAACCTGGTATCCGCTCGCGGATTCGTCTGGTCGAGTAAGACCCGCGGCGGACATCGGCAAGTCAGAATGACAGGTTTGGGGATTGGCAGTTGTTCCGTACAGCGACCACAAATTGGTTGCTGCGCCATCATACTGACTGGAAACATATCATTATTTTGTCGGCCGGCGGAGCGTTTACTCGGTCAGTGGACGGGGGATTAGGGTGATTTCTGTTTGGCGCCCATCGATGAAGCGCACGTTAGTTCCATTAAAAAATGCGTTCTCTTCAGTCCGGAAATCTACGCGCTGACCGCCCCATTCGGACACTGCGGCGTAAGTTGTCAGCTCAATTGACTAAGCAGTATTGGCGGCAATCAACCCGCTGCCGCGTGGATCAGCATTCTGATTGTCCCAAAATCCGATGGAGGGACCTGCGCCGTGACCATGCAAACCAATTGGGTGCGTGTAAATCGATGGATCAAGCCCAGCCGCCAATGCTTCCGCCCGAGCAAGCGCCAGCACGTCGTTCCCACTGCGCCCAACCGCGGTTGTCACGCCGGGGTATCAAAGGCTCTTATACTCGGGCGTTCTTCAATGTCCCTGGAGCGGTAAACATTGACGGTGATAAGGGGCACGGTTGGTCTTACACGAATGAGTTGTTAGTCGATGATCAAAACATGACCTATCATCTGAATGGTATGTATTCTGATCTATATGTCCGGGAGAACGGACAGTAGGTGTTTGAAGAACGGGCATTTAGAAAGCTGCACATCGATCACCCTTATTAGGGTCAGGACCTATTTGCTTGCCGGGCAATGCCTTATACGGGATTATATGCTTTGGCCGCAATTCCCGACTGCAACCAAGCGCCAGTTTCATGGGTTGCATTAGCCTTTCCCCCGCGGCTTGTGCTGGCCGAATGTGCAGGGGATGTTATCTTCGCTGGACTTTGCCGTTGCGGACCTTGGGACTTTGGGCCTAGTTCGGAATGCGTCTGTGCTGGATTGCGGTCGGGGGTGCAGATGACTGCAGGCGGCATTATACGGACGTAGGCATGATAATTTTAGGGAGAGGGCAAAATGTCGGAAATCTATCCTGTTTCGGACGATTGGAAGAAAAAGGCTTTTGTCACGGCGGAGGGTTACAACGCCGCTTATGCCCAATCCGTCGGCGATCCGGATACATTCTGGCGCGAAGAGGCCAAGCGCCTCGACTGGATAACGCCCTTTACCAAAGTGAAGAATACGAGTTTTCACGAAGCTGATTTCGGCATTAAATGGTTTGAGGATGGCGCGTTGAACGTGTCTGCCAACTGCATTGATCGCCATTTGCCCGAACGCAAAGATGATATCGCAATCATCTGGGAAGGCGATGATCCCTCGCAGCAACGGCGGATCACTTTTGGCGAGTTGCACGCCGAAGTGTGCTTGATGGCCAACGCCTTGAAGGCATTAGGTGCACAAAAGGGCGACCGCATCACCATCTATATGCCGATGATTCCCGAAGCCGCGATGGCCATGCTTGCATGCACGCGCATTGGCGCCATCCATTCGATTGTCTTTGGCGGATTTTCGCCCGAAGCGCTTGCGGGTCGCATTCAGGATTGTGATTCCAATATTGTCATCACAGCCGATGCCGGCATGCGCGGCGGGAAGCTGGTGCCGTTGAAGCAGAATGTGGATGCAGCCTTAATGCAGTGCGCGTCGGTCAAGGCATGCCTTGTGGTGCGCCATGTGGGGAACGACATCGACATGCATGGCGCGCGCGACGTCTGGTATCACGATATCCGGATAACGGTCTCAAGCGATTGCGCGCCAGAAATCATGGGCGCAGAAGACCCGCTGTTCATTCTCTACACGTCGGGGTCCACCGGAAAGCCAAAGGGCGTGTTGCACACGACTGGCGGGTATCTGGTGTGGGCGGCGATGACGCATCATTATGTGTTCAACTATACGCCGGGCGACATATATTGGTGCGCTGCCGACATTGGCTGGGTCACGGGCCATAGCTATGTCGTTTATGGTCCGCTTGCCAATGGTGCGACGACCGTGATGTTTGAAGGCGTTCCCAATTATCCCGACCATAGCCGGTTCTGGCAAATTGTTGACCGTCATCAGGTCAATATTTTCTATGGCGCGCCAACGGCCTTGCGGTCACTGATGCGCGAAGGCGATGATTGGGTGAAGAAAACCTCCCGCAGTTCGCTGCGTTTGTTGGGGTCGGTCGGGGAACCGATCAATCCGGAGGCGTGGGAATGGTATTATCATGTCGTCGGCGAAGGCCGCTGCCCTATTGTCGACACTTATTGGCAGACCGAAACAGGCGCGACCATGATGACGCCTTTACCGGGCGCGCATGCGTTGAAACCGGGCGCGGCATCAAAGCCGATGTTTGGCGTGCAGCCGGTGCTTGTAGACGGCGACGGCAAAGTGCTGGAAGGCGCGACGGACGGGAATTTGTGCATGATCGACAGTTGGCCGGGTCAGATGCGCACAGTGTGGGGCGATCATGAGCGGTTTTTTCAAACCTATTTCACCACCTATCCCGGCAAATATTTCACGGGCGATGGATGTCGGCGCGATGCCGACGGTGATTATTGGATTACAGGGCGGGTTGACGACGTCATAAATGTTTCGGGACACCGAATGGGCACTGCTGAGGTTGAAAGCGCACTGGTCGCCCATGCCAAAGTCGCAGAGGCGGCGGTGGTCGGTTTCCCGCACGATATCAAAGGGCAGGGCATTTATGCTTATGTTACGCTCAATGCAAATGAGGTGGAGTCCGCGGACATACGCGCTGACCTCATCAAATGGGTGCGCCATGAAATCGGTCCGATCGCAACGCCTGATGTCATCCATTTTGCGCCGGGTTTACCGAAAACACGCTCGGGAAAAATCATGCGCCGGATATTGCGCAAAATTGCCGAAGGGGATGTGTCCAATTTGGGGGATATTTCGACCCTCGCGGATCCGTCGGTCGTGGACAATCTGGTACAATCAAGGTCTACCGACGTATAAATCGCTCTGGTTTCAGGCTGTTCCGCGTGTGAGCAGCCTTACCGGAACAGGCGCGATGCTGAGCGCTTCGCCTTTGAGCACGGCGATCAAAGCTTCGACCAGCATTTCGCCGGCTTGTACATAATCCTGCTCAATGGTTGTAAGTGGCGGCTGCGCATAAGCGCCCATCGCTATGCCATCAAACCCGATGACGCGGACATCCTGACCAATGTTGATGTCCTGTTCCTCGAGCGCGCGCATGGCACCGAGCGCGATAAAATCATTCGCACAGAACAAGCCATCGAAAGCGATTTTGTCGCGGAAGAGGCCTTTTACTGCGGCATAGCCTTGGTCTTCACGCACTGCGTTTTCGGGCAGCGGCGGGCAAATGGGCTGCATCCCCTTATCCGCCATCTGCGCCATATAGGTTGTCAGCCGGTCCTGAAACTGCGGCTGCTCGCTATGGGTGGGGCCAATATAGGCAATGTTTTTACAACCCTGTTGCAACAAATGGTCAATGGCCAGTTGCGCGCCTTCAACATTGTCACTTTTGATCGAAATCAGGTCTTCTTTGCTGGCGCCCCAGCAGATCATTGGTGTTTTGTGCCGGGCATATTCGCCGAAAAACTGCCAACCGGCAATATTCTGACCGCTACCAATGACGATGAGGCCATCGGCCTGTCGGGTGCCCGTATAATTGGCAAAGAAATTGGCAGGTGAATCCTGAAATGAGATGATCAGATTATAGCCCCGTTCGGAAGCCGACGCCGCAATGCAGCCCAATAACGACAGATAAAACGGGTTGATATTCGCCTTATTTTCACCCTGCCGACACAGGATGACAAGTGCGATCGAATATGTCTGCTGCGTGCGCAAGCGCAGCGCATTATGGTCAACCGAATAATTGAGTTCGTTCGCCAGCGCGACGATGCGCGCGCGCGTGGTTTCATTGACTTTCTTATCCCCGCGCAAGGCACGCGACACGGTGGGCTGCGACACCCCAAGCATCGCCGCAATTTGATGCGCCGTAATGCGTCCCTTTTTACCCATGCTATGGGGTTAGCACTGGCAGGTGGTCAAGTCACGCAGTGAGAGCCGTTTCCGGTGCAACAAAGTCCAAATTGAGGCTTTCTGCAACGGCTTGGCTGGTAACTTTGCCCTGATGCACGTTCAAACCGGCGCGCAAGCCGCGTCCAGTTTCTGTGCTGCTGTCCAACGCAGCTATGCCCTTGTTGGCAAGCGCAAGGCCATAAGGCAAGGTCGCGTTGTTGAGCGCGGCGGCGCTGGTCTGCGGGACGGCACCGGGCATATTGGCGACGCAATAATGGATGATGCCGTCAACAACATAGGTTGGTTCGGCATGGGTGGTGGGGCGTGATGTTTCAAAGCAACCCCCTTGGTCAATGGCGACATCGACTAAGACCGCCCCCGGCTTCATCCGTTTCAGCATCTCGCGGGTCACAAGGCGTGGCGCGCTTGCACCGGGAATAAGCACTGCGCCAATGACGGCGTCGGCTATACTTATTTCATGGTCGATAGTTTCAAGCGTCGAATAGCGCGTGCGCACCCGTCCGTTGAACATGTCGTCGAGTTGGCGCAGGCGGGGGATCGAACGGTCAACAATGGTGACCTCTGCGCCAAGGCCAACGGCCATACGCGCCGCATGCGTGCCAACAACGCCGCCGCCCAGTACGGTCACACGGCCAGCAGCCACACCCGGGACACCGCCGAGCAATATGCCTGCGCCACCTTCGCTGCGGCGCATGGCTTGGCCAGCCGCTTCAATTGCGAGGCGGCCAGCGACTTCGCTCATGGGCGCCAATAGGGGCAGGGTGCCACGATCATCGGTTACGGTTTCATAGGCAATGGCGGTGCATCCGCTGGCGATGAGGCCCTTTGCTTGTTCTGGATCGGGTGCAAGGTGCAAATAGGTGAACAGCAATTGGCCGGGGCAAAGCTGCACCCACTCGCTTGGCTGTGGTTCCTTGACCTTAACGATCATGTCGCAGCCTGCGAAAATTTCCGCTGCCGTTGCTGCGATTTCGGCACCTGCCGCGCGATAGGCCTCGTCACTTGCCATGATGCCAGCGCCAGCGCCCGATTGCACCAAAACCTGATGGCCATCGGCCACATATTCGCGGACCGCACCGGGCGTTAGGCCAACGCGATATTCATGAACCTTGATTTCGCTCGGGACGCCAACACGCATGAATTCTGCTCCTCAATATATGATGATGAAGACTAGCATTGTCGTGACGCCGAAACTGCGCAAAGATTCGACTTATATGGACATTTGGTGCATATATTCGTCGTATTTCGTCTATTGGATAAAAATAATATGCAACTTGATCGGGCGGACCGTAAATTACTGGGCGCGTTAGTGGCAAATGGCCGCGCGACTCAGATGGAGCTGGGGGAGGCGGCTGGACTATCCCCAAGCGCGGCGGCGCGGCGGCAAAAAGCCTTGGAAGATGAAGGCATATTGCGCGGCTATCGGGCCGATGTAAATTTGCGCAAGCTGGGGCTGGGGGCGACGGTCATGGTGACAATCACCCTCGATAGTCAAAGCGAGGAGGCGATGGCTGCGTTTGAGGCAGCGGTCGTCAACAGCCCGTCGACCATCCGTTGTCACCTCATGAGCGGGCGGAATGATTATCTGCTGGTCGTGCGCGCCGCATCTATTGAGGATTATGAAATCATTCACCGCCAAGAAATCGCTCGGTTGCCGCGGGTCGCGCGGATCGAAACCGCATTTGCGTTGCGCGAAGTGGTGAACCGAGCGGTTCCTCCCCGTCTTTTCGATACATAAAGCGGCTTAAACGCGACGATCAGGCACTGGTAACATTGCGGTGACTTGCCCGACATAAATGGTGTCTAGAATTGCGCAAGACTGTGTCCGTTATGTCACATGACTTAAAAAGGACAATGAGGTTGCGACAAAATTGCTTGCTTGGGGAACGCTTTAATGTTTGTGTGCACGTGCACAATAAAAGCATCGGTAAAGGCAAAGCCAGCCATTGCGTGGGCAAACAGATTTAGCGGGAAGAGAACGGCATAGGCCGTTGGTGGCGCATTGCGTGGCTATCAGGCTAGTATCTATTATACCTAAAGAAGGGGTAAAATTATGCGTAATTCCATGTTAAAATTGGCAGGCATCAGCGTTGCGATCAGCGCGATGGCGTTGTCGGCACCTGCTTTCGCACAAGACGAAGCGGCTGAAGCTGCTGGCCCAATCACGGTATCTGGCGGCGCTGCTCTGGTGTCCGACTATCGTTTTCGGGGCGTATCGCTTTCCGATAAGGGTTTTGCGATCCAGCCTTATTTGACGGTCAAACATGAGTCTGGCCTATATGTTGGCGCTTGGGGTTCCAATATTGCCGATAATGCCGGCGACGATCTTGAACTTGATCTCTACGCGGGCTTTAGCGGCGGCGACAAATTAACCTATGACATTGGCGCAACTTATTATGTCTATCCAGGCGTTTCGAGCGTCAATTATGTTGAGTTCACTGGAAAGCTGGGTTCAACCTTTGGCCCGGCAACGCTGGGTGTGCAATTGAGCTATGTCCCAAGCCAAGACAACACCGGCAATGACGACAATATCTATCTTGGTTCCAATGCCACCATCGCAGTGCCCAATTCCCCGATTTCAATCGTCGGAACATTGGGCATGGAAGATGGCGCGTTTACCTCTGGTAGTGACAAGCTCGATTGGTCGCTTGGCTTGAACGCGGCTGTTTCCGGTTTCACACTTGGTGCGTCTTATGTTGACACCAACCGCCGTTCGATCTTCGCACCCAAGGACAGCTCGTCTGGACTAATTTTCACGGTAAGCTACGGCTTCTGATGCTGAATTGAGCGTTTTCGGCGCGGCAAAACGCCGGTCGATGTAGAATAGACACATGCCGGGCTTGACCTTTCAAGTCCGGCATGCGCTTATTCGTCTTCCGAAAAACTGGTGAAAAAAATGTCCGTCAATCTTGCGAATTGGATCGCTGAGCACAAAATCGATGAGGTTGAGTGCATCGTGCCTGACATTAACGGTGTGCAACGGGGCAAGGTTTTGCCTGCGAAAAAATTTCTGTCATCGGTCCGTGACAAATCGCTGCGCATACCGGGCAGTGTTTTCATCTGCACCATTGACGGCCATTATCCCGAAGACATTGCGGACATTTGGGACAAGGATCCGGACAAAATCCTGGTCGCTGATCCCGATACAATTTGCGTTGCCCCCGGCTTTAAATCACCGACGGCTTTCGTGATTGCCGATGTCCTGCATGGCGACGGAACCGATGTTGAAATCGCCCCACGCACGATATTGAAAAAAGTACTTAACATGTATGCTGATCGCGGGTGGAAGCCGATTATGGCGCCTGAGGTCGAGTTTTACCTTGTCAGTCAGAATGTCGACCCCGACTTTCCGTTGATGCCACCAACGGGATCAAGTGGCCGGGCAGAAACCGCAAGCCAGCCTTATGGGTTGGAAGCGATGAACGAATATGAGGATATTATCGACCACATCTATGATGATTGTGAGTTGATGGGCCTCGATATCGATACGATGATCCACGAAATGGGTGCGGCGCAGTTGGAGGTGAACTTCGTCCATGGCGACCCGTTGAAGCTGGCGGACCAAGTGTTTCTGTTCAAGCGCACCGTCCGCGCGGTGGCAAAACAGCATGGCGTCTACGCTACCTTCATGGCGAACCCGATGGCTGGGCAGCCGGGCAGCGCAATGCATATCCACCAGTCGGTGGTTGACGCAGAAACTGGCCGCAACCTCTTCTCCAATGCCAATGGCAAGGACAGTGCGTTGTTCCGCAGTTATATCGCTGGCCTCGTCAAGTTTATGCCGCAGATATCGCCGCTCTGGGCGCCTAATGTGAACAGCTTCCGCCGGATGCGCCCCGATAGCGCCGCGCCGATTAACGTCCAATGGGGCGAAGACAATAGAAGCTGCGGTTTCCGCGTACCCATTTCGGACAAGGCCAACCGCCGCGTTGAAAACCGCCTGCCGGGTGCGGATTCCAACCCTTATCTCGCCATGGCGGCGTCGTTGGTCTGCGGCTATATCGGCATGGTGGAACGGATGGTGCCCGCCAAAGCAATCACCGGCAGCGCCTACAACCGCGCCCGCACCTTGCCGCGCACATTGGAAGCAGCCTTGGATCGGTTCAGCGCCTGCAAGCCCGTGCGGAACCTGCTAGGCGAAGAGTTTTTTGACATCTTCTACGCGGTCAAGGACTATGAATTGTTCAATTACCAGTCCGTGGTCTCAAGCTGGGAACGTGAGCATTTGTTGCTGAGGGTGTAACGTGAATCGCGTTTGCACATCGCTCTTTCGTCGTCATGTTGAACTTGTTTCAGCATCTATCCCGCAAAGCCGACAACCGCCTTTTGCTTATAAACGGACCTTGGAACGCCCGTCACCACAGGTGAACCAAGTTCAGGGTGAGCAATGAAAATGATCGGGGCAAGTGACCTCAACCAAAGCTATTACGCCGCAACGGCACAAGCTTGGGAAACGCAAGCTTCGTTGGCTTCTGCAGAAGACTGCGACATAGTCGTTATTGGCGGAGGATTTACGGGTCTTTCCGCCGCGCTGGCCTGCGCGGAAAAAGGCCTTTCGGTTATATTGCTTGAGGCCAACAGCATCGGCTTTGGCGCTTCGGGACGCAATGGTGGGCAACTCATTCCCGGCCTGCGCTGGTCGATGCGGGAAATTGACGCTGCGTTTGGGCGCGCACGCGCACAGGCTATATTTGATTTGGCGTATGGTGCGGTCGACCGGGTCAAGAACCGTATCGCCGAGCACCATATTTCGTGTGATGCAAAATCGGGGCATTTGGAAGCGGCCTATAAGCCAGCGCATTTTGATGCCATGCAGCGCGATGCCGCATTTTTGGCACAGCATTTTGGTTGGGAGGCACAAATCGTCCCGCCGCAGGATGTCGGGCGCCATATCAGCGGTGGAGGCTATCACGGCGGTATTTACGACCCCCAAGGCGGGCATTTTCATCCGTTGAATTACGCGCTTGGACTGGCCAAGGCGGCGCAAAAGGCTGGCGTGCGGATATATGAAAATAGCGCGGCCCAAACACTGGCCGATACAGGAACACATGTCGAAATACGGGCAGGGGCAGGAACTGTGACCGCCAAGCATGTCATCATGGCGGCTGACACTTGGACGGGCGGTATCGCGGCCCAACTGAGCAGCTACACCGTCCCAATCATGAATTATAACATTGCGACTGCGCCGCTATCGCATGCTGACCAATTGTTGCCAAGCGATGCAGCGGTTGCCGACAGCAGGTTTGTGCTGAACTATTTCCGCTTGAGCGCGGATAGACGCCTGATTTTTGGCGGTGGCGAGAAATATGTGCAGCAACCGCCCAGAGACATTGCGGCCTTCGTCCGCAAACATATGGTCGAGGTGTTCCCATCGCTTGCCCACACGCCAATTGATTATGCGTGGGGCGGTGCGGTAGGGGTCACTATAAACCGGCTGCCGCACATGGGACGCGCAGGAAATGTGTTTTTCGCCCACGGCTTTTCTGGCCATGGCGCGCTGGTGACGACGCTGGCGGGGGAATTGATGGCAGAGGCGGTGATTGGCACACTGTCCCGCTTTGATGTGTTCGCGAACTTACCGCACAACCGCTTTCCCGGTGGAAAATGGCTCGCGCGGCCCTTGGCGACGCTTGGGTTACTTTATTATGCGATGCGGGACCGACTATGATTGACCGCCAAGCGATAAACGACATGCGCGAACGCGAAATCGCGCGCTTCATTGCGGCTAACCCGAAATCGAAAGCGCACGCCCAAAGCGCGCAGGGCTGGTTCCAAGGTGTGCCGTTCCATTGGATGCTCGATTGGTCCACCCCATTTCCGATCGTCGCTCAGGCGGCGTCTGGCGCGACGCTGACGAGTATTGACGGGCAGATCTTCGATGATTTCTGCCTTGGAGATACTGCAAGCATGTTTGGCCACGCACCAGCGCCGCTGGCAAAAGCCATAGCCGAACAAGCGGAGCAGGGATTAAGCTATATGCTGCCCACGGCAAAGGGCGCAGAACTGGGCTGTATGCTTGCCGACATGTTCGGCCTGCCGCAATGGCAAGTCACGACCACAGCCAGCGAAGCCAACCGCGCCGTCATTCGTTGGTGCCGCGGCATAACAAGACGTGACAAGATTTTGATCTTCAACGGTTGCTATCATGGCGCGGTCGATGATGTTTTCGTCGACTTGCGTGATGGCCGCGCCGTCAACCGACCAAGCTTGATCGGGCAAGTGCAGGACTTGTTGCCAACCACCGTGGTCGTTGAATTTAACGATGTGGATGCGCTTGCCGCTGCTTTACGCGGCGGCGATATCGCTTGCGTCTTGGCAGAACCGTTGATGACCAACATCGGCATGGTGCGCGATGCGCCGGGGTTTCTTAAGGAACTACGCCAGCTTTGTGATGAAACTGGCACGATTTTGGTGCTCGATGAAACGCACACCATCTCGTCCGGCTATGGCGGACATAGCAACACGCACGGCCCAAAGCCCGACATATTGGTCGTGGGCAAATCCATCGGCGGCGGCGTGCCATGCGCGGTTTACGGCTTCACGGCGGAGATTGCCGAACGGATGGCGGCGCTGAATGCATCGCGTCCAGCGGGGCATAGCGGCATAGGCACGACCCTGTCCGCCAATGCGCTCGCCATAACCGCCATGCACGCGATGCTGGGGCAAGTGATTACGCACGACGCTTATGCCCATATGCTGTCCATGACTGACCGGCTGGTGGCGCAATTGAACGTGGTGATTGCGGCTAAGGGGGTGCAATGGCATGTCAGCCATGTCGGTGCGCGCGTTGAATTGGTCTGTTGCGCAAAGCCGCCCCGCAATGGCAGCGAAGCACGCGCAGCGATGGACCATGCACTGGAAGCAACCATCCACCTCTATCTTGCCAATCGCGGCATATTGCTCGCGCCATTCCACAATATGATGCTGGTCAGTCCGGTAACGCAAGCCGCACAGGTTGACCGCCTCGCCGCAGAGTTGAACAATGCGCTGACTGAGCTATTAGTATTTGAAAATTCGGGCGGACGGAAGTGACATCATGACAATCAAACGCGCAATATCATCAGCGACCATCGCGCCGCGTAGCGAGGCAGAGGCGTTTTTTGCGGCGCATCCCGACATCGATTCTATCGAGATGATCTACACCGACTTTGGCGGCGTGCCCCGCGGCAAGCGCCTGCGCCAGCATGAGGTGTTGTCCGTCTATGAAATCGGGCGCTTTTTCCCCGGCTCCATCGCTGTGGTCGATATCACTGGGCAGGACACCGTCGAAACGGGGCTGGTCTGGGAAGATGGCGACGCCGACCGTTCGATGAAGCCAATTCCGGGTACATTGGTCCGCACCCCTTGGGCCGGCGACAATGCTGCACAATTCATGGTCGATTTTTATGAACTGGATGGCCAGCCGCATGATCTTGACCCGCGCCATGTTCTTGGTCTTGTCGTGGACCGTTTTGCCGAAATGGGCCTGACGCCCGCTTTGGCGGTGGAACTGGAGTTTTACTTGCTGGATCCAAAGCGCGCACGCGATGGGTCTATCCGTCCCGCGCGGCCAGAATATAGTAATGAAGCCCCGCAGATGGTCGAAGTTTATGGCCTGCGCGAGCTTGACGATTTCCGTCCCTTTTTCGACGAATTGTACGAAACCTGCGATATTCAGGGGCTTCCGTTGGAATCGGCGATATCCGAATTTGCGCCGGGCCAGTGCGAGTTGACCCTGCGCTATAAGCCCGACGTGCTGCGTGCGTGCGATGACGCGATCATGTACAAGCGCGTCGTGAAAGCGGTGGCGCAGGCGCACGGGCTTGAGGCGACGTTCATGGCAAAGCCATTTGCCGAACAGGCAGGCTCTGGCATGCATATTCACGTGTCGATGAACGACAAAGAAGGCAATAACCTCTTCGCCGCCGATGATCCCGAAGGTACGCTTATGTTGCGCCATGCCATTGGCGGGATGATCGCCAGCGTTGGCGATTGTTTCGCGCTGTTTGCGCCGCATGCCAATAGCTACCGCCGGTTTAAGGCGAACAGCTACGCGCCGGTTGCCCCCACTTGGGGCGTCAATAATCGCACCGTATCCTTCCGTATTCCGGCCGGTCCGTCCTCAAGCCGCCATGTCGAACATCGCGCCTGCGGTGCTGACGCCAACCCCTATCTTGCGGTGGCGGGTGTATTGTCGGGTATCCATCATGGTATCACGCACCAGATTGACCCCGGCCCTGCGGTTGTGGGCAATGGTTATGACCGTGATGGATCAGGTGATGACAAGCCGCCAAGCAACTGGTTTGCCGCAGTCGACCGCTTCCACGGCTCCGCATTGTTGCGGGACTATCTGGGCGACCGCTTTGTCGACATGTTCACGATTGTAAAGCGCGTGGAGCAGGACCGCTATTTCGGACAAGTGCCCAGCATTGATTATGATTGGTATCTGCGTAACGCTTAGGATCAGGGCCAATTAAATCCAATTTGGTGCCGCGAAGGTGCATTTAACTATTGCTGCCCCTAAGCTTTTCCGTTGAAGCAATGCGGGCGCAATGCTAGCGGCACGAAGGGAGCGCTTGTCGATCCCGACCACAAGGAACACCATGTCTGTAGATAAAGATACCGTGAACAAAATCGCGCGGCTTTCGCGTATCGCGATTAGCGATGCTGAGGCTGACAAAATGGTCGGCGAGCTCAATGGCATTTTGGCCTGGGTGGAGCAATTGGGAGAGGTCGATGTCACCGGCGTCGAGCCGATGACGGCGGTCATTCCCAATAAGCTGCGCCTGCGCGATGATGTGGTGACCGATGGCGACGTGCGCGACAAGGTGCTCGCTAACGCACCAGCCAAGGAAGGCAGCTTCTTTGGCGTGCCGAAGGTGATTGAGTGATGGGTGCGTTAATTCTTTCTACTGTCGTCACCCTGAACTCGTTTCAGGATAACGCCCAACCGTCGCATGTTATCCTGAAACAAGTTCAGGATAACGAGGATTTTGTATGACCGAACTTACCAAATTAGGCGTGGCCGCTATCCGTGAAGGGGTATCCTCCGGCGCATTTACGGCTGTTGAAGTCGCTACGGCTTTCAATGCAAATGTCGCTAACGCAAAGGCGCTCAACGCCTTCATCGTCGAAACACCGGAAAAGGCCATAGATGCGGCGCAGGCCGTCGATGGCGACCGCGCCGCTGGCAAGCCGCTTGGCAAAATGGCGGGCGTGCCGATTGGCATGAAGGATTTGTTCTGTACCCAAGGCGTGCAGACAACCGCGGCAAGCCATATTTTGGAAGGCTTTGTGCCGACCTATGAATCGACCGTCTCTGCGAATCTTTGGAAGGCTGGGGCAGGGATGCTCGGCAAGCTGAATATGGACCAATTCGCCATGGGATCATCGAACGAGACCAGCTACTTCGGCAATGTCATTTCGCCTTGGCGGCGCAATGACGGCAGCAATGCTGCATTAGCGCCCGGTGGCTCGTCTGGCGGATCGTCCTCGGCAATCGCCGCGCGGCTTTGCCCCGCAGCGACCGGAACCGACACCGGCGGCTCAATTCGTCAGCCTGCGGCGTTCGTCGGCATTAGCGGCATTAAGCCGACTTATGGCCGTTGTTCGCGCTGGGGCGTTGTCGCTTTTGCCAGTTCGCTTGACCAAGCTGGGCCGATGGCGCGCGACGTGCGCGATTGCGCGATCATGTTGGAGGCGATGGCGGGCTTTGACCCTAAGGATTCGACCTCGCTCGACTTGCCCGTGCCCGCATGGGAAGCTAGCCTGAACAGCGACCTGAAGGGCAAGCGTATCGGTATTCCACGCGAATATCGCCTCGACGGTATTGACGAAGATATCGCCAAAATGTGGGACAATGGCATCGCCTGGTTGAAGGATGCAGGCGCGGAAATCGTGGACATCAGCCTGCCGCACACCAAATATGCGCTGCCCGCTTATTATATCATCGCGCCAGCCGAAGCGTCATCGAACCTTGCGCGTTATGACGGCGTGCGCTTCGGTCTGCGCGACTTGCCGGAGGGGGCTGGCCTGCAAGACATGTATGCCGCGACCCGCGCCGCTGGCTTTGGCGAAGAAGTCCGCCGCCGGATCATGATAGGCACATATGTGTTGAGCGCTGGCTTCTACGACGCTTATTACACCCAAGCGCAAAAGGTCCGCGCCTTAATCGCGCGTGATTTTGACAATGCATGGGCAAGCTGCGACCTCATCCTCGCGCCAACCGCACCAAGCGCAGCGTTTGGATTAGGCGAGAAGAACGCCGATCCCTTGTCGATGTATTTGAACGATGTGTTTGCTGTGCCAGCCTCACTGGCTGGTCTGCCTGCCATGTCGGTTCCCGGCGGTCTGAGCAAAGAAGGCTTGCCCTTGGGGCTTCAGATTATTGGCAAAGCGCTTGATGAGCAGGCGGTGCTGAACGCTGGCCTAGCGATTGAGCAGCGTTCAGGGTTTACGGCGGAAGCCAAGAAGTGGTGGTGAAAAATGTCGCAATGGCGGATGGAAAAACGATCCTCTAGATATGTTTGGGCTACGGGTGCATGGGCATGGAAGGAATGGGCCAAGTACTTTTGGACCGGCAATATGCTTCGTTCGACAGTTGATTATTACGACCTCTGGTTAAATCGTGACCGGTACATAGAGAAACACTTTACGTTGGAAGAAATCCAGCAACGCACAGAGGCGTTTGAAGAAAATGACTGAATCCACATATCGCATTCAAGGCAACACCGGCGCATGGGAGGTCGTGATTGGCCTTGAAGTCCATGCGCAGATCACCAGCGAGTCCAAGCTGTTTTCGGGCTCGTCGACCGGCTTTGGCGCTGAACCCAATAGCCATGTCAGCTTGGTCGACGCCGCTATGCCGGGCATGTTGCCCGTGCCCAACCGCGAATGCCTGCGTCAGGCGGTCCGGACGGGCATGGCGATCAATGCGCAGATCAACCGCTGGTCACGCTTCGACCGTAAAAATTATTTCTACGCCGATTTGCCGCAGGGCTACCAAATTTCGCAGCTCTATCACCCCATCGTAGGCGAAGGCGAGATTGAGGTAACGCTCAACGAAAAAGACCCGGATAGCGCGGTCAAGAAAATCGGCATCGAGCGAATTCATGTCGAACAGGACGCGGGCAAGTTGATGCATGACCAGCATCCAACCATGTCCTTTGTCGATCTCAACCGTTCCGGCGTGGCCTTGATGGAAATCGTCTCGCGCCCCGATATGCGCAGCCCGCAAGAGGCTGGCGCCTATGTCAAGAAATTACGCTCTATTCTGCGCTATGTCGGCTCTTGCGACGGTAATATGGAGCAAGGCTCCATGCGCGCCGACGTCAACGTGTCGGTGCGTAAGCCCGGCGGCGAATTGGGCACGCGTACCGAGACCAAGAACGTCAATTCGATCCGCTTCATGATGCAGGCGATTGAATATGAGGCGCAGCGTCAGGTGGACCTGATCGAAAGCGGCGGCGCGGTGGTGCAGGAAACGCGCCTGTTTGACGCGGACAAACAAGAAACGCGCTCGATGCGGTCAAAAGAAGACGCGCATGACTATCGCTATTTCCCCGACCCCGATTTGTTGCCGGTGGAACTGGACGATGCGTTTCTGGAGGAATGTCGCGCGTCCTTGCCCGAGCTTCCCGATGCCAAGCGCGCGCGCTATGAGGCATTGGGCCTAACGGCATACAACGCCGCTGTCCTGACCGCAGAGGCCGAAACCGCATTTTGGTTTGAAGATTTGCTCGCTGAAGGCGTCGATGCCAAGCAAGGCTCCAACTGGTTGATGTCCGAATTGTTCGGCGCGCTGAACAAGATGGGCAAGACTTTGGACGAAAGCCCGGTCAATCCCAAGCAAGCTGCCGAATTGCTCGGCCTCGTTGCCGATGGCACGATCAGCGGCAGCATCGCGAAACAAGTCTTCGAAATCATGTTGGAGACAGGGCAGGCGGCATCGGCTATTGTCGAAGAAAAGGGCCTGAAGCAAACCAACGACACGGGCGCGATTGAGGCGGAGATCGCCAAGATCATGGCCGCGAACGAGGACAAGGTTGCGGAATATCGCTCCGGCAAGGACAAATTGTTTGGCTTCTTTGTGGGCCAAACGATGAAGGCGATGCAGGGCAAGGCCAATCCGCAAATCATCAATGATTTGCTGAAAAAGGCTTTAGGGTAAGCAGGCGGTGCGGGGCTGCGGTGCTTTCGCCGCTTCTCCCCTTGCCCCGCAGCGGCTTTCCCGTTAGAGGCTCCCGTCGTTTGTTAAACGACAGCTTTTCGTAAGCGGGCGTGGCGGAATTGGTAGACGCACCAGATTTAGGTTCTGGCATCGCAAGGTGTGGGGGTTCGAGTCCCTTCGCCCGCACCACGAAAAAGGGGACGTTCCCGGCTGTCGTTGAACCCGAAAGCCATTTAACAGTTTTTGGCAGGCCAGCGGGTCTGTCGTAGATAGAGAAGAAAACATGCAGACCGTCGAGACACAGAATGAAGGCCTGAAGCGCGCTTATCGCATGACGATTACCGCAAAGGATGTTGAATCCCGCATTGATGCCGAGGTGAAGAAAATTGCCCCTCAAGTGCGTATGCCCGGTTTCCGTGCCGGCAAGGTTCCTGCCAATCTGGTCAAGAAGATGCATAAGGACTCGCTCCTTCAGGACGCGCTGAACAGCTCGATTCAAGAAGGCGTGCAAAAGGCGATTTCGGATAACAAATTGCGTCCAGCAACTCAGCCACATGTGCATCTCGGCGAAGATTATGCGCCGGGCAAAGACGCAGTTGTCGATTTTCATCTCGAAATCCTGCCTATGATTGCAGCGCCTTCGATTGACGGTATCGCGCTTGACCGCCTGACTGTCGAAGTGAGCGACGCGCAAGTCGATGAATCGATCCTGAAGCTTGCCGAAGGCCAAAAAAGCTTTGAAGCAGCCGACAAGAAATATGCCGCCAAAATGGGCGATAGCGTCGTGATTGATTTTGAAGGCAAGGTTGATGGCGTGCCTTTTGAAGGCGGCAAGGGCGAAGGCATGGCCGTAGAGCTTGGCTCTGGTCAGTTGATCCCCGGTTTCGAAGACCAATTGGTTGGCGTGAAAGCCAATGATGAAAAGGTTTTGAACGTAACCTTCCCAGACGATTACAATGCCGAAAACCTGAAGGGTAAGGCGGCAACTTTTGACATCGTCGTCAACGAAGTGCGCAAGCCCGTTGCAGCCAAGGCGGATGACAATCTTGCTAAGATGTTTGGCCTCGACGGCATCGACAAACTGCGTGAACTGATGAAGGTTCAGGTTGAGCAAGAGCATAATGGCCTGACGCGGACTTACATGAAGCGCCAGTTGCTGGATCAGCTTGCCGCCGGTCATGATTTCGAGGTGCCGCCGTCGATGGTCGAAGCCGAGTTTGAACAGATTTGGGCGCAATTGGAGCAGGAAGCTGCCCGCGAAGAAGATGCCGAAGCTGCGAAAAAGGAAATGGAAGCTGAGCGCGAAGAATATCGCGATATCGCCGTCCGCCGTGTTCGTTTGGGCTTGCTCCTCTCCGAAATCGGTCAAGCCAATGGCGTTGAAGTCAGTGCGCAGGAAATGAACATGCTCGTGCAGCAAGCTGCGCAGCAATATCGCCCTGAAGACCGTCAGCGTTTCGTCCAATATCTGCAGGAAAACCCAATGGCAGCCGCACAATTGCGGGCGCCGATGTTTGAAGACAAGGTTGTCGACTTCCTGTTCGACAAGGCGACCGTGACGGACAAGACCGTGACCAAGGACGTGCTGGAAGCAGCGATTGAAGCCGAACCAGATGCACAGCCTGCGGCCAAGAAAAAGGCACCTGCGAAAAAGGCGGCGGCAAAAGACGAGGCACCTGCCGAGGAAGCCAAGCCTGCTGCGAAGAAAGCTGCCCCTAAAAAGGACGCTGAAGCCGCGCCAGCCAAAAAGGCACCCGCCAAAAAGGCTGCGCCTAAGAAATAATCGCTGCGATATGCGATAAAGCAAAAGGGGGGATGCGATGCGTCCCCCTTTTTGTATCGGCTAAGGCTAAGGCGCTTTGTTGTCCGCGAGAACAAATGGCGTGCGTTTGCGGGTGTTGGATATGTTTGCGAGGACAGCGTAAATATCGATTAAGGCACTAAAAATAGAAAAAATAATCGAGTTTGTGAATGATGGAGCAGCAGCGCTCACCTAAACGCTCCAACTCATCCCCAAACTTAACCGTTTTCGTGCTTGAAACTTTGCTTGCCCACGCCGATGTAGGCGGTAACGCATAAACATAACATCTTAGAGGTATTTCATGCACGTTCCTTTTGATCCTGTCCAAGCATTGGTCCCCGTCGTTATCGAGCAATCGAACCGTGGGGAGCGCAGCTGGGACATTTTTTCGCGGCTTTTGCGCGAACGGATCATTTTCGTGACGGGCGAAGTGGAGGACAATATGGCCTCCGTCATCACGGCGCAGCTGTTGTTTCTCGAATCGGACAATCCGAAGAAAGACATCTGGATGTACATAAACTCGCCGGGCGGTGTGGTCACTGCGGGCATGGCGATCCACGACACGATGCAATATATCCGTCCGAAAGTCGGCACCGTATGCATCGGGCAGGCGGCTTCGATGGGCAGTTTTCTGCTTGCGGCGGGGGAGCCTGGCATGCGCGTTGCTTTGACCAATTCCCGTATCATGGTGCATCAGCCTTCCGGCGGCGCGCGCGGCATGGCGTCGGATATCCAGATTCAGGCCAACGAAATCCTGCGTATTCGCAAGCGGATGAATGACCTATATGCAAAATATACTGGTAAACCATTGAAGGATATCGAAAAAGCGATGGATCGCGATACCTTCCTTGAAGCAGATGAAGCAAAGGCATTTGGCCTTGTGGACGAGGTGTTCGACAAACGCCCAGCCAATGCAGAAGCGGACGCAAGCTGACCTATCGTCGATTAAATTCTTAAATTTGCCGTGATGGCATGGTCCATATTGGGCTATTGCCAAATCGGAGCGCATCTTTAGGATGTGGTTTCAATAAGGTGCGTTTGAAATTGGCGCGCAAGCAGGACATATCATGACGAAGTTGAGCGGTTCCGATACAAAAAGCACCCTTTATTGCTCCTTCTGCGGAAAATCGCAGCATGAAGTGCGCAAGCTAATTGCTGGCCCCACTGTGTTCATCTGTGATGAATGCGTGGAACTTTGCAATGATATCATTCGCGAAGAAACAAAGGGCGCGTTGAACGGCCGTAAAGAAGGCGAAGTGCCAACACCGCGGGAAATCTGCGAGGTATTGGACGACTATGTCATTGGTCAGCCGCAGGCAAAGCGCGTATTGTCGGTTGCCGTACATAACCATTATAAACGCCTCAACCATGGCGCAAAGGGCGCGGATGTTGAACTGGCGAAGTCCAACATCCTGCTTGTCGGCCCCACAGGTTGCGGCAAGACATTGTTGGCGCAGACGCTGGCTAAGACCTTCGACGTGCCGTTTACGATGGCAGACGCGACGACATTGACGGAGGCCGGCTATGTCGGTGAAGATGTCGAGAATATCATTCTGAAGTTGCTTCAAGCCTCCGATTATAATGTCGAAAAGGCGCAGCGCGGCATCGTCTATATCGACGAAATAGACAAGATCAGCCGCAAGGCCGAAAATCCCTCCATCACCCGCGATGTTAGCGGCGAGGGCGTTCAGCAGGCGTTGCTCAAGCTCATGGAAGGCACAACGGCCAGCGTCCCGCCACAGGGCGGCCGCAAGCATCCGCAGCAAGAATTTCTGCAGGTCGATACAACGAACATCCTGTTCATCTGTGGCGGTGCCTTTGCCGGACTTGAAAAGATTATTTCAAACCGTCTTGAAGGCAAGTCGATTGGTTTTGGCGCGCATGTCGCCGACCCGGACGAGCGTCGTACCGGGGAAATCCTCAAGCAGGTCGAACCTGAAGACCTTTTGAAATTTGGTCTCATCCCGGAATTCGTCGGACGATTGCCGGTAACCGCCACGCTTGAAGACCTCGACATCGCGGCTTTGGTGAAGATTCTGTCAGAACCAAAGAACGCGCTGGTGAAGCAATATCGCAAGTTGTTTGAAATGGAAGATGTCGGCCTAAGCTTCACCGATGATGCGTTGGAAGCCATCGCCAAAAAGGCGATTGAACGCAAAACCGGTGCGCGTGGGCTGCGGTCCATTCTTGAGGCAATTTTGCTGGATACGATGTTCGACCTGCCGACCTATGACGGCGTGGACGAGGTTGTGGTCGACAAGGACGTGGTCGAGGGTCGCAAGACCCCCGTTTTGGTCTATGCCAAGTCTGCCAAGGCCAGCAAAGAGGATGCGGCCTAACCTAGGGTCAGGTCACTGTGGCAAACGTGCCACATTGGCCGATAAAATAAACAAAAATGCTGCTGTGCACAATTTGGTGCAACGCAAAACTTTGCTTGTGCAGCGCACTCAGCTAATCGCGTCTCGTCCGTGGGACTGACTGTCATTTTACTGACTTTTTCAGGTTTCAAGGGGAGCGCAGGGTCCTTTTCGTCCGCGTGATTCGCACTTGTTGCGCGAGGGTGTCGAAATGTCAGAACCAGAATTTCTCAAAGGGGTTTATCTATGCAAGTTCGTTTTTATCTAGCCGCTAGCGCCGCCGCATTGTCGGTGGCTTCAGTTTTCGCCACGCCTGCGTTCGCGCAAGAGACCACTTCATCTGTTCGTGGAACCGTTGAAAGCGATACCGGCCCAGTTGCTGGTGCGACTGTTACGATTGTCCATGAGCCATCGGGCACGACATCGACAAGCACGACCGACAACTCTGGCAACTTCAGCGCAAGCGGTCTGCGTATTGGCGGCCCATTCACAGTGAGTATTAACGCAAGCGGTTACGAGACTGCTCAGGTGACTGACCTATCCTTGAGCGCGGGTGAAAGCTTTCGTCTTCCGGTTGTTCTTCAAACACAACAAGAGATCGTAGTTACCGCCTCTGCTCTTCGCGGTGCGACCGAGACAAGCACCGGACCAATATCCGCTTTTAACCGTGAAGATATTGAGGGTGTTGCGTCGATTAACCGTGATATTCGCGATGTCGCACGCCGCGATCCATTTGTAACTATTGACCTTTCGAACAGCCGTACAATTGAAGTCGCTGGTCAAAATGGCCGCTTAAATCGTTTCTCTGTTGACGGCGTTCAGTTCTCCGATGATTTTGGCTTGAATAACGGCGGCTTGCCTACCTCGCGCGGTCCTGTGCCGTTTGACGCAATTGAACAGCTTTCTGTTAAAGTGGCACCTTTCGACATTTCAGAGGGCGACTTTCAGGGCGGCGCAATTAACGTCGTTCTTAGGTCTGGCGGTAACAACTTCTCCGGTTCGGCTTTCTATACTTACACAGACGAACGTCTGACGGGCGACAAAACGCGTGATCGCCAAGTCGCATTGAAATTTGACTCAAAGCAATATGGCGGCATCATTTCGGGACCAATTGTGAAGGACAAGCTGTTCTTTATGTTTGGATATGAAAAAACGAAGGAATCGGATCCTTTTGATGACGGTGTAGGCGCTGGCTATTCCAACCAAGTTCCAGGCATAACACAGGCGCAAATTGATCAAATTAGTTCGGTCGCGAAGTCCGTTTATAGCTATGACACGCTTGGGCAGATCCAAAACGCCGTTGAAGAAGACGAAAAATACGTTGCCAAATTGGATTGGAACATAAGCGATGACCATCGCGCGTCGCTTACCTATATCCGGAACGTTGGTACGCAGCAGTTCCAGCAGAACACTTTTACGACCCCGCCTTTCGCGCTGGGATTGTTCTCGAATGGCTATGAACTGGGAGAAGAAGTCAATTCGGGCGTGTTCCAGTTGAATTCTCAATGGACCGATACATTCTCTACTGAAGTACGTGCATCTTATAGAGATTACAATCGTGATCAGACACCATTCGGTGGTCGTGAATTTCCGCAATTTGAAGTTTGTCTTGATCCGACGTCGGTGACGAACGTCGGCACTAACACCTTTATCGCTTGTGGCGGATCGCGCGTTTTCTTCGGGCCTGACGTCAGCCGTCAGTCGAATGATTTGAATACTGATAACCTCTCAATCGATTTCACCGCTCGTAAAGACGCAGGCAGCCACCAGATCAAGGCAACCTTCGGCTATTCAGAAATCAATACCTTCAACCTCTTCCTGCAACGGTCGTTGGGCGATTATTATTTCGACTCTCTTGCGGATTTCCAAAATCGCGTTGCAAGTCGCGTGCGCTTTGGTGCTGCGGTTCCGAGCTTAGATGCGAGTAACGCTGCAGCTAACTTTAAGAGCCGCGCCTATACTTTCGGTATTCAGGATGATTGGGAAGTGTTTCCCGGTCTGGAAATGAACATCGGGTTCCGTTATGATTTGTACGAAAACCCAACGTCTGTTCCGCTAAATTCCAACTTCCTGACGCGCCAAGGTTTCGCCAATACCAACACGTTCAATGGCGAAGGCGTGTTCCAACCGCGCTTTGGTTTCAACTGGCAAGCAACAGACCGCTTGGTTGTTCGCGGCGGGATCGGCATTTTTGCAGGTGGAACGCCAGATGTGTTCTTGTCGAACAGCTATTCGAACACTGGTCAGCGGACCAATGCGATCGATATTCAGCGGAGCACGGCGGCCGCAACCTGTAACGTATCACCAGCTGACCCTGCATTGTGCGCAGCAGCTTTGACTGGTGTGAACGGCGTTATTCCTGGAGCAGTGAAGACTTTCGTGGCTACCAACACGGCGTCACTGGCTGCTGCACCTGTCAATGCAATTGCGCAGGATATTGCAACTGCCCGTCAGGCACGCGCAACGCTCTCGCTCAATTACGATGCAGACCTTGGACCGCTTGGCGATGGCTGGTTATTTGGTGTTGACGCTTTGTACGGCAATGTCATTGAAGCGTATCAGTGGACCGATGCGCGTTCAGTAAGCATCGGTACACTTCCTGATGGGCGGCCCCGTTATGCGCCATTGGGCGGTATCTCCACGACCAACCAAGATTTGTTGATGACCAACGAACAACAAGGCCGCTCCTATGTTGGCGTGGCGCGGGTTTCAAAGTCTTGGGATTGGGGGCTTTCGATTGACGCGAGCTACACACGTTCAGACGTGAAAGACACCAATGCTATCACGTCTGCAACGGCAGGGTCGCTTTATTCAAACAACGCTTTTGCAAATCCAAACTTCGCTGCCTACGGCACTTCGATCTATCAGATCAAAGACCAATGGAAATTTGGCGTCGATTTCAACAGAGCGTTCTTTGGTGAAAATAAAACGCGTTTGTCCTTGTTCGGTGAATATCGTTCGGGCCGACCATACAGCCTGACGATGAATGACCAAACAAACCGCTCCGCCGTTTTCGGCACAGTAGGGAATGGTGCACGTCATTTGCTCTATGTTCCAACCGTTGGGGATACCCGCGTTTCGTTTGATACCGTAGCCAATGAAACTAAGTTCAACGACCTTGTCGGTCAGTTGGGAATTGCCAAGTATCGCGGAAAGATCATTGGCAAGAATACCCAAATGTCGCCTGATTTCTTCAAGATCGACCTCTCGTTGAGCCAAGAGCTTCCCCTTTTCGTTGGAAATTCGAAGCTGCGGTTGTTTGCCGATATCGAAAACGTGCTGAACATGATCAATAAGGATTGGGGTTCATTGCGTCAGGTATCGTTCCCACAAACGGCTGCTTTGGTCTCTGTTCAGTGCCTAAGCGCTCCTGTTGCGACAGGGACAGCGGCAGGTACTGGCGTTGCCAACACTGCTTCGACACAAAATTGTGCACAGTTTCGTTACTCCAGCGTGAACGCGCCAAACGAAGCATTGGTTACGCGTCAGTCTCTTTACGGCATCCGCGTTGGCGTGAAGGTTAGCTTCTAAGCTACCTCTAACCAAACCGAAAAACAGGGCGGGGCTTCGGCTCCGCCCTTTTTTTATGTGTAGATGCAAGCGTCGAGGCCGTCACGTTTGACGACGCGGATGCGGGCGGAGATGCTGTTGCCATAGCGGCGGGTAAAGCCGCCCACGCCGTTGACTGCCCGCTTTTTGGGCAAGGGCAGGATTGCCGCTAGGCGCGCGGCCTCTATGCGGGTCAGGTTCTTGGCGGATTTCTTGTAATAACGCTGCGCACCGGCTTCTGCGCCATAGGTCCCGATGCCGGTCTCGGCGACGTTCAAATACACTTCCATGATCCGGCGCTTGCCCCAGATCTTTTCGATCAGGAACGTGAAATACACCTCAGGCACTTTGCGTAGATAGCGGGTCCAACCGGACCCTTGCCAGAGGAATACATTTTTCGCGGTCTGCTGGCTTATGGTCGACCCACCACGCATACGGCCACCCTGCTGGTTACGCGCCAAGGCTTTTTCAATGGCGTCGCGGTCAAAGCCGTCATGGCTGCAATATTTACCGTCCTCTGCGGCGATCACTGCACGCACAAGGTTCGGCGAAATGTCGGAAAGGGGGGTCCAGTCGCGTTTGGCGCCGTTGCTGTCGAATAACATCGTCAACGTCGTCGGGACAGGGACCACGGCATAGACGGCGGTAAGCGCGACGGTGCCCCCAATGAAGTACAGTGCGCCCTTAAAGCTGGAACGAAGGACACGGGCGGAAAACGAACGCTTGGTTTTTGTCATAGCCAAAAACTAGCGCAGTGTTTTCCGCCCGTCACCTATTTTTACAGATAGTTAATATGCGAGCAGTAGCCGTTTTTCGCCCGCAATGCGCAACATAGCCTTTTGCAGTTTTTCAAAAGCGCGCACTTCGATCTGGCGCACACGCTCTCGGCTAACGCTGAAGGTCTGGCTGAGTTCTTCCAGAGTTTGCGGGTCTTCGATCAGGCGGCGCTGCGTTAATATGTGCTTCTCGCGTTCATTCAGGCTGCCCATCGCTTCGGATAACAAGGCATGGCGCATGTCACCTTCTTGTGCGTCGGCCACGCGCTCGTCTTGCAATGGCGTGTCATCGACCAACCAGTCTTGCCACTGGCCATCACCATCTTCACGCATGGGCACGTTGAGCGATGTATCACCGCCCATCGCCATGCGACGGTTCATATTATTCACTTCTTCTTCGGAGACGCCAAGGTCCGTTGCGATTTTGCGCAATGCTTCTTGGTTTAGATCGCCGTCTTCAAAAGCCTGAAGATTGTTTTTCATGCGGCGCAGGTTGAAGAAAAGCTTCTTCTGCGCGGCGGTGGTGCCGATTTTGACAAGGCTCCAGCTACGCAGGATAAATTCTTGCATCGACGCGCGGATCCACCACATCGCGTAGGTCGCGAGACGGAAACCACGGTCGGGATCAAATTTCTTTACGCCCTGCATCAATCCGATATTCCCTTCGGAAATCAGCTCGGATACCGGCAGGCCGTAGCCGCGATAGCCCATTGCGATTTTCGATACGAGGCGGAGATGCGACGTGACCAGCTGTTCAGCCGCTTTGGTGTCACCATGTTCTTGAAAGCGCTTGGCAAGCATATATTCTTGCTCAGGCTTGAGTATCGGAAATTTCCGAATTTCGCTTAGGTACCGATTTAGGCTCGCGTCCCCCCCAAGGGCAGGTATCGTAGCCGGAACATTCTTTTTAGCAGACATGTTTTCCTCTTTCACTGTGCCTTCCTTCGGGCCTCATCAAGCACCCGATGGAAAAGCGTTCCCTTCGCCACTTTTATGACTGAAGCTTGCTTAACAGAAGCTGCATGTCTTCTGGTATACCGCATTCAAGCCGTAAAGTTCCGCCGGTGATGGGATGAATAAACCCCAAAGAGGCCGCATGCAATGCCTGCCGGTCGAATTTGGCTTGATTTGGACCAATTTTATAGTGGTTTTGTCGATTAGAATATACGCCATCGCCAATGAGCGGATGGCCGATATGCGCCATGTGCACCCGGACTTGATGCGTGCGTCCTGTTTCCAGCGTGCATTCGATCATCGCCGTTTTGGCAAAGGCCTCAACCATCCGGTAATGCGTGACGGCATGGCGTCCCTTTGATTCGGGTAGCACCGCCATTTTCTTTCGATTTGTAGTGGATCGGCCAATTTGTGTGCGGACCGTGCCTGCAGGTGGTGCGGGAATGCCGTTTACGATCGCAATATATTTACGTTCGATGTCATGCGCGGCGAAGAGTTTCGCTAGCCCCTCATGCGCGGCATCGCTTTTGGCGACCACCAGAAGCCCAGATGTATCCTTGTCAATGCGGTGGACGATGCCGGGACGCTGCACCCCGCCAATGCCCGATAGATTACCCTGGCAATGGTGCAACAGCGCATTGACGAGAGTTCCATCGCTATGGCCCGCCGCAGGATGCACGACGAGCCCGGCGGGTTTATTAACGATGATCAGATGCTCATCTTCAAAAACAACATCCAGTGCGATGTTCTGCGCTATTGCTGTGTCCGGTACTGGGGCAGGGACGATAAGCTCAAATGCCTGTCCCGTCATTTTTTTGCTGCCGGCGTCGGCAAAGGGCTGACCATTGATATGCAAAGCGGCATCGGCGATCAAAGCCTGAATGCGGGCACGCGAAAATTGCGGCAGTGCGGTGGCCAGCGCACTATCCAGCCGTCCCGCGCCCAAAACGCCTGTAAATGTGGTAATTTCCCCTGACATCGCATAGACATGGGAGATGGCTTTACATTTATCAAGCAGCGACTGGCGACAACTTCTGGACTGGGCCGAAACGGCGGGGGATCATGAGTGCTGTGGTATATTGCGGGGGGCGGGGGATCGTGTCGCTGCGGTGGAGCTGGCACAGAATGTCGCGACCGATCCTGCTCACTATTTCGAAATCGATCCGGCCACATTGATCTCTACAGCTAAGGACGTGAGAAGTGGCGGAATTCCTGTGTTGGGATTTTTCCATTCGCACCCCAATGGACTGGCCGAGCCGTCCCTAACCGACGTCGCGCAAGCGGCACCCGATCAGCATATTTGGCTCATCATTGCCAATCGCGCGATCACCGCATGGCAGCCTGTGGTTGTGGCCGCTCAAGTAACTGGATTTGCGCCCGTCACCTTATTGGTCGAGGGTTGAAACACCCGCCAACTGGGTCCATGAGCGGCGGCATGACGCCAGATACCATCAGGAATTTTACATAATGTCCGAAGCCGAGATCGATTTTGCTAGCCTGCTGTGCTCGCGCTTATGCCATGACCTATTGAGCCCTGTTGGCGCGATGAATAATGGCCTTGAGCTCTTGGCGGATGAGCATGATCCCGAAATGCGTCAACGGTGCATGGATTTGCTGGCGGAGAGTGCAAAGGCGGCGGCCGATAAGCTTAAGTTTTTCCGTTTGGCCTTTGGTGCCGCTGGCGGGTTTGGCGCCGAAGTTGATCCCAAAGAGGCAAAATTGGTTATTGAACCATTGGTAACGTCAAGCGGACGCACCGCCCTTGAGTGGGCCGTGCCTGCGCAGATGATGCCTAAACGGGCCGTGAATATATTGCTGAATCTCGTTCTGTTGGCCAATGAGGCGTTGGTCCGTGGCGGGACATTGTCCGTTGCTGCAGAAGCGCGCTCCGGTGAGCAGGAAATTGTCATTCGGGCGAGTGGACCAAAGCTCATAATGGATTCGGCCATTCGGGAGGCGCTAACTGGTCAGCTTGACCGGGCAGCTGTGGATTCGCGGACGGCTGCGGCATGGATGGCGCATACACTGGCCGTTCAAGGTGGGGGCATGTTGCAACTGGCAGAGTCCGATGCGGAACATCTGGTTATCGGCGCGCTTATCCGCGTTTAAGCTTAGGGTCAGGACCACTTAAATGCAGGACGCGGCGTAAAGAGTGTGCGGACCTGATATTGCACGTCGCTCCGGACTTACCTATGGTCTCGTCATGACTATGATCTGGAACCCATCACCCAATTTCGGCGAGCGTAGCCTGCCCATCAGCATGATCGTTCTGCACTATACCGGCATGCAGTCCGGCGCGGCTGCCATTAACTGGCTGGCGAACCCGGCGTCCAAGGTTTCGGCGCATTATGTGGTCGATGAAGATGGACAGTTGGTGTATATGGTGCGCGAAGAACAACGCGCCCAACATGCCGGACTTTCTTATTGGCGCGGCGTAACCGATTGCAACAGCGCCAGCATTGGCATTGAGATTGCCAATCCCGGTCACGAATTTGGCTATCGCCCGTTTCCTGAAGCGCAAATGGACACAGTCACCCAATTGGTTGCGGCCTTAGTTCGGACCTATGGTATTGAACCGCGCAACGTTGTGGGACACAGCGATGTTGCCCCGGCCCGCAAGGAAGATCCGGGCGAGTTGTTTGATTGGGAGCGGCTTGCCAAGCTTGGGCTTGCCATAAAACGGCCACGTGCAAATCTGGTTGATCCCGGTTGGTCCGACGGCGCATTTCTTTTGGCGTTGGAGCGTTATGGCTATGGCATAGCCGATGGCCGAGCGGCCACAGTTGCATTTCAGCGACGATTTCGCCCCGAAAACATTGGCGGCGTAATCGACGGGGAATGTCGCGCGATCTTGTTCAGCTTGCTCTTGGCGGTTGAGGGCAGTTCTGTTATCTGACACTCGCCAGAGGGTTGGGCGACCGCCGCTTAGTGGGTAACTGCTAAGGGGAGGAAAGTCCGGGCTCCAGCGAGGAACGGTGCCGGATAACGTCCGGCGAAAGCAATTTTAGGGAAAGTGCCACAGAAAATAGTCCACCGCATTTCGATGCGGCTAGGTCGAAACGGTGCGGTAAGAGCGCACCGCGTTTCTGGTAACAGAAATGGCAGGGCAAACCCCACCGGGAGCAAAACCGAATAGGGGCGGCATATGGCATCCTCCTGCCAGTCGCCCGGGTTGGTTGCATGAGTGCCGCAGCAATGCGTCGCCTAGATGAATGGTCGCACATCCGCCGAAGCTTTAGCGAAGGTGGAGGACAGAACCCGGCTTACAGACCCTCTGGCTTTTTACTCCATGCGCGTATGTTCGCGAGTTGACGCGAACGTCAATATTTACATATTGCTATCAATATGTTCTGCTCCATTCCAAGCTAATTCTGGAGGGCTAAGTCTATGTCGATTGTGCAACGCGTCAAGAATATCATTATCAAACCAGCGGATGAATGGAATGTCATTGCATCTGAACCCGCTACTATTGGTGGGCTGTTTACGGGTTATGCAGCGCCTTTGGCGTTGATACCCGCGCTGATTGGGATCGCCGCAGGTTTATTGTTGAATTCGCTGCTGTCTGAATATGGGGCAGGCGGGACTGCCGAGCTTACTGCAAGCGGTTTAGTTACGCAGATGGTCATGGGTTATGTGTTGGGATTGGTGTTGCTGATGGCAATGGCCTATTTGGTGAAGGCCATTTCGCCAAGTTTCAATGGCGGTAATGAGCTTATCCAAGCAACCAAACTAATCGTTTATGCTGGCACGCCTGCATGGGTCTTTGCGATATTTTTGATAATCCCAATTTTGGGTTTTATAGTCTATCTCGGCGGTCTAGCTTACTCTGTGTACTTGATCTATTTGGGTTTGCATCCCGTTTTGAGGGTTCCGAAAGAAAAAGTAGCCGGGATGACCGTAGTAGTCATTTTGGCGTATCTCGTTGGGTCGTTTATCGTTTACATAGTCCAACAATCTTTCACTGGCCTCGGTGGAGCGACCAGCACGCTGTCCGGCGCATAAATTGCGTTTACGCCCCTAGCAAAATGCGCATGCCGCCGCTAAGTCGGCGGCATGGTGCGATCTACGCGACGAAATGACTGGGGTTTTCCCCGCTGGCGAGGCTATGGCAGTAGCAGCGAGGCACAGCAGGTGCGCCTATGTGACCGTTATGGCTGCAATAAGGCTGGAAACTGCCCCGCGCCAAAATCCCCTAACAATCCCGAACGCTGGATGTTCTGTGAAGAGCATGCGGGCGAGTATAATCGCGGTTATGACTATTTTGAGGGACTGACCAAGGAAGAGGCTGACGAGCGCGAGGCCAATGAGCGCCGGGATTCTTCGGGCTATAAGGAATCCGCGCATTATGGCTGGGCAGGGTCCGGCGACGGCAGCCGAAGCCGTGATGAAATGCACGCGCTGGATATTTTAGGTCTGGAAAGCGATTCCACTTTTGAGGATGCGAAAAAGGCGTGGCGCAAAATTGCCAAGGAAACGCATCCTGATGTGAACCCCGGCAATGCCGATGCGGCCAAGGCGTTTCAGGCAGGGCAGGCGGCGTATGACGTCCTGCGCGTCGCGGAAGAACGCCGTGAGTGGAAGGGCTAGCACTTTGCGTGGCCGAAATCGCAAGCGCATAGCGCCTGAGTGATTCGGACATTGTCGCCTATCCGCAGTCTTGCCGCCGCATTCATAGTGCTGGCGCTGGCCATGCGTGTCATTATTCCTGCCGGTTTTATGCCATCTGCCGAGCGCAGCTTTGCGCTGACCATCTGTGCAGGGATGGATACCCAAACCGTCTGGATGGATAAATCGGGCAAGCTGCACCAGGAAGATCCTTCAAAAGATAAATCGGTTGAACATCAACCTTGTGCTTTTGCAGGCGCCACACTTGCGGCGGACTTTCCGCCAGCTGCTTTACAAATGGCCATGGGCCCAGTTGCTCTACCGATACCCGTTTTCGCCAAACCCGAAGTGGCAGTTGGCGCCGGCCTTGCCGCGCCGCCACCCCCCGCCATTGGGCCACCGTCTTACATCTAAACCATAAGGCTGCTTCGCGGTCCATTTCCCGTTTAGATTTAGGAAAATGACATGAAATTTTCATCGTTTTTGCGCGCCACTGCGGCGTGCTTATCAGTCATAATCGCGCTTACGCATCCAGCCAAAATGGGCGGCCTCAAAATCGCATTTGGGAGTTTATAGAATGGAAAATACATCATTCTACCGTACAATTTGGCGCTGGCATTTTTATGCCTCTTTGTTCGTCATGCCGCTGGTTCTTGTGCTGGCGACAACAGGCGCAATCTATGTGTTCAAGCCGCAATTGGATCGTTGGGAGGAGCGCGCTTTTAGCAATCTTTCCACCCAACAAGCCGTGTCCCCCAATGCACAACTTGCGGTGGTCATGGACGCGCATCCCGGCGCGCAGTTTCACAGCTACCGATTGCCCGCGCGGGACGGGGACGCCGCAATGATCCATATCGGCCTCGCCGATGGCCGATATATGCGCGACGTTTATGTGTCGCCGCAGGGTAAAGTGTTGGGCAGCATCGATCCTGAAAGCCGAATTTCCGCAACGGTGTCCCGCATTCACGGTTCGCTTTTGATCGGCAAAATGGGGGATTGGATTGTGGAACTGGCCGCCTGTTGGGCCATAGTGATGATCCTGACCGGTCTGTATATGTGTTGGCCCCGCGGGCAGGGGCTTAGGGGCGTCGTCTGGCCCAGATTAGCTAAGGGCAATCAGGTATTCTTGCGCGACTTACATGCGGTGACTGGTTTCTGGGTTTCAGGGCTGGCACTTATTTTGCTGACTACAGGGCTGCCATGGGCGAGTGTCTGGGGCGATGCCTTTCGACTAGTAAGGGCTGAGCTAGGCCTTGTCCAAGGCGCGCAGGACTGGAAAACAAGTAGCCATGGGCCACATGCCGAGCATGATCATGATGCCATGATGAAAATGCAGGCCGCCGGCATACCGCTTATTGGCCTCGCCGATATGGTGGCCAAAGCACAATTGGAAAAGCTGCCGCATCCGGTGTTGGTGAAACCGCCGGGGGAGCCGGAGCGTTTTGGCCCTCCCACGCCAATGGCTTGGACTATTAAGTCGGAGGCGCAAAACCGGCCCCTAAACCGCAGCATCAGCTTTGACGTTGCGACGGGCAAGGAGCTGTCTCGAACAGGCTTTGCGGATAAGCATGTCGTTGACCGCGCCGTGAATTATGGAATTGCATGGCACGAGGGGCAGCTTTTTGGCTGGATCAATCAGCTTGTTGCTGTTCTCACCGCGTTGGGCCTGATCACTTTGGTTCTATCGGGCTTTATGATGTGGCGGCGGCGTAAGCCCGTCGACGCGCTTGGGGCGCCTATTGCCCCTGCAGTGCCGCAGAAAATACGCGGGGTGGTCGTGATCATCGGTGTGCTGGCCATATTGTTGCCATTACTTGCCGTTTCATTGCTGGTCCTATGGCTGTTTGACCGGTTGCTGTTGCCCCGCCTTCCGGCCTTTGCGATTTGGCTGGGGATCAGGCCAGTTCAGGTGACATAACGCGCGGCTGTTTCGCGGATAAGCGATATCATATTAGGAATGCCCTGTGTTCGGTTTGAGCTGAGTTGGTTCTTCAGGTCAAATGGGGCGAGGGCATTCTCTATATCTGTTCCCAAAATTTCAGCGGCGTTTTTGCCGTCTACCGTTTTGAGCACAAGCGCGATGATGCCCTTGGTGATCGCGGCATTGCTGTCCGCCATAAACGAAAGCTGAACATTGTCGGTGACGGGATACACCCAGACACTTGCCGAACAACCCCTGACCAATGTTGCATCGGTTTTCAGGGCATCTGGCATAGGCGCCAGCTCGCGGCCCAAATCGATCAACAAACGATAACGGTCGTCGGCTTCGAGAAATTCATATTCTTCTTGAATGTCGGTGAGTGAGGTCATGGTCCCCGCATATGGCTGCGGGGGTCAGATATCAATCCCTGCCGCGATAGCCTCAAGCTTTTTGACGCGTTCTTTTAAGTCAGCGACTTCGATACGCGACGTTGCTGATGGCAAGGGCGCGTCGTTGCTGCGGCGGGCAATGTCCAACTCGGCATGCTTTAGCGCAATCCAGTCGCGCCATCCGCGCAACCCTAGCGAGGAGACAATCCCTATGGACAGCAGCGCAAAAGCGCCGATGATGATGTAGACATTGGGATCCTGTTCCATGGTTCCATCCTTTCAATCCGCGCGCCGTTACCGGTTGCGCAGTTCCTCTATCTGGCGGTTAAGATCATTGGCGCTTTCATTCTCGGTCGCGATGCGCTCCAGAACCTGAATACGTTCTCTCAGTGATTTGATCTCGTCTTGCATCTGCTGCGTTTCCGCGCTGTTCAACAGGCGATGGGTTTTTGTGCCCATAAAGTCCTGATCCTCAACTATGCCATGCTTGGCTTTTTGCTTCGTCTGGATAATCTTGCCGACAGTGACGATCAGGATAATCGCAACGACCATTTCAAACGGGCCCATAAAGTCCTCCTCTGTTTGCGTAGCTTTATCTATGCAGCTTTGCTCGAAAACGTTTAACTGCTTGGTCCACGAAGAGCTTCGATTTCTTCGGACAATCGACCGGCCTTATCCGTGACAATCCGTTCGAGCACGGCCACGCGTTCTTCCAAATGCCCGATCTTGCCATTCAGCGTTTCATTCTCGTTGCTCAAAAGCATGATCTTGCGTTCGGCTTCGGGATAGTCGCCATCGGTCAGCGCTGACTTACCGCCCCATTCATCTTCCAAGGGATAGCCATGCTTGGCACGGATCCAGTTGTTGACCAGCCAACCGACTGTAAAAAGAGCAACCATTGCGATGACGAAACTGGGCCCACCAAAGTTCATTATAAATCCCTTCTTAGCCCTTGGTTAACGTAGGCTTTCGATTTCGTCGGCCAGCTGCTTATTGTTGCTGACATAATAAGTTTCCATGTCGGCCAAGCGATGGTCGATTTCCCGAAAGCGTGAACGAATGTCGCGGGTGGTGCGGGCAGGTGATTGGCGAACGCCTTGCCAGAATTTTTGATCTTCGCGGTCGTCGGTATACAGATGCAGTGGTTTCTGATTGGCCATCCAGGCGGTGATCACATAAGCGATCAGCGTCCAAGGGAAGCCGCCCATGAGCGTGAGCATGACTGTGCCCAGACGAACCCAGAGAACGTCAACGCCAGTGTAGTCGGCAATTCCGGCGCAGACGCCCTTCCATTTAGCATTTTGCTTATCGAGATAGAATTTGGTGTGTTTCCCTGACATTTCAGCGGTTCCTTTCTAGCCTACGTATTTTTTCTGGGTCAAAATCTGGCGCATCGAGTTCCATACGGCGTGGTTTCCAATCAGGATTTTCCTGCGCGACCAAGCGCTCCACCGTATCGAGGCGATCCTCCAACCGGCGCGCCAGTTCATGCATATCGCCGAGCATCCGTTCATCATCATTGGTTAGCGTTGCAGCGGTTTTCCAGCGCGTGACATAATGGAGTACGAGCCATGGGAGTGCGACAAATAGCATTCCGACGACCATGACGGGGACAAGTATGTCTTCCATGGCTTAGCCTTCCTTTTTGTGGTCGGCCTTCATGGCCTTTTTCATTGCTTCCAACTCGGCATCGACGACATCAAAGCTCTCAAGCGCTGCGATTTCGTCGCCCAAAGTGCGCGGCGCATCTGAACCGATGGCGAGCGAGTCCGCATATCCCTGCGCTTCATCGACGCGGCGTTCAAGCACGTCGAAGCGGGAAAATGCCTCGCGGACCTTGTCGCCATTGTACATCGTGCGCAGCTTGACTTGATTTTCCGCGCTTTCCAAGCGTGTCATCAATGCGTTCTGGCGGCTGCGGGCGTCGGCAAGCTTCTTTTGCAGCTTGTGAATATCCTGTTCGGACGCCTTAAGCGCATCGTTCAGAACATCGACCTCCGCGGTTAATTGCTCTTTCATATCCGTCGCCTTGCGCTTTTCCAATAAGGCCGCTTTCGCAAGGTCCTCACGCTCCTTTGACAGCGCTAGATGGGCTTTGTCGGTCCAGTCGGTTTCAAGCGTGTTCAACTTGTCGATATGGCGGCGCAATTCTTTTTGGTCGGCGATGGTGCGCGCGGCAGAGGCCCGGACTTCGACAAGCGTTTCTTCCATTTCCAATATGATCATGCGGATCATCTTGGCCGGGTCCTGTGACTTGTCGAGAAGGTCGGTCACATTGGCAGCGATGATATCGCGGGTTCGTGAAAATATGCCCATGGGGTAACTCCGATAATGTGTATTGGTGACTGCATTCAAAAGGGTGGCGACCGGGTGTCTTTGTGACGCGGGGGAGCTAGGACACTCCGGTCGCAGGCAACCGAAGTCAGGCAAGATAGCTGACGACGATTGGCCTATTCGGTTGGGTATGCGCGCTGATCTCACCGCCGTTGCGGTGGTTCAGAACTGACACCGCATAGCTCGTAAAGATCATCGCGAAGGACAAGGCGACTGCCAACCAGAGATGGCTATCTTGTCCATTTGGATGATTGCCGATTTCGATATCTTTGCGCATTGCATGTCTTTCCTATGTTGTTTGCCAATTTTACTGGCTTGCGAGATACACTGCAGGGACCGTGCCAATTGGCGTTTTTGTTGTATTTCTGCCATTTCTCAAAAATTGCGCCAGAGAGTTGATAGTAATTATTGCGACTCTATGGTGAAATATGCCAATATTTGAACATGGATCGGGACAGCGTTCAATTCATTGGTCAATCAACCGCATTTTTGGATGCTGTGGAACGTGCAAGCCGCGCTGCACCGCTCAATCGCCCTGTTTTGGTCGTAGGAGAGCGCGGGACTGGCAAGGAGTTGATTGCCGAACGTCTCCATCGCCTCAGTTCGCGCTGGGATGGGCCCTTGATCACCATAAACTGCGCCGCTTTGCCAGAGACGCTCATTGAAGCTGAATTATTTGGTCATGAGGCAGGGGCATTTACTGGCGCGACGCGGGCACGTGAAGGCCGTTTCGAAGAGGCCGACGGCGGAACGCTGTTCTTGGATGAACTTGGTACCTTAAGCATGGGTGCGCAGGAGCGGCTATTGCGGGCGGTTGAATATGGTGAGGTCACACGCATTGGTTCATCGCGGCCCATGCGCGTTGACGTGCGGATTGTCGCTGCGACCAATGAACATCTGCCGCATATGGTCGACAAGGGGCGGTTCAGGGCTGACTTGCTTGACCGGCTATGTTTTGAGGTCATCACCTTGCCGCCCTTACGTGTGCGCGAAGGCGATATCGAGGTCCTCTCCGAATATTATGGGCGCAAGATGGCGGCTGAATTGGGTTGGGAAGGCTGGCCCGGATTTGGGGAAGTTGCCACTCGCGCTTTGGAAAACCATCTCTGGCCGGGTAATGTCCGCGAACTGCGCAATGTTGTGGAGCGCGCCGTATATCGCTGGGCCGACGCGGCGCAGCCAGTCGATTATATTCAATTCGACCCGTTTGACAGCCCATGGCGCGGTGGGGTGGCGGCTTCTGCGCCGGCTCAGGTGCAAGCCGATCATCAGAACAGTGCCGCCGAGACGCGTTATTCGACGGACCTAAGCCAAGCCGAGGACGTGACCGACTATCGTGAGGCGACCGAGAAATTTGAAAAGGCCGTATTGGAGCACGCGCTGGCAAAATGTCGGTATAACCAACGCCAGACGGCTAAGGCGCTCAATCTCAGCTATGATCAATTACGTCATACGCTGAAAAAGCACGATCTGTTGGGATAAAAAAAGGGGCGGCATGTGCCACCCCTTCTTTGAAATCCGGATACTCGGATTTAGCCGCCGTTAAAGCTGACCATTGTGTACAGCATCGGGATCGACAGCAATGTGTTCAAACGCGATGTCATCATCGCAGTCGTCGCTGCCTTTGCTTTTGTCGCGTCATCGGCTTCAACGATGCCGAGCGCCTTTTTCTGGTTTGGCCAGATGATGAACCAGACGTTGAACGCCATGATAACTGCAAGCCACATGCCAACGCCAATCAGCTTGTAAGGATCTTGCAAGGTGAACGCTTCATGCGCATAGCCAGCTTGAACCGCGATGATCAAACCAAACAACACGGTAAGCGCCGCGCCCCAGCGGAAGAAGAACAACGCCGACGGGGCAATGTGCTTCGAAATGCCAGGCTTAAGTTCAGCAGGGACTTTCGGCATCGTTGGGATTTGCACGAAGTTGAAATAATATAATAATCCGATCCAGACTATCCCAAAAAATGTATGGAGCCAACGTGTGATCGATTGCGCCGTGACGCCGTCGCCGTCCAAGCCAAACATTACTGCAAATGACAGCACGAGACCGGCGACCAGCACCAGATGAAGATTTCCAAAAAATTTTGCCATGTTTTCTCCCCTAGGCATTCAGGCGGTATTGCCCCTGATGCGATGATGCCTATCTGTATGGGTGAGGCTTGTCACATATTTTCTGCGTTAGAAGTGCGTGACCGACGGAACGGGGATTGCCCCGATGCGTTTGCTTCCGAACCATCCGATACAGAAAGATACGCAATGTCCTTCATTCTCCCCGACCTGCCGTACGACAAATCCGCCTTTGGTGATCTCATTTCTGCCGAAACCTTTGATTATCACCATGGCAAGCATCACAAGGCTTATGTCGATAAAACCAACATGTTGATTGCGGATGATGCCGCCTTGTTGGGTGCCTCGTTGATTGAAGTTATCGCCGCCGCCAAAAACCAAGATAACAAGGGGGTGTTCAATAACGCCGCGCAAATCTGGAACCATAGTTTCTACTGGAAATGCCTTACGCCAGAGCAGCAGGCACCGACGGGCAAGCTGAAAACGATGATTGATGAGAGCTTTGGTAGTCATGAAGGTATGTTGGCGAAGCTGAAAGAAGAAGCTGTTGGCCATTTTGCCAGTGGTTGGGCGTGGTTAGTCTTGGATGGCGCTACACTAAAAATCACGTCGCTGCATGACGCCGATACGCCCGTTGCGCATGATATGAAGCCATTACTAACGATCGATCTATGGGAACATGCTTATTATATCGATTATCGCAACGCCCGCCCAAACTATGTCGATGCGTTGTTGAACAAGGCAGTCAACTGGGAATTTGTCGCCGAAAATCTCGATGGCAACGGAGCATCACGCGCCGACCAAAACTAACGTTTATCCCTGCGGCGGAAGCTCGGCATCATCGCCGAGCTTCAAGCCGTGGCGCATCAGCATAGGGATGTTGGCCAAGGCGAAAAGGAAGGTGAGAGCGGTTACACCCCACACTTTGATCGAAAGCCACGTGTCGAACGAAAACCATTCGGGCTGGCGGAAAACTTCGTTTAATCCCGCGAGTGCGAAGAAAAACAGACCCCAACTTAACGACAGCTTCAACCAGCCAGATTCGCTCAGACCCTGATAGGCTGCCTCCAGAACATATTTCAGCATTGCTTTGCCGCGCAGCCAGCCACCAATTAGCAAGGCCGCAAAAAACACATAGATGATGGTCGGCTTGATCTGGATAAAGCGTTCGTCATGAAACCAGATTGTTAACGCGCCGAAGAATACGCCTAAGGCCGCCGTGAGCTTCAACATTGGCGAAATCTTGCCCAGCTTGAACTTTGACACAATCACCGCGACGATGATCGCCGCCATGAACGCCATTGTGCCGACAATTGCGCCCTGTTTTGGGTCGGTGTTGGAACTGCCTAATTTTGACGCGATAAAAAACAAAAACAATGGTCCGAAATCGAGGACGAAGTTCAGCCTGCCCGATGGCTTTTGCGTTGCAGTGGCCGCGCTCACAACGAACCGCCACTAATCGCGCGGGCAACATCTTGCGGGTTGAATGGCCGCAAATCTTCAATGGATTCACCGACTCCAATGGCGTGGATGGGCAGTCCGAATTGCTTCGCCGCCGCGACCAATATGCCGCCGCGCGCGCTGCCGTCCAATTTTGTCATCACGAGCCCTGTCACGTCAGCAACTTCTTTAAAGGTTTCAATCTGTGACAACGCATTTTGTCCTGTTGTGGCGTCAAGCACGAGCACAACATTATGCGGTGCGGCCGGGTTCAGGCGGCCCAAGACACGGCGGATTTTGGCGAGTTCATCCATCAACTCGCGTTTATTCTGTAAACGGCCCGCCGTATCGACGATCAGGACATCAATCCCTTGGGCTGTTGCCTTTTTGACGGCGTCAAATACGACGCCCGCCGCGTCGCCGCCTTCGGGGCCTGTGACAATGGGTACGCCAATGCGCTCTGCCCAAATCTTCAATTGGCCAATGGCGGCTGCGCGGAATGTATCGCCCGCCGCCAGCATGACGCCATAATCCTGTTCCAGAAATAGATTGGCGAGCTTTGCGATTGTGGTCGTCTTGCCTGAACCATTGACGCCAATGACCAAAATCACCTGAGGGCGCGGGAAAGCATCAATTTCCAGCGGAGACGCGACTGGCGCAAGGACCGAGGCAATTTCATCCTCGACGATCTGCCTTATGCCATCGGCATCAATACCCTTGTCAAAGCGGCCAGCGGCAATCTTGTCGCGGATTTGCGATGCCATGGCTGGACCAAGATCAGAGGCAATCAGCGCATCCTCAATTTCGTCAAGGTCGCTTGCGTCAAGCTTTGCCTTGGTCACAAGTCCAGCAATATTCTCCGTCAGCTTACCTGACGTTTTTTTAAGGCCGCCGAACAAACGGTCCGTCCATCCAGCATTCTCGCTCATTCGATAACCTCTGCCTGTAAAACTTTGTCTTGGATATGCGTAACGCGGACCGATACGATATGGCCTTCCGGCATCATTTTATTCAGCTTCAGATACGCGAAATTTTCCGCATGACCAGCCAAGCCGCCGCTTTCGACGGCCACATTTTGGGTGCTGCCAATAAGCGCCTTTATCCAAGCGGCCTTTTCGGTCGCCACCGCATCGCGCAATGTCTTGGCGCGGGCCTTGATAATCTGTGGTGGCAATTGTGGCATGCGCGCCGCTGGCGTGCCCTTTTTGGGTGAGTACGGAAAAATATGCCCATGGACGACATTACATTGGCGCATGAGGTCGACACTGTTGGCAAACATGGCGTCATCCTCGGTCGGGAAACCGGCGATTATGTCAGCGCCAATGGCAATGTCGGGCCTTTTTGCTTTCAATCGCGCGACAAGGTCAATCGCCAGTTCACGGCTGTGGCGTCGTTTCATGCGCTTCAGGATCATATTATCACCTGCCTGCAAGGACAGATGGACATGCGGCATGATACGCGCTTCACCGGTCAGCAGGTCAAACAGCCGCGCGTCAATTTCTACGCCGTCGATGGACGAAAGACGAAGGCGTGGAAGGTTTGGCACAAGCTTTAAGATACGCTCAACGAGCGAGCCGAGATTTGGCTGCCCGGGCAGGTCATGGCCATAGCTGGTCACATCGACACCTGTCAGTACCACTTCTTGAAAACCAGTGTCCACCAGCTTTTGAATATGTTCGATTACGCTACCCGCTGGAACAGAGCGGCTGTTGCCGCGGCCATAAGGTATTATGCAAAAGGTGCAGCGATGGTCGCAGCCATTTTGCACCTCAACAAAGGCGCGCGTCTTGCCCGCGTATGCGGTGACCAAATGCGGCGCGGTTTGCGCGATTGTCATAATGTCCGACACGACAATTGGTCGATCGGGGCGATTGATTATCTCGCGCAGCAACGCAGCATTTTGCTTTTCATGATTGCCAAACACGCCGGCGACTTCGGGCATGTTTTGAAAGGTTTCAGGCTCCACTTGTGCGGCGCAGCCTGTCACCCAAACGCGGGCCTCGGGGCGACGCTTATAGGCCTGACGAATAGCTTGGCGTGTTTGGCGCACGGATTCATTGGTTACGGCACAACTGTTAATAATGACAATGTCGTCATGCCCGGCAAGTTGCTCGGCCAAGGCATTGCTCTCGGCCAAGTTAAGGCGGCAGCCCATGCTGATAACTTCAGGTTTCTGCAGCGGGACGTTCATCCAAAATCATCCCAGTCGGCTTGCCCGGTAAAGACATAGGTCGCACTTCCCGACATGATGACGGGTTGCCCCGGTGCCCATGCGATGGTCAAACTGCCACCGGTTTGGTGCACAACAACCGGTGACTGAACATTGCCTTGCCTGATCGCGGCAACAGCCGTGGCGCAGGCCCCTGTGCCGCATGCGCCCGTAAGGCCAGCGCCGCGTTCCCATACATTCAGGCGGATTTCATTGCCGTCGATGGACGCGACATTGACATTTACGCGTTCTGGAAAAGCGGCATCATGCTCAATGATTGGGCCAAGCTGCGCGAGATTAACCGCATCGGCGTCGCTTACAAAGAACACGGCATGTGGGTTGCCCATGTTGACCGCCATGGGGCTTGCTAGTTCTTCCCACGCAAGGGGCAGGGAACCGCTGTCCATGGCAAAAGCGAGGGGTATGTCTTGCCAGTCAAACTTGGCTTCACCCATGGCAACGGTCACGTCGTTGCCGGACAATCGTCCGGAAATAATCCCGCCTTTTGTTTCGATTTGCAGGTCTTGTTTCAACAAAGCAACGACGCAGCGCGAGGCATTGCCACATGCTTCGACTTCGCTGCCATCCGCGTTAAAAATACGCATGGCGACATCGGCAACATTGGAGGATAGCAAAAGGATTAGCTGGTCGCAGCCAATACCGTGCTTCCGGTCGGCAATCGCCTGCGCGCGGGCAGGGGGCATTTCCATCGGACATGCGCGCGCATCGATAATGACAAAGTCATTACCCAGTCCATGCATCTTGTGAAAAACGCTTTTTGCCATCCGTGGCGATTTAGGGCCTGCAGGCCGGAGTGTCCACCGCTCATGCTAACCGTCATCGGGTCCCCCGCCACACGGAATGATTTGCATTCGGATGACTAGGTTGGTAAACAACACAGTAAGGCAGGAATTCTGCCATTCAATTTTTGTTGGAAATACTTAGTTTCCAAGCTGGTCGGCGAAGATTCGCTCACCGGCTTTTTGTTCGTTTATGCCCCATATGGGGTGATTTGGTAAGGAATGTCGATGTTTGACAAGCTGAGCGACCGGTTAGGAGGGGTGTTTGATCGCCTGCGCGGTCGCGGTGCGTTGAACGAAGCCGATGTGCGTGAGGCGATGCGCGAAGTGCGCGTTGCCTTGCTTGAGGCTGACGTTGCGTTGCCTGTCGTTCGTACATTCATCGACAAGGTGACCGAGCAAGCCGTCGGCGCGCAAGTGTTGAAGTCAGTCACACCTGGCCAGCAAGTCGTCAAAATCGTTAACGATGCGCTGGTCGAGATGCTCGGCGCGGAACAAAGCGACCTGAACCTTGCCGTTGCGCCGCCTGCCATCATTATGATGGTTGGTTTGCAGGGGTCGGGTAAGACTACGACGACCGCGAAAATTTCGAAGATGCTTAAGGCCAAGCAGGGCAAAAAAGTCCTGATGGCATCGCTGGACGTCAATCGTCCGGCGGCGCAAGAGCAGTTGGCAACGCTTGGTACGCAGATTGAAGTTGCAACGCTTCCGATCGTGCAGGGGCAGCAGCCAGTAGATATTGCCAAGCGCGCAATGCAGGCGGCAAAGTTGCAGGGCTTTGATGTTCTGATGCTCGACACGGCGGGTCGTTTGAACGTCGATCAGCAGTTAATGGACGAAATGAGCAATGTGGCGAAGGTCGCAATGCCGCAAGAAATCCTGCTCGTTGTCGACTCTCTGACGGGTCAAGACGCCGTCAACGTTGCCAAAAGCTTTGGCGAACGCGTTGATCTAACTGGTATCGTTCTGACCCGCATGGACGGTGACGCCCGTGGTGGTGCCGCGCTGTCGATGCGCGCCATTACCGGCAAGCCCATCAAATTTGCGGGTGTTGGCGAGAAGCTTGACGCCATTGAGGCATTTAACCCAAGCCGCGTTGCAGGGCGTATATTGGGCATGGGCGATGTCGTCGGCTTGGTCGAACGTGCGTCCGAGATGGTCGAAAAAGAGGACGCGGATAAACTCGCGGCCAAAATGGCCAAGGGCCAGTTCGACATGGACGACCTGCGCACCCAATTTCGCCAGATGACCAAGATGGGTGGCCTTGGCGCCCTTGCTGGCATGATGCCGGGCATGAAAAAGGCCAAGCAGGCGATGGACGCCAGCGGCATGAACGATAAGTTACTGGTGCATATGGACGCCATCATCGGTTCGATGACACCGAAAGAACGCGCCAAGCCAGAATTGTTGAACGCCAAGCGTAAGATCCGCATTGCCAAAGGATCTGGCATGACGGTGCAAGACGTCAACAAGCTGATCAAAATGCATCAGGAAATGGCGAGCGCGATGAAGCGCATCCGCAAAATGGGCGGCCTCAAGGGCCTTGCTGCCATGTTTGGTGGCGGCAAAGGTGGTGCCGACTTGGGTGGCGCGATGGAGGGGATGCACGGCCTTCCCCCCGGCGCGATGCCACCTGGCATGGGCGGATTTCCCGGAATGAGCGTGGGTGGCGGGATGCCACCTGACCTCGCAAGACTTTTGAATAAAAAGAAATAATATATTGTTCTAATGAAAGTATTTTAAGAAAGGTGAGTTAGTTTTATGGCATTATCAATGCGTTTGTCGCGGGGCGGTTCGAAAAAGCGCCCTTATTATAAAATCGTCGTAGCCGACGCCCGCGCACCGCGCGACGGGAAGTTCATCGAGCGTATCGGTAGCTACAACCCGCAGCTTCCAAAGGACAGCGCCGAGCGCATGATCTTGGACACAGAGCGCGCGAAGCATTGGCTCGCCGCTGGTGCACAGCCATCGGACCGCGTAGCCCGCTTTTTGGACATCGCTGGCGTCAAAGAGCGTAAGGTCAAGAGCAACCCGAACAAGGGTGAGCCGGGCCAGAAAGCCAAGGATCGTGCGGAAGACAAGGCTACTAAGCTTGCAGAAGCAGAAGAAGCGGCCGCTGCAGCCGCCGCCGCTCCAGCACCTGAGCCAGAGCCTGAAGTAGTCGCCGAAGACGCGCCTGCCGCTGAAGAAGCTGCACCAGCCGAAGCTGCCGCTGAAGAAGCGCCTGCCGCCGAAGAAGCTGCGCCTGCTGAAGCTGTCGCTGAAGAAGCGCCTGCCGCTGAAGAAGCCGCACCAGCCGAAGCTGTCGCCGAAGAAGCGCCTGTCGTCGAAGAAGTGCCTGTTGCTGAATCTGCTGCTGAAGAAGCCGCACCGGCTGCTGAAGAAGCAACTGAAGAAAAGGCCGAGGGCTAACCTTGACCGACAACACCGTCACGCTTGCCGCCGTTTCTGGCGCGCACGGCGTGACGGGCGAAGTCCGTCTCAAGCTGTTTGCAGATAGTGTAGACAGCTTGAAACGATACAAGAGCTTTAATGACGGGACGCTCACGGTAAAGTCGCTCCGTCCAACCAAAGACGGCGCAATCGCGCGCTTCGCCGAAATCAACGACAGGAATGCCGCAGAAAAACTGCGCAGCACACTCCTGACTGTCCCACGGGAGGCTTTGCCGGCATTGGGTGAGGGCGAATATTATTACAGCGACCTTTTGGGTCTGCCATGCGTGTCGACCGATGGCAATGACCTTGGCATTTGTGTCGCCGTCGAAAATTTCGGCGCGAGCGATGTCCTTGAAATTCAGATGCCTTCTGCCGACGGCAAGCCCGGCAAAAAGTTCATGGTCCCGATGACTGCGGACGCTGTACCTGAATGGGGTGCCCAAGCCGACGGGCGCATCGTCATTGACGCGGCGTTCGTGATTTAGTATATACCGGCTTGATATACGGAGGCTGTAATGGCGCGACAATGGACCACTAAAGCATTCAAATCGGGCAACTCTGTCGCCCTGCGGTTGCCGAAAGGTGCTGGGTTCGTGGAAGGAGATGACGTAGTCATTCTTCCCCATAAGAGCGGGCGCATTTCGATATGGAAAGAATCCGAAGCATTGACGGTTCTGATGAGCCTATATGGCAGCATGTCGCCCGGCTTTATGAAACATGGCCGAGGAAACATTGATCAGGATGATCGCGTCTGGGATACGTCGTCCCACAAGTCGGTGGCGTGATTGTATCTTCTTGACACCAACATCTGCATCGATTTTGTGGATGGCCGCAGCGATATTGCGCGGCAACGGGTTAAAGACAACTTCAAATCAGGTTTATACGTTTCTGCCATAACCGCAGCCGAGCTTCTGGTTGGGCCGAGAGAATCGAACGACCCAGAGGGTGATCGGGAAAAAGCCGAACGGTTTTTGTCGATCGTCACCAATATGGATTTCGACCATCTCGCTGCGGAGCATTATGCGATGTTGGTACAGCGCATTGGGGTTAACAGGCGGAGCTTCGATCGTTTAATTGCGGCCCACGCGCTTGCACTGGGTGCCGTCTTGGTAACCAATAACGAAAAACATTTCGCCGACGTGCCGGGGTTGAAGGTTGAGAATTGGACGGTTTGATGGGGGCTTGGTTATGACTGAACGATTAAAGGAAAATTGGTTTTGGCCAGTGGCTCTCTCTTCGGGTGTGATTGTGTGGTTGCTCACCAACACTTTGCCGCCGCAAGACCTTGGCTATTGGGAATTAGTCGTCTTGTTTGACGTCCTGTTCACTTTGCCACTGCTCTTTGCGTTGTGCTATCGCAGGACGTTGACTTCCAAAAATCTAATCATCCGGATAATTGCACTCCAGTGTCTAGGCATATGGCTGGCGACTAAGCTGGTACCTATCGAAAGCCAGATGGTTCTGCCGCAACTCGCTTGGCTCCGTTATGCTGGGCTTGCTGTTTTGGTTTTGATTGAGGTCCGCATCATGGTGGCCTTATTCAAAATTTTGTTTAAACCCGACACTGGCTCGAAACAGCTCGAAGATGTCGGTATGCCTCCGTTTTTGGCGAAATTAGCGCTGCTTGAGGTCCGCTTTTGGCGCTGGGTTTTTAGCGTTTTCAAGCGATGAGCTTTCACGCTCAAATACTTACTCTCTACCCTGAAATGTTCCCGGGGCCGCTGGGGATATCCTTGGCTGGCCGTGCGCTGGAGGAGGGGAAATGGTCTTGTGCGCCTATACAGATCCGCGACTTTGCGACGGACAAACATCGCACCGTTGATGATACACCCGCGGGCGGCGGCGCAGGGATGGTATTGCGGGCGGATATCCTTGCCGCCGCGGTCGGCCATGCGTCTGCGGCGCAACCTGAATCCCCAATCCTCGCGATGACCCCACGCGGCACGCCAATCACGCAAGCGCGTATCCGTGCACTTTCCGCTGGACCCGGTGTAACCGTGCTATGTGGCCGGTTTGAGGGCTTTGACGAGCGCTTTTTTGATGCCCACTCTGAAATCGAGCTAGTTTCAATGGGCGACATCATCCTGTCGGGCGGCGAAATTGGGGCGTTGATGCTGTTAGACGCTTGCATTCGGCTGCTTCCCGGCGTAATGGGCGCGTCTTCCAGCGGTGACGAAGAGTCCTTTGAACAAGGATTGCTTGAATATCCGCACTACACCCGACCCAATGATTGGGAAGGGCGTATGATCCCTGAAGTGTTGCGATCGGGGGATCATGCGAAAATAGCTGCTTGGCGGAAACAACAGGCAGAGGAGATTACTCGGTTACGCAGACCGGACCTTTGGGGGCGTTACAAAGACGCCCGGGTTCAGCCTGCCTCTGACGTGCGACAAAAGAATAAGGATTAAATGGGGCATGAACCTCATCCAAACACTCGAAGCCGAAGCTATTGCAGCTTTGTCAGAAA
>NZ_CAMDCK010000014.1 GCF_945890115.1 Sphingorhabdus sp. EL138
CTGTCCGAAACGTCCATGCCCAACGATGATGACATTGGCTTGTGCCGCCAATTCCGGGTCATCAAGCGCGACATCGCCCTTGACCTTTCGCGCCGCAAGCTTGCCGGCAAAAATCATCAGGAAAGGTGTCGTTGCCATCGATAAGGTGACGACCGCGCCAAACAGGCTCGCCGCCTCCGGTTCAATCAACAGGGCCTGCTGCGCGGCGGCAAACAACACAAAGGCGAATTCACCACCTTGGCTCAACAGCATCGCCATGATGATCGACGGCTTGTTTTGAAGGCCAAAGCCCCGACCAAGCGCATAAATGATGGCGATCTTGACCGTGATCAGCGCCAGCGCCAGACCCGCCACGAAAAAGGGCCGCGAAAGAATGACATCAACGTCGAGCAACATGCCAACCGCGAGGAAAAACAGACCAAGCAAGATCGAACGGAACGGATCAATGTCGGCCTCCAACTCATGCCGATAGGGTGATTCCGCCAACATAACGCCCGCGACAAATGCGCCCAAGGCTGGCGAAACGCCAATCGCCTGCATCACCGCGGCGCTGACGCAGACGGTGAATAAGCCAGTGACGATGAACAGTTCGCGCTCTGAAATCTTGCCGACCAAGCGCAACAGCGGTGACAGCAGATAGCGTCCGGCCAACACCAGTCCGGCAATCGCCAACACGGCATATAATACCAGATACCATCCCTCAATCGCGCCTTCTTCGGCAGGCGCGCGCGACAAAGCGGCAACGATAGTTAGCAGGGGAACAATGGAAATGTCCTGAAACAACAATATGGAAAAGCTTTTCTCACCATAATCGGTCTTCATCCGGCCGCGCGATTGCAGCAAGGGCAGCACCTGCGCAGTGGAAGACAAGGCCAATGGAAGCCCAAGGACTAAGGCGGCTTGCCAGCTAAAGCTGGGCATTGCGAAATGGATGACGGCAAACATGCCAAGTCCGCATAAAATGACCTGCAACGGCCCAAAAAGCAGAATGTCGCGCCGCAACAGCCATAGCCTGCTCGGCGATAGCTCAAGCCCGACGAGGAACAGCAGCAAGATGATGCCGATTTCGGAATAGGCCAATATCGTTTCGGGTGAGTCAATCAACGCAAGGCCATCGGGCCCAATGGCAATGCCCGCGACCAGATAGCCAAGCACCGCGCCAAGGCCAAGACGCCTGAAAATCAAAACCGCCAACAGCGCCGCACCGAGCAACACCACCCCGCCTAACATAACATCAGCGACAAGATGGTGTGGCGCGGTTTCCATCAGCTTTTCTCTTTGGCCTGCGCGGCGGCCGCAAGGATCGCGTCAAAAGGCAATAAGATCGCAGCATGGCGCGACGGATAATCACATGCCGCGGCCAGCAAGGCGAGTTCAGGCCAACAGCTTGGCATATCGCCCTTCCGCTGTAACGCCTGCGCCACGCCATCGCGCAATTTGGCAACTTCGGTCATAGCTGTCCCAATGGCGTTGTGCGTCAAAATAGCCGCAGAAGCCTGCCCAAGCGCGCAGGCATTGGCGCGCAGGGCAAGGCCGCGCAATATGCCCTCTGCGTCCGTCACAACATCCGCTTGAATGCGGCTGCCACATAAGGGCGAACGCACTTCGGCGCTGCCATCCGGCTCTGCAAGGCGATGGTCAGCGACCAAAGACGTCGCCAACCGCAAGATGTCGCGATTGTAGAGCGCTGAGTCCATCAGTTTGCCGTTTCCGTGCCACTATCGGCAGCGAGGCGTTGTTCGCGGACAAATTCTGACAATGCATCACCGCTGGCGTTGAGCAGAGGATAGGTGCGCGAACTGGTCATCCACTCGGGTCGCTCTTCATCCGCGCCATAGACCAAATCAAATCCCATCACGAACAGCAGGAAAAGGAGGGTCGCGATAATCAGGCCCTTCACCATACCGAAGCCAAAACCAAGCATGCGGTCAATGGGGCCAAGCAAGGACCTGCGCGATCTGGCGCCAATCGATTTCGCAATCCATTTACCCAATGCAAAAATCACGATGACCAGCGCCAAAAAGGCGAGCACAGCAGCGCCGGAGTCAGAACCCACAGTCTCTGCCAAAGCCGCAGTCGCGGGCGCGTGGAACATGCGAACGGCCAAGATGATCAGCACCCATGCGATCATCGACAAAGCCTCTTGCACAAAGCCGCGCAGGGCACCGAATACGGCCCCGCTGCCCAACATGAACAGGACAATGATATCAAGTGCGGTCATCTATTCCTGTTGCCCCAATTACGTAAATGCGTCGCGATTAAAAGGCAGGACGCGTCCTATTTCAACGCCCCTGCAACCACCTATATGAGATTTAGGAGCGTCCCAGCATATGGTCAACGAGATTGGCAAGCGTGCGGAACTCTTGCGTTGAAATGCCCGCCTGACCTTTCACCGACGGCGGGACTAATGCGCTGGCAAACCCGAGCTTCGCCGATTCCTTCAGCCGCAACGCACCATGCGCGACGGGACGGATTTCACCGGACAAGGCGACTTCACCAAACAATACCGCATCGGACGGCAATGGCCGTTCCGCCAAAGCTGAAACCAGCGCCGCCGCCACCGCCAAATCGGCAGCGGGGTCGGAAATGCGATAGCCGCCGGCGATGTTGAGATAGACCTCTGCGGTTGAAAAGCTTAGGCCACATCGCGCCTCAAGCACCGCCAATATCATCGCAAGGCGGCCGCTGTCCCAGCCCACAACGGCGCGGCGGGGTGTTGCGCCACTGGATAGCCGCACGGTCAGCGCCTGAATTTCCACCAGCACTGGCCGCGTCCCCTCCAACGCCGGAAACACCGTTGCCCCCGTAACCTGTTCGGCCCGGTCGGTCAGGAACAAAGCGCTTGGGTTGCCAACCTCAGTCAAGCCTTCTTCTACCATCGCAAACACACCGATTTCGTCTGTCCCGCCAAAGCGGTTTTTGGACGCGCGCAAAATGCGATATTGATGGCTGCGTTCGCCTTCGAACGACAATACGGTGTCGACCATATGTTCCAGCACGCGGGGTCCGGCGATCGTCCCGTCCTTGGTAACATGGCCGACGAGCATCAACGCCGTGCCGCGCTCCTTGGCAAAGCGGATAAGTTCTTGTGCCGAAGCGCGAACTTGGCTGACCGTGCCCGGCGCGCCTTCGATAAGGTCACTGTGCATCGTCTGAATGGAATCGATAACCAATAAAGCGGGCGGCGCGCCTTGGGCCATCGTCGTCAATATGTCGCGCACAGAGGTTGCAGCAGCCAACTGCACCGGCGCATCGCCAAGGCCAAGCCGACGGGCACGTAGGCGCACTTGGTCAACCGCTTCTTCGCCGGAAATATACGCAACGGACAGCCCGCGCCGCGCGAGGTTTGCGGCGGCTTGTAACAATAAGGTCGACTTACCAATGCCCGGATCACCACCGAGCAAGGTTGCTGAACCCGGCACAAGCCCCCCACCCAAAGCGCGGTCGAATTCGGATATACCCGTCGAGGCACGTTCAGGCAGTTTAATGTCCGTGTTCAATCCGGACAATTCAACCGCACGCCCGCCCGAGTGCAAATGATGCTTTAGCTCAAAAACAGTGGCCTTGGCCTCTTCCGTCAAGGTGTTCCATTCGCCGCAATCGTCGCACTGCCCCTGCCAGCGGTTGGATTCCGAACCGCATGCCTGACACACATATTTGCGCTTTGCCTTTGCCATGCCGGATAGTTAACAGAACAAATCAAGAACTCAAGACATAAGTGTTCTGTATCAGCGCTTGCGTGTGGCGCGGCCTAATGCCACATCATGGCTATGCGCGAAAAAGAACTCAGGCTGGCGCTCATTTGTTATGGCGGGGTCAGCCTTGCCATTTACATGCATGGCGTCACGCGCGAGATTTGGCACATGGTCCGCGCGAGCCGCGCTTTTCATGATGGCGCGCCCCCCACCCGCCGCAGCGAGAGTGTCTATCACGACCTGCTTGCGGAATTGTCGCGGGTTAGCGGCGTCAAGTTACGGGTTTTGACAGACATTATTGCAGGGTCAAGCGCGGGCGGCATCAACGGCATATTCCTGTCGCAGGCTATCGTCACGGGCCAATCGCTAGAGCCGTTGACCGATATGTGGCTTGAAATGGCAGATGTCGACATACTGCTTGATCCTGACGCCCGCCCGCTGTCGCGCTTCACCAAATTTTGGGCAACGCCGATTGCATGGATGATCTTGCGTCGGCGCGGCGGCGCGGTTGAAAGGACAGTCGCGAAAGAGGCGCAGCAGGAAGTCGCCGCCAAGCTGTCCCGCTTTGTCCGCGCCCGCTGGTTCGCGCCGCCCTTTGGCGGGAATGTGTTTTCGAAATTGTTGCTCGATGCGCTGAACGCCATGCGTGCCAGCACTAAAGAGCCGCCACTTTTACCCACAAGTCAGCCGCTGGATTTGTTTGTCACGGTAACTGACTATTACGGGCATGATCGGGTACTTCGCCTCAACAGTCCTGAAGAAGTTACCGAGTCCGAACATCGCATCACCGTCGATTTTTCAACACGCGGGCGAACGGGGCTCGCCGACATTCCCGAGCTGATTTTTGCGGCACGTGCCACGGCCAGTTTCCCGGGCGCTTTCCCGCCATTTTCTGTGCGTGAACTTGACCGTTTATTGGCGCGGCAAAATGTCCCTTGGCTTGGCCGGAGTGCATTTTTGAAGCGCATATTGCCGCAACAATTTGCCGCCAATGCCGCCGAAGATACGATGTTGATCGACGGATCGGTATTGGCCAATGCGCCGTTTAATCAGGCAATTTCCGCCTTGCGCAACCGCCCCGCACGCCGCGAAGTGGACCGGCGCTTTGTCTATATCGACCCCACGCCCGGCCGCCCCGGTTTCCGTTTTGGCCAACGCAATGCAGACGGCACCGCTAATATGCCGCGCAAACCACCGGGGTTCTTTTCGACGATATTGGGAGCGTCGTCCAACATTCCGCGCGAACAGCCCATTCGGGACAGCCTTGAAAAAATCACTGGCCGTTCGGAACGTATTGAACGAACGCGGCGCGTCATCAACAGCTTGCGTAGCGAGGTGGAACATATGGTGGAGACGCTGCTGGGTAAGACATGGTTCCTCACCCAGCCAAACGCAAGTCGCATGCAAAAATGGCGCAATTCGGCGCAGGAAAAGGCGATTATTGCCGCTGGTTTCGGTTACCGCGCCTATAACCATCTCAAAATCGCTGGCGTGGTTGACGATATTGTCGCCACCGCACGCCGCAGCTTGCCCGATGCATCAAACGCGTTTTTCCGCAACTTGCGCGCTGCGCTTTGGACAGAAATCGGCTCCTATGATCTCGACCATTTGCCGCCGCATAAGGGCAAGGCCACCGCGCGCCAAATTGCCTTTTTCCGCGCACACGACCTGCGTTTCCGCATTCGGCGCTTGCGCTCTCTCGCCCGGCATCTGACCGAAGAGGTCGAAAATGTCATCGATATGCCGGACGATGATGTCGCCAAAATGCGCGATGCCATTTACAATTGCCTTGCCTTGTTCCTCGATCTGGAAACGGCGGAGTTTTTAGGCGCCGATTTTGCGCAGGCTGTTAAATCTGGCATTGACGATCCCGCAGGCTTGATGAACCATCTTGCGGCACAACGGGGTCTGGTACGCACCGATGCCAAGGTCGACAAAATATTGTGCGATGCCATGCTGACCCTGCCGGTTGAGGCACGCCGGATCATGCTGCTCGGCTATTTGGGCTATGCATTATATGACATCGCCACCCTACCTTTGTTGCAGGATGAAGGCTTTGACGAATTCGACCCTGTCAAGGTGGACCGCATATCCCCCGACGACTGCGCCTCTATCCGCAAAGGCGGCACGGCAGCGATGTTAAAGGGTATCGAGTTCAACAATTTCGGGGCATTTTTCAGCCGCGCTTATCGTGAAAACGACTATCTATGGGGCCGTTTGCATGGCGCGGAGCGAATGATTGATATCCTGATATCGTCGCTTCCGCCCGGCCATGAATTTTCGGCGGGCCGCGCGCAAAGTTACAAAAAACGCGTATTTCACGCGATACTGGATGAGGAGCAGGATCGGCTGACGCAAATCCGCCCCCTCATTATGTCCTTACGGACCGAGGTGGATCAGATGCAGATCTGAGCTTCAACCGCACTCCAGCCTAATCGGTGATGCCGTCCCAAATGCCTTTAAGCTTGTCAAAGAAGCCGGTTGATTGCGGACATTCTGCACCCGTTTCGGTTTCGCGGAACTCGCGCAAGATTTCTTTCTGCCGCGCGGACAATTTGGACGGCGTTTCGACGTCGATTTGAATGACCATGTCGCCGCGACCACGCCCTTGCAACACGGGCATGCCTGCGCCGCGTTGGCGAAGCTGTTTGCCCGACTGTATGCCTTCTGGAACGATAATGATATGTTCCGCGCTATCGAGGCCCGGGATGCGGATTTCGCCACCCAGCGCCGCTGTGGTGAAGCTGACGGGCACACGGCAGAACAATGTTGTACCATCGCGTTCGAACACCTTGTGACGCGATAGATGGATGAAGATGTACAGATCACCCGCCGCCGCGCCATTTGGCCCAGCCTCACCGCGGCCCGCCACGCGAATGCGCGTGCCTTCATCGACGCCAGGCGGAATATTGACGGCGATGGTCTTGCGTTCATCCGCCCGCCCTTCCCCGCCGCAAGCGCGGCATGGCGACTCAATTACTTCGCCGCGACCGTGACAGGTCGGACATGTGCGCTCGACCACGAAAAAGCCTTGCTGCGCCCGCACTTTGCCATGGCCAGCACACAGGTTGCAGCGACGTTTGCCGGACCCCGGCGTCGCGCCACTGCCGCTACAGGTCCCGCACGCCGTTGCAACGTCGATGGTGATTTCCGCTTCCTTGCCGTGGAAGGCCTCATCGAGCGAGATTTCGAGATCATAGCGTAAATCTGCGCCACGCGCAGGGCCACGCTGACGGCCGCCAAAGGCGTCACCAAAAAAGCTTTCGAAGATATCGGAGAAGTCACCAAAGCCAGCGCCGCCTTGGCCACCGCCGCCGCCCATGCCCCCATTTTCAAACGCTTCCTTGCCGAACCGGTCATAGGCTGCGCGCTTTTGCGGATCTTTCAGCACGTCATAGGCCTGACTAATGGCTTTAAACTTGGCTTCGGATTTGTCGCAGCCGGGATTGCGGTCGGGATGGCATTCCATCGCGATCCGGCGATACGCGGTTTTCAGCGTCTTCTCATCGGCTGTCCGCTCGACTTCCAACAATTCATAATAATCAATGTCGAGATTCATGAATGACTAACCCCCCGGTCTTCCCGACCGTCGCTGCGTTTCGGCGCCGACGGTCGGGAATATTCAACATCAGTCTTTCTTGTCGTCTTCGACTTCGGAGAATTCAGCATCGACAACATTATCGTCGGCTGGCGCTTCTTCCGATGCGGCATCTGCCGATGCGCCGGCGGCTTGCTCTTCTTTATAGATCGCTTCGCCAAGCTTCATCGCGATTTGGGCCAAGGCGGTTGCCTTTTCCTTCATCGCTTCTGCATCGCCGCCTTCGATAGCGGTCTTGGTTTCCGCCACAGCCGCTTCAATCTCGCCCTTCAACGCAGCGTCAATCTTGTCGCCATGCTCTTCCAACTGCTTCTCGGTGGAATGGACAAGGCTTTCAGCATTGTTCTTGGCTTCTGCCGATTCACGACGCTTCTTGTCCTCTTCGGCAAAGGCTTCGGCATCGCGGACCATCTGTTCAATATCCGCATCGGACAAACCGCCCGATGCCTGAATTTTGATCTGCTGTTCCTTGCCTGTGCCCTTGTCCTTGGCGGTCACGCTGACGAGGCCGTTGGCGTCAATGTCAAAGGTCACTTCAACCTGCGGCACGCCGCGCGGTGCAGGTGGAATGCCAACCAGGTCAAAATTGCCCAGCAGCTTATTATCCGCCGCCATTTCACGTTCACCTTGGAATACGCGAATGGTCACGGCATTTTGATTGTCTTCGGCCGTCGAATATACTTGGCTCTTCTTGGTCGGGATCGTCGTGTTACGGTCGATCATGCGCGTAAATACACCGCCCAGCGTCTCGATACCCAAGGACAATGGCGTCACGTCAAGCAACAACACATCCTTAACGTCGCCTTGCAAAACGCCCGCCTGAATGGCGGCGCCCATGGCGACAACTTCATCCGGATTCACGCCAGTATGCGGCTCCTTGCCGAAGAAATTCTTCACGACGTCGCGCACCTTGGGCATGCGGGTCATGCCGCCGACCATCACGACTTCATCAATGCCATCGGCCTTGATACCCGCATCAGCCAAAGCCTTTTTGCATGGCTCAAGCGTGCGCTTGATCAGGTCATCGACCAATTTTTCAAGATCGGCACGGGTGATGGTTTTCACAAGATGCTTTGGACCATTTTGGTCAGCAGTGATGAACGGCAAGTTGACTTCGGTCGTCTGTGTTGACGACAATTCAATCTTCGCCTTTTCCGCCGCTTCCTTCAAACGTTGCAGCGCAAGCTTGTCCTTCGTCAGGTCAATGCCTTCGGCCTTGTTGAAATCGGCAGCCAGATGCTCGACAAGCACGCTGTCGAAATCTTCACCACCCAAGAATGTGTCACCATTGGTCGATTTCACTTCGAACACGCCATCGCCGACCTCTAGGATCGAAATGTCGAACGTGCCGCCGCCAAGGTCATAGACCGCGATGGTTTTATTCTCATCCTTGTCCATGCCATAAGCAAGCGCCGCAGCGGTTGGCTCGTTGATGATACGCAGCACTTCAAGACCGGCAATCTGGCCAGCATCTTTTGTCGCCTGACGCTGGGCATCGTTGAAATAGGCTGGAACGGTGATGACCGCTTGCGTAACGGTCTCGCCCAAATAGGCTTCCGCTGTTTCTTTCATCTTTTGCAAGATGAATGCCGAAATTTGTGAGGGCGAATAATCTTCACCGCCGGCTTTTACCCATGCATCGCCGGTCTTGCCTTTGACGATGCTATACGGGACGAGGCCCATATCCTTCTTGGTCATAGGATCATCGAAGCGACGGCCGATAAGCCGCTTCACCGCATAAATGGTGCTTTCCGGATTGGTGACAGCCTGACGCTTGGCTGGCTGGCCGATTAGGCGCTCGCCGTCCTTAGCAAAGGCCACGATCGATGGCGTAGTCCGTGCGCCTTCTGCATTTTCGATGACCTTTGGCTTGCCGCCGTCCATTACCGCAACGCAGCTGTTTGTCGTGCCCAAGTCGATACCAATAACTTTAGCCATAAAAACTTACCCCGAAATTTTAAAAATTGAACTTTACCCTGTCGCGTTTCGCACCAGCCCTATCAGGCACTGGGGTTTTGCATAACGTGACGTTGTAGCGGCGATATAGGAGCCAATTCTCTTGGCACAAGACTTCGGCCTTCCTAGATAGGGAAAATATTAAGTGAAAACTCTGTATGGGTTGCCCGCTTCGGCGCACACACCCAACAGCAAAAGGAGAACGTTATGTACCGACGTATATTCACAATCAGCGCCGTCGCGACGGCCCTTTTGCTGGCCGGATGCGGCCCGACACCGCAGCTAAAAGTGAAAGAGGCGGTGTTGACGCTGTCGCCTGTCGACAGCAACCCGTCGGTCCTGCACTTCAACGTCTATGGCGGGCCGGAGGATGTGCATTTGCTGCGCGTAAGTTCTCCATCTGCCGTTCGCATTGAAATGCACGATGTCTCGGTCGATACAAAAACAGGTGCCGTGACCATGGCGCCTATGAACCGCGTGCTCATCCCGTCTGGCGAGAAAATTGCCTTCAAAAAAGGTGGCAAGCATGTGATGATCTGGGGCGTCAACGTCATCCCCCGTCGCTTGGGCGTGATTGAGACCGAATTCCTGTTTTCGAACAATGTCCGCATATTGGTAAAGGCGCGAGTGCAAGAAATCGACGGCAGTGACCCGGACGAGAAGAAAGCCATTGATGGTTGAACATGTTCGGCGCGCATAAATCTGGCAGGGCCCTGACCGTCCGGGAACGGGCGCTGGCGGAATCCGTTTTCGGGTCCGCGCTCGATTATGATGGCATCCGCATCCACAACCGCAGATATTTTTGGTTTCAGCCGCGCCGCGTGACCATGGCCCCAAACGGCCATATATGGTTTCACCCCAAGGGTAATTTATTCTGCGATGATTTTTGCGATGCTAATCTCAGCGCGCAAGGCCTGTTCATCCAAGAACTTGTGCATGTGTGGCAGCACCAAAAGGGCATATGCCTGCCACTTCGGCGGCATCCCTTTTGCCGCTATGATTATAGCTTAAAGCCGGGATGGACGCTCGACCAATATGGGTTGGAACAGCAAGCCGAAATCGTCCGGCACATATTCCTTTTGCGTCACGGGGCGAAGGTCGCAGGCGCGCCGCCGCTGGCGCAATATGACGGTGTTCTAATCTTCTAACGGCAACAGCCCAAGCCGCGCGCGCATCGACCAACGCACCAGCATAAGCACCGCGACAATGCCAAGTCCCGTCGCCAAGCCAACCCAAATGCCAACCCCGTTCCACCCTTGCGAAAACGCCAGCCATGCGCCGACGCCAATACCCACGACCCAATAGCCAAAGGCGGCAAACAACATCGGCACTGTTGTATCGTGCAACCCGCGCAGCATGCCCGCGCCCACGACTTGTGCGCCATCGACAATCTGGAACAAGGCGGCAATGGCAAGGAAGCTGACGGCCAGTCGCACAACCTCTGCATTGATCGCGGCATCGCGGTCGATGAATAAAGCAATCAACAAGTCTGGTGACAGCCACATCAGCACCGCCATCGCCGCCATGAACCCCGTTCCGATGACGAAGCTGGTCCAACCGGCACGGCGGATAAGCGCAAGATCGCGCCGGCCATAGCCAATGCCCACACGCACCGTTGCGGCCTGCGCAAGGCCCAGCGGCACCATGAAAGTCACGCTTGCTACCTGAAGCGCGATGGCATGCGCCGCGACCGACGCAGTGTCGATTAACCCCATCAGCATAACCGCAACGCCAAACACGCCGCCTTCCAAGCCCATCGTCACGCCTATCGGCAGGCCCAATTTCCACAGCGCCCGAAACCGCGGCCAGTCGCTGCGCCACCAACGCCCGAACAGATGATATCGCCGGAATTTGGGATGATAGGTGATCACCGCGACCATGCCCAAAAACATGAAGATATTGGCCAATATGCTGCCAATGCCTGCGCCGATTATGCCCAAGGCCGGCACGCCCAGCTTCCCGAAAATGAGGACATAATTAAATGCCGCATTGGCAAAAACGCCCAATATGCCGATGACGAGCGACCATAAGGGCTGCTCCAATGCCGACAGGAAATTACGCGCGATAATCAGCCACAAAAATGGCAGGATCGACCACATATAGGCGCGAACATAGCTTTGCGCCTTTACCGCAAGTTCGGCTTGCTGGCCAAGCGTTAGCAATATGGCTTCCGTCTGCCACAAGATCAGCCAGATCGGGATCATGACCGCAACCGCGACCCACAATCCTTGCCGGAATGTGCGGCGGATATCGCGCACCGAATGCGCCTTTGCGCCGCGCTCGCTTGCCATCATCGGCGCGGTCGCGGTGACGAGGCCCATGCAGAAAATCGCCGCCGTCATGCACAGGTTGAACCCCAATGACGCCGCTGCCAACTCGGTCGGCCCAAGCCAACCCACCATCACCACATCGGTGGCGCCAATCAACGACATCGACAGGTTCGTCAGGATCAAAGGCCAGGCAAGCGACAGGGTCGCGCGAAGTTCATCGCGCCAAGGGGACTGACGGTCCATCGAAATTGCCGCTATTGTCATATGACGCGCTCGATAGCGGAGCGCGTCACCTTACGCCACCCCCGGCCGAGGGTCAGGACCTAATATATCAGAAGTGGACGGGCTTACTCCGCAGCCTTCGCCACCCCAACCAAAGCAGGACGCAGCAAGCGGTCCTTAATCATATATCCCGCCTGCATTTCGGCGACAATGGTGCCCGGTGCGACATCAACGCTGGGAATTTCAACCATTGCCTGATGCTGATTGGGATCCAGCGGCATGCCCATTGCGGCAATGCGCGTAATGCCGTTTTTGGCAAAGACGCTGTCCAACTCGCGGCCCGTCGCTTCAAGGCCGATGACAAGCGGTTTCATCGCCTCGCTCTCCCGCATTTCGGTCGGAATTGCTTCCAAAGCGCGTGATAGATTGTCGGAGACCGAAAGCACATCGCGGGCAAATCCCGTCGCGGCATAAGCGCGCGCGTCCTGCGCCTCTTTTTCCATACGGCGCCGCACATTCTGCGTTTCGGCCTGCGCGTATAAAACATCCTGCTGTGCAGCGGCGAGCAGTTCTTCAAGCGCCGCAACCTTCGCATCGGCAGCGTCGGTTCCTTCTGGCGTATCGTCTTTCATATGCTCTGGTACGCCTTCAAGTTCTTGTTCTACAGCGGGATCGGCTGCGGCTGATTTCTTCTTTGTCATAAACCTGATTAACCCAATTACGTTGCGACGGCATGGTCGTTTGTTGCTGCTCGCATATAGAAAGCAATTTTATTTCATCAACCCGCGCATCATTTAATTACCCGCGCATCACTTAATTAAACGGCTCAGCGCCTGCGCGGTAAAGTCGACCATCGGTACAATGCGCGCATAATTCAGGCGCGTCGGACCAATGACGCCAATGACGCCGACGACTTTGCCCCCTGCCTCCCGATAGGGCGCGGCGATGACGGATGACCCCGAAAGCGAGAAAAGATTATTTTCCGAACCAATAAAAATCCGCGTCGATTGCGCCTCACGTGCACTGTCGACCAGCCGCGCAATTTCCTCTTTGCTCTCAAGCTCGTCAAGCAATTGCCGGACGCGGTCAAGGTCGGCGGCGGCGGCTTCGTCGATTAGGTTCGACTGCCCGCGCACGATCAGCACTGGCCGGTCATTGGCATCGAGCGACCAAATTGCGAGGCCATCGCGCACCAATTTTTGGCTGGCCACGTCCAACTCCGCCTTTTCGGCCCGAATTTCGCTATCGAGGCGCTCAAGCGCTTCGGACAAAGTCAATCCCGATAGGCGCGCCGAAATATAGTTTGCAGCCTCCACCAACATGGACTCGCTGATCGCCGGGTCAATCGACACCAGCCGGTTTTCAACGCTGTTGTCGGACCCGACCACGATCGCAAGCACTTGCGATGGGGACAGGCGCGCAAAGCTAAAGGCCTTTAGGACCGCGTCCCGCTTTGGCACCAGCACGATACCGGCGCAGGCGGACAGACCCGACAGTACCGACGTTGCGGCCGCCAGCGCCTCCTCAATCGGCCCATCGCCGCGAATTTGCGATTCAATCGCGCGCTGTTCCTCAACCGATGGTGCCGCCGATTGCATCATGCCGTCAACGAACAGGCGAAGACCGCTTTCGGTTGGCACCCGTCCAGCACTGGTATGGGGTGAGGCAAGATAACCTGCTTCCTCCAGATCCTGCATGACATTGCGGATGGAGGCAGGCGACAGGTTTAACCCTGCAAATTTGGAAACGGTCCGCGAGCCTACGGGCGCGCCATTGTCCAGATAGCTTTCAACCACCATCCGGAAAATCATGCGTGTCCGGTCATTCAGTTCATGGATGGGCGTTTGGCTCACCGCCATAGTGTAGCGCACCGCGCACTTGCAAAGCAAGCGGGGCAGGCTAATGCGGGCGGCAACTTATTATCAGGAGACTATCATGCGTCCATCCGGCCGTGCGCCAGACGAAATGCGCGCCATTTCGATTGAAACCCATTTCACCAAGCATGCCGAAGGCAGCTGCCTTATCGGATTTGGCGACACCCGCGTGCTGGTAACCGCCAGCGTCGAAGATCGCATTCCACCATGGTTGCGCGGCAAGGGTGAAGGCTGGGTCACGGCGGAATATTCGATGCTGCCCCGCGCCACGCATACGCGCAGCCAACGTGAAGCGGCCAAGGGCAAGCAATCGGGCCGGACTCAGGAAATTCAACGTCTTATTGGCCGTTCGTTGCGCTCGGTCGTGGATTTGAAAAAGCTGGGCGAAAACCAAATCACTATCGATTGCGATGTGTTGCAAGCCGATGGCGGCACGCGCACCGCCGCGATTTCCGGCGCATGGGTTGCGTTGCGGCTTGCCGTCAATGGTCTGTTGGCCTCAGGCGCGATCAAGGAAGATCCGATCAGCGGACGGGTAGCAGCCGTGAGCTGCGGTATTTTCAAAGGTACGCCGGTTTTGGACCTTGATTATATCGAAGATTCCGACGCGGATGCCGATGCGAATTTCGTTCTGATCGAAGGTGGCCAGATTGCCGAAGTGCAAGCCACCGCCGAAGGCGCGACCTATGACGAAGAAGGCCTTCTGCGCTTGCTCCGCCTCGCCCGCATGGGAACCGACCGGATTTTCGCCGCGCAGGCCGACGCGGTTAAGTAAAGTAGTCTTAGGGTCAGGACCACTTAAATTTCTGTGTCATTCCTGCGAAAGCGGGAACCCATGGCCGAACGGTTAGACCATGGATCCCCGATCAAGTCGGGGATGACACAATGACTTGAGGCGACGCTTATGATTCATTGCGAATTTTTATTACCCGTCACCCTGAACTCATTTCAGGGTCTTACTTTTGAACAGCCCAGAACTAAGATGCTGAAACAAGTTCAGCATGACGGAAGCTGCGCATGACTCACCGCAAACTTGAACCCGGCAAGTTGGTCATCGCAAGCCATAATGCGGGCAAGGTCCGTGAAATCCGCGCCTTGCTTGCGCCTTTTGGTATCGAGCCGGTATCAGCAGGCGAACTTGGCCTGCCAGAGCCCGACGAAACCGGCACCAGCTTTGCCGAAAATGCGTTGCTGAAGGCGCATGCCTCCGCACAAGGTTCCGGCCTTCCCGCGCTGGCTGATGACAGCGGCCTGTGCGTTACGGCCTTAAGCGGTGCGCCAGGCGTCTACACCGCCGATTGGGCGGAAACCCAGGTCTTCGAAGGCGGACCCCGGCGTGACTGGTATATGGCGATGGGCAAGGTTGAGGGCAAGTTAGCTGAACTTGGCCCCGCCACCGACCGGAGCGCTTATTTTATCTGCACGTTGGCGCTCGCATGGCCCGACGGGCATCAGGAAATTTTCGAAGGCCGTGTGCAGGGCAACCTGACTTGGCCGCCACGTGGTTTGCTGGGCTTTGGGTATGACCCTGTATTCGTACCCGAAGGCCGCAGCGAAACCTTTGCCGAGATCGATCCGCAAGAGAAACACGCCATGAGCCACCGCGCGGACGCATTTCGCAAATTGGTTGCGGCAGTGTTTTGAACAAGTCCGCGCGCCTATACACCGCAGCCCTGAGCCGTCAGTGCGACAGCGCTGACGATGGTCGAAGGGCGCTTTTCAGTATAGCGTCTTGGTTGACAGCGACGCGCCCTTCGACGGACGCAGCCGATCCTCGGCTGCTGCTCAGGGCTACGGTCGTTGTTGGCTGATGACGATGACACGCCAATCGCAGCCCGCCCCGCTCGCCCTGTACATCCATTGGCCATTTTGCGTTTCCAAATGCCCATATTGTGATTTCAATAGCCATGTCCGCGATACGGTGGATGATGCGGCATGGTGTGCGGCGTTGCTGGCGGATATGGCCTATGAGGCGGGGCTGACGGCGGATCGTAAGCTCACCTCCATCTTCTTCGGCGGCGGCACGCCGTCGTTGATGCCGCCGTCCACTGTCGCTGCGCTGATTGACGCGGCGCAGCGGCATTGGGGTTTTGCCGAAGATATCGAGATCACTTTGGAAGCGAACCCGTCTTCGGTGGAGGCAGCGCGTTTCTCGGACCTCGCGGCCGCAGGGGTCAACCGCGTATCGCTTGGGCTTCAGTCATTGGATGATACCGCGCTGACGTTTCTGGGACGCGCGCACTCGGTGGCGGAAAGCCTTGACGCCTTGGCTATTGCGCAGCGTCATTTTGGCCGCGTCAACATCGACCTGATTTACGCGCGCCCTGATCAAACCGCCGACCAGTGGGGGGCCGAGTTGCAACGTGCCCTTTCCTTTGGCACCGATCATATCTCGCTATATCAACTGACCATTGAACCCGGCACGCGCTTTGAAACTTTGGTGCGCACGGGCCATTTCATCCCCGCCGATGATGATGATGCCGCGACATTATATGAACTGACCGGACAGATGACATCCGCCGCAGGCATCCCGGCCTATGAAATCAGCAACCATGCCCGCCCTGGCAGCGAGAGCCGCCATAATTTAAGCTATTGGCGGTATGATGATTATATCGGCATTGGCCCCGGGGCGCATGGGCGGCGGATGAACGCCGCGACCCAGCGCCATAAAAAGCCGGAGAATTTCCTGTCTGCTGTCGAACGTAACGCCCATGGCATCAGCAGCGAAGACCATCTGAATGCGGCAACACGCGCGACAGAAAGCTTGCTTATGGGATTGCGGCTGGCGGAAGGCATTGACCTCAGCCGCCTGTCGCAACGGACGGGCATTGCTGCGGCGGACCTGCTGGACATGGATGCAGTGGACAAAATTGCACAGCTTGGCCTGATCACCCGCGATGACAACAATGTCACCGTCACACCGCAAGGCATGCCATTGCTCGACGCCATCCTACCGCAAATAGTAAAGATTGAGGCGGACGCCGCCGCCTGATAGATTGGCGTATATGTCGTCTTTACTTGCCGAATATCTCGCGTTCCTGACCGACAACCGCCGGATGTCGCCGCACAGCGTGCGCGCTTATTATGCGACGGCGGACCGGCTGGCGGGATTTCTGCAACTTTATTGGGGCGGCGATGTGACCCGCGTGACGCTGCACAATATTTCATCGGCAGATATGCGCGCCTTTTTGGCCGACCGGCGCGGCGATGGCCTCACTAATCGTTCCACGGCGCGTGAACTATCCGCCGCGCGCCATTTCTTGCGCTTTGCTTTGGGCGATGATGTGACTTTGCCTGTGATGAAAGGGCCACGTGTGCAGCGCAGCCTGCCGCGCCCAGTGAACCCCGATGATGTTCTGGCACTCGCCGATGACGTCGCCGAAAATGCAAAAGACGGTTGGATCGGCGCGCGCGATTGGGCGTTGCTGTTGCTGCTTTATGGCAGCGGCCTGCGCGTCAGCGAGGCGACTGGCCTGATGGGCAACATATTGCCAATGGGCAGCACGATAAGGGTTACCGGTAAGCGCAACAAGACACGCATCGTGCCGTTGCTGGAGCAAGTCAGGGCGGCCATTCAAGAATATCTCGCGCTCTGCCCTTATGCCGCCGGTGCCGACCAGCCATTGTTTCGCGGCGCGCAAGGCGGGCCATTATCCCCCGCATTGGTGCGCCGCGCGGTTCAGGGCGCACGCACGCGATTGGGCTTGTCCGACCGGACCACGCCGCACGCGCTGCGCCACAGCTTTGCCACGCATTTGCTAGCGGGCGGCGCGGACTTGCGGAGCCTGCAGGAATTATTGGGCCATGCCAGCCTGTCGTCGACTCAAGTTTATACGGCTGTTGATACCGCTATGCTTTTGGATGAATATCAGAACGCGCATCCCCGGGCGTAGGCACGGGCTTAGGTTTCCAGCGCAATAATCGCCAAACATAGGTCAGAACGATGCCTGCGATCACTAAGGTGGACAATGGCCCAAGCCATTTTTCCACATCGTCGAATTGCGATCCCAGAAAATAGCCTGCGCAGGCCAAGGCCGCGGTCCATCCGGCGGTCCCGATCGTCGAGAATATCATGAAGCGGCGAAACGTCATGCCGAACAAGCCCGCCGGTATCGAAATCAGCGACCGTAATGTGGGCAACATGCGCGCGATCAGCACGATGATCGATCCATGCTTGCGAAACAGGCTTTGGCCGCGCTCCACCTCATCCCAGTCGAGCGTCAACCAACGGCTGTAGCGGTCGATGAAGATTTGCATCCGTTTTTCACCAAATTTGACCGCCACCCAATACCACATCCAATTGCCCAGCATCGCGCCCGCCGTGCCCGCCGCAATGGTGCCAGCAAGGTTCATAGTCCCGCGCGCCGATGATACGCCAGCCACGGTCATGATCACTTCGGACGGGATCGGCGGGAATATGGTTTCGAGCAGCATGAGCAAAGCGACGCCCCAATAATGGCCCCATTCAACCAAGCGAATGATCCAATCTTCCATTATTTCTGTCCCGACAATTTGCGTTCAATCGCGTCGAGAATGCGCGAGGGTGTGTCCGTTCCATTAAAGCGATCAATCGCGACAATGCCGGTGGGCGAGGTCACGTTGATTTCGGTCAGCCACTGCCCGCCAATGACATCAATGCCGACAAATATCAGGCCAAGCTGCTTCAAACGCGGGCCCATCGCGGCGCAGATTTCGCGTTCGCGCGCGGTCAGCTCAGTCGGCTCCGCGCTGCCGCCAACCGCCAAGTTGGAGCGGAATTCGCCTTCGCCCGGACGGCGGTTGATCGCGCCCGTTACTTCACCGTCGATCATGACGATACGTTTGTCACCCAATGCGACATCGGGCAGGAATGGCTGCACCATATGCGGTTCGGGCCATGTGTTGTTGAACACCTCAAACAAGGCGCCCAGATTGCTGCCATCGGCGTCAATGCGGAAAATGGCTTTGCCACCATTACCGTGCAATGGTTTTACGACGACTGCCCCATATATTTGTTGGAAGTCGCGCACCTCGTCTGCGGAACGGGTGATGATCGTTGGCGGCATATATTGCCGATAATCGAGCACCATGACTTTTTCCGGCGCATTGCGCACACTGACGGGGTTGTTGACCACCAAAGTTTCATGCGCGATACGTTCCAGCAAATGGGTCGCGGTGATATAGCCGACATGAAAGGGCGGGTCCTGCCGCATCAAAACTACCTCAATGTCCGCGCCCAAGTCGATTTTCTTCGGTGCGCCAAAACGATAATGCGCGCCGTCCACCCGTTGCACATCATGCACCGGATGCGCCCAAGCCGTCAGCCGGTCCTGGGCATCAAGTGTCAGCGTGCCGACATCATAATGCCAGATATCATATCCGCGCGATTGCCCCGCCAGCATCAGTGCAAAGCTGGAATCACCATTGATGTTGATACCGTCCATAGGGTCCATTTGGACCGCCATTTTGATTGCCATTTCGCGAGTTCCTATCCGTGCCAGACATTTGGCAAATGCTGAGGGAAGCGCCACGGCGCAACCATAATCACATCAATCTGCGTATTTTCACATTCTTTGCCATATTTGGGCAAGAGAATTTCCGCCGCTGCGGCCACACGGCGCAACCGACTGGCATCAATCGCCGTGGCAAGGTCTGCGGCTTTCGTCCGCGCCTTTACCTCGACAAAGGCGATGCTTTTGCCGCGCCGTGCGATTAAATCCACTTCACCGCGCGGGGTTTTTACGCGCGCGGCCAAGATACGCCATCCTTTCAGGCGCAGGAACCACGCGGCAATCGCCTCCCCGCGCCGTCCGCGTTTTTCGGCGGCAAGGCGGCTCACTTTGCCTTCAATTCCGTGGCGCGGGCGTAGACGGCATTGCGTTCCAGCCCGAACCGCTTGGCAATCGCGCCAGCGGCCTTGGCGGCGGACATGGTTTCAAGCGCCGCTTGCAACGCCGCATCGACATCCCCCGTTTCCGTCACCACATCGTCGGCTGGCGGACCAATGATTAGGACGATTTCGCCCTTCGGTTCATGTTCGGCATAGCACGCCGCCAGCTCTGCGGCTGTTCCAGTCACCACCTCTTCAAACTTTTTGGTCAACTCGCGGGCCACAGCAACTTCGCGGTTGCCATAGGTGTCGGCAATGGCGGCCAAGCTTGCGGCCAGACGCGGGCCGGCCTCGTAAAACACCAATGTCGCCTTGACCTGCCCCAGCTCCGTCAATGTCTCGACCCGCGCTTTGGCTTTATTGGGCAAAAAGCCTGCAAACAAAAAACGGTCTGTAGGAATGCCGCAGATCGACAAAGCTGCTGTCACCGCACTGGCACCCGGAATGGTAAACACCGGCACGCCAGCGTCACGGGCGGCACGGACAAGCTTATATCCCGGGTCGGAAATTAACGGCGTGCCAGCGTCCGACACCAAGGCGACAACCCCATTACGCGCGGCAGCGACCAAGGACTCGCGCTCAACGCCCCCGCTATGGTCGTTGTAACGGCGCATTTTCTTCTTAATGCCCAAGTGATGCAATAATTTGCCAGTCACACGGCTGTCTTCAACCGCGACTATTTCGGCGGCGGTCAGGAGGTCGATTGCCCTTTGCGATATATCTGCAAGGTTGCCGATGGGGGTCGCAACGACATATAAGCCTGATTCGAAAGTCATCGGAATATGCAGCTTCTTCCCAAGGAACACAAAATGAGCGCAACCATTGCCGCAACGCGCGCGCAGCCGCAAGCTTTAGCAGGCCAATTCAAAAAGCTGCTGATATTAGCATCTGTCATCCTGCTGGCGGCCTGTAGCACAGTCCCGCGCAGCAAGGCGCCGATTGTCGTCGCCGAACCGTCCGATGGCATGCACCGTGTCGCGCTTTTGCTGCCCGTGACTGGCCCTGACGCCGAAATGGGGCAATCGATTGCCAATGCGACGGCACTGGCGCTTGCCGATACCAAAGTCACCAATATCCGCATGGTCACTTATGACACGGGCCTTGGTGTGGCCGCCGCGACACAACGCGCGATTGCAGATGGCAACAATCTGATTTTGGGCCCGCTACGCGCCGACAATGTCATTGAGGTCGCAGAAATTGCACGTCCCGCAGCCGTGCCGATCATCAGCTTTTCCAATGATATCGGCGTTGCCGGACAGAATGTGTTCTTGCTGGGCCATTTACCGAACCAATCGATCGAACGCGTGGTGCTATATGCCAAGTCGAGAGGCCTGAACCGCTTTGCTGGCGTGGTTGCATCCAATGTCTATGGACAGCGTGCGCAATCGAATATCACGACAGCCGTGCGCGCAGCCGGCGGCATTTTGGTGGGCATTCAAGAATCAAACGGAACGGCCGCATCAGCCGAAGCCGCCGCGCGTCGTCTGGCACAGATGGGCGCTATTGACGCCATCTTGGTTGCCGATACCGGCCGCGCAGCCATCACAACCGTGCCTGCCTTGCGCCGTGGCGGGCTGCGCACGGCCAAAATCTTGGGCACTGATTTGTGGAATATCGACGGTACGCTCGCGGGCAGTCCGCCTATGTATGGCGCAATGTTCGCAAGTGTGTCGGACACGCTCTACACGCAATATGCGACCAAATATCGCGCCCGTTTTGGCAAGGCACCCTTGCGCCTGTCGAGCCTTGGCTATGACTCGGTGTTGCTAGTGGCCCGCGTCGCCCGCAACTGGGTTCCGGGAACACGTTTTCCCGTGGGGCAATTGACTGATCCGCAAGGCTTCATTGGCGTCGACGGCGCGTTCCGGTTCAACGCCAATGGCCTGACCGACCGTATGCTTGAGGTGCAGGAAATTCAGGCAGGCAAGTTTGTGACGGTTAGCGCCGCCCCTTCACAGTTCGCAAAATAACGACACCCCGCTTTTGACGGGGTGTCAAACTACCACATCAGTGGCGGCAATCCGGCCCATGCACATGACCGCCGCCCATTTTGCGGGCTTTCTCGATCTTCTTCAGCACCATTTGACGCTTGAGCCGCGACAGATGGTCGATGAACAATATACCTTCCAGATGGTCCATTTCATGCTGCAAACATGTCGCCATCAGGCCAGTCATCGTCTCTTCATGCACCTTACCGTCTAAATCCTGCCAACGGGCGCGGATTTGGGCTGGGCGCTCCACCTCGGCATATTGGTCGGGTACGGACAGGCAACCTTCATTATACAGGCTATGTTCGTTGGACGGGTCCAAAATTTCGGGGTTCACAAAAACGCGCGGGTTGCGGACAGGTTCTTCGCCTTCGGCTTCGTCTTCTTGCAAGTCGATCACTAATACGCGTTTGGGCACACCCACTTGAATCGCCGCCAAGCCAATGCCGGGCGCAGCATACATCGTCTCGATCATATCATGAACGAGCGTTTTCAAATCGCCGTCGAAGCTTTCAACAGGCTTCGAAATGGTTTTTAGCCGCGGATCGGGCACTTCAAGAATAGATAATATGGCCATGGGTCGCAAATAGGGACGGTCTTTGGATAAATCAACCGACGGGTCGTCGGGCGCGCAACGCCTGCGCCAAAGTACCGTCGTCGAGATAATCCAGTTCCCCGCCCACCGGCACGCCATGCGCCAATTGGGTCAGGCGAATGGGGAATTGTTCCAACCGTTCGGCCAAATAATGGGCCGTTGTCTGCCCCTCAAGCGTTGCGTTCATCGCCAGCACCACCTCGTCAATGCCGCCTTCGGCAATGCGGCTGACCAATCCGTCGATGTTCAAATCCTCTGGCCGGACACCATCCAATGCGGACAGGCGGCCGCCCAAAACATGATATTTGCCTGGAAAAAGCCGCGAGCGGTCGAGCGCCCACAGGTCGGATACATCCTCCACCACGCAAATGGACCGGATGTCGCGGCGCGGGTCGACGCAAATGCCACATGGGTTGCTGGTGTCGATATTGCCACAGGTGCTGCAAACCAACAGCCTTTGCTCAACCTGCTGCAACGCACGCAATAACGGTTGCAACACGCTCTCACGCTTTTTCATGAGGTGCAGCACGACGCGGCGCGCCGACCGCGGGCCAAGCCCCGGTAGCTTCGACAATGCTTGTGCCAATGCGTCTATTTCTTGCGATGCCATGCGGCGGGTCTTAGGGGGCTTTTGAACAAAGGAAAAGTGACGATGCGTCTTGCCTTCATGGGAACCCCCGAATTTGCCGTGCCGACGCTCGATGCGTTGGTGGCGGCTGGGCATGATGTGGTCGCTGTCTATACGCAGCCGCCGCGCCCCGCCAATCGTGGCAAGAAGCTGACTCCGTCCGCTGTGCAACAGCGCGCCGAAGAACTGGGGTTGCGCGTGCGATGCCCCCTGTCGCTGCGTCAGGCGGAGGCACAGGCTGATTTCGCTGCCTTGGGCGTCGATGTGGCTATCGTTGCGGCTTATGGCCTCATATTGCCGCCAGCGGTCTTGGACGCGCCTCTGCATGGCTGCCTGAATGTCCATGGATCCTTGCTACCGCGCTGGCGGGGTGCCGCGCCTGTGCAGCGTGCGATATTGGCGGGCGATGTTAATAGTGGCGTCATGGTCATGCAGATGGAGGCTGGCCTTGATACGGGCGCCGTCCGCGCGACAACGGAAATCGAAATCGGGCACAAAACAACGGGCCAACTGACCATGGCGCTGGCGGAACTTGGCGCGGAATTGATGGTCCGGGTTTTGGCAGATTTGGAGGCATTTCCCTGCGTGGCGCAGCCGGACGAAGGCGTTACCTATGCCGCCAAGATCGACAAGGCCGAAACGAAGCTGGATTTTTCCCAATCCGCCGAAGCCGTCGAACGCCAAATCCGCGCCTTTAACCCGGCACCGGGCGCATGGTTCGAATTTGAAGGCGAACGATATAGGGTATTGGCCGCTGACATCGTCGTAGCCAATGGCGCGGCAGGCATGATTATAGATGACGCGCTCACCATCGCCTGCGGCGTTAACGCCATCCGCCCAACGCTCATCCAACGCGCTGGCAAGCCCGCTATGCCGACCGCCGACCTCCTGCGCGGCAAGGCCATTCCTGCTGGCACGATCCTAACATGACACCGCTCACTCTCAAATTCGTCGCACCAGCACAGGCTGGTGGGTATGGAGAGGAAGATTTACCTCTTACCCCTTCGGTCTTTGCGGCACGATGGATGCTGAAACACGTTCAGCATGACGCGGCGAGAAGCACGCCTCTGCGACCTCTGCGCCTCTGCGTGAACCCAAATAACCGTCGCCCCGGCGCAGGCTGGAGCAACGGAGATGTGACCACGCGCACGAAAGCGACCCGCAGTTGACTCGCTTCGCGCTCACCATCGAATTTGACGGCGGTCCCTATATGGGCTGGCAATGGCAGGACCATGGCCCCTCGGTCCAAGGGGCGATCGAAGAGGCCATATTCAAAACCACCGGCGAAAAGACTTTGGTCTACAGCGCTGGCCGCACCGATGCAGGGGTCCATGCGCTTGGCATGCGGGCGCATGTCGATGTGGAAAAAGGCCTTTCCGCCTTCCGCTTGATGGAGGCCATTAACGCCCATTTGCGTCCGCACCCCATCGCGATATTGGCATGCGAAGAGGTCGCCGACGACTGGCATGCGCGCTATAGCTGCATTGGCCGGTCTTATGCATACCGCATCCTCAACCGCCGCGCCTCGCTGACTTTAGAGAAGGGTCGCGTCTGGCGCGTCGGACCGGAGCTGAATGCCGAGGCAATGCAGGACGCCGCGCAGATACTTGTCGGCCTGCATGATTTCACCACCTTCCGCTCCACCGCGTGCCAATCTGCCAGCCCAATCAAAACACTCGACCGCCTCAACGTGCGGCGGGAGGGGCAGCATGTGATTATCGAGGCAGCGGCCTTGTCCTTCCTGCATCATCAAGTGCGGTCCATGGTCGGCTGCCTTGTCGCCGTTGGGCTTGGGCGCTGGACAGCGGCAGACCTAAAGGCTGCGTTAGATGCCGCCGACCGCTCGGCTCTGGCAGAAAATGCGCCCCCTGAAGGGCTTTATTTCGTGCGGGCGCTTTATCCTTAAAAATTGGCGACTGCGCGCATGCCCGATTTCAGTGGTCCTGACCCTAAACTGAAAACAGACCGTCCTGCCCGCTTTCCCACGCCAGCAAACGGCGCTTGCGTTCCAGCCCATAAGCATAGCCGCCAAGGCCGCCATCGGACCGGATGACGCGGTGGCAGGGTATGAGCACCGACACTGGGTTTGCGCCGTTGGCCGAACCCGCCGCGCGCACCGCATCGGGCTTTCCAACTGCCGCAGCGATTTCGGCATAATTGCGCGTTTCGCCCGCGGGTATTTGCAGCAACGCCCGCCACACGGCCATTTGGAAATCCGTGCCGCCGATATCCAGGGGTAATTGGGGCATCTGCCTAGGGTTTTGAATCGCAAAGACCGCGCCGTCGATCAGGGCGGCGAGCGAACCGCCTTTACGCAACAGGGTCGCGTTCGGAAAGCGGCGCTTTAGCGTGCTTTCATTTTCGTCAAACGACAGGCGGCAAATCCCTTTGTCTGTCGCGGCCAGTAGCATCGAGCCAAGCGCGGTTTCAGCCACCGCCCAATATATGGAAACGCCTGCACCGCCGTCGTTCCAGACGCTTGATGTCATCGCCGCCGTCATCCACCACAGGCGCGAAACAGCGCCAAGGTGCGCTCGCGTGCCAGATCAGCGCTGGCTTCATGATAATCCTTGCGTCGGTCGGAATTGAACCCGTGATTGGCATCGTAGACAAATATTTGCGCGGTCGGGTGCGCCTTTTCAATAAGTGCCTCGACGCCCTCCATCGGTATGCCCGCGTCATAACGGCCGAAATGGGCAATAGTCGCGCATTTGGGGGTAGTGTCAGCGTATAGCGTTGGAACGAGGCTGCCATAATAGCAGCTGGCTGCGGAAAGATCATCGCTGATCCCCGCCATGGCCCAAGCGACTGAACCGCCATAGCAATAGCCGGTTATGAACACTGGCCCCTTGTCTTTGAGCGCATTTATGCAGACCTGCGCATCATCGAGCGATTGCGCGAACGGATGCAGGTCCCGGGCCAACTCGACAGCGCGGTGATAATCGGGCCCAGTGTAGGCGGCCTCAAATCCCGGATGCTCGCGGTCAAAAATGGCCGGCGACAATATTTCATATCCATCGGCGGCGTATTCGTCGCACAATTCGCGGATATGGTCCGTCACCCCAAATATCTCTTGGACAAGGACGAGCCCGCCGCGACGTTCACCCACTGCTTCGGCATGGTAAACCGCGATTTCCGCGCCATCCGACATCGTCATGCGAATCATTTCACCCATTACACTCTCCGTCATGTCATCCTGAACTTGCTTCAGAAAAACGTCCTACGGCAGTTTGTTATATTGAAACAAGTTCAGGATGACGATTCCATTTAAACAAGCGACAATCGCCATCTTGCATCGCAGCAAAACCCCTGCTAGGCGCGGCGCGACGCCAGCAAGGGGCAACTCTTCGGTGCGCTCAAAAAGTTTTTCAGTCTTACATTTTAGGAATTAGACGCGTGGATCATTCCGGCGGCACAAGCGCTAACATTCAAGCCAGTCTTGCTGGCCGTTACGCAACGGCATTGTTTGAACTGGCCCGCGATGCGAAGGCGATTGATGCCGTTGAAAAGAGCATGCGGGCGATTGCGCAAGCCGTGCGCGAATCGGCTGATCTGAAAGCACTCACCAGCAATCCTGTGCTCAGCCGGAGTGATGCGAAAAAAGCCATCGCCGCTGTGGCAAAAGCCATGAAGCTCGATGCATTGACTGCAAAGACATTGGGCGTGCTCGCCGACAACCGCCGCTTGAACGAAACAGCTGCTGTTGCCCGCGCGTTTTCATCGCTTGCGGCGGCTCATCGCGGCGAAGTCACTGCCGAAGTGACCTCCGCCCACGCGCTCAGCGCTGCGCAGACCAAGGCATTATTGGCCTCACTAAAAACGCGCGTCGGCGGCAATGTCGCCATACAGACTAAAGTCGATCCGTCACTTCTTGGCGGGCTGACCGTTAAAATCGGTAGCCAGATGATCGACAATTCTATCAAAACCCGTTTGAACACCCTCGCTAACCAGATGAAAGGCTGACGGCATCCGCCGTTGGTGAAAGGCTAAGTAGCAACATGGATATCCGCGCCGCAGAAATTTCCAAGGTCATTAAGGACCAGATCGCCAATTTCGGCACCGAAGCTCAGGTTTCGGAAGTCGGAAGCGTATTGTCGGTTGGTGACGGCATCGCCCGTATTCACGGCCTCGACAATGTGCAGGCTGGTGAAATGGTCGAATTCTCCAATGGTGTTCAGGGCATGGCGCTGAACCTTGAGGCGGACAATGTCGGTGTTGTTATCTTCGGTTCCGACAGCGAAATCCGTGAAGGTGACGTTGTAAAGCGCACCGGCACGATTGTGGACGTTCCTGTCGGCAAGGAATTGCTTGGCCGCGTTGTGGACGGCCTGGGCAACCCCATTGATGGCAAGGGCCCATTGAAGACCACGCAGCGCAGCCGCGTTGAAGTCAAGGCGCCCGGCATCATCCCGCGCCAATCGGTTTCGGAGCCTGTGCAAACGGGCCTCAAGGCGCTTGACGCCCTCGTGCCTGTTGGCCGTGGCCAGCGCGAATTGATCATTGGCGACCGTCAGACGGGTAAGACCGCTGTCGCTATCGACACCTTCATCAATCAGAAGGAAGTCAACAAGGGTACTGACGAATCGAAGAAGCTATATTGCATCTACGTCGCCGTGGGTCAGAAGCGTTCCACCGTGGCGCAAATCGTCCGCGCATTGGAAGAGCAGGGCGCGATGGAATATTCCATCGTTGTTGCCGCAACCGCTTCAGAGCCTGCACCGCTTCAATATCTCGCGCCTTACACTGGCGTTGCGATGGGTGAATTTTTCCGCGACAACGGCATGCACGCCGTCATAGTCTATGACGATTTGTCAAAGCAAGCCGTGGCCTATCGCCAGATGTCGTTGCTCTTGCGTCGTCCTCCAGGCCGCGAAGCTTATCCCGGCGACGTTTTCTATCTGCACAGCCGCTTGCTGGAGCGTGCTGCCAAGATGTCCGACGCCAATGGCGGCGGTTCATTGACGGCTTTGCCCATCATCGAAACGCAGGCGGGTGACGTGTCGGCCTATATCCCAACCAACGTGATTTCGATCACTGACGGTCAGATCTTCTTGGAAACCGACCTGTTCTTCCAAGGCATTCGCCCTGCAATTAACGTCGGTCTGTCGGTTAGCCGCGTGGGTTCGGCCGCACAGACAAAGGCGATGAAGAAGGTTTCGGGCTCGATTAAGCTTGAGCTTGCGCAATATCGCGAAATGGCCGCGTTCGCGCAGTTCGGTTCCGACCTTGATGCCTCAACGCAGAAGTTGCTGAACCGTGGTGCACGCTTGACCGAATTGTTGAAGCAGAAGCAATTCTCGCCGCTTCCGTTCGAAGAGCAAACTGCGTCGATTTTCGCAGGCACCAACGGTTATCTCGATGGCATTCCTGTCACCGACGTGACCCGCTACGAAGAATCGATGCTCGCCGACTTGCGCGCCAACCATGCTGGCATCCTGAAGACCATTCGCGACAGCCGCGACTTCAGCGACGACAGCAAGAAAGCGCTGATGGCCGCACTCGACACGTTCACGAAGAATTTTGCGTAACCTATTTTAACCGTCACCCCCGCGCAGGCGGGGGCCCAACCCCTGAGCCATCGGTTCAGGCCTATAGTTCAGGAGTTGGATTCCCGCAGACGCGGGAATGACGACAGTGAGGAAGTTAGATGGCGTCTCTTAAGGCCCTCAAAATGCGGATCAACTCGGTCAAGTCGACTCAGAAGATCACCAAGGCGATGAAGATGGTCGCCGCTGCAAAGCTGCGTCGGGCAACCGAAGCGGCCGAAGCATCGCGCCCTTATGCCGAGCGGCTTGAGGCAGTGGTGTCAAGCATCGCGTCCAAGGTTTCTGTTGGCCCGCAATCGCCAAAGCTGCTTGCAGGTAGCGGCAAGAATGACGTGCATTTGTTCGTTGTCGCGACCAGTGACAAGGGCCTTGCCGGTGCGTTCAACACCAACATCGTCCGCCTCGCCCGCCGTCAGGCCGAAGCATTGAAGGCCGAAGGCAAGACCGTCAAATTCTATACCATCGGGAAAAAGGGCCGCGATCAGCTGAGCCGCACTTTCCGTGGTGATATCATCCACAGCATTGAACCCGGCGATCTGGGCAAGCTGACCTTTGCCGATGTGCAAAATTGGGGCGAAGATTTGACCGCGCGGTTTGAAGCGGATGAATTCGACGTCGCTCATTTATTCTTCAGCAAATTTGACAATGTGCTGACACAAACACCAACCCAGATTCAGCTGATGCCCGTTGCAGTGACCGCTGATGAAGGTGACGTGGTTGGCCTGTCCGCGACGGTGGAATATGAACCCGACGAAGAAGAAATTCTCGCCGAATTGCTGCCGCGCAATGTGGCCGTACAGCTGCTGCGCGCAAACCGCGAAAATGCGGCGTCGGAGCAGGGTTCGAAAATGACGGCCATGGACAACGCAACGCGCAACGCGGGCGACATGATCAACAAGCTGACCATTCAATATAACCGCACGCGCCAAGCGGCGATTACCACTGAACTCATCGAAATTATTGCGGGCGCCGAAGCGCTCTAACGACATCCAAAGGCAAGGAAGAAACACATGGCTACCGCCCCTAAAAAGACCGCCGCTAAAAAGGCGCCTGTGAAAAAGGCCGCTGCAACCAAGGCTCCCGCTCCAAAGGCTGGCGCTGGCCAAACCGCGATTAACGTCGCTGGTGCAACTGGCCGTATCAGCCAGGTCATTGGCGCTGTTGTCGACGTAACATTCACTGGCCAGTTGCCATCGATTTTGTCGGCACTTGAAACCGACAATAACGGCAACCGCTTGGTCCTCGAAGTTGCGCAGCATTTGGGCGAAAACACCGTTCGCACGATCGCCATGGACGCAACCGAAGGTCTGACCCGTGGTCAGCCAGTGCGTGACACCGGCGCGCAGATTTCTGTGCCCGTTGGTCCCATGACCCTTGGCCGTATCATGAACGTGATTGGCGAACCCATTGACGAACGTGGCCCCGTTGGCGCGGCAAAGTCCAACCCAATCCACGCAGAAGCGCCTTTGTTCACCGACCAGTCGACGGAAGCTGAAATTCTCGTCACCGGTATTAAGGTTATCGACTTGCTCGCGCCATATGCAAAGGGCGGCAAGATCGGGCTGTTCGGCGGCGCTGGCGTTGGCAAGACCGTTTTGATTCAGGAACTGATCAACAACATCGCAAAGGGCCATGGCGGCGTTTCGGTGTTTGCTGGCGTGGGTGAGCGTACCCGCGAAGGAAACGATCTGTATCACGAATTCCTCGACGCTGGCGTTATCGCCAAGGATGCCGATGGCAACCCAACCCCAGAAGGTTCCAAGGTTGCGTTGGTCTTCGGTCAGATGAACGAGCCTCCCGGTGCGCGTGCACGCGTTGCTTTGTCGGGCCTGACCATGGCGGAATATTTCCGCGATGAAGAAGGTCAGGACGTATTGTTCTTCGTCGACAACATCTTCCGCTTCACGCAGGCTGGTTCCGAAGTGTCCGCACTTTTGGGCCGTATTCCTTCGGCTGTGGGCTATCAGCCAACTTTGGCAACCGACATGGGTCAGTTGCAGGAGCGTATTACGTCCACCACCAAGGGTTCGATTACCTCGGTTCAAGCCATTTACGTTCCCGCAGATGACTTGACCGACCCTGCACCAGCCACGTCATTTGCCCACTTGGATGCAACGACGACGCTGAACCGCGCGATTTCGGAGCTTGGCATTTATCCCGCCGTTGACCCGCTTGACTCGGTCAGCCGCGTTTTGACGCCAGCCGTTGTTGGCCAAGAGCATTATGACACCGCCCGCCGCGTTCAGGAAACGCTGCAAAAATATAAATCGCTGCAGGACATTATCGCGATTTTGGGCATGGACGAATTGTCAGAAGACGACAAAACGACCGTAACCCGCGCTCGTAAGATTCAGCGTTTCTTGTCACAGCCTTTCCATGTTGCGGAAGTCTTCACCGGCATCTCCGGCAAATTCGTTCAGGTCGAAGACACCGTGAAGTCATTCAAGGCAGTCGTCGACGGCGAATATGACCATCTTCCAGAAGCGGCGTTCTTCATGGTCGGCGGCATCGAAGAAGCGGTTGCAAAGGCAGCCAAAATGGCTGCGGAAGCGGCATAAGTTCAATTCCCCTCCCGCCTGCGGGACGGGTTAGGGGTGGGGCGAGCCAGCGGCTCGCTTGCTACCTCATCGTTGAAGCCCACCCCCGGCCCCTCCCGCCTGCGGGAGGGGAGAAGGATAGAAAATGGCACTCAAATTCGAACTGGTAACCCCTGAGAAGCTCTATCGCTCGGACGACGTCTATATGGTCGTCGTTCCGGGCACTGAGGGCGATTTCGGCGTGTTGGAGGGCCATAGCCCGATGATGAGCACATTGCGCAACGATGCGGCGCTGGAGATTTACAAAACGCAAGGCGCAACGCCGGAGCGCCTGATGATCGCGGGTGGTTTTGCCGAAGTGAACGCGAGCGGTCTGACGGTTCTCGCGGAACGCGTCGAAGCGTAAGCTTCGCGCGTTTGTAGCGCTTGTTTACAGCGCCTCATCGCCCCAAATACGCGCCGTTTCGATATAGCCGTACCGACCATTGGTTTCAAAACGGCAATAACCCTTTTCGCATGCATCAATGACGCCGACCACACCGGGTTCAACGCGCCATGAAATATGCGCGTTGGCTTGAGGCGAGTCGCGCAATGCGCCGATCTGTTTTCCCATAACGATGGCGGTCTGCTTGGGGCTTAGCAACCGGACGTGGAGCCAGCCTTGGTCGCCATTGGAGTCTTGGACTTTGCGCCAGACGCTGTGGACCGCGACAACCTTCACTGGCAAATTCTGTCTTTTGTACACCCAACTAACTGGAAATTCAGTACTCGGCCCTGAACGCATGCGGGCTTCAGCCTTCTGAATGGACGCCCAATAAGGCGGCTTTCGCTGCGCCTGTCCAGCGGCAGACGCCGCACCCAAAAAAGCGAGCGCAACTGCGCCGTAGCGCAGGATCGATTTGTTCTGATGAGCCATATTCTTTACCATCGTTTGCATCTTATACGGCAAGCGTTGTGGCGAGCGCAACCATCCTGTCTTGACCTTATCGCAAATTCCGCTTTAGTCAGTCTATGCCAGAACTAAGCCGCATCGAACGTCCATCCATCCGCGTCACCCGCAGCTTGCTCCCTGCGGTTGAAAAACGCATGGCGGAGTTGTTCGACGCCAGTTTCAATGCCGACGACATCCCATTAAGCCGTGACGCATTGGTCGCCGCGATGGCCGATTGCGACGTGCTTGTGCCTACGGTCACAGACAGCATCGATGCAGAGATTATCGCCGCCGCCCCGCCCCGGCTCAAGCTCATCGCCAGCTATGGCGCAGGCGTCAACCATATCAACCTTGCCGCTGCCAAGGCGAAGGGGATCATGGTCACCAATACGCCAGGGGTATTCACGGACGATACCGCCGACCTAACGATGGCCCTCATCCTCAACGTCCCCCGCCGCCTTGGCGAAGGCCAGCAAGTCATGCGCAACGGCGAATGGCGCGGCTGGAGCCCAACGGGCATGCTTGGCCACCGGATTGGCGGCAAGACGTTGGGCATCATCGGGCTGGGCCGTATTGGGGAGGCCGTAGCGGTGCGCGCCAAGGCCTTTGGCCTAAATATCCTCTACAATAAACGCCATCGCTTGCCGGCCAGTGTCGAGGATGAATTGGGCATAGTCTTTGAACCCGACATTGACCGGATCATGGCGCGGTCGGACATTATCAGCCTGCATTGCCCGTTAACCGCAGAAACCGACAATATCATCAATGCCGACCGCATCGCACAGATGAAAGCGGACGCCTATATCATCAACAGCTCGCGCGGGGAGTTGATTGACGAGGATGCGTTGATTGAAGCCCTGCAAACGGGCCGTATCGCGGGCGCCGGGTTGGACGTCTATACGCATGAGCCCGCGGTGGATTCGCGGCTATTCAACATTCCCAATGTGGTGTTGCTCCCCCATTTGGGCAGCGCAACCTTTGAAGGCAGAGAAGCCTCGGGCGAACGCGTGATTACCAACATCCGCATGTGGGCAGACGGCCACAGACCGCCAGACCAAGTCTTGGAAGGCTGGCAATAAACGAAGCGCCGCCTTCTATGAAACCAGCGGCGGCGCGGCGGGCATCACGCGGTTTGCGTGTGACGGGGATAAGGTGATTTTCACATTAATTCCGGCCCCTAAGTTTACAAACTTATACGCAAAACGCGGTATTTCTGTAAACTTACCGCAACGTTGCGAATTTGGCTTACAGCGTGCGAAAGCGGGGGTTGGGGTCAACATATTCAAAGAGCCGGTCCCGCAAATATTGCGGGCGTGGCGCACAGAATCTCAAACCAAATCCTACATTACAAGCGAAAGCTGTTTCGGGGTTATCGCAATTGTCGGCGTAATTCCTCTGTCACCGTAATTCCTTAGTTCCTCGTCATTCCCGCGTAGGCGGGAACCCAACTCATGACAGCGGCATTCTCAGCAACGGTGATGGTGCATTCTTGCGTGGGAGTTGGGTTCCCGCCTGCGCGGGAATGACTTAGCGTTTTGGGGAAATGGCGCATGGAGCAAACTACCGTCATAGTACAAAGCTATTTCGGGGATGACGCAATTGTCACCGGAATTTAAATCCCGCCAACAGGCCCGTCATCTCCAAAACAGCCCTGCGCCATCACCCCTTGGGCCTGACATGACCCAACATCAATCGCCCGTTAAAATACGGTCTATCAATTGCTGCACCGTCGGGACAAAGCCGTTTGAATAAAACGGATCTTTCCCGAACAGATAGGCGCTGTGTCCGGCGAACATCAGATTTTCGTCAATGGGCGCGCCGTGGGCGATGTTCTGCAGCGCCTTTTGAATGCAAAAGCTGCGCGGGTCGGCAAGGCGGCCTGTGGAGTTATTGTCATGGTCCTTCCACGACGAAAAACCGCAATGCGACAAACATCCCATGCAGTCCTTTTGGTCTTTCCGGATAACATCGCCGGAAGATGGCGTGACGAACACAAGCGAATTGTCCGGCGTTTTCAGCGCCACGGTAAACCCGCGCGCATCCCATTCGCGGGCCTTCATCAGGTCGGCTTGGGTAACCCAGAAATTCTTACCCTTCACGCCCACATCCAATTGCGCGGTATGTTCCGCGTCGGCGGCCTGCACATAGGGTATTTGTCGTGCCGAACGCGCCTGAAGCTCCAAAAGAAACGGGTTGATGACCGCGCTGGAGTAAAAGCCCGTTGGCGAAAATTGATGCAGCAGCACGCCGTCTTCTGGAATTTTCGTCAACGCGTCTTTCCAACCGGCGGGAATGGGGCTTTCTTGCGTCAGCAGCGGACGTGTGCCCAATTGGAACGCAATCTGCCCAAGTTCGGGATTATCAATCCAGTTGTTCCAGTCGCGTAAATACCACACGCCGCCGGCCATGATGATGGGCACATCATCCGAAATGCCTTCAACGCGCATGACATCGCGCAGGGCCTTTACGCGGGGATAGGGGTCTTCGGGGCTGCGCGGGTCTTCGGCATTGGACAGGCCGTTGTGGCCACCGGCAAGCCATGGATCTTCATAAACGACCGCACCGAGCCATTCCGGCACCTTGTGATAGGCACGCTTCCACAAGGCGCGGAACGCGCGCGCGGAGCTGACGATGGGTAGATAATAGACGCCATATTGCGCGGCAATCTCGGATAGCTTGTATGGCATGCCAGCGCCGCAGGTGACGCCCGTGACCATGCCCTTGGTGGCTTCAAGGATGCCGTGCAAGATGCGTTGGGCACCGCCCATTTCCCACAGTATGTTGATGTTAATGGCGCCGCGCCCATGGGACATTTCATGCGCAAGCTTCACCTGCGCGATGCCGCCGCGAATGCCATATTCGACAAGTTCTTCATGCCGTTCGGCACGCGTTTTGCCAAGGAAGACTTGCGGGATCATGTCGCCATTTTCGTCGTAACTGTCGGCATTTACGGCTGATACTGTGCCGATGCCGCCGGCCGCCGCCCACGCGCCAGAACTTGCATGATTGGTCGCCGCAACGCCCTTGCCGCCTTCGACCAATGGCCATACTTCACGGCCACCATAGATAATGGGTTTGAGACCCTTGAACACAAAGATTACCTTTAAAATACGCGTTAAAGCGCGGTTTCGTGCGCTTCTCTCCATTGGCGCTATCGCAAATGTTCAGCTTTGTCGCGCAAAATCGGCACGTTTCATGGCAGAGCCATAAAGCTGCCGATAGCGCGCGAACATCGTCTCCTCATCATATTGAGAACAGGCCACTAAGCGGTTTGCAGCGGCCAATGTTTCGCGAAGTGCCGCATCCTTTGCCAGGCTAGCGATAGCCAAAGCCAGCGCGTCCTCATCAGCGCGGGCAACGATGAAGGGGCGGTTCTCGCGCGACACGATAGTTCGGATATCCCCCACATCCGTGGACAATATGGGCAGCGCGCTGGTCATCGCTTCAACCAATGCAACGGGATATTGTTCGCTATCCGACGACAGCGCAAAAATGTCGAAAAGCCGGATATAGCGGGCCGGGTCTCGCAAATAGCCGGGCATCATCACGCGGTCGGCGATGCCAAGCCGCGTGGCCTCTGATAGGATGACGTCACGGTCCGGCCCTTCGCCGACAATGGCCAGCCGGATATGCGGGCCAGCCGCCGCGACCGCACGCAATAATCGGGGTAAATTCTTTACCTTATGCAGCCCGGCAATCGTGCCAACGACAATTTCTCCATCGCGTTTCTGAAACCCCGGAAAGGAGCCGCGTTGCGGACGGCGGTTATAATGTTTGGTATCAATGCCGTTGGGAAAGCGGGCGATTTTCTCCAGCGGTTGATGCCAGACGGTTCGGGCAATGTGCTCAAGCGTTTTGGATGGCACGACAAGCGCGTCAGACCGTTGCAGCGCGATAGTGCGGAACCAATTGCGGTGCCATTTCAGCCGATCCACCTCATCATGCTCAAACCCATCCTCATGATGAATGAGCGGCGGCAATTTCATGCTGCGCGTAAACAAGGTATGCGCCATCACGCCATCCATCGCGCCGAAATTATAACTGAGCACGAGGTGGAATTTCTTCATGTAGCTGGCCAAGCGGCGATAGCGGCCCATGCTAGGCATTCCGGCAAGCGAAGGTGCTGCGTCTTTGGGGAAGCTGACCTTCACACGCCGATCTAAGTCATGCGATGCGCCAAAGGCATCGGGAATGGCCGACAATACCGTGTGTTCGGCCTGATCGCCAAAATGATTCATCAGGCGCACCGTGCGCGCTTGCGGATCACCTAAATCAAAGCTGCTATGCAAATGCAGGATGCGAACCGCCGCCATACTTGTGTTTACCTCATGCACCGTCCAGATGCGTTAGATGAATATGAAACCGTCTCATTCCCCCTACCGCCCTGATCCAATAATCGCCAGTCTTGGTGCAAAAATCGGCGATGCTGTCCGGCCTGCACATTTTCCGGAGACGATCTTGCGCTTTCGTAATGATCGTTGGGCAGCGACCGTCGGCCTAGCAGATTATGACGACGCCGCATGGATCCGCCATTTTGGCCGCTTCGAACCCCTGCCCGACAATATGCCTGAACCACTGGCTTTGCGCTATCATGGCCACCAGTTTCGCGTCTATAATCCTAACATTGGCGATGGTCGCGGTTTCCTGTTTGCGCAAATGCGCGATGGCGACGGCCGCTTGCTTGATCTGGCCACCAAAGGATCGGGCACCACGCCTTATAGCCGCCGTGGCGACGGCCGCCTAACGTTAAAAGGTGGGGTGCGCGAGATATTGGCGACCGAAATGCTAGAGGCTTTGGGCGTCAACACCTCCAAAACATTTTCGATTATTGAAACCGGCGAAGAATTGATGCGCGGTGATGAACCCTCACCCACAAGGTCGGCGGTGATGGTCCGGTTGAGCCATAGCCATATCCGCATTGGCAGTTTTCAGCGCGTCGCCGCAGAGGGTGATGCCGACTTCATGCAGCAGCTTATCACTTACTGCCTGACGCAGCTCTATGATGTCGCCCCGGCGGAAAATCCTGCGGCGCAATTGCTTGGGCTGGCGGTCGAACGGGTCGCTGATCTTGCCGCATCCTATATGGTCGCGGGCTTTGTCCATGGCGTCCTCAATACCGACAATATCAATATTACCGGCGAAAGCTTCGATTATGGGCCTTGGCGCTTCACCGAATATTGGGACCCGCAATTCACGGCCGCCTATTTCGACGAATCTGGTCTGTACGCCTTTGGCCGACAGGCCGAAGCGCTGCATTGGAATTTGGGGCAATTGGCAGTTGCGCTGCGCTTGGTATCGGATGCGCCCCCGTTGATTGCGGCGCTGGAGCGTTTTCCCCTTCTGTATCAGCAAGCCATCATCCGGCGCTTTCTCTGGCGCTTGGGCGTTGCGTCACGCGGAGAGGCATTGGACAGGCAATTGGTCGAAGCCGCAGAACGCAGCATGTCGCGGGAGAAAATTGCAATCGATCAATTCTTCTATCGCTATCGCCACGGCAACGCTGATGCGTGCGAAGCGCCCGGCGAATATGAGGCGGCCTTTGCCGCCTTGCTGCGCGATTACGCGCCAGTGGACGGTGATCGCCACGATTATTGGGCGAAGGGCGCAATCTGTTCGATGGTGATCAACGAGGTGGAAGATATCTGGCAGGCCATATCGCAAAAGGATGACTGGCACGTGTTGCAGCGCAAAATTTGTGCTATTCGGGAGATGGGGCAAGCCCATATTTCGCCCAGCTTTTAGCGACAAAAGCATCCGCTAAAGTTCTTCTAAGCCTTGGCCAACTTATCCTGATTTGATGCTGGCGGCGATATTACCCATCATGACAAGATGGAACAAGCACGCGTATATTTGGTGGGCGCTGGCCCTGGCGACCCCGAACTGTTGACGGTGAAGGCCGTGCGGTTGATTTCGACCGCGGACGTTGTGGTGCATGACGGCCTCGTCGATGACGCGGTTATGGCGCTCATCAATCCTGCCGCACGGCTCATTTCCGTCGCCAAAAGGCGCTCCCGCCATTCAGTGCCGCAAGACGGCATCAACGACATCCTCGTGCGTGAGGCGCAGGCTGGCCATATGGTCGTGCGTTTGAAAGGCGGCGATCCGTTCATTTTCGGACGCGGCGGCGAAGAGGCGGAAGCCTGCCGCGACGCTGGCATCGACGTGGAGGTTGTTCCCGGCATCTCTGCCGCGATGGGCGGTGCAGCAGCGACGATGTTGCCGCTGACCCACCGCGATGCCGCAAGCGCCGTGACCTTCGTCGCGGGCCAGTGCAAGGGCCTGACCGACCAGAATTGGGCGGGCCTTGCGGGTAAAGACCGCACATTGGTGATTTACATGGGTATCGCGACGGCGGCGGATATTACCGAAAAGCTCATTTGCGATGGCCTATCACCCGATACACCTGTGGCGGTGTTGGAGCGCGCGACACGGCCCGATTCCCGCGCCATGCGTACCATATTAACCGACCTTGGCGACATGATCGCGCGCGAAGGCGTTATGTCGCCCGCCATCATCATTGTCGGCGATGTCGTCCTGAAATCCGATGCCGAAAACCGGTTGTTCCATTTTGCCAAGCAGGCGGAGAAAATTGCGTGAAATTACTGACGGGAAATGATTTGGTCTCTGGCGCCGTGACCTGGTGGACGGGCAATGGCTGGTCCCTCCATGTCGAAGATGCCGCCGATGTTGGCGAACATGGTGAGGCGATACTCCACGCCGAGGAAGGCGCACGCCGGGTTAACGCGCCTTACATCATCGACGCGCTGCCAACCGGAGACGGTCCGCGCCCGGCACATATTAAGGACCGCATCCGCGCGCTGGGACCAACCGTGCGCACAGACCTCACACTCAAGCCTGCCGATCCTGCGGCTGGTGACTGGATAATCTGATATGTATAAATATGACAATTATGACCAAGCGATGGTGGACGCGCGCGTCGCCGAATTTCGTGACCAAATAACCCGCCGCATTGCCGGGGACATGACGGAAGATCAGTTCAAACCCCTGCGGTTGATGAACGGCCTTTATCTCCAATTACATGCCTATATGCTGCGCGTTGCCATTCCTTATGGCACGCTCGATTCACGGCAAATGCGGATGCTGGCGCATATCGCGCGCAAATATGACCGCGATTATGGCCATTTCACCACGCGCCAGAATATTCAGTATAATTGGATCAAGCTGGAGGATTGTGCCGATATCCTAGAAGAGCTGGCCACGGTCGAAATGCATGCCATTCAAACGAGCGGCAATTGCATCCGCAACATTTCGTCTGACCAATATGCAGGCGCTGCGGCTGACGAGGTCACGGACCCGCGCCCTTGGGCCGAATTGTTGCGCCAATGGTCCACCTTCCATCCGGAATTCAGCTACCTACCGCGTAAGTTCAAAATTGCGGTGATTGCGTCGTCCGAGGACCGCGCAGCCATGCGTTTACACGACATCGGGCTTGAGCTGATCCGCCAAGATGGCGAATTGGGCGCGCGGGTCTTTGTCGGCGGCGGCATGGGCCGCACGCCGATGATTGCGCCCGAAATCAATCCCTTTGTAAAAGCGGACGATCTGCTGAGTTATTTGGAGGCGTGCCTGCGCGTGTACAACCGCTACGGACGGCGGGACAATATCTACAAAGCGCGGATCAAGATCCTCATCCATGAAATCGGCGCGGACGCATATCGCCGTCAGGTCGCAGAAGAATTCGCGCATGTGAAAACATTGGGGATCGACCCGCCTTTGGCCGAGCTGGAACGAATTAGCGCCTTTTTTGCCCCGCCGGCTTATGATGCCGCAAATGTAGAACCGGACCGCAATGATCCTGATTTTGCCCTGTGGCTTGACCAAAATGTAAAGCCGCACAAGCAAGCGGGTTACGCCATCGTCAACATCAGCCTGAAGCCTATTGGCGGCATTCCGGGCGACGCGACATCCACGCAAATTGATGTCATGGCTGACCTCGCGGAAAAATATAGCTTTGACGAATTGCGCGTCACCCATGCACAGAATATCGTCCTGCCTTATGTGGCAAAGCGTGACCTTTATTCCGTGTGGCAAGCGTTGCGTGAGGCCGAATTGGCCGACGCCAATCTTGACCTGATCAGCGATATCATCGCCTGCCCCGGCCTTGATTATTGTAGCCTTGCTAATGCCCGTTCGATCCCCGTCGCACAGAAAATTGCGACACGTTTTGCCGACATGGACCGGCAGCGCGATTTGGGCGAGTTGAAGCTTAAAATTTCGGGCTGCATCAATGCCTGCGGACATCATCATGCAGGGCATATCGGCATATTGGGCGTCGATAAAAAAGGCGTGGAAAATTACCAGCTAACCTTTGGCGGCTCTGGCGCGGAAGACGTCAGCATCGGAAAAATCATTGGCCCCGGCTTTGACGAAGACGGCGTTGTCGACGCGGTGGAAAAAGCGACAGAGGTCTACAAAGCATTGCGGGAGGGCGATGAACGTTTCGTCGATACCTATCGCCGTGTCGGCCTCGAACCGTTTAAGGAGGCGATTTATGGTTGAGTTTCGTTATCGCACCGACGAAGTCACCGAACAGCCCTCGGTCACGCTGGATGCGTTTCTGGACCAGTCCAACGCGACCGCTGTTCGGTTGGAACCCGACGATGATGCACGGGCTTTAATCCCTTTCCTTGACCGGCTGACGCTGATCGAAGTGGCCTTCCCCAAATTTCGCGATGGCAGGGGCTATAGCGCCGCACGCATATTGCGGGAGGCTGGATATCAAGGCGAGTTGCGCGCGCAAGGTGACGTTTTGGTTGACCAGATTGCGTATATGCGCCGCTGCGGCTTTGACAGCTTCGCCCCCGAAGCTTCGTTAAATCCGGACGCGGTGGCACGAGCGCTCGCACATTATGACCATGCCTATCAAGGGGCCGCCGATAGCGTCGTGCCTATTTGGAAGCTACGGCATGGGTAGCAAGGTCCGCATCGCCGATCGTATCAACACCGTCCCGCGTTATACAGACGGCGACGCGGTTCGCCTGAATAACATGTTCCGGGGCCGCGATACATTTGAGATGCTGACCATCTTGCTGCGCGAGAATATGTTGGGCGATGCGGCTGTGGTCTCTAGCTTCGGCGCGGAAAGCGCGGTTTTGCTCCACCTCATCGCAAGCATCGATCCAACGATACCCGTCTTGTTTTTGGACACGGGCAAGCATTTTCCGGAGACGATACAGTATCGGGAAGAGCTCCGGTCCAAGCTCGGTTTGTTAGATTTACGTATCCTGACCCCCGACCCAATTTTGCTCCAGCAAAAAGACGAAACGGGCCTGCGTTGGTCCTATGACCCTGATGGTTGCTGCGAAATCCGCAAAGTGCAGCCGCTAAATGCCGCTTTGGCTGGCTTTGATGCACAGTTTACGGGGCGCAAAGCGTTTCAATCGTCCACGCGCCGCGCCTTGCCGCGGTTTGAAATCGAAAATGGCCGTTTGAAGATTAATCCGCTCGCCGATTGGGACCACGCCAAAATCGACGCTTATATGGCCCAGCATGCTTTGCCTGCGCATCCCTTAGTGGAACTGGGCTATCCCTCAATTGGCTGCTCCCCCTGCACCACTAAAGTTGCGCCAGGCGAAGACCCGCGCTCGGGTCGTTGGAAGGGCTGGGACAAGGTGGAATGTGGCATACACAATGCCGTGACGCCAATTGGAGATGGCGCAGACGACCCTATTTTTTGAGGACTTGCAACGCACCCCATGCGTCATCCTGAACGCACCCCATTCGTCATCCTGAAACAAGTGCAGGATGACGGGGCTTTGGCAACACATGTCAGCCAAAACGCCGCGCGGCCAATCCAGAATCAATCCCTGCTGAAAAAATACGCCTGCACATCGGCGGCAATCCGCGCAGGCCGCAGTGTTTTTGCATCAACGCAGCACCAGCTCGACTTCACCTCGGCAAGAACGTCCTCGCCACGCTTAATCACCGTTTCGTAAAATGACCGCGCGCCATGCACCTTTTCAAGCACCACCGATGCAATCACCTCATCATCAAGAAATGCTGGTTTGCGGTATGTAATCTCATGCTTAAGCGCGACCCAAAGATATTTCGCCGCCGTTTCTGGCGGGGCAAGCTTGTTCCAATGCGCCAGAACCGCCTCTTGCACCCAGGTCAAATAACATGCGTTGTTCACATGCCCCATGAAGTCGATGTCAGCAGGCACAACGCCTATGCGGTGAAGATGAGAGAGAGCGAATGTCATTATATCTTCATTATAAGCGATTATACAGGGAGATACAGCCCTATTGCGGTGAAACGATGCATAAATGCTGGCGGTTACGGACAATGCTACAGATTTTTTATTTCTGCAGAAACTGCTTGGTCGCGACATGAACTTGCAGCACCCGTTTCTGTATCCCACATGACACATATGCACCGCTCGAAACGAAAAAACTGGGGCGACATCCCTGCCTATCGCTGGTCGATGGTCGTTTTGGGTTGGGTGCTGATCGTTGCGGCGCCTTTGGTCAGCTGGCTTCCAGGCCCAGGCGGAATAGCGCAGTTCATCATAGGACTCGGCGTGGTCCTTAAACATTCGCTTTGGGCAAAGAAACGATATTCGCGGCTTTCCAAGCAACATCCCGAATATGCCCGCTGGGCAAATTGGGCACTGCGGCGCAACAAGGTCAAAGGCCGCCCGCCATTTCCCGACATCAAACGCGACATCTTGTACCTGTTCCGGCGCGACGACATCGAAATGAAAATGCCCTGACTTGTATTGACTTTTCGCCATGCCAATCGTAACGGCCACTGCAACAGAAAGGGTCGCTGCGCAGATTCGGCGACCATTTTCATTTTAAGACGCAAAAAATTTAAGGATTACAGTCATGAAGCGCACTTTTCAGCCGAGCAATCTCGTGCGTGCCCGTCGCCACGGTTTTCGTCTCCGCATGTCAACCGCTGCGGGCCGCAACATCCTGAACGCCCGTCGCGCACGCGGCCGCAAGAAGCTGTCGGCTTAATAAGCGAGCAGGCGGACCGCGACATGCGCGGTTATAGCGTCATCACAAAAAGGTCAGACTTTCTGACTGCCAACCGGGGGAAGCGATATGCAACTCCCGGTTTTGTTTTGCTTGTGAAAGACAGGCAGGACGAAACCGCCGAGATTCGGTTGGGCATTACCATCACCAAGAAAGTGGGCAACGCCGTCATCCGCAACCGCATGCGTCGCCGCTTTCGCGCCTTAGCGCAGGAAATGCTGGCGGACAAAGGCAAGGCAGGCGCGGATCATATCCTGATTGGCCGCGACAGCGGCATCGAACGGGACTTTGACGCATTGCGCAGCGACATGGTCAAGGCGTTGGGGAAGTTATGCGGCTGACGAACAATAACCCGAATCCTCCCCATCGACTTGCGATGGGGAGGTGGCACGCCAACGGCGTGACGGAGGGGTCTTCAAGCATAGAGGCCCCTCCACCCTTCGCTGCGCGAACGGTCCCCCTCCCCATCGCAAGTCGATGGTGAGGATAAAAAGATGCTAGCGCGCCTCTTCATCCTAATCGCACGGGCCTGGCAAATCGGCCCATCGCGCATTTTGCCGCCGACGTGCCGTTACAGCCCAAGCTGTTCGGCTTATGCGATTAATGCGCTGCAAAAATATGGCGCAATTAAGGGTGGCTGGCTGGCCATCAAACGGCTATTGCGCTGCCAACCTTGGGGTGGGCACGGACATGATCCCGTGCCATGACGCTCAACTTACGGATTAACGGGGAATTTTAGACGTGGACGATAAACGCAACCTGATATTTGCAGTATTGCTGACGGGCCTCATCCTGTTCGGCTGGCCTTATGTCGCCAGCTATTTCTTCCCCACACCAGCGCCCGTCGCCAGCACAGCATCATCCGCCGCCAACCCCGCAGGCGCGGCAACCTCTGATGTGTCTGTCGAAGCTGCACCTGCCAAGGCGCAGGCCGTTCCACTGGGCAATGCGCTGCAATCTTCGGCGCGAATCATGGTCGAAACACCAAAGCTGAAGGGCTCAATCAATCTTGAGGGCGCGAAAATCGACGACCTCGTGTTGCTGACCCACCGCACAGAGCTGGCCAAGGATTCGGCTCCGGTTCGCCTTTTCGCGCCATCTGGCACCAAAAACGCCTATTTCGCGCGCTTTGGCTGGGCCGGTACGGGCATCATAGCGCCAGACGACAAGACCGTGTGGACACCCAGCGGCAACAAGCTGACGCCGTCTACGCCTGTGACCTTAAGCTGGACCAATGGGCAAAGTCAGAAGTTTGAAATCGCATTGTCGATTGACGACAATTTCATGATCACGGCAAAGCAGCGTTTCACCAATGGAGGCACGGCCCCTGCCGAAATCGCCAATTTCGCGTTGCTCAGCCGCACAGGCAAGCCCGCCGACGCAACGTCAGGCGGCTCCATATTCACGCATATCCATATCGGCCCCATGGGCGTTTTCGATGACAAGCCCAATTATGACTGGGGCTATGTCGATGTTGCCGAAAACAAAGGCGAAGCATCGTTTACCAGCACGGGCGGCTGGCTTGGTTTCACCGACAAATATTGGCTCGGCGCGGTGATTCCGGATCAGAAAACGCCAGTATCGGCCAAGTTCCGCGCAAGCGGCGACGTCTATCAGGCACAGGTAATCCCAACGCGTTATACCAGCGTTGCCGCAGGCGCGGCATATGACAGCAATTCACGTCTGTTTGCCGGCGCCAAGGAAATGGCTGTCCTCGCCGCTTATTCGCAAGATTTGGGTATTCCCTATTTGGACTATGCCATTGACTGGGGTTGGTTCTGGTTCATCGCCATTCCGTTCTTCTGGATTCTCCATTGGCTGTTTGGCGTATTCGGTAACTTCGGCCTTGCGATCATTGGGCTGACCATCATTGTCCGGTTGTTCATGTATCCGGTCGCGCAAAAACAATTTGCGTCCATGGCGCAGATGCGTGCGGTGCAGCCTAAGTTGAAGGCGCTGCAAGAACGCTGGAAAGACGACAAGCCGCGTCTGCAGCAGGAAATGATGACTTTGTACAAGGAAGAGAAAGTAAACCCGCTCGCGGGCTGCCTGCCGGTTGTGCTTCAAATTCCAATCTTCTTTGCGCTGTATAAGATACTCTTGCTGTCGATTGAAATGCGTCATCAGCCCTTTGTCTTGTGGCTTCAGGATTTGTCCGCACCCGATCCTTCGGCGCAGTTGCTGTTCAATCTGCTGGGCACTGGCATCACCCTGCCAGCCTTCATCGCCATCGGTGTTCTGCCGATCCTGCTTGGCGTGACGATGTGGCTGATGCAGAAGCTTAATCCGCAGCCGATGGACGAAGTGCAAAAGCAGGTTTTTGCCGTCATGCCATGGTTCCTGATGTTCATCATGGCCCCATTTGCCGCTGGTCTTCAGTTGTATTGGGTGATGTCGAACCTCGTGTCGATTGCCCAGCAAAAATGGCTATATTCGCGCCACCCAGTGTTGCGCGAACAAATGGCGCGCGACGCCGACGAAAAGGCGCAGGCGAAGGCGAACGCAAAGGCGTGACCGAAACGACGACCAAAATCTTTTCAGGGCCAATCAGCTTCCTGAAATCTGCGCCGAAACTTGAATTTCTGCCCGAACCAACGGTGCCAGAAATCGCGTTTGCGGGTCGGTCTAATGTCGGCAAGTCCAGCCTGATCAACGCGCTCGTCAACCGCAACAATCTGGCGCGCGCCTCAAATACGCCGGGCCGCACACAGGAATTGAACTTCTTTGATGTGGGCGACCCTGCCGTATTTCGGATCGTCGATATGCCGGGCTATGGATATGCCAAAGCACCGATCAAGACCGTGCAGCAATGGCGGTACCTGATTAATGATTATCTGCGTGGCCGCGTGGTGTTGAAACGTGTCTTCGTCCTGATCGATAGTCGCCACGGCATTAAGGAGGTCGATCATGACATCATGTCGATGCTCGATAGCGCCGCGATCAGTTACCGTATCGTGCTGACCAAGACCGACAAGATCAAGGCCAGCGACTTAGCCGCGGTTGAAACCGATACGATGGCAAAGCTGCGTAAGCATGTTGCGGCGTATCCTGACCTATCGGTGACCTCCGCCGAAAAACGCGGCGGGATTGAGGAACTGCGCACGGCGGTGTTGGAAGCCGTGGCGTCTTAGGCGACATTTGCGCAGGCTTTGCTTTTCTGCCCCTCGACACAATCACAAACAGCCGCCATGAATAAGCGCATGACCTTGAAACTGATCATTGGCAACAAAGCCTATTCAAGCTGGTCGCTGCGCGGCTGGCTCGCGGCGAAACAATCCGGCCTGCATTTTGAAGAGGTCATTGTTCCTTTATTTGACCAGAACTGGGACGAGCGCAAACGCGCGGCAGACCTTGCGCCATCGTCGGGCAAGGTGCCCATTTTGTGGGATGGAGAGGCGGTGGTCTGGGACAGCCTTGCGATCATCGATTATCTCGCCGACAAGGTCGGGCGTGACCGTTATTGGCCCAAGGACGCAGTCGCGCGCGGCATGGCGCGTTCCATGGCTGCGGAAATGCATGCGGGTTATTTGTCCTTACGCCGCGAATGCCCGATGAACACGCGCAGGACGGTTACCGATGTAACACTGTCCGAAGAAACCCGCGCCGATGCTGTCCGCATATTGCAAAACTGGGCAGAGGCACGTTCGCGCTTTGGCAAGGAAGGGCCATATCTGTTCGGCACCTTCAGCGCGGCCGACATCATGCTTGCACCCGTGGTCACGCGCTTTGTGACGTACGGCTTTACGCTTCCCGGCTTTGCCCAGGCCTATGCCGACGCCATCCTGACGCATCCATGGATGGAACAATATTATGCCGCCGCAGCGCAAGAGCCATGGACGATAGACCGCATCGAGAGTGCTTTTACTTAATCCACCTCTAACCGCATTGCGCGCGGTGCAGCAGCTTCTGATCCGCCAGCACCAGCGCCATCATCGCCGCGACCACGGGCGTGCCCCTGATGCCCACGCAAGGGTCATGGCGGCCCTTGGTGACGATGTCCGTAGCCTCGCCTTCGTTCGTGACCGTCTCAACCGGCGTAAGAATGGAAGAGGTCGGCTTGAACGCCACGCGCACCAAAATAGGTTGCCCCGTTGAAATGCCGCCCGCGATGCCGCCTGCATTATTCGCCAGAAATTCAGGATGGTTTGACCCTGCGCTGGCTGGCCGCATCCGGTCGGCATTTTCCTCACCACGCAACCGCGCTGCGCCAAAGCCTGCGCCAATCTCCACGCCTTTTACCGCGTTGATGCTCATCATCGCTGACGCCAGCTCGCTGTCGAGTTTGGCGTAAAGCGGCGCGCCCCAACCGGGGGGGACGCCCGTAGCAACACATTCGATGACCGCGCCCAAGGAGGAGCCAGCCTTGCGCGCTTCATCCACCAATTTTTCCCAGCGCCCCGCCGCCGCTTCATCGGGGCAAAAGAACGGGTTTTTATCAATTTGTGATGCTTCAAAATTATCGCGATTAATCGCATCGCCGCCGATTTCGGCGACATAGGCCATGATGCCCACATCCGGAATGACAGCGCGCGCCACTGCACCCGCCGCAACCCGCGCCGCAGTTTCACGGGCGCTCGACCGGCCACCGCCGCGATAGTCGCGAAAGCCATATTTGGCGTCATAGCTGTAATCGGCATGGCCGGGACGATAGGCCTTTGCGACGTCGGAATAATCCTTCGACCGTTGGTCGACATTTTCGATCATCAGCGAAATCGGCGTGCCTGTCGTCCGGCCTTCAAATACGCCGGACAAGATACGCACGGCATCGGGTTCCTGCCGCTGCGTGGTGAAGCGCGACGTGCCGGGACGCCTTTGGTCCAAAAATGGCTGAATATCCGCCTCAGACAAAGCAAGGCCCGGAGGACAGCCATCGACCAACGCGCCCAGCGCCGGACCATGCGATTCGCCCCAAGTCGAAAAACGGAAGACGCGGCCAAAGGTATTAAAGCTCATTTGCTGTTTCCGTTTTCTTCATATGCGCCAAACGCTATGCCCCTCAAACATTAGGAGAGAGCAACATCAGGAGCATCCTCCTGCTTCATGCCGACGGTGTGATAGCCTGCGTCAACATGGTGGATTTCGCCCGTTACCCCTGCGGCAAGGTCGGACAGGAAATACAGCGCCGAGGAACCGACATCATCAATCGTGACATTACGGCGCAGCGGCGTGTTCAGCTCATTCCATTTCAATATATAGCGGAAATCGCCAATGCCCGACGCCGCCAGCGTCTTGATGGGGCCAGCCGAAATGGCGTTGACGCGAATGCCCTGCGGCCCCACGTCATTGGCCAGATATTTGACCGACGTTTCCAGCGCAGCCTTTGCTACGCCCATGACATTATAATGCGGCATAACCTTTTCCGCGCCATAATAGCTCAATGTCAGCAACGACCCGCCGCCTTCGCCGGTTTCGGGATCGAGCGGCTTCATCAACGCGGCGGCACGCTTGGCAACGGCGGTAAAGCTGTAAACGCTGATGTTCATGGTCATCAGGAAGTCGTCCAACCCGACCTCAAAATATTTGCCGCGCAACGCCTCTTTATTGGTGAAGCCAATGGCGTGCACCACAAAGTCGATAGTTGGCCATTTGTCCGCCAGCGTTTCAAACGCGCGGTCGAGATTGGCCATGTCAGCGACATCGCAATCGATCAGGAAATCGCAACCAAGCTGCGCCGCCAATGGCCGCACCCGTTTTTCCATCACTTCGCCTTGATAGCTGAAGGCCAGTTCCGCGCCTTCGGCATGCAAACGCTTTGCGATACCCCATGCGAGCGACTTATCATTGGCAAGCCCCATAATCAGCCCGCGTTTACCAGCCATCAATCCGGTCATAATATCCTCATTCATCAGCTATATTGGCGTTGGCTTGCCTTAGTCCATTTTCATGGGCGTTGGCCAGCGCCGCGTTCAACTGCGCCCCTGTTACCAAGCCAAGGCCGATCAGGTAAAAGAAAATAAGCGCCAGCATCACGCCTGCTAGGCTGCCATAAGCCAGATCATAATTGTTAACGCTCGATAGGAACATGGGCAGCAACGCGGTTAGCCCCAGCCACCAAATGCTTACAAAGGCGGCCCCAGGCCATTTTGGAAAATCGGCAGAGCGATATTTGGACGGTGTGAGGCCAGCGAAAATGACGTAAATCGCCGCACATAAAACGACAAAAGGAATGATACGACCCCACGCAAAATAGCTCGCCACCGTCTGCGCCGTGGGGATGTAGCGATAGACAAGATCCTCCGCCGCAGTGACCATCACCTGCGCGGAAAACGCGACCATCGCCAGCACGACCGAAGCGATGATCGCACCCAGCGAGCCCAGCCGGTAATGCCAAAACGCACGGCTGGGTGTTGCACCATAAGCGCGATGCAAAACGTCGCGAAAGGTTTCGATAAGACTGGCCGCCGTCCACAGGCTGACCCCCGCACTCAACCACAATAACGGACCCGAGCGCGCCGTCATCGCGGACTGGACGGGGACTTGAAGGGCGCTCGCGACACTTGGCGGCACAGTTTTAAAAAAGGCTTCGATTAACGCAAGGCCAGACTCGGTTTGGCCAAAGGCACCCGCGATCGCCGCAGCCACCACGCAAAAGGCGAATAAGGACAGCAAGGACAGATAGGCAAAATTGCCGGCATGAATGAAACCGTCACTATACACGCCCATGCCAACGCGCTTGGCCACTTCAACGACCTGACCCGGAAGGCCAAGCCGCGCAAACCATGTGGCTTCGCTTATCTCGGCATGCGTTGTCGCCGGAAGATGCGCCCGCGCCTCCGGTGACAGAGGCGAAATTTCAGACACCCATATTCTCCCTGACAGGGCTGTCCGAAAGAACATCACTTATCCGCGCAAGTTCCGCCGGGTCTGTCGGCAAATATATCATGAGCGCCACAAGCTGATCCCCCCGCGCGCCGGTCTTAAGGGTAAAGCCGCGCCCCTTGATCCGCAGGACAGCACCTGAATTGGTGCGCGGCGGCACGGTCAACATCACGGCGCCATCAACCGTCGGCACTTTGACCTTGCCGCCCGCCACCGCCTCTTTCAGTGAAATCGGCAGGTCGATACGGATATTGTCACCATCCCGCACCAAATGCGGATGCCTGCCGATTTTCAACGTCACCATCGCGTCGCCATGGCCGCCGGGGCCGGGCTGTCCCTTGCCGGGAATACGGATTTGCTGTCCGGCAACTATGCCAGCGGGCAGTTTGAATTCTACTGTCTTGCCCTCACCCAGCGTCATGCGTTGTGGCGCAAGCGTGGCCGCGTCCGTGAATGACACCAGATGTGCATAGGCGATATTCGCGCCCTTGGGCGGCGGTGCGTGCTGCGGACGTGGGCCGGGACCAGCGCCGGGACGTGCACCGGCCCCGCCGCCAAACAGACCATCAAAGATATCGCCCAAGTCAATGCCGCCGCTGCCGAAGTCGAAATTGCCACCTGCTGGGCCACCTTGGCCATGGCCGCCACCGCCGCCAAAAGGATTACCCGCAAAGCGCGGCTGCCCGTTTTCGTCAATCTCCCCGCGATCATATTGACCGCGTTTTTTGGCGTCGGACAATAGATCATAAGCCTGCGTCACTTCGCTGAACCGGTCCGACGCTTTGGGATTGTCCTTGTTCTTGTCGGGGTGCAATTCCTTCGCCAGCTTGCGATAGGCGACCTTAATCGCCTTGTCGTCCGCGCCCTTGGACACACCTAATATGGAATAAGGATCTGCCATTCTTGTCCCTGTTATCTTAATACCCGTTCTAGATTGGCATTAAAGCCCCGGGATTCAACTTGGAAGCACTGCATTATTGGGTTTTTCACCCTTTAATTGGCGTAGCAGAAGATAGAGCAGCAAGCCAATCGGTCCAGACATCAGGGTAAAAAACAAAATCGGGGCCTGCAGCCAGCGAGATATTTTATGCGCGTCGGCGTTGCGCGCAATCCATATGCCGACAAACAGGTCAAAGGCCAAATAATGGATCCAGCCAATCGTTGCACCGCCAGGCGAGTCAAACAGCGCCATTATGCCTGCCAAAGTCGTAAAATCCGCTGACGGACGCCCCACGGGTCCACCATCCGAAATCAGGCCTGCCATCAACGGAATGATCAAGCCAGCGTAGAGACATGCAAGCAACACCGTGCCTGCAAAAAATACCAAAGGAACAATAATCTCGCGTTTCGGCACAAGTGCCAAAATCACCCAACACAGCAACGCCCATAGATTGGCGAGCCCAAATATCATGTCCCAGTTCATTTTATTGCCTAGCCCCTTTTAACCCGCATCAGTCTAGCCTATCGGTGGATTATGGAAAGACCTGATCCCTATAGCCTGTTCGACGACTGGTTTGCCGAAGCGCGGACGAGCGAAATAAATGACTCCAACGCCATGGCATTGGCCACCACAGGGGCCAATGGCCAGCCGTCGGTGCGGATGGTGCTGTTGAAAGGCCATGGCCGCGATCTTGGCACGCATGGCGGATTTATATTCTACACCAATTTTGAAAGCCGCAAGGCGACGCAATTGTCCGACAATAAAAATGTCGCCTTGCTGTTTCATTGGAAATCCTTGCGACGGCAAATCCGGATTGAGGGTGCGGCTAGTCCAGTCGATGATGCGACCGCTGATGCCTATTTCGCCACCCGATCGCGCAATTCCCAACTTGGCGCATGGGCATCTGACCAGTCGCGCCCGCTTGCCGACCGCGCCACTTTTGAAGCACGCTTTGCCGAAGTAGAGGCCCGTTTTGACGGTCAAGACGTCCCACGCCCGCCGCATTGGTCGGGATGGATGGTCAGCCCGAACCGTATCGAATTTTGGCAAGACCGCGAATTCCGCCTGCACGAACGCTGGCTGTATGAACGGGATGGGGACGGCTGGACCACTGGCATGCTGTACCCATGACATTATCACGATGAGCCTTGCGCATAATCACCATCACCATGCGCATGGTGATTTAACCAAGCGCGCGGCCATAGCCAGCGTATCGGTAGCTTTGTTTCTGTTGGCGCTGAAGATATTTGCGGCAACCGAAACCGGCTCAGTCGCCTTATTGGCCTCATTGGCGGATACTGGCTTTGACGTTTTGGCATCGGTGCTGACATTATTCAGCGTCCGTTATGCCGCCATGCCCGCCGATGATGATCACCGGTTCGGCCATGGCAAGGCAGAGGCGCTGTCTGCGCTGCTTCAGGTCGTGTTGATTACCGTATCGGCCATATTGATCGCATGGCGCGCCATCGTGCGCTTTGGCGCGCAGGAACAGACCGCCCACCCCGAATATGGCATTGGCGTTTCGGTCATTGCCATCGTCGCCACTTTGGGTTTGCTGGCCTATCAACGGCAGGTGGTCCGCCAAACCGGATCGATCGCGATTCAAGCCGACCATGTACATTATCAAAGCGACTTGTTGCTCAACATCGCGGTGATCGTTGCGATACTGCTCGACAATATGCTGAATGTGCGCGGGGCTGATCCTGCATTCGGGATTGCGATTGCCTTATGGTTATCATGGGGTGCCTATCGCGCCGCGGGCTTGGCGCTCGACCAGTTGCTGGACCGCGAATGGCCGGAAGAAAAACGCCAGCGTTTCATTGAAGTCGCACTGCGTCATCCTGAATTGCGCGGCATTCACGATATGCGCACCCGTTCCAGCGGCACGCATGATTTCTGCCAATTCCATGCATGGGTCGATCCGAATATGACGGTTGCGGCGGCACATGATATCATGGACGAGGTGGAGCAAGCGTTGATGGACGCGTTTCCGGGCGTCGAAGTCCTGATTCACCCTGACCCCGAAGGGCATAAGGATGAAATGGGCTATATCCCGGCGGAAACCATAGAACGTGGCGAGAAACATGACGACTGAACTTCCGTATTTCCACGTAGATGCTTTCGCGGACCGTCCCTTCACGGGCAATCAAGCCGCCGTTATGCCGCTGACTAAATGGCTGGATGACGCCGTGCTTCAGGCGATTGCGGAGGAAAATAACTTCGCCGAAACGGCCTTTTATGTGCCCGACGCAACGGGCGCGGCGGATTATGAACTGCGCTGGTTTACCCCAGCCGTGGAAATTCGCCTGTGCGGTCATGCGACATTGGCAAGCGGCTATGTCATTTTGAGCCAAAACCCGGCGTTGGACCGCGTGACATTGCGCACGCGCAAGGCGGGGATATTGGAAGTGCGCCGCGCAGGCGATGCTTATGCTGTCGCCCTGCCCGCCATTCCGACCGAGCAAGTCGACAATGCGGAGATGATGGCGGCGATGGGTGGCACACCTTTGTCGATGCGCAGCAACCCCGACAGCTATAATATGTTCGTCTATGCCACCGCAGCCGAAATATTGGCGCTCAAGCCAGATATGAAGGCGCTGGCGACCTTGGGCGATGACAGCTTCACCGCCACCGCACGCGGCGACGACACCGACATCGTCAGCCGCGTATTCGTGCCTGGTGCAGGCGTCGATGAAGACAGCGTCACGGGCAGCGCCCATGCGGTCATCGCGCCATATTGGGCATCCGTGCTCGGCCGCGACAGCTTCACCGCCTATCAGGCATCGGCGCGCGGCGGATATTTGGGTTGCCAGCTAGAGAATGACAAAGTTTGGTTGTCAGGCCATTGTTTTACGGTAGTAAAGGGCGTGTTCAGCTTGCGCTGACCATCAACGACATTCCATAGTTCAAAGGATCAAACATGCTAAAGTCATTCGCCGTCGTATCGGCACTCCTGCTTTCATCCGCCGCAATGGCGCAAGATGCACCGCCGCCCGCGCCAAGCGGTGGCGGGCCACAGCCAGAGCAGATTTTCGCTTTTCTCGATGCCAATAAGGACGGCTTCATTGCCAGAGACGAGGCGCAAGGTCCGTTGGTGCAATATTTTTCGAATATTGATGCCGATAAGGACGACAAGATTTCAATGGACGAATTGAAAGCCGCAATGGCCGCGATGCGTCCGCCTGAGCCCACACAAGGTGGCAGCGACTAATCACTACCCGATTATAAGCAAACAAAACGCGCGGGAAGCCAATAAGCCTCCCGCGCGCTTTTGCTTATAGTCTTGATTATTAAGCTACGGTCGCCTTGCGGATTACGCCAGGGTTCGCAGGTGGCTCACCCTTTGGCAAAGCGTCAACATGCTCCATACCGCTGATCACTTGGCCCCAGACGGTGTATTGACGGTCCAAAAAGCTGGCATCGTCAAAGCAGATGAAAAACTGGCTATTGGCGGTGTTCGGATCATTGGTCCGCGCCATGGAGCAAACGCCGCGCACATGCGGTTCTGCGTTAAATTCCTGCTTCAGATTTGGCTTCGACGAACCGCCCATGCCAGTGCCATTGGGGCAACCGCCCTGCGCCATGAAGCCGGGGATGACGCGGTGGAACTTCACGCCGTCGTAAAAACCTTCGCCGACAAGTTCGGTGATGCGGGCTACGTGGTTGGGGGCAAGATCAGGACGCAGCTTGATAACAACGTCGCCGCTGTCGAGCGAAAGGGTAAGTGTTTCATCGGCCATATTGATATTCCTTCAGGCTTTTAAAATGGATGATGGCCGCCCTAGGGGATGCATCGCATAGGTGCAAAGCCAAAATCATTGCTTTTTGACGCCGCCTGCGTAGGAGGGGCGAATTCTTACTATAACGTCTCAGATTGAAAAACGGGAGGCCCGCAATTGACCAGCGACATCGCCAACCCGGCCATCATTGACCCCGAAATCATGGAAACGCTGGACGAAGACAATCGCCTGACGCGCGATTATGTTGACCGCGTTCTCGACGCTGTTGACGACGGCGATCTCGACGAAGTCTACAGGCTTGTGGAACCCCTGCACGAAGCCGACATTGCCGACCTTCTCGAACTGACGCCATCCGAACGGCGCGGTATACTCGCCATTAGCCTAGGCGACCTGATGAGCGCCGAGGTGTTGGCCGAGGTCAACGATTATGTCCGCGAAGACATCATCGACGCCCTGCCCGCATCGCAAGTTGCCGGACTTGCCGGACAGTTGGATACCGATGACGCGGTCGCGATTATCGAGGATATGGAGGAAGAGGACCAGCAAGCCGTTTTGGCCGAGCTGGACCCCGAAGACCGCGCCGTCATTGAAGATGCGTTGTCATATCCCGACGAATCCGCTGGCCGTATCATGCAGCGTGAATTGGTCGCGGTGCCGGAACATATGACCGTGGGTCAGCTCATCGATTATCTGCGCGATCGCCAAGACCTGACCACCGAATTCTGGGAAATCTTTGTCGTCGATCCGCAGCATAAGCCTGTTGGCACATGCAAATTGAGCTGGATCATGCGCAGCCAGCGCAAGGTGCCGGTCAGCGAAATCATGATGCATGAACAAACGCTCATCCCGGTCGATATGGATCAGGAAGAGGTCGCGTTACGTTTCCAGAAATATGCCCTGATTTCTGCGGCTGTCGTCGATGGTTCTGGCCGGTTGGTGGGGGTCATCACCGCCGATGACATTGTCCATATTGTGCAGGAAGAAGCCGACGAAGATATCCTACGCCTGTCGGGTGCTGGCGAAGGCGACATTAACGAGCCGATTTCGGAAAGCTACAAGGCGCGCGTCCGCTGGCTGATTGCCAATTTGGGCACGGCGATGGTCGCAAGTTTCATCATTGCGCAATTTGGCGCGGCGATTGAAACGATGGTCGCGCTCGCGGTTTTGATGCCCATCGTCGCGTCCATAGGCGGCAATGCAGGGACGCAGACTTTGGCCGTGACGGTGCGGGCGCTGGCCACCAATCAGTTGACCCAGTCCAACACTATGCGCTCAATTTGGCGCGAAATCCGCGTGGCGCTGCTCATTGGCGCAACGGTCGCGGTGATCGCTGGTTTGGGCGCTGGCCTGATTTTCAGCAACTGGCTGCTCGCTAGCGTCATTGCGGTGGCGATATTGTGCAATATTTCATTGGCTGGATTGTCCGGTGTCGCCATTCCGGTGCTGCTGGACCGGCTCGATCAAGACCCGGCGGTTTCAAGCTCCATCTTTGTCACCATGATTACCGATTCGATGGGCTTTCTCATCTTTCTTGGCCTCGCGGTCTTCAGCGGCCTTGCTGGTTAGCCGCGCAGTTCGCACATAATCCTTATGCCCTTGAACATGACCAAAATCGCCTTTGGCGCGCAAAGCCCGCAGCATCTGCGGGAACGGCTTGCGGCATATGCCCAAGATGGCGAAGTGCGGATTACCACCCGCTATTTGCCCAAGCGTGTCGCAGAAATGGCGGGCGGTTCGCTCTATTGGATTCACACGCACACAATCATCGGCAGAAGCCCGATCATCGGCTTTATGGAAAATGGCGCTGGCCGGCATTGGATCCGCATTGTACCCCAGCTCATCACCGTCCGCTCGACACCCAAGCGCGCGCATCAGGGCTGGCGCTATCTCGAAGAAGCCAACGCCCCGCCCGATCTGGATTCGGTAGAAACCGACGGCCGCGACGAAATGTCGCCGAAGATGCTGAATGAATTGATGAAAATGGGGTTGGTTTAGGCGGCGGCCCGCTTCGCCAACACCTTGTTAATCACATCGGCAAATGTCTCGGCGCTTTGGGCGCCGGGGACCATATATTTTTGGTCGAAGATGATTGCAGGAACGCCAGTGATATTCTGGTCGGCCCAATGCGACATTTCTGCCCGCACGCTCGTCGTGAGCGCGGCATCGTTGATCCATGCCAAAGCCACGTCGCGGTCCATGCCCTGCGTCTCAGCGATATCGCACAAGACGTCGGTGTCGCTCACATCGCGGCGGTCCTGAAAATAGGCCGTGAACAAAGCCATTTTCAACGCCGTCTGCGCACGCCATCCGCGCTCGCTGCCAAAAATGGTCAGCAATTTATGCGCGTTGAAGGTGTTATAAATGCGCATGCCCTCGCCATAATTAAACGCAAAGCCAACACTGTCGCCGATGTCGGACAGCCTGTTCCGGTTGGAGCGGCTTTGTTCGGGCGTGCTGCCATATTTGCGCGCGATATGCTCTGCGGTATCTTCACCTTCGGGCGGCATATTCGGGTTGAGTTCGAACGGATGCCAATAAGTTTCGGCGGCAATGTCTTGGCCGACAAGCGTGAGCGCTTGCTCCACTTGCTTCAGGCCAATGATGCACCATGGGCAGACCACGTCCGAAACGATGTCGATGCGCAGCGGCACGGCCTCAGCCATTATTGCGATACCCAATGGCGCAGCAGGCTATGTGCGATGGCAAAGGGTGGCGGCGCGTTGAAGCGGCGGTCGGCCTCGCCTTTCAGAGCGGCAATCGCCTCCTCTTTGGTCACCCACATCGCATCTTCAATCTCGTCCGTGTCGAGCGTGAGGGCTTCCCCAAGCGCATCGGCGGTGCAGGCAATCATCAATTGCGACCCGCCAAAGGGCCAGGGCTGGCTGGTGACATAACGCACCGCGCCGCAGGTGACGCCGGCTTCTTCATGGATTTCGCGGCGGACGGCCTCTTCAATGCATTCGCCGGGTTCCAAAAAGCCCGCCAGCGCCGAATAATTGCCGGGCGGGAAACGGGTCTGCCGCCCGACCAATGCCTTGCCTTCAAATTCGGCGAGCATGATGACCACAGGGTCCGTGCGCGGAAAATGTTCCTTTTCGCAATTGCCGCATTTGCGGCCCCAGCCAGCGCGGAATAACACCGTCGCCGCGCCGCAACGTCCGCAGAAACGATGCCCATTATGCCATTCGATCAGGCTGCGCGCCGTGCCATAGATCGCAGCATCCCCCGCAGGCAGCGTCGACAAAGCGCGCCAGATAGCAGGCGAGCGAAACGCATCGCCCGTCGCGTCGACCACGGCCACAAAATACGGCTTACCATCGGACAGGCCAAGCAGGATAAGCTCCTCCGACCCCTCCAGCTCCGCCAAAGAATGCCAGTGCAATTCGCCTGCGTCGGTGACGCGCGGATCAAGCCCGTCCAGGCCCAACACCCGCGCGCGCCAGTCGCCCAGCAACAGGCCAAAGGCCTCTGGATCATTGCGGATACGGTCCGCACGGTCGAGCGGTGAGCCCGTAAAACCTGGAGCCATCATCGGATCAGGCACCGCATCAAGCTGGCAAGCCCAAGTCCTTCAGGACCCATTTGGGAAAGTCTTGAGGCAATGGATAGGCACTGCTTGGCATATATTGCGCCATGCAAACGGCGCGCAATTTGCGTCTTGGGTCGACAAAAGCCACCGTACCAGCCGCACCGCCCCAGCCGAACACACCGTCATTCGCGCCCTTGCCGACCCGGCCACCCGCACCAAAGCCAGCGCCGTCGGCATAGGTGCCGTTGGTTGAAACCGCCGATGGTAGTAAATCGGACATGGCAAGTTTGGCGGTCGCCGTTGACATCACGCGGACGCCATCCAATTCACCATAATTGGCAAGCATGTTGAGGAACCGGTCATAATCGCGCGCGGACGTCACCATGCCCGCACCGCCAAAGGCAAAGGCTGGCTTGTCGAGATAAATGCTCGTCGTTGCAGGATCGATCGGGAACAACACGCCATTCACAGGCGCATAATTGGATACAAAGCGCTTGGTTTCCGACTTGGGCACTTGGAAATAGCTGCTCGTCATCTTCAACGGTTCAAAAATGCGCGCCTTCAAAAACGCCTCAAAATCCATGCCGCTTGCGACTTCAATCACACGGCCCAGCAAATCGAGCGAGATGGAATAGCTCCATTTCGTGCCCGGCTCGGCAATCAAAGGCTGCTTTGCAAGCCGTTCGGCAAATGTCTTGAGATCAGGGGTCGGCGCACTTGCGGCCTGACCCGGAATGGGAAAGCGGCTGATGATGCCCGGCGTAATGCCATTATCCAGATAGGCCTTCAACAATGGGCCCTTAGTGACAATCGAATAACCCAAGCCAGCGGTATGGGTCAGCAAATGCCGCAGGGTAATCTGCGTCTTGGCTGGCACCGCGTCCAAGCTTTTTTCCGGATCGGTCAGCACGGTCATATTGGCAAATTCGGGCAAGAAATCGGCAATCGGCTGATCCAGCTTCATCTTGCCTTCGTCGACAAGGATCATCGCGGCAATGCCGGTGACAGGCTTCGTCATGGAATAAATGCGCCACAATGTGTCGATATTCACTGGCGTCGTTTCGCCCAGCCCTTGCGTGCCCATGGCGATGACATCGGGCATTCCAGCCGCGCGACCAATGGTGGCGAGAACACCGGGGAGCTTGCCCGAAGAGATGTAGCTTTCAAACTGCGTCCGGATGGTCGGATATAAATCGGCCGCCTGTGCCCAAGCGCGCGCTGGCGCAAAGGCGCTTATGGCGCCCGCTGCGGCCAATTGGCCGCCCCATGTTAAAAACCCGCGCCGACCAATCATGGCCTGTCCGCTATCCTGCGTGTTCATATTCTCTCCCCTGCGTGCATCGCCGCCTCTGCTGCTTTTCTGAATAGGGTCGGCAGACCAGCCTTGTCGAGCGATTTTAATGGCCACCATTCGCCGTCCTTGGGGTCGTCTGCGCCTGCTGGCCATGACGTAACGGCAATGTCGAGCAGAAGCGAAAAATGCGTGAAAACATGTGACACTTGCAGTGACAATTTTTGCCAATTGGCAGGTGCAGGGGGCGTCGCATGGCCATCGCGTCGCGCCGTCCATTGATCATCTGGCAAAGCGCGCATGCCCGCCAAAAGGCCCTTGTCCTCGCGGCGCACCAACCAGACATGTCCATCCCGCTCGATCCAATATGCATTCCCTGTACGCTGTGCTTTGGCGGCCTTGGGCGTTTTGGCAGGGTAAACTTCGGGATTACCCAAATGTTTGGCATCGCAGGCAAAGGCAAGGGGGCAAATGAGACAAGATGGCGCGCGCACCGAACATATGCCCGCCCCCAAATCCATCATCGCTTGCGCAAAGTCGCCAGCGCGGTTGTTGGGCGTAATGCTGTCGGTCGCCGCGCGAATAAGGGGTTTTGACTGCGGCAAAGGCGTCGAAATCGCAAACAACCGCGACACGACGCGTTCGACATTGGCATCGACGACAACCGCCCTTTGCCCGAACGCAATCGCGGCGATCGCAGCGGCGGTATAAGGGCCAATGCCGGGCAACTTCAGTAATTCCGCCTCGGTCTGCGGCAAACGACCTTCATAGTCCGCCACAACCACGCGTGCGCATTTCAGCAAATTGCGCGCGCGAGCATAATAGCCAAGGCCAGCCCATGCCGCCATGACATCCGCATCCTTCGCCGCCGCCAGCGCCGCAAAGTCCGGCCAGATGTGCGTAAACTTTTGGAAATAGGCCCCCACCGCCGCGACCGTTGTCTGCTGCAACATGATTTCCGACAGCCACACATGATAAGGGTTGGCAAATCCCTGATCCGGCGGCGCGCGCCACGGCAGCGTCCGCGCATGCACGTCATAATGCGCCAGCAAGCGCGCGGCGATATCCCCAGATTTATGGATGGTGTGTTGGACGGCGGACATGAAAAATGGCATGGATGAGGGGATGGATAAAGGCAAGTCACCACCACCGCCAAAAGGCACCAAAAAGGCGCTGACGCCCAAAACATTTCAGCGCCCGCGCGGTGGGGAGGCGAGGTCTGTATCGTCGCTCATGCCCGATATCGGACGCGCCGCATTTCGGAAATTCGGTTTCGTCCAAAGCTCTGTCGTCAGCCGCTGGGATGAAATCGTCGGCGCGCGCTATGCCGCTGTGTCCGCGCCAGAGGCGATCCGCTTTCCGATTGGCAAGAAATCCGACGGCACGCTGGAACTTACGGTGGAGGGCGCGCACGCGACCATGATCCAGCATGTGCTTCCCGAAATCATCGAACGTGTGAACCGCTTTTTTGGCTATGGAGCCGTGGCGCGGGTCAAAGTCCGCCAAGGCCCAGTCGCCAAGCCAAAGCTGCGCCAGCCCACCGCCGCGCCCATGTTGAAACCTGTGCCGATGGAATTGGGCGATTCCTTGCGCGAAATTGGCGATCCTGAACTGTTCGCCGTGCTCGAAAGCCTCGCAAAAAGCCTTGCCAAAGGCGGCGAGTGACAGCAAATGCGCAAGCTAAGGTTCGAAGCATGAGGTCCAGCGGAATGTCACATATGAAAAAATATCTGGGCGCAGTTTTGGTGGGCGTAATGGCGCTGTCGACCGCGATCGTTGCCGCGCCTGCACCCAACAAATGGCTGTCGACCGTGACGGTCACGGACAAGGGCGCGCATATAATCGGCAACCCGGCTGCGCCAAACAAAGTGGTCGAATATTTAAGCTACACATGCGGCCATTGCGCAGATTTTGAAATGCAACAAGCACCCGCGTTCAAGGCGAAATTTGTAGCCACTGGCAAGGCTAGCCTCGAAATTCGCAACATGGTGCTCAATCCCGTCGATCTGACGGCTGCCATGTTGGCGCGCTGCGGCGGTAAGGCAAAATTCTTCGGCAATCAGCGCCATTTGCTGGCGACTCAGGCCATCTGGTCTGGCAAAACCAAAAACATCAGCGCCGCCACGCGCGACAAATTGAAGGCCGAAGATTATACAGGGTTCATGGTCAGCACCTTTGACGAAATCGGCCTTGGCCCGATCATGCAACAACGCGGGATCACACCAGCGCAAGCCAAAACCTGCTTGGCGGACAAAGCGGCGTTTAATTTTGTCATTGGTATGACCGAAAGAGGATCCGCGCTTGGTGTGCGGGGCACGCCCGCATTTTTGGTCAATGGCGTTTTGCAGGACCATATTCATAACGTTGCTGAATTACAGGCAGCACTGAAGTAAACCGAGATTCCAGACAGAAGGATATCCTATGCGTATCAAGACATTCATTTTGACAACCGCCGCCGCCATGGCCCTTGCCGCTTGCGGCGGTGCGGATAATGCTGGCGCACCCAAAGGTGAGCCGCTTGCCAAGGTTGCCGCCCCTGCCGATCAAGCGTGGGTCGATGTTGTCACCAAAACCGAATTTGGTGGCTATCAAATGGGCAACCCCAATGCAAAATTGAAGCTGATTGAATATGGCGCAATCACCTGCCCCCAATGTGCGCAATTTTCGATGCAGTCGACCGAGGAATTGCACAAGCTGGTTAATGACGGCACTGTGTCGATGGAATTCCGCCCATTCCTGGTCCATGGTATTCAGGACATTCCCGGTTTTCTTTTGGCACAATGCAGCGGTCCGGAGGCATTCTTCCCGCTGACTGAGCAGCTCTATACCGAACAGCCTACATGGCTTGGCAAAATCAGCAGTGTGACTGAGGCGGACCAATTGGCCATGCAGAAAATGTCGCCTGAACAAGTCTCAATTTTGCTTGGCACTCGATTGGGCCTGATCGAATTTGTGAAGTCACGGGGCATTAGCGAAGACCAAGCCAAAGCGTGTTTGACTGACAAGGCCGCGATTGATGCGCTGATCAAAACAACCGAGCGCGGGACGAAGGAAGACAATGTGGCTGGCACGCCATTCTTCCTGCTGAACGGTGCGAAGTTGGACGCCAGTTCATGGGTGCAGGTGAAAAGCAAGCTGGTTGAGGCCGGCGCACGCTAAACATGGCTTGGGGGGGCCATGACATCGCTTTAGCCGCAACGGGGTTCGCCCCTTGCGGATAAAGAAGCTGAAACTTGTCGGCTTCAAAAGCTTTGTCGAGCCTGCTGAACTGCGGATTGAGAGCGGGCTGACCGGCATTGTCGGGCCAAATGGCTGCGGCAAATCCAACCTGTTGGAAGCCATCCGTTGGGTGATGGGGGAAAGCAGCGCCAAATCGATGCGCGGCGCTGGCATGGAAGATGTGATCTTCGCCGGAACCGCATCACGCCCGCCGCGCGATTTTGCTGAAGTCACGATCTTGGCGGAACGCAGCGACGACACTGCCGACAGTGACAGTGACGAAGAATTGGAAGTCACCCGCCGGATCGAGCGCGGCGCGGGCTCCGCCTATCGGTCCAATGGCCGCGATGTGCGCGCTAAGGATGTCGCGCTGATCTTCGCCGACGCCGCAACCGGCGCACATTCCCCTGCTTTGGTAAGCCAAGGGCGTATTGGCGCAATAATTTCGGCCAAGCCGCAAGAACGCCGACAGATGCTGGAGGAGGCGGCTGGCATCGCTGGCCTGCACGTCCGGCGCAAAGATGCCGAGCAAAAGCTGCGTGCGGCAGAGAGCAATTTGGCACGGCTGGCGACCATCCTTGCCGATATGGACGCCCGCGCGGGACAGTTACGCCGCCAAGCGAAGCAAGCCGAACGGTATCGCACATTGACCAAAGACATGTTGCAGGCAGAAGCCCGTTTGATCTTTGTCCGCTGGCGTGAGGCCAAGGCAGCAGCAGATGCCGCACGCGCCGAGGCCAATATAGCGGCAAAGACGGTTGAGGACGCCGCCGTCGCTCAGCGCGTCCTGACCGAAAAGCAGCAAGAGGCTGTGCAACAACTTGCCGATGCGCGGGCACTGGCGATGGCGGCGCGCGATGCGGCCAGTGATCTGTCGAACAGGCTCGTGCAACTAACGGGCGAGCATGAACGGATCATCCAGCGCCAATCCGACCTCGCGGCGCAAGCGGCGCGCATGGCCGAAGATGGCGCACGCGAGGGCAGGCTGACCCATGATGCGGCAGATGCGCTTGCCCGCTTGCAGGCAGAGAGCGTCAAGCTGGCCGAGCAGATTAAAACGCAAGAGGAGGAACGCCCTGCTTTGCTGCGCACGGCGGAAAATGCCGAACGGCAAGCGCGCGAGAGCGAAATAGCATTGGCCAATGCGTCGGCTGAACAAGCGCGCGCAGATGCCGAATTGCGCGTGGCCGATGCCGCGCTGTCGGCGGCGGCGACGCGTGCGGAGCGGGCCGAACAGGCTTGCGCGCGGATCATATCGGAACGGGACGCTTTGGGGAATGAGGCGGAATATGCCGCGTCCAAAAACCAAGCCGATGCGGACGTCCAAAGCCTGCAGACACAATTGCAAGCGGACAGCAAGGCGCATGAAACCGCCGAGGCGCAGCGGGCCGCGCTGATCTCCGCCCGCGATCTTGCCCAAGTCGCCATTGCGAGTGCGAAGGCTGAACTCGCCGCGTTATTGACTGAACAGAGCGCGCTGCAGCGTTCCTTGACCAAAGGTCAAGGCAATAAGGCCATCGACCATATATCGGTGAAGCCAGGCTATGAACACGCTTTGGCCGCTGCACTGGGTGAAGATGCAGATGCGCGCATTGGCGGCGAAACGGGGCGCCGCTGGCTGGGCGGGGCGGCTGCGCTTGGCACAGTCGCCGACACCGCCCTCATTCATTTTGTCGATGCACCGCCAGAGCTTGCGGCGCGATTGTCGATGGTGCGCGTGGCCGAAACGGATGATGGCAAGCCACTCGCCCTCGGCGAACGTCTGGTGACGCTGGCAGGCAGGCTGCGCCGCTGGGACGGCTTTGCAACCGATGGCGACGGCGCGACGATTGCAGAACAATTGGTCCGCGCCAATCGTTTGGCCGAATTGGATATGCTCATCGCGCCTGCCCAAGCCGCGCTCGATGCGCAGGCGCAAAGCATTTTGCAGATGACGGATAAGATTGAAGCGGCGCAGGACGCAGTCCGCACGGCTGCGGCGGCGCGTGTCGCCAAAGAAGGCCAGTTGCGCCAAGCATTGCGCGCAGTCGATCAAGCCGAAGACGCGTTGACGCGGCTAAAATCTGCACAGGCCGCGCTTGGCGACCGAATGGCAGCCGCCGAGCAAGATCTGGCCGAGGCGCAAGCGGAGCGCACAACCGCCGACGCGGCACGTCATGCCCTGCCCGACGGGTCGCATCATGCCGACCGCGTCCAAAATCTTGCGGCAGCGCATGCGGCAACCCGCGACCTGTTGGCGCGCAATCAGGCGGACCTGTCGGGGCTGGAACAACGCATCGCGCAAAGCCGCGAGCACCGCGCCGTGACGATGGTCGAGATTCGCAGCTGGCAGGAACGCGCCGGCGAAGCCGAACGCCGGATCGCCGAAATGAACGCACGCAGCGCCGCCATCTCTACTGAGCAAGCAGAGAACGCGGGAAGGCCGGAAATGCTGGCCCGCGACATTGCTACTTTGCGGGCAGACAAAGAGCAATTGGCCGAGAAGCTCGCTGGCCTGCAAACCGCCGAAACAGCGCATGAAACAACATTGCGCGCATTTGAACGCGAATTGTCGGTCGCCGCCGAGATGCTATCTGTTGCCCGCGAAGCCCGCGCAGGCGCCGAAGCTCGTGCCGAAAATCAGGAACAGCGCCGCGTCGAAATGGGCCGGATTTCGGGGGAAAGGTTCGAATGCCCGCCGCCCGTCCTGCCGGAAAAATGGGACTTTGATGAAGATGCGATGGACGATGCGGGCCTGGAATCGAACCGCCTCGACCGCCTACAAAACGAACGCGAGCGCATTGGACCCGTCAACCTGATTGCCGCCGACGAACTGGCCGAACTGGAAATGCAGCAAGGCACAAGCGTTGCCGAAAGCGAAGAGCTTACCCTCGCCATCAACCGCTTGCGTGGTTCCATCGGCAGTCTAAATCGCGAGGGCCGCGCGCGGCTGCTGACCGCTTTTGAGGCGGTAGACGGCCATTTCCGCCGCCTGTTTTCGACCCTGTTCAATGGCGGCCAAGCACATCTTGCACTGATCGACAGCGATGATCCGTTGGAGGCTGGCCTTGAAATTTTCGCGCAACCGCCGGGCAAGAAATTGCAGTCGCTTACTTTGCTGTCGGGCGGCGAACAGGCGCTGACGGCTGTTGCGCTGATCTTCGGTTTGTTCCTTACCAACCCCGCCCCGATTTGCGTCCTCGACGAAGTCGACGCGCCTTTGGATGACGCCAATATCGAACGTTTCTGCGACTTGCTGGACGCGATGACGAAAGAGACCGAGACGCGTTACCTGATCGTCACCCACAATGCCGTGACGATGAGCCGGATGCACCGTCTGTTTGGCGTGACGATGATTGAACAGGGCATCAGCCGACTGGTATCAGTTGACCTTGGGGGCGCAGAACAATTACTAGCCGCAGAATGACTTTGCATGGCCCCATCACCAACAGCTTTATTTCCCAACGCCTTCGGCTAAATTATGTCGACTGGGGTAACCCCGACGCACCCCCGTTGCTCTTGGTCCATGGTGGCCGCGATCATGCACGTAGCTGGGATTGGGTGGCGGAGGAATTGCGCCACGACTGGCATATCATTGCACCCGACCTCAGGGGCCATGGCGACAGCGCGTGGTCGCCCGATGGCCATTATGAAATGTCTGCGTTCGTTTACGACCTGGCGCAGTTGATCCATCAATTGAACCTTGCCCCCGTCAGCATCATCGCCCATTCCATGGGCGGCAATGTTTCGACGCGTTATGCAGGGCTCTACCCCGAAAATGTCCGGAAAATGATCACGATCGAAGGACTCGGTCTATCCCCGAAAATGCAGGTGGAGCGGGACGCCATTGGTATTCAGACACGTTTCCGGCAGTGGATAGAGGATAAACGCAACGCCGCGGGTCGCACGCCAAAGCGATACCCCAATATCGAAGCCGCGTATGAACGAATGAAGACCGAAAACAGCTATCTGACCGACGAACAAGCGCGGCATTTGACCGTGCATGGCATCAGCCGCAACGAAGACGGAAGTTGGAGCTGGAAATTTGACCATTACCTAAATGTTTGGGCCATTTTCGACATGCCCCGCGAAAATCTTTTAACATTGTGGCAGTCAATCAATTGTCCGGTGATGATGATGTATGGCGCCAATAGCGGCGCATCCAACCCCGAAAAGGACGGGCGTCTCGCGCATTTCCCGACGGCAAAGGTCGTGGAATATGAAAATGCCGGCCATTGGTTGCACCATGACCAGTTCGACCGCTTCATGGCCGATGTGCGGGCGTTTCTCTAACCAATCATAGCGCGTAGGGCCGCAATCGTATCTGCCTCATCGGCTGGCTTGTCGCGGCGCAGGCGGGAGATGCGCGGGAAACGCATCGCGATGCCCGATTTATGCCGCTTCGATTCGTGCACCGCGTCAAACGCGACCTCAAGCACCAATGACTTTTCAACTTCACGCACGGGACCAAAGCGCGCAACCGTGTTGTCGCGCACGAAACGGTCCAGCCATTTCAGCTCCGCATCGCTGAACCCGGAATAGGCCTTGCCCACGGGCAACAAGGTGCCGTCGGGCGTCCAGCAGCCAAAGGTATAATCCGAATAAAAAGACGAGCGTTTCCCGCTCCCGCGTTGCGCATACATCATGACGCAATCGGCGACGAGCGGTTCGCGTTTCCATTTGTACCAAAGGCCGACTTTGCGGCCTGCCAAATAAGGCGAATCGCGCCGCTTGAGCATGACGCCCTCAATCGCCGCTTCACGCGCACCTGCACGCATTTCCGCCAGATGGTCGAAATCGCGCGCTGCGATGATCGCGGACAGGTCGAACCGGACAGTGTCGAGTCTCGCGGCGAAATATTCCAGCCGCTCCCGCCGTACGCTCCAAGACTGGCTGCGTAGATCCTGCGTCCCGTCGAACAAAATGTCGTATAGCCGCACGAACACCGGATATTCCGCCTGCATCGCGGCGGTCACATTCTTACGGCCCAAGCGTTGTTGCAGCGCATTGAAACTGGCCGCCTCCCCCCCTTGCACATCGCCGCGCACCAATAATTCGCCATCGACCACGCCAATGCCGGTGAAGGCGGCGGCGATTTCCGGAAAGGCTGCCGTCACCTCATCGCCACCCCGGCTGAATAACCGCGTCTCGCCGCCGGTTGACGCAATCTGGATACGGATTCCATCCCATTTCCATTCGGCGACGAAATCTTCCAGATCCACGCTCCCCTCTTCCAACGGATGCGCGAGCATGAAGGGCCGGAAAAACGCGCTGTCGGCGGGGTCGGGACGCGCGGACTTGCCCTCGCCCCACGCAAACAGCTCCGCATAAGGCGGACGAAGCGCGTGCCAGACCTCTTCAACATCATCCACGGACAGGCCAAAGGCCTGCCCAAAAGCGGTTTTGGCCAGTCGCGCCGATATGCCAACGCGCATGCCACCTGTTGCCAGTTTCAGCAGCGCATAACGGCCATTGGCGTCCAGCCTGTCCATCAGTTCCGCCAGCAATAAGGGCGCACGCAAACGGCTTGCGGTATTCAGCAGGTCGATGACCTCCGAAACCGTTGGCGCAGCGGCATCAGCATGAACGTCCGGCCACATCAACGCGACGGTCTCTGCCGTATCCCCCACATAATCGCGGCTCATGCGGAACAGCATGGGGTCAAAGCGTTCCTCGGCCATACTCCGGATCGCCGCCGATTTCACCGTCGCAATGCTAAGCGTGCCAGCCAGCGCCGCCAATGCCCAGCCACGGTCCGGATCCGGCGTATCGCGCAAATAATCGGCGATCAACCGGACCTTTTGGTCG
>NZ_CAMDCK010000015.1 GCF_945890115.1 Sphingorhabdus sp. EL138
CCCGAACCGATGAGCAAGATATTCATGTCCGCAAATGACCCCTTTGAAACTGCCGACCCGCAAGTCGCTCGCCTGTTAGCCGAGGAGCGGCCCGGCGACAATGCCCAGGCGATGAGCGTGTCGGAACTGTCGCTTGCCCTGAAACGCACGGTTGAGGATAGGTTCGGCCATGTCCGCGTGCGGGGGGAGATTTCCGGCTTTAAGCGCGCGGCGTCGGGGCATATCTATTTTTGCCTGAAAGATGATAATGCACGGCTTGATGCTGTAATGTGGAAAGGCGGCGCGGCGCGCCTGCCCTTCGCGCCGGAGGATGGGCTTGAAGTCGTCGCCACGGGCAAGCTCACCACATATGCGGGTCGTTCCAATTATCAAATCATTGTCGATAGCCTTGAGGTGGCTGGCGAAGGCGCGATGATGCTTTTGTTTGAAAAGCTGAAAGCCCGTCTTGCGGCCGAAGGGCTATTTGCGCCCGAACGTAAGAAAAAGCTGCCGTCGCTTCCCCGCACTATCGGCGTGGTTACATCGCCCACAGGCGCCGTCATTCGAGACATTTTGCACAGATTGGCCGACCGCTTCCCAACGCATGTCATCGTCTGGCCGGTATTGGTACAAGGCGAAGGATCGGCGGCCCAAATAGCGCGGGCAGTGAACGGATTTTCCGCGATGCCGCAAGATGGCCCGGCCACGCGCCCCGACCTTGTGATTGTCGCGCGCGGTGGCGGGTCGATTGAGGACCTATGGGCTTTTAACGATGAAGCCGTGGTCCGCGCGGTCGCCAATTGTGCGATACCGATTATCTCTGCAGTCGGGCATGAAACCGATACCACCTTGTGCGACTTTGCCGCTGATCTGCGCGCGCCTACGCCGACCGCTGCCGCCGAAATCGCGGTTCCGGTGCGCAGCGACCTGTTGCAACGCGTCGGGCAATTGGGTCTGCGCATGGCAAACAATGTACGCAAGCATGTGGACCTGGCGGCGGAACGGCTTGAGGCGCAACGGCGGCTGATGCCACGCCTGTCCGACCTTGCCGCACCGCATCAGCAGCGCACAGATGACCTTGCCGAACGCCTGCGCCAGTCTCTGCGCACGCGCGTCGGCAAGGCGGAGATCGCTTATTCGGGGCCAGCGATGATGCTGCACCCCCGCCTTTTGACCCGCCGTATCGAACAAGGCCAGCAACGGCTGGATGGGCTTACCCGCCTAGCCGACAGCCTGCACCCCGAGGCCCCGCTAAAACGCGGCTTTGCCCGTGTGACAGATGCAGAGGGCAAAACGATTATGTCGCGGGCGGCTGCCGTGACGGCGGGCGACGTGACCCTGCGGTTCGTCGATGGTGCAGTCGGCAGCGTCATCAATGGCTCTGCGCCGCCGCGATCTGCGACACCCAAACCAGCGCAGCCGACGGTTAATCAAGGCAATCTGTTCGACGGCTGACGCGACGCATTGCCCATTGCGCATCGATGCGCCATAATGCCGCCATGCTAATGTCTTCGAAAAACAAAGTCGCCCGCCTGCATTATATGGCCAATAGCTTCCGTATACTCACCGCAGGCGACCATGTCATATGCGCGGTGACTGGCCAAGCGATTGCCTTGGAGGAGCTGCGTTACTGGAGCGTTGTCAAGCAGGAGCCATATGTGAGCGCAGAGGCATCCACCCGCGCAGCATTGGCCAAGGGCTGAACATTTGATGCGCACCAGCCGGGTTTTGCGCGCAAACATCACGGCCTTCCTCGGTCTCGCCTGTGCGGTGCCTCCAGTTTCCGCGCAGCCACAGCTTCCTTCCCAAAACCCCCCAGCCGCATTCTGGATGTCCGGCGCTGCTGTTCAAGGTGGCTTGCTCATCGGCCGCGCGCCTAAAGGGACACGCAGCGTTTTTTTAGACGATGTGGCGTTAGAGCTTAGTCCGGACGGCTTCTTCCTGATCGGTTTTGACCGTGACGCACCGATGCAGGCACGGTTGGTCGCTATGCTGGCTGATGGCAGCAAGATGGAGCGCAAGATCGCCGTCGCCTTGGGCAATTGGCGCATCGAACATGTTGCTGCGAACATCACCGGCGGCGCGACAAGCTCCGTCGAATTTCAGGCACGGCGCAGCGCAGAGCTTGCACAGATTGCGTCCGCACGCGCCGTCCGCAGCGCTAGTGAAGGCTGGCGGCAAAGTTTCATCCGCCCCGTATCAGGCCGCATATCGGGTCTATTTGGCGCGCAACGCATTTATAACGGCATGCCGGGCAGCTATCATAATGGCATGGACATCGCCGCTGCCCGAGGCGAGGATTTCGTCGCGCCCGCCGACGGCGTCGTCACCCTTGGCGCCAATGATGCCTTCACCTTGGAAGGCCATTTGCTGATGATTGACCATGGCATGGGTTTGAACAGTGCGTTTTTGCACGCGTCCGAATTGCTGGTCAAACAAGGCGACGTTGTGCGGCAAGGCCAGGTCATTGGCCGCGTCGGGGCCACAGGCAGAGCAAGTGGGCCGCATTTACACTGGGGCATGAAATGGAACAGCGCGCGTATTGATCCAAAGCTGTTGTTGCCATCTGGTTGACCCGGAACGATCGGCAATCGAAGAACAAAACAAAGCACCCCGACGGTTAGGCCGGGGTGCTAAGAAGCTGGTCTAGAAAGGGGAGGCGACCAGCTGGTCAACATTTGTTTTTACCCATTTGCTGACCTTAAAACATCGTTTCGAAAAGCAAACTGGAGTTTCCCGACATTGTTCCCAAAAATCATGCCGCTTTTGAGTTTATGTCGGCATCCCGGTGCATCAGCAAAGCTTGGCCAATGGTGGCTATCACAGTTTCCGGTTCAAAAGGCTTAGTGATAAGATAGGTCGGTTCGGGACGTTCGCCCGTAAGCAGGCGTTCCGGAAAGGCTGTAATGAAGATCACGGGCACCGTTTGTTCAGCCAATATATCCTTCACAGCATCGATGCCGCTCGATCCGTCGGCCAGACTGATGTCGGCCAATATAAGATCTGGCCTTTCGTCCCGCGCTTTAGCCACAGCTTCTGCCCGGGTGCGGACAATGGCAATTGTCTCATGGCCGAGGCTTTGCACGATTTGCTTAATGTGCAGCGCGATGATCGATTCATCTTCAATGATGAGCACGCGCGCAGATAGCGCATCTTCGATCGCGCTGCGTGCAGCCTGAACATGTTCGTGCACATCGTCTTGGCCCATGCCCAAAATCACGGCCACATCGTCGACCGTAAATCCTTCAACCGTGGCCAGCAGCAAACTTTGTCGGCGCTTGACTGGAAAATGCGCAATCACACCGCTGCGACCGCGCGATTCGAGTGGTGCAATCATTTCGCTTTTCCAGATCCGGTGAAATGTCCTGAACAACTCGGTTTTGGCTGGGGCATTTTCATCCCATTCTTCAGGCGCTTCCAATAACGCTTCCAATGTTTCGCGTACAGCCGCATCGCCCAGTGACTGTGACCCAGTCAATGCCCTTGCGTAACGCCTAAGATATGGCAATTGTGATGCCAGTTGCTGTCTGAATGACATAGTTGCTCCCTTTGCTAGCGAAACTAAAACGTTCGAACTGCAATTTTGTTCCCGTCGGATGGAACAATATCATCTTTGGCGGCTTAATCGCCTATGATAAAAATCTTCGCCTGCCTGAATTATGGTATTGAGCCATGGGCATAACGACAGAATATGGTCATCCCGGGTCCGACATTTTGCAGGGCGTCTGGAATGATGGAGGGGGTCAATTGGGTAATAATAAAGGCAAAAGGCACGCGGGGGAGGCAATGGACCCGGAATTTGATTCCCTCACTGCAGCCTTACGCCAGATGCATGACAGCATCGCCAATGAACCTGTCCCCGACGATTTTCTGGATCTTCTGGACCAAATTGATGCCAAAATAGCGGCCTCCAAGAAATTGTCGTGAGCGCCTTGCCTGTGGAAACGCGCCCCATCTCTGAACGGCGCGATGCATCGGATGATTTTCGAGCCCAGATGGTTGCACTTATCCCGTCGTTGCGCGCTTTTGCACGCGGACTATGTGGCAATAGGGAACTTGCGGACGATCTTGCGCAAGAGGCTATGATGCGGGCATGGGCTGCGCATGCAAGTTTCACCCCGGGAACCAACTTCCGAGCGTGGATGTTTATGATATTGCGTAATCAATTTTACACCACGATGCGCAAAAATTCGCGGATGACGAGTTGGGACCCCGAGGCCGCCGAACGGCTGCTGGTGGAGGCGCCGCCGCAGCAACATCATATCCACATGACCGATGTTGAAAAAGCGTTGCGAAAGCTACCTGCTGAACAACGCGAGATACTGATGCTGGTTGGCGCAGGCGGCGCCAGTTATGAAGAGGCTGCGGTGATTACAGGCTGCGCCATCGGCACCGTCAAGAGCAGGCTAGCACGTGGCCGCGTGGCATTGGCGGCGTTGATTAACGGTCCCGATGAGGCCGTGTTGAAGAAGCCTGCCAGATCGAAGTCGGTTCGGGGCCCATTGGCCAAGCACCCTAATCCGACGCCAGGCATATGACGGTGCATTACCTGCCGCTGGGGAGGAGGCCGTGGACCCATATTTATTCCCTTCGCGGCACCGAAATGGCATCGAACCGTGAGAATTGCATTGATGGGTCCACTGGCTAAATGGTGTTTTTGCGACCAATGAAAATGCGAAACGGGCTTATTCTGATCGTGTTCGCCGCCTTGCTGCCTGTGACTGTTGTAAGCTTCATCCAAGGCAACGTGACTATGAAAAATACGCGAAATTTGGCCTTTGATCGGTTGCGCGATACGGCACGTGCAGTCGCCGAACGGCAACGCGACCCTTTCGTAATTGCACAGCATCTATTGCTGGCCCACACAACGAACAGGGACGTGGTCCGCATGACCGCCGATTGCGATACGGCGCTGCGCATATCTTTAAGCAATTATCCGCCCGTTACCAATATCGCCCGAACAGCAGCAGATGGCACGGTGCGTTGCTCTGCCATTCCTCTTTCCAAGCCAGTCAATTTTGCGCGCGAAGGTTGGTGGCGACGCGGAGTCAATGCAAAGGGTATGACCATTACAAAAGCGCCCGTTTTCGGGCTCATATCCCAAAGGGACGTGTTGTTCCTGATCTTACCGTTGCGCACCGCCGATGGTCAATCGGACGGCACAATCACTGCGGCCATTGACGTCAAATATCTGCGCGACGGGTTGCGCCAAGCCGCGCGCCGCAGCGCGGGCGCATTAGCCATCGTGACTCGCGACGGCGCGAAGGTGGCAAGTGGCGACCGGCCCTTGCCCTTTACGCCTGACGTCACAGCGCGCCAGAACCAACCCGTCGAGATCCGCGATAACAAAGGCACATTATGGATTTACACGCTGCACAAGCTCTACAGTTCTGACCTGTTTGTCGTCTATGCCGAACCACGCGATACGTTAATGGCCGCAGCGGTATCGCAAGTGCGCATCAGCATTTTGCTGCCTATAATTTCCATATTGCTTGCATCGCTTGCCATCTGGGTCGGAACGCACCGTCTGGCCTTGATATGGTTACGCGAATTGCGTGCCGTTTCAGGGCGCTTCGCCCAAGGCGACTTTACCGCAGACAGGCACAAGTTCGACCGCGCGCCCGAAGAAATCGCTGCATTTAGCGCAGATTTACACAGCATGGCCGATGCCATTGACCGCCGTAATACCGACCTGACGCATGCGTTGGAGGCGAAAACGCTGCTTACCCGTGAAGTGCACCACCGAGTCAAAAACAACCTGCAAATCATCAACAGCCTACTGACATTACAGTTGGGCCGTGCGCACGAAGGCGCCGCAAAAGAAGTGCTGGCGCAAACCCTAGCGCGGATAAGCGCTTTGGCGCTTATCCACCGGCTTTTGTACGAACAAGATAATGGCTATGAACGCGGCGAAGTGCCGATCAATAACCTGATGGCTGAGCTATGCGCGCAGTTGCGCGGTGCCAACCGGTCCATGACTCACGTTCAGTTGACCTGTCAGGCAGAGAGTTTCCCGGTGCCCATCGAATATGCTGTACCATTGACATTGTTCGTGGTGGAAGCGGTCACCAACGCCTTTCGCCATGCATTCCCCAAGGGCAGGCATGGGGCAGTAATCCTGCGGTTCAATCTGGATGGCGCGCGTGCCATTCTGGATATTTCGGACAATGGGCAAGGATATGTCGTCAGCGACGCAGCCGCGCAAATGGGTACCGAATTGATGCACGGCTTTGCCACCCAAGTGGACGGCGAATTGTCGATATCAAGTCGCACAGGGAGCGGAACGCAAGTTGTGCTGAAATTCCCGCTGGCTAGGGTCACGACCTAGGGTCAGGACATAGGCTCGGCACAAAAGAGGGCGCGTCAGTTTCCGGACGCGCCCTGATTATCATACAAAGACGGGACTATTTTTTGTCCTGTGCGTCTGCATTATCTTCCATGGCATCGGCCGTGGCGTCTCCTTGTTCGCGGACGGCTTCAGCTTTATTTTCAACGGCGGTTTCAGCCGCTGTGTCCTTGCCATCTGTCTTGGTGTCCATGGCATCAGCCTCAACTTCCATGATGTCAGCTTGCACTTCAGCATTGTCGCGGACGGCGTCGGCCTTTTGCTCTTGTGCATTTTCTGCACCAGAGTCGCAGGCACCAAGTGTCGCCAAAGACACAGATGCTACGAGAATTAAAATCGACTTTTTCATAAATTTTTCTCTGCGTTAATGATTAGCGGACACTGCCGCGGCGGAACATATTGACGATCGCCAACAGAACGACTGCACCCAAAAATGACGCGACCAACGAGCGGAGATCGAAATTGCCACTGGTGATTAGCGCGCCACCGATCAGGGGAGTGATGACAAAGCCAGCCAAAAAGGCGCCTACGATGCCAACAATAACGTTCAAGAAAATGCCCTGCTGTCCGTCCGTGCGCATCACGATGCTGGCCAGCCAGCCCAAAATGCCACCGACAATCAGAATGATAATGAGGTTCATGCTATTTCTCCCTTTCAGAGTGCGAAGGAAAACATCGCTCGGGCCATTTGGTTCCGATTTTGCTTAGGCCACTGCCTAATCCCCGTTCAACCGAGCAATTTGACAGCTGTTCAGAGGAACCATGCCGCACCCTTCGTCGTTACCTTTGCAGAATTAAACTTCGAAAAATGACGAAAGTGAGAATGACATGACGCAGTCAGTAAACCCCAAAAAAAATATGGCTAATGGGAGCGCAAAAAGTGCGAACGGATCAGCCCGGGCCAGCGCGAAGCCCGCTGGGAAGTCGAGCCCAAGGCCCATGCAGGCGCGTAAAGCGCAAGGCAGCCGCTCGTCTGCATATGCCGTGCCATCATGGCTTGGCGCGGTGGCCTCCGTCATTGGCGTCGGCGTTGCGATAGGCGCAGGACTATATGCGACGCGTGATCAATGGATGCCAAAGGCCGACAAATGGAAAGATGATTTTTCGGCCGCCTTTGCCGATGATGAAACCGATTCTGAGAATTTCGACCAAACCCGCCATGCCGGCGCGGCTTCTATGCGTGATCATCCGGGTAAGAATTGGAACAAGGTCGATGAGATGTCGGATGCGTCTTTCCCCGCCAGCGACCCGCCATCTTTCACGCGAGCGACCGCATCATGAATGAAGGTCAGAATGATGTCGCATTCCGATGGTGGCATTATTATTAATCTCTAAGGAAAAACGGGCTGTCCGCTTCATTGCTGACAGCCCGTTTTTTCTTCAGCAGCGTAATTCCGACGGGGGCGATTCCAATGGGGTTTCATCGGGAATGCGCCCAGGATAATCGGTATCGCCCAAATCACCCGGGGACACTTCGTCTGGACTAGTGCCTGGCACTTCGTTCGGCGGGCTGTAAGGCTTGGGATCGCGCTCGGCCCTATTGTGCATAGGCATCATTGCATGACTCCCCAATAGACGGCGACCATAGCGACCACCGCAAGAACCAATGATATTGCCAGAACATAGCGCACGCCCATGCCGGTCTTTCCGGCCCGCGCGTCTTGTGTGTCTATCTTCATGAAGCGTCTCCTTATGTACATTGTACAAAGGTAACGCCTGAAGCGCTGCTTGGTTCAACCGGCGCGGCACCGAAAGATTGCAGACCGCACCCTCGTTAGTGCACAGACGATATCCACCGCCACTTGCGCGGCAATAAAAAGGCCTCAGCACGCGAAGGTTAGATTTATGAGGTCCTGACCCTAATTGGGCGTTTCGAGATATGCGATTAGGTCCGCACGCTTTTGCGCATCTGGCAGACCCGCGTAGATCATCTTCGTCTGTGGAATGACGCGCTGTGGCTTTTCCAGAAACTGGAACAATTTTTCCTTGGTCCAGACGAAGCCGGCGCCCGCATTTGCCGCAGAATATGTAAATCCTGGAACTGTTCCAGCCGTGCGTCCGATAATATTATGCAAGGACGGGCCAATCTTGTTCACGCCAGCGTCGGTCACATGGCAGGTTCGGCATGCCGCGAATACCATCTTGCCATTGGCGGCATTGCCAGTGAAATTGGCAAAACTGGTGCCGTCAAGCGTGCTAACGTCAGTTGCAGCAAGGGGCCCTGCAGGTGCAGCTGGGGCAGATGCATCTGGCTGTACGGATGTATCCGTTTCGCCTTCCGAACCACCTGAGCATGCGGCAAGCATTACCGATAAAGCCACGAGGCCAGCTCTAGCTTTTGTGTTGACCATAAATTCTCCCATCGTGTCTTTATTGGCCACATAGCCAATGCCTTGCATCCGCAATTTCGTTGTAACTTTAGTCAACAACTACCCTCATGAAAAGGCCAATATGCAGTGATGTCAGGGCTTTTCGGTACGTTCATTTTCCGCGCCGCTTTCCATCAGCACCTTGTGCCTGAGGCGGTTTACCAAGAGGTAAATCAGCAACACTATGGGTAGGGTCACAGCGCCGACAAACATCTCGCTGATTGACCCGCTTTTGGTCGCGGCCACGCCCTTTGTCATATAGGCAATGAGCCCAACGAGATAATAAGCAGCCGCAATAACCGACAACCCTTCTACCAAGGTTTGCAGGCGAAACTGAAGCTGCGTTGAGCGCTCCATCGACCGCATCAGAACAAGGTTCTGTGCCTTTATTCGACTGTCAATGCGTACATCGAGCGTGTGCATGACGCCAGAGACGCGCTCGGCAATATCGCTCAGGCGTTTCCGGAATACGGAACATGTCCGCGATGCCGGGACCAGCCGTCGTTCCGTAAAATCGGTAAGGCTTTGGAAATTCAATATCGGCTGGACATCCAGCGCGGAAAGCCTGTCCGCCGCGACTTCGGCATACGCTGCCGTTGCACTGAGCCGGAAACCCGTTGCCGAACGAATAAGTTCAAGCTCGGACGAAATGGCCGCGAGATCATTGAGCAAGATTTCATCATCTTCATCTGCCGAGGCAACGCGCCGGGCATGGTCCGACAAGCGATGCTCCAACTGGTCAAGCTGAGGTCCATATTGCTGCACCACCGGGAACCCAAGCAAGGCAAGGTTGCGGTAATTGCCCAGCTCTTGGACCCGCTGAATGATGCGGCCACGCTCGCCCTCTCCTACATCACCTGCGGTGATGAGCAATCGGCCATAGCCGTCGCCATGAATACTGAAATCGGACCAAAGCCGAATGCCTGCGTTGATATCGCAACAGACCATTTCATCGGTCGAAATGCCGATTGCGGACAATTCCGCATCAATATTTTCTGCGCTGGGCACAATGCGTATTTGCGTCGCGCGCACAACGCCCCCGGGCCAATTTTCCAACCATTGAATATAATTATGACGAACGGGTTCAGGTGTTTTTTGCGGAAAAATAAGCGTTAACGTGCTGGCTTCGGTGTGGCGTTCCCACAGGAAGTGAATGCCGCCGAGCGTATGCCCCGAACCATGCCGTGGCGCGAGGGCCCAGTCATCAAATTCGGGCCGCGCGTTTATCAGCCAACGATCCTCCGCATTACGTTCATCTTGTTCGATGAGGCGCACAACCTGATAAACGTCGCTATGCGCGGTAACGGGGGCGAAACGACGCAACCGCATTTCGTCAACGGCCCAGCGGCGCAAGGGATGCTCAGTAAAGCTCATAGCTGAATATTCGCACATATTTGCCGAAAGTCCATAGGCTTGGACTACGGCGTAAAATAATCGCCAAACGCGGTTTTGCGCACGCGATTTTAGCGCATGCTCAATAGCGCGTTACGTGCTGCTGCCACCGTGCGTGCGACATCATCCGCATTTGTATTCCAACCGCACACGCTGATCCGCATCACCCGCTCTCCGTTCCAACTGCCGCCACTTAGGAAGGCTTCGCCGCTGGCATTGATAGACGCGATGACGGCGTCGCTGATATTTGCGCCGTCTTTCGCATCGAAACGCAATAAGCCCTGATTCATGGTCGGACGCGCGATGCCTGTGGCACCCTCAAGCTCTGAGATACCATCATAAATGGCCGCGGCATGATCGCAGCACCGTTCAATCATCGCGGCAAGGCCGTCACGGCCAAGCTCCATCAAAGCCGCCAGGGCAGGAATGGCTCGGGCGCGGCGCGACCATTCTGGCGTAAAGTCCATGGGGTCGCGCACCGGCCCGCCATTGGTCAGATAGGCAGCGGTCATACGCATCGCAGCCATATGCGCACTGGTGTGGCGCGTGATCGCCATTCCACAGTCATACGGCGTGTTCAGCCATTTATGCCCGTCGGTGGCCCAACTGTCGGCCAGTTCTACCCCGGCAACCAAAGCGGACAGACGTGGGCTGGCATTCGCCCAAAGTCCAAAAGCGCCGTCCACATGCACCCATGCGCCAGCCGCATGGGCAATTGGGCATAATGTCGCAAAATCGTCGCACGCGCCAATGTTGAGATCACCCGCGTTGAGAATGACGATCGTCGGTGCATCGGGCGTTTCGGCCAGCGCGGCGCGCAGAACGTCTGGCCCGACCAAACCGGGCCCGCCCCCATCCAGCGGCACAATACAATCGCTACCTAAACCCAAAAGGCGCAATGCTCTGGTCACCGAAGAATGGTGGTGGGCATTGGCGAGCACGCGGATCGCAGGCGCGCCTTGAAGCCCCTTCGCCTCAACATCCCACCCCTTTTGCGCCAGAACGCCGTGCCGCGCAGCAGCCAGCGCCGTCGCATGCGCCATCTGGCAGCCAGTGACAAAGGCGTAGCTGGCATCCGCCGGTAACCGCAAAGCGTCCAGCAGGAATCGGCCCGCGACCTCCTCAAGAACCGCGCCGGCGGGGCTAGTGGAGGCAAGTACCGCGTTTTGGTCCCATGCCGAGCACATAATGTCCGCCGCCAAAGCAGAAGGGAGCGCGCCGCCTTTCACCCAAGCAAAAAAGCGTCCGCCCGCATTGCCCGTCAGCCCGGGTTCAGCAGCCGCCGCAATGGCGCGCACCACATCATTCGCAGGCATTCCGCGCGCGGGAAATTGCGCGGGCAAAGGCAAACGCATCTCGTCCGGCGTCCCGCGCGAGGCGACGGGCCGTGTGCCAAGTGAATTGAGAAAACGGCGGGCTTCGGCAAAAGCGATATCAAGTGTGTCCATGACGCATCGGTAAAAGCTTTGTCAAAACGAGTCTATGTGGATGTTACTTGATGCATCCCCAACCGAGCGAGCCAGCTTACGGCAACGGAACGCTTGGGATTGTGGACGTCTCCGAATATTCATCTTCCGGCTCGGCGAAAAACACTTCCGAACCGACTGGCACGTCGGAGAGGTTGGCAAAGGCGCGGCTCTGCGCAATCGCTCTTCCAGGCGTTGCACTGATCACCGTTAGTCGGCGCGGTTCGATCGAGCGTTCACCTGACACCAGCACCGCTGCGCCCATGGGGATGATCGGCGGTCCGTAATTGAGCGCGATCGAACGTCCGTCGTTTGCGGTCACCCGTAAAGGCTCAAAATGAAACAGAACCTGACGGGCGACGGCAAAGCCAATTTGTTCCTGAAGCTGCGAAAAGACCGTCCGTCCTGACTGTGAGCTCTGGAAGGTTGAACGGCTGGTTTCGACCGCAGTGTCGGTGTTGAACCGCTTGGTAAAGGATCCACCGTAGACAACGTTGCCCTTCGCGTTTTTCACTTGGTAGGTAACGCTTGCAAGGATATAGCCATTTGCTTCGGCGACACTCGCAGACCCATAGGACGTGCTTTCGTAGCCAATGTCAGTCAGGAACCCGTTGACGGTAAATGTGCCATCGCCCGGATTGAACGAGCCGGAGGATGCCAGCGCCGAAGCCATGGTGGAACGGATACGTGGAAAGTTCTGGGAGCAAATCTCGTTCAGTTCGGTGCCCCATTCGCGCAGATAGGCACTGCTGGCTTGGCTTGAGGAGCGCCGCGCGCCTGCCGCACCATAGGGATTGGCAACCACCGCACTTGATGCGCTTGAAGAACCCGTTGCAACGGCAATCTCGCGCTCCCACTCGGTGACGTAAAAGCGGCAGCTTTCCTCCGCCTTGAAATTGCCGACTGACAGCGACCCTGCCTCGGCGGCGGTTGTGCCTAACATGGCAGCAGCCACAAGGATGCCGTGGTGAAGAAAAATTCTCATGATCTACATCCCTTCGATTTGTCTGCGGGCCCCTGGTGTTCATCAATGCGGGCGAAGCCCCCGGCTATCCAACTCTTGCCCGCTATCGCGATGACCGTTTTTGGTTTTCATCGATCCGGGCAATCGAGCCGATGGGGACCGCGACCGGTTTTTTCCCCTCCATCCTCGCGAGTGCTGCTTCCGCGTTAGCTTCCGAAACACGGGCGCGCCCAAGTTCAGAGCCAAAGCCGCCAAATTCGCCCGCCGTCGCAGGGCTAGATATCTTCACATAAGTGCCAATCGGAAGGAACGCGCTACCATAGTTCAAAACTATGGAACCGTCAGGCCGCACTGCCATAACCTTCATTGGGAAAACTTCAGCTGCAAACTTGAAAACAAGCTCGTTTGAAACTTCACTTGTGAGAACAGCCATGTCAACTAATTTGCAGCTTTTCTTGTAGCTTTTCGTGATCGGGGTCGCGTAAAGAAACTGGCCATTGCCATCTCTTACAGTAATGTTTACAATGATTGATACTGACTCAGTCCTACATGGCCCGGGATCGTAACCAAAAAGAACGATACCTGGTGTTTCCTCAACAGTTCTCGATGCAGCAGTGATCGAACCTTCGATTGCATAATCGACAGCTTCAAACTGCACGCTCGAATTGCTGGCATTGCGAGTTGTTTTTCCAGCACGACGGAGTTGCGCTTCTTCTTCGGCTGAAGAAAAATCCCGGGAGAAAACGCTAAATTTTTTGGTGTTCACCAGAGCAACTTGTAACTGTTCACGAAGCTGAAGGGCAATCCCGGAGTCTGTAGGATCCGTAAGCTTATACAAGGCCACTTTCGGCTGGCCCTGCGCCTGCGCTTCATCGCCCGCCTGCATCGCCAGCAAAGCAGCCACGCCGAGGAAAATGCTAAAAAACCCTCGATTCATGCTCGATTCCCCCAATGTTTCAATCATGTGAAGCAATGACACGGTGTTCGCCCCCGAATCACTGCATGTTCATTAGCTAGATCGTTTAAGTTAGACGATTGATGAACGCTAGCAACTGTCATCGCCGCATTCGATCGTGAAATCTTCGTCCTCATCGCCGGAATTGCGTCGCGGACGGCGCGGCGGTTCGCGCGCTGGGGCTACCGGCCGAGGAGGCGTCCCGGCACGGCGCTGGGACGGCACCACGCGGATGCGGCTTCGCTCGGCCTCGCGCGCTGCGGGCGAACGATCCGGGCCGCCATCCTGCACAAACGACCCTGCCGCCGCTGCCGCCGATCCCGGCGCTTCGCGCGGCCCGGTCGTGCCAACCCGACTGGCACGCGAACCACCGGGCAGCCCCGCCTCACGCAGCAGGGCCGTGCGGCGCGACAGATCGATCTGCTGGCCATCGTCGCCGCGCAACTTGCTCGGCACCAACGGAGCGCTCGTGCCGCTGGTCGCCGGGCCTGACGTTCCCGCGGCTCCGGGGCCAGTCTGGCCGGAGCTGCCCTTGCCTGCCCCGACGCGATCGGTCCCCGCCGCTGGCCGCATCAGACGATCAGCGGCCATCGCGCGCAGCATGAAGGCCTGCCACAGCCGCGCCGCCGCCTCACCGCCCGACATTCCATCAATGGCCGCTCCGCTATCATTGCCCAGCCACACCCCGACCACCAGTTCGCCGGCGTAACCGATAAACCATGCATCCCGGTTGTTCTGGGTGGTTCCGGTCTTGCCATAGGCTGGAACCGGAAGCTGCGCCGCCCGCCCAGTGCCATCGGTGATGACCCGCGCCAGCATTAACCGCATGTCGCGCAATGCCCTTGGATCAAGCGGTGCGGCGATGTCTTCGTCAACAAGGTAGCCACTTGTGGGCCCTGCTGACCGAGGAAGACCGATTGGGTCAATGCGCGCACGTCCGGCGGCGATAGCCGCGTAGGCTGCGGTCATTTGCAGCAATGATGCATCCGACGTGCCAAGCGCGAGTGACGAATTCATGTCCATCCGACTGCTGACGCCAAAAGCCCTCGCAGTATCAACCACCGCATTGGCCCCAACCTTTTCGAACAGACGCACGGCGGCGACATTACTCGAGGTGGCAAAGGCCTTGGCGAGGCTTATGGTATCGCCATAATTCCCGTTCACGTTTGTCGGCCGGTAATCACCTTGGGTTATCGGTGCATTGGATATGACCGTCTCTGGCCGCATACCATTTTGCAGCGCAGTAAAGTAAGTGAACAGCTTGAACGTCGATCCGGGCTGGCGACGCCCGGATACGGCAATGTTAAACTGCTTGCGCGCATAGTCTCTGCCCCCGATCATGGCGACGACTTCGCCGTTGGGGCGCATCGCCACCAGCGCGGCATCAGCACCAAACGGAGACTGATACCGGACAACATCTTGTGCGGTTATTTGCAGTTGGCCGTCCAAGGTGGTTCGGATCCGGTTCTCGACATAGCCTTGGCCGATGCGCGCCCGCGCCTCATCCATCACCCAGTCAGAAAAGTAGAAACCTGTTCGCAATGGCGGCTCAATTCTTATGTCCAGCTCTGCAATCTTCGGCAGGTTATCGGCACCATCAGGCAAATAGCCTGCATCTTGCATGGCTTTACTGACACGTACTACGCGCGCACGTGCGCGTGCCTCGTTTCTGGTGGGATCATAGCGGCTTGGAGCCTGCACCAAACCCGCAAGCATTATTGCCTGCGGCAAGGTCAGTTTCTCCGGCTGCCGGTAGAAATAATGAAGCGACGCCGCTCTTAAGCCATAGGTGTTCTTGCCAAAGAGGACATTCGAAAGATAGCGTTCGAGTATCTGATCTTTTGTCAGCCAAGCCTCCAGCCAGAAGGCAATAGCGATTTCGCGCAGCTTGCGGGAGTAACCTGGATAGGGAGCCCCAGTTTCCGGATCGATCAGGTATACATTTTTTGCCAGCTGCTGGGTAATTGTGCTGCCGCCTTGTTGGCCGCCGCCGCTCACGTTGTTCAACAGGGCACGCCCGATTCCGACTGGATCGACGCCAAAATGATACTCGAAGCGCCTATCTTCTATGGCGTAGAATGCCTGCGCTACGTATGGCGGCAAATCCTCAACCGCCACAGGAGCACGCATTCGGGGACCAGCAGCCGCAAACGGCACACCTTCACGGGTCAGTAAAACGATACGCGCAGGCACCAATGGTAAGGCTGATTTGTCTACCGGGATGTTCCACCAAAGCCATGCTGTGACAAAAGAAACAACCAACAGAAATGTAACACTGAAGATCAGAAGCGAACGTCTGATAAGGCCGGGAACCTTCAGGTAAAAGTTTTTCATCAAATTACCCCGGCCCATGGCTCTACGAATCGTCTCTCGGAAGTTTTAGTCTGCGCTTGTTGTTGCTTCACTTTATTTTGTAAAAAATACAATATGGTGACAGGTAATTACGGTGTAATTACGCCAACAGGTGCGTCATCCCCGAAATAGCTTTGCTTTGCGTCCACCTTTGTCTTGATGCGTAACATAATGCGAAGTCCCCCGGATCAACTGTGACAAAACACGCAGGATAATAACGGAATTACGGTGACAGGTGCACCTTCCCCGAAATAGCTTTGCTTTGCGTCTGTCTTTGTTTGGCTGCGTAACATGATGCGAAGTCCCCCAGATCAAATGTCAAGAAAACACGTTCGATAAGAGCAGGTTAACGAGATTTCGATATATGTCAATTTGGGGGTTAATGCACTTAACACCGCAACTCAGGCGCGATGTGAAACGCGCAGAAATTAGGAAGGGCCCTTTAGGTCCGTGCCCAGATGCCGCGGTATAGGGACAATATGGTTGGAGGCCCGAGCCGGAATCGAACCGGCGTGCAAGGATTTGCAGTCCTCTGCGTCACCACTCCGCCATCGGGCCCCTGAACAATAACCTGCCTGAACAGCAATGCCATTATGTGGTGAAGGCGGGCGTTTAGCGGCTTGACCAATTCAATGCAACCGGCAATCTGACGCCTTGTGCCCCGTCCGCCACAAGCGGCGGAAAAAGTTGTTATTTGCAACCTGAAATAGGCTGTTTGTCTGAATCTCGCTTGGCGTAAAGGACAAGGCTGGCTAGAACCAGAATCAAGGTCTGTATTGTATTTGCAATACAGTTGTGCCAGTTGGCCAGCAAGTTAATGGAAATATTTCCGATGGAAGCAGTGAATTTTCAAGAGATGCGGCGGTCCATGGTGGATAGCCAGCTGCGTACCAGTGGCGTAACCGATGCATGGGTGCTGGCGGCGATGGGCAGCATCCCGCGTGAGGATTTCGTTCCGCTCATGCACCGATCCACGGCGTATATGGACCGGTCGATTGCGCTGGAGGATGGATCTGTCCTCAACCCTGCCGTGTCTTCTGCGTTGCTGTTGCAGGCGGCGGATGTGCGTGCAGACGATCCTGTTTTGTTAGTTGGTAAGCCGGACGGGTATGTCGCCGCGATTTTGCGCGCGCGGGTCAGCGCTCTCACGACGGTAACGGCGGACAATGTTGCGGCAGCCCAATCGGCGGCGCCATATGCATTGATCATCATTGACGGCGCGGCAGAAGAGTTGCCCAATGCGTTGGTGAATCTGGCCGCCGACGGCGCGCGATTGGTGACGGGTGTTATCGAAGGCGCGGTAACGCGGCTGGCCAAGGGCTTTGTCCATAAGGGAAAAATAGCGTTGAAATCATTTGAGGATAGCGAGATTGCCCCACTGTCGGCTTTTGCCCGCAAACCGGAGTTCGTGTTTTGAGTGCGCGCCATTTGTTCATGGCCGCCTTGCTGGCGTCCACCGGATTGGTCGCGCCTGCTTATGCGGACACTTTGCGGGACGCTCTGGCGTCAGCCTATGAAACCAACCCCAATCTAGCCGCAGCACGTCAGGGACAGCGCGCAACCAACGAGGGGGTTCCTTTGGCCAAGGCCAATGGCCGCCCCGATATCACATTGCAGCCAACTTTTTTCGAAAATATACTTCAGGACAGCGGCGGTTCGGTGGTGCAGGCACGCGGAATCAACGTCAACGGCACGGTTTCAGCTCCCTTATACGCCGGCGGTGGCATTAAAAATGCGGTGCGCGCGTCGGAAAACCGGGTTGAGGCCGGCTTTGCCAGTCTGCGTGGTACCGAAAGCGCCATTTTTTCGGCGGTGGTCGGCGCCTATATGGATGTCATCCGCGATGAATCGATTGTCGATCTGAACCGCGCGCAGGTTGGCGTTCTAACGGTTAATCTGGATGCAACGCGTGACCGTTTTGAAATAGGCGATTTGACCCGCACCGACGTCGCGCAGTCCGAAGCGCGGCTTGCGCTGGCAACCAGCAATATGGAAACGGCGCGGGCCAATCTGATCCGTTCAAAAGAGATTTATATTCAGTTGGTCGGGCGCGAACCCGGGCAGTTGGAGGCGCCGCCGCCATTGCCCAATTTGCCATTAACGCCAGATAGCGCTGTGACCGTGGCGTTGGAAAGCAACCCGGATTTGATCTCGGCGCGCGAAACGCGTGAGGCCGCGCGTTTTGATCGCCGCGCTGCGAATGCGTCGCGCTTGCCCACCATAAGCGTCTTTACGTCCCCATCTTACTCCAATGCTTTAAATTCGATCTCATCGAATATTCCAGGCTTTGTTGCGGACAACAGCGCGTTAAATGCGCAAGCGGGCGTGCGTGCGACTATACCCCTTTATCAAGGTGGGCAGCCCGCCGCGCAAATTCGTCAGGCGCAGGCCCGGCTCGGCCAAGCGCAGGAACTCGAAATCGCCGCCGAGCGTGAAGTGATTGCCCAGACCCGCGCCTCTTACGCAAGCTGGCGCGCGGCGCTTGATGTCATCGCCGCCTCCGAACGCGCCGTGTCGGCAAACGAATTGTCGCTTGAAGGCACACGCGCCGAAAATGGCGTTGGCAACCGCACCATATTGGACATATTGAACGCGGAGCAAGAATTGCTGAACAGCAAGGTTCAACTCGTCGCCGCGCGCCGCAACGCCTATGTCGCCGGTTTCACTTTGTTGGCCGCAATGGGTAAAGCCGAAGCGCGCGATTTAGGCCTTGAAGGCGGCGCATTATACGATCCCGTCGCTGACTATCAAAAGGTTGATGGCGCGTGGAACGACTGGTCGTCACAGCCGGATCCCGTTGCAAAATCGACCCGTACCGTTGACACGGCCGCGCAAAAAGCCGAGATAGAGCCAATTGTTACCGACGGTAAAATTCGGTAATTTACGCAAGGGCTGAAAATATGGCTGACGGCCGGAACGAACCTTCGATGGATGAAATCTTGTCCTCGATCAAACGCATCATCGCTGATGATGACATTAATCGCCCCGTTACGAAGCGGGCGGCGAAGTCTGCTGTGCCGGATGTCGAGCCAGACGAAGTTCTTGAGCTGACCGACACCGATGACAATGCGGGCATCGGCGAAGTTTTGCTCGATGATGATAAGGCGCAAAGCCTGCGACACAGTTTTTCAACACTGCAGACCCTGGCCGAACCGAGCGCAGCGCCGCACATCATGCGGTCAGACGAAACGTCGCTTGAGGGCATAACGCGTGACCTGTTGCGCCCGATGCTGAAAGATTGGCTCGACACCCATTTGCCACCTATCGTTGAAGCGTTGGTCGAACGCGAAATCATGCGCCTCACCAAAAAAGGGTGATGGTTGCCGTGCGCCTGTGGAGCCGCAATGCCGAACTGGGCGCCGCGCCCAAACCCAGTCATGCTGAACTTGTTTCAGCATCTTAGTTTAAGCGCTGTTCAAAGCCTTAGGACCCTGAGCCACGTTCAGGGTGACCGCCAAGTTGCTATAAGGCCGACCCAAATATTTTTGGCGGCGCTTTTAACCCTGACGCCCGCAACAGTTTTTGCCTCCAACCTCTACATTGCCACAGGCAGGCTCATTGACGTCCAAGCTGGCAGAGTCCTCACTAATCAATGCATCAGCATCAGCGGCGACAGGATAACGGCCGTTGCGCCCTGCGGCGCGACACCACAGGGCGCAAAACGGCTGGATTGGACTGCGTTCCATGTACTTCCCGGCTTGATGGACCTGCACACCCATTTGGCGGATGCAGGTCAAAGCGCGGACCTTGCGCTGCCCATCAAAACATCACCTGCGGCCACTGCCTTAATGGGTGCGCATCATGCCCGAATGACGTTGGAGGCTGGCTTCACTGCGGTCCGCGATGTCGGCACCTATCGGGGACTTACCGATATCGCGTTGCGTGATGCAATTAACGCTGGGCATGTTCCGGGGCCGCGCATGTTCGTTGCGGGTGCGTATATCACCCTGCCCAAGGGTGGCGGCGAGTTGAACGGTGTTGTGCCCAATGAAGAATTGCCCGCTGACATGCGGCTTGGGATAGCCAATACGCCGCAAGAAGCCGCAGCGAAGACGGCGTTCCTGATGGAACAAGGCGCTGATTTTATCAAAACCATCGCCACCGGCGCGGTGCTGGCCATCGGCACGGAGCCTGGCGAACCGGAGCTGAGCGAAGCGCAGATGCGTGCGGTCGTTCAAACGGCAAAAGCGAAAGGCAAATACGTCACCGCACATGCCCATGGCGCGGTTGGCATTAAAAACGCAATCCGCGCTGGCGTCCGGTCCATCGAACATGCCAGCCTGATTGATGATGAAGCGTTAAAAATGGCGAAAGCCAGCGGCACTTGGCTGGTGATGGATATTTATAATGGCGATTATATTGACGACATCGGGACGCGCGAGAAATGGCCTGAAGAATATCTCCGCAAAAATCGCGAGACCACTGATGTCCAGCGCGCGCGGTTTACAGTGGCCGTCAAAATGGGCGTGAAGCTTGCTTATGGCACGGACAGCGGCGTCTATCCACATGGGCAAAACGCCAAGCAATTTGCCTATATGGTCCGTTATGGCATGACGCCGATGCAGGCCATTCAAAGCGCAACGATCCGCGCGGCAGAATTATTGAGCAAGGAAAGCGAGCTCGGCAGCATAGCGCCGGGGCGCTTTGCTGATCTGGTTGCGGTCGACGGCGACCCTCTTAAGGATATCACTGTATTGGAAAATGTTGCGCATGTGATGAAAGGCGGCAACATCGTCCGCTAAATGCGGTGCGCTATTGCGCCGAATGAGGTGGGGGAAGAATATGACGGACATAATGCATAATGGGGCAGCCAAAACCCATGAAGGGGCGGAATTGTCGCGCAGTTTGAAGTCGCGCCATGTCTCCATGATCGCGATTGGCGGCATCATTGGTGCCGGACTGTTCGTTGGGTCTTCAACCACAATCAGCCAGGCTGGCCCCGCCGCTGTCTTCTCCTTTGCCATTGCCGGGTTCATCATTTTGCTGGTCATGCGCATGATCTCCGAAATGGCGATAGCGGTTGATGGGGTGCAGACATTCCCGGACTTCGCCCGCGCGGGCCTTGGCCATTTGGCGGGATTCATGTCCGGCTGGCTTTATTGGTATTTTTGGGTTGTCGTTGTCGCGATTGAGGCGATTGCTGGCGCGCAAATCTTGCATGGTTGGTTTCCTGCCGTGCCCGAACTTGGCATCGGCATTGCCCTGATGGCGATTTTGACCGCCGTGAACCTGATGTCCGCGCGGGCATATGGTGAATTTGAATTCTGGTTCTCGTCGATCAAGGTTGCCGCGATCATCGTCTTCATTCTGGTCTGCGCCGCATGGGCCTTTGGCCTCACCTCCGGCAGCGGTGCGACCTTTGGCAATTTGACGGCCTATGACGGCTTTGTTCCCAATGGTTGGGGCGTCGTGCTGGCGGCGGCAACATCGACCATATTCAGCCTTGTTGGCGCAGAAATCGCTACCATCGCGGCGGCTGAGTCCGAAGAGCCTTCCAAGGTCATTGGCCGCATGACCGTGTCGGTCACGATGCGCATCCTTATCTTCTATGTGCTGTCCATATTCCTCATCGTGTCGGTCGTGCCATGGACCGAGATCGTGCCCAAAGTTTCACCCTTTGCCACAACGCTTGCCTATATGGGCTTGCCAGCAGGCCAGTTGATAATGGAGGCTGTGGTGCTTGTCGCCGTGCTGTCATGCTTGAACTCGGGCCTATATGTCACCTCGCGTGCGTTGTTCGGCCTCGCCAAGCATAAGGACGCGCCTTTGTGGTTGGTGCAGGTCAACCATCGCAAAGTGCCGGCGCGCGCCATCCTGATCGCCAGCCTGTTCAGCTATTTCGCGCTCGCCGCCGACGCGGTGTCGCGCGATGTGGTATTCAGCTTCCTCATTAATAGCTGCGGCGTGACCATGCTTCTTTTGTACCTGATGACATCCGCTGCACAGCTAAAGCTGCGCCGCCAATATGAGACGGAGGACCCGAGCCGCCTGCAAATCAAAATGTGGTTCCACCCCTTTGGCACCTATATCGCGATAGCAGCGATGTTGGTGATCTTGGTCGCCAAAGGCCTTGATCCTTCCGCCTCGAAGGAATTGTGGCTGAGCTTACTCGTAGCGGGCGGCTTTGCGGCAGCGTTTTTCATCTTTCGGCGGCGGGTGGCGTAGCCGCACCCCTGTCACCGTGAACTTGTTTTGGCATGACGCGCCGTGAGGGTTTCCCTTTTTGGCTAGGCTCGTTATGGCACCAATCCATGACTATCGACAAGACTTTCGACCCCGCCGCGATTGAGGCGAAATGGTATGCGCATTGGGAAACCACGGGCGCATTCCGCCCCGATCGCCCCCATGCCGAGCCTTATACAATCGTGAACCCGCCGCCCAATGTGACGGGCAGCTTGCACATCGGCCATGCGCTCGACAACACCCTGCAGGATATCCTCATTCGCCATGCGCGTTTGCAGGGCAAGGATGCCTTATGGGTCGTCGGCACGGACCATGCGGGCATTGCGACACAGATGGTCGTCGAACGTCAGCTCAATGCCCAAGGGCAGAAACGCACCGATTTCACCCGCGACGCATTTGTCGCCAAGGTGTGGGAATGGAAGGCGGAAAGCGGCGGCGAGATTACCGGCCAGTTGCGCCGCCTTGGCTGCTCAATGGATTGGGAGAATGAACGCTTCACCATGGATGAAGGCTTTTCAAAGGCCGTCATCAAGGTGTTTGTGGATCTCTATAACCAAGGGCTGCTCTACCGCGACAAGCGCCTCGTCAACTGGGACCCCGGCCTGAAAACCGCGATCTCGGATCTTGAGGTCGAAACGCGCGAGATTAACGGCAAATTCTGGCATTTCAAATATCCGTTGGAAGACGGCAGCGGTTTCATAAGCGTGGCCACCACGCGCCCGGAAACGATGCTGGCCGACATGGCGGTCGCGGTGAACCCGTCGGATGCACGCTATGCACATCTTGTCGGCAAAAATGTTCGCTTGCCGATCACGGGCCGTTTGATCCCGATTGTCACCGACGAACATGCCGACCCCGAATTGGGATCGGGTGCTGTAAAAATCACACCGGGACATGATTTTAACGACTTTGAGGTTGGCAAGCGCGCTGGTTTCAAGGCGAGCGAGATGTTCAACATGCTCGATGGCGAAGGCCGCGTCGTGCAAACCGCCGATGGGCTTATTCCCGCAGAATATATCGGGCAATATCGCTTTGGCATCGAAGGCGAGCCGACCAACGCGCGCAAGATGGTGGTCGCGGCGATGGACGCCTTGGGCTTGCTTGAAAAGGTCGAAGACCGCGTCATCCAAACCCCCTTTGGCGACCGTTCAGGCCAAGTGATTGAGCCTTGGTTGACCGACCAATGGTATGTCGATGCGCAAACGCTCGCCAAGCCAGCCATCGACGCGGCCCGCAAAGGCAAGGCCAATGGCGGTTTCGACATTGTGCCCAAGTCTTGGGAGAAAACCTATTTCAACTGGATGGAGAATATCCAGCCTTGGTGCGTGTCGCGGCAGCTGTGGTGGGGGCATCAGATACCGGCGTGGTTTGCCGCCGATGGCACATGCTATGTCGCCGAAACCGAAGAGGGCGCACAGGCGCTTGCGGGCGCAGGCATCGAGCTCACGCGCGACCACGACGTGCTCGACACTTGGTTCTCGTCCGCGCTTTGGCCGTTTGGAACTTTGGGTTGGCCGGATGCTGTATCCTCTCCATCGACTTGCGATGGGGAGGTGGCAGCCGAAGCGCCAGCTTCGGATGACGGAGGGGCCTTCGACGTTGCAGTCCCCTCCACCACCGCTACGCGGCGGTCCCCCTCCCCATCGCAAGTCGATGGGAAGGAAAAGAGCCTCCTCAACCGCCATTACCCCAATGACGTGCTGATTTCCGGCTTTGACATATTGTTTTTCTGGGATGCACGGATGGCGATGCAAGGTATCCACTTCATGAAAGAGGTGCCTTGGAAAACGCTCTATCTGCACGGCCTTGTCCGTGCGGCGGATGGCAGCAAAATGTCGAAGTCAAAGGGCAATACGGTCGACCCGTTGGGCCTGATTGACCAATATGGCGCAGATGCCTTGCGTTTCTTCATGGCGGCGATGGAAAGCCAGGGCCGTGATATCAAAATGGATGAAAGCCGCGTTGCAGGCTATCGTAACTTTGCAACCAAGCTGTGGAACGCCGCACGCTTTGCGCAATCCAACGGCATCGGTGGATCGCACAGCGTGCACGCGCCAAAGGCCGAATTGGCGGTCAACCGCTGGATCATTGGCGAAGTTGTCAGCACAGTTGAAAAATTGAACAAAGCGTTTGCCGAATATCGTTTCGACGGCATGGCGGATGTGTTGTATCACATGGTGTTCGACCAGTTTTGTGACTGGTATCTCGAACTGATCAAGCCAGCGTTCATCGACGGCGAAAAAGGCGAAATGGATGCGGAGTCCAAAATCGTCGCTGGCTGGGCACTCGACCAGATTTTGGTGATGCTCCACCCGTTCATGCCGTTCATTACCGAAGAATTATGGCACGCTTTGTCCGATGCAGATCATCCTCGTGGCTATGATATCATCCACGCCCAATGGCCCGAGCCCAACGCCACAGTTGATGCAGAGGCAGTTGCCGAAATCAATTGGGTCATCGACACTATCAGCAAAACCCGTTCGTTCAAGGCAGAGTTGAACATAGCGCCGGGCACGCGCCTGACCGCCAATATAGCTGGCCCACAGGCCGCCACGATTGCCATAATCGAGCGCCAAGGGGCGGCTTTGTCACGGCTCGGCCGCATTGACGATTTTGTCTATGCGCCCGTTGAAACCAATAATGTCGCACAGATCGTTGTGGGCGACGACACCATCGTTTTCGCGCTTGATGGCGTCATCGACCTCGACGCAGAACGCAGCCGGATCAGCAAAGCCATTGAGGCTGCCACTAAAGAGCGTGACGCGCTTGCCGGCCGTCTGTCGAATGCGGCATTTGTGGAAAAGGCCAAGCCCGATGCCGTGGACAAAGCGCGCGCTGACCATGCCGAAAAAACTGCGGAGGCCGAGCGGCTAACTGCGGCGCTAAAGCGGTTGGGGTGACTATCGTCCGAACCGCCAACACATTTTGTCATTCCCGCGAAAGCGGGAATCTATCGCCTGCGCGCGTGTTCATCCTTTCGGGGAGTTCACAAGAAGCGGCGGCCCCATGGATTCCCGCTTTCGCGGGAATGACAAATGCGGGCTCTTATGAAGCGGGCGTTTCAACATGACTACCCCCGCCCATCAACGCGACCTGACGGTCGGTCCAGTGGCTAAGACTTTGTTCCTGTTCGCGCTGCCCTCGCTTGGCGTGAACATTCTCCAGTCGCTGAACCATTCCGTCAATTCGGTGTGGATCGGTCAATTTTTGGGCGAAGAAGCGCTGGCCGCATCGGCCAATGCAGGGCTCATCATGTTTTTGATGTTCTCCACTTTGTTCGGCTTCACCATGGCGACGACGATCCTGATTGGTCAGAATATGGGCCGCCGTGATGTGGAATCTGTCCGCCGTATCATGGGGACGGCATTCGGTATTTTCCTTGCGGCAGGCCTTGTCACGGCGGCGGCTGGCTGGATATTTGCGCCGCAAATGCTGCGCCTTATGGCAACGCCGGAGACGGTCTACCCGCTGGCGCTTGCCTATTTGCGCGTCATTTTCCTATCCATGCCAACCTCGTTCGTGATGGTGCTTGTTGCATCCTCGCTGCGCGGCGTGGGGGATTCGGTGACGCCGTTTTGGAACACAGTGTTGAACGTGGTTCTCGATATCATCTTGAACCCGATTTTCATCTTAGGCTTAGGCCCCATACCCGCAATGGGTATCGCTGGGTCGGCGCTTGCAACCATCCTTGCTGGGGTCATCAGCCTCGGTTTATTGCTGCATAAGGTCTATGCGCGTGACCTGACCATCCGCCTGCGCGGGCACGAGTTGAAATGGCTTCGGCCCGATGCACGGTTCTTGAAACCGATTGCGCGCATGGGCCTGCCTATGGGCTTGTCGATGATCATCATGTCGGGTTCTGCCGTCGTGATGATTGGCCTCGTCAATCGTGAGGGCGTGAATACAACTGCGGCATTTGGCGTGATGAATCAGCTGTGGAGCTATGTGCAAATGCCCGCGGTCGCCGTGGGCAGCGCCGTCAGCGCCATGGTCGCCCAGAATATCGGCGCCAACAAATGGGACCGCGTTGGCCGCATCATATGGTCGGGCATTGGGATTAACCTGCTGCTGGCGGGTGTGTTGATCTTACTCATGACCGTGTTCGCTGCGCCATTGCTTGGCCTGTTTCTGTCAGGCGGCAGTCCCGCCATCGATATCGCGATTCACATCAACCACGTCATTGGCTGGACCTTCGTCCTGATGGGTGTGTCGGTTGTCGTGACCTTTGCGGTGCGCGCGAATGGCGCCGTCGTTGCGCCACTCCTGATCCTGATATTCAGTGCCGTTTTGGTACGTTTCAGTGTCGGCTTTGGCCTATATGACCGTTTTGGCGCAGATGCCATTTGGGGGTCGTTTGTTGCGACCGCGATTGCATCTTGCGTCCTGTCGATTGCTTATTATCTCCATGGCGGATGGAAAAAGGCAAAGGTAATGCCGTCTATAAGTGCGAGCGCCGTGCATGTGGCGCCCGAATAATCCGCTGTCTTATGCATGATGCATTGTGCCATTGGGAATAGCATGAAACGCAACGTCACCCTGTCGACAGAGTTTGTGAAGCCCAAGCATATCGCGTTGCGCATATGTCAGTTGCTGCTGGCGCTGTTTGTAGCGGGCAGCATGGCCCATGCGCAGGTTCCCACCCCTGCTGCACCCCAATATGTCCGCGCGTCGATGGAGGCGGAAACGCGCAACCCTGCGCCCGGTGATATTGTGACGGTCGCGATTGTCATGGACCCGAAACCTGGCTGGCATGATTATTGGGTGAACCCGGGTGATGCCGGAACGCCGCTTGAACTGGCGTGGACATTGCCCACTGGCGCACGTGCTGGCCCGATCCGTGCGCCCGTGCCCGAAACGTTGATCGTCAGCGGTTTTATGAACCATATTTACAAAATAAAGCACGCCTTTCTCGTGGATCTCAAAATCCCGCAAAGCGCGATTGTTGGGCAGAATTTAGATATCAAAGTCAATGCGCGCTGGTCGGCCTGCTCCGATTTGGTCTGCGTACCGGAAAGCGCGACATTGTCCGTACCCCTGACAATTGGCGCAGGGTCGATTGGCAAGTCCGACCGCGCGCGTTTCGATGCGTGGCGCAGCGCATTGCCCGTGCCGCTGGACCGCAAGGCGCTCTATGCCATTGATGGCAACCGCATTGACATCGCCATTCCCTATCCACGCAGCGCCGATGCAAGCCGGGTTTGGTTTTTTGCGCAGCGCGAAAATCTGTTCCGCTACGCTGCCCCACAAACTGCGCGGCGCAACGGCGATTGGTTGATTGTCAGCAGTGAAGTCAAAGCGCCCTTTGACGGCGAGATTGACGGGCTGTTGCGCTTTAACGATGCGCAGGGACTTGGAATACGCGCGACCCCCGGCATTGTCCCAACGGGCGGTGCAGCCATATCCGTTTTGGGCAAAGGCGCAGCGGCTGAGGGGGAAGAACCGCCGCTCGGTTTTGGCTGGATACTGGCCTTTTCGGTGCTTGGCGGCTTGCTGCTGAACCTCATGCCTTGCGTATTCCCGATATTGGGATTGAAAGCCTTGAGCCTTGCCAAAATGGGCGGGGATGAGGGCGCGGCGCGGCGTGATGCGGTTGCGTATACCGTCGGCATCATCCTGAGCTGTCTGGTGGTGGGTGGTATCATGCTGGCCTTGCGCGCCGCGGGCGAAGAGGTGGGCTGGGCATTTCAGTTACAGGATCCAGCGATTGTGTTGTTGTTGCTGCTGCTCATGGTGGCGGTCACGGCAAATCTGGCAGGGGTGTTCGAAGTCGGCGCTATCGGCGCAGGCGAGACGCTGACGCGCAAGGGCGGCATGTCAGGATCATTCTGGACAGGCGTGTTGGCGGCTGTTGTAGCCACGCCATGCACGGGGCCGTTTATGGCTGCTGCAATCGGCGCAGCTTTACTGCTGCCAACGGCTTTGGCATTGTTGATTTTTGCGGGGCTTGGATTTGGTTTGGCGCTGCCCTTCCTTGCCATTGCCTTCATCCCAATTTTGCGCAAGCGCATGCCGCGTCCTGGCGCATGGATGGTGCGCTTCCGTCAATGGATGGCGGTCCCGATGGCGCTCACCTCCTTGGCGTTGCTATGGCTGCTTTATCAGCTGGCGGGTTTTAGCGGTTTGCTCATTGGTGGTACGGCGGCGTTCATCATATTGTTGCGGCTGTTTCAACTGGGTCAGAAACAGAAAAGCGGGTCGCCGCGCAAAATCGTCATTGCGGCCATATTGGGCATAAGTGTTGCGGCATTGCTCATCATGGACAATGCAACCACGGTCGCGCCGGCCCCGCAGCCGATGAAAAACGGAAGCCTAGCTTTTGATGAAGCGCGGCTGGCCGCATTGCGTGCAGAGGGCAAACCTGTGTTTCTCTACTTCACCGCCGACTGGTGTGTGACGTGCAAAGTGAATGAGAAGGCTGCGATCGACCGCACAGAAACCAGCACGGCCTTTGCCAAAGCAGGCATCCAGACGATGGTGGGGGATTACACGCGCAGGGATGCCGATATCACCCGCTTTTTGGCGAAGCATGGCCGTTCCGGCGTGCCATTATATCTATATTATCCACCAAATGCCGACGCGCGGGTCTTGCCACAGATCTTGACCGTGAACGACCTGACGGCGCTTTCGAAGTAAAACCCGGGTGAATTTGCCATTTTAAAGTGGCGCTTACGGCCCCGCGCTGATGGGCTTTCGCGCCACAAGGTGCAACAAAAGCGGAGGTTGCGCGCCTAAAGCCTTTATCTGTGGGCAAATTGGCTGTATTGGCGGTGCCGAACATCACAAGGAGTATCGACTATCGCCACCCCGCCGACCCGGCGCGCTATGACCCCACCTGTAAAAAGTGGACCGCGCTACAATAATCTAATCGCCGTTGAAAAAGTGCGGGTCATTGATGATGACGGCGAGAATTTGGGTGTCATGTATACCCGCGAGGCGATAGCGCAGGCTGGCGAAGTTGGGCTCGATCTGGTGGAAGTTTCCCCGAACGCTGATCCCCCCGTGTGCAAATTTCTGGACATCGGCAAGTTCAAATATGAGGCCCAGAAAAAGGCTAATTTGGCCCGCAAGAGCCAGAAAACGCAGGAAATCAAAGAAATCAAGATGCGTCCAAACATCGATGACCATGACTATATGGTCAAGATGAAGAAGGTGGCTGAGTTCATCGAAGAAGGGGACAAGGTCAAGATCACGCTGCGTTTCCGTGGCCGGGAATTGGCGCACCAACAATTGGGTATGATATTGCTGCAACGCGTTCAGGCCGATACGACCGAGACCGCAAAAATCGAAGCGCATCCCCGCATGGAAGGTCGTCAAATGCTGATGGTGCTGTCGCCCAAATAGGGCGCAGTCACCAGATGGCTTGCCGAATCAGTTCGGCACCAATCAATACCATCAATAGACTGATGATGATGTTGAATCGCGCGGGCGAAACACGTTTGACTAGGCGCACCCCCGCCAATGTGCTCAAGATGGCAAGCGGCAGGAAGATCGCCGTCAACGTCATATTCTGCACGTTGAACTGCCCCAAAGCGGCATAAGCGGGCACTTTCAACCAGTTGATGATCGCAAAGAATATCGACGACGTGCCGATGAACACCAGATGCGGGAAATTACGCGACAGCGCCCAAATCTGAAACGGTGGCCCGCCGGCATGGGCAATCTGGCTGGTAAAGCCCGCTAAACCGCCCATGATCGTCCCTAGCCATTCCGGTGCCGGGCCAGAAAGCTTCACAGGGCGGCCAAGCAGGGGCAGCAGGCGATAGGTGCCAAAGGCCAAGGCAATGACACCTACAAAGCCGCGCACGGCGTCTGCGGGAATAACCGAGGCGAGATACCAGCCAAGGAATATGCCCACGACCGCGCCGGGCAAGGTGAACCATAATGTGCGGGCGTCGTAACTGCGCCGGAACGCCCAGACGCTGACAATATCTTGCACCATGAGAATGGGTAACAACATTCCGGCGGCAGCGACGGGGTCCATGACCAATGCTAGCAACGGGATCGCGGCCGCCCCCAGCCCAGCAAAGCCGCCTTTAGCCAGCCCCACCAAGATGACGGCGGCGCCAGCGACAAGGTAAAACAGGATATCCGTCGGCAGGTTCAAGACGCCTTGGTGCGCTTTCGAACCGCGAGGATGTAGATGATGGTCGCAGCGGCGGCAAAAATGAACCACTGGATGGCATATAGCAGATGGTTGTTGGGAATCTGGCGCGGAGATGGCTCCGCCAATATCTCCAAACCAGCGACCGCGTCTGTCGAAACCAGTTTGATCAGCTGCGCTCCGCTGGGCGCGATAATACCCTCAACGGGGCCGCCGTCCCATTTTGGTGATTGCGGCCGTTCGGACCAGCCAAAGGCCACTTTGGCATCAGGGCCGCCTGCTGCGTCAGTCCGGCAAGAGGCGACATGGGCAAAGCCTGCTTTGTCCGCAGCATTTGAACCCGATACGGTCTCAATCTTCACCACACGCACGCAATTAAGGCTGGAGCGGCGAAACAATGGCAATGCCGCAGGGTCGGGAACCGTTGGCCATGCCACGGCTGGCAATCCCACCGCCGATTCATAACGTGACAGCATTGCGTCTTTCTGTTCCTTGCGTTGCAATTGCCAGATACCAAGGCCAATCATCGTGGCAACGGCAAGGGCAACCAATAAGGTTGGAATGACGGGTAGGCGGTTCATAGCAGATCACTCTTTCCAGCTTCGCGCGCGCGGTTGCGATGCTCCGCCGCCAAAAGCGCGGCTTTCGCCATGCGCAAGGTTATGACGGTCAGCGCCGCTGTAAACGGTACCCAAATGAGGACATGGACCCAAAAGGGAGGCCGAAACACAGAATCGACGACCAATGCCAGTATGATGATCAACGTGCCAATAACCATTGTGAGTAACGCAGCGGGACCATCACCAACATTATAGCTGCTGAAATCAAGGCCGCAGTTTGCGCAACTGTCGGCGAACTGCCCCAGTCCAGCGAACAGGGTTTTGTGCCCACATTGGGGACAGAGACCAAAAAGGGCAGCCTTAGCAATGCTGGGCTGCCCTTCTATGGATTGTTCTGGCGTCATTTACGCGTGCACTGGTGCGCCCCAGCCACCCCAGATGTAAATGGTAATGAAGAGGAACAGCCAGACGACATCGACAAAATGCCAATACCATGCGGCGGCCTCAAAACCGAAATGCTGCTTGGGCGTGAAATGGCCTTTATAGGTACGCGCAAGGCACACCGCCAAGAAGATCGTCCCAACAATGACGTGGAAGCCATGGAAACCCGTCGCCATGTAAAAGGCCGTACCATAATTCAATCCGCCAAAAGGAAAGGGCGCGACGGCATATTCATACGCCTGAATCCCGCTGAACAACACGCCGAGCAATATGGTCGCCCACAGGCCTTTCTTCAGACCTTCGCGGTCGCCATGGATCAGCGCATGGTGCGCCCACGTCACGGTGGTACCGGAGCATAAGAGGATAAGCGTGTTGAGCAAAGGAAGCTTCATCGAGTCGAGAACTTCCAATCCCTTTGGCGGCCACTGCATCAACGCGGCAGCACCTTCTTGGCCGATCAGGTTAGTGACCGTAAACGCGTGCGTTTCGGGGTCTATGACGAGTTCCAGCGGTACCGGGAACAAGGCATAGTCAAACCATGCCCAGAACCAGCCAACGAAGAACATGACTTCGGACGCAATGAACATGATCATACCGTAGCGTAGGTGCAATTGCACCACGGGCGTATGGTCACCCGATTGCGCCTCATGCACAACATCTGCCCACCAAGCGTAGAATGTGTAGATAACGGCAATCAAGCCAACGCCAAAAACCAAGCTGCCATAGCTGAACTGTTCGGGATGCATCCACATCACCAAACCAAAAAACATCGTCAGGGCCGAAAACGATCCCAATATCGGCGTAATGCTTGGTGGCAAAATATGATAATCGTGATTCTTGGCACCCGCCATGGTCAATTCCCTGTAGTCTTATCGATTAACAAATGTCTTAGCTACCGTTCGCCGTCTGGTCCACCGTGTTTGGCTTCTCCACCGGATAGAAAGTATAGCTAAGTGTGATTTCTTCAATGTCTTTGGTTTCCGGGTCGGTCATAATCTTGGGATCGACATAGAATAAGACCGGCATACGGACCTGTTCACCCGGTTTCAGTGTCTGCTCGGTAAAACAGAAGCACTGAATCTTGTTGAAATACTGACCGGCAAGCGCTGGCGTCACGTTGAACGTGGCGGTGCCAGTGACTGGCTCGTTCGAGAGATTCTTGGCAATATAAATCGACATATCCTTCGCGCCGATGCTGACAGTGTCGGTCGGACGCTCGGGTTTAAATTCCCAAGGTAAGTCGCCCCGATGGTTAGCATCAAAGCGCACCACGATTGTTTTGTTGGAAACTGCAACAGTAGCCGCCTGCGCAGCGTCCACGCGCATGGTTGTGCCGCCAAAGCCAGTGACCTGACAGAATAAACGATACAAAGGCACCGCAGCAAAACCAACACCGACCATGGATACTGCAAGCGCCGCCGCCAAAAATCCGGTTTTTGCGTTAGAAATAGCCATCAGCCCCAGACTCCCACTTTCACCACAGTGATTAAGAAGAACAAGATGCACAATCCGACCAAAGCAACGCCCATGACGCGTGCGCGTCCCGCTTGGCGTTTGCGGATAAGTGCCGTTTCTTCGACGGTGTAAGCAGACGGCTCATTAGGGGTCATGATATTAGCATCCGGTCAAAGGCGAAAATGGCAAAAAGGAGAAACAGGTAAAGGATCGAGAAAGCAAAAAGTTGCTTTTCCGGCTTCATCGCGGCTGCATCAGTGGCCTCGTTTTTCCAGACGCGGTAGGCCAGACCCAAGAATAGGACGTTTAGCACGACAGCAGCGACGCCATAGACCCACCCGGTTTCAGCCAAAGCGAAAGGCAATATCGCCGTCGCCGCCATTGGGAAGCTGTAGCCGAATATCTGGTTACGCGTGACCCGTTGCCCCTTCACATTGGGCAGCATCGGAATTCCAGCAGCGCCGTAATCCGTTTTCATAAACAATGCGAGCGCCCAGAAATGCGGCGGTGTCCACAAGAAGATGATCGCGAAAAGCAGGACTGGCATCAGCGTAACGTCGCCCGTTACCGCCGCCCATCCGATGACAGGGGGAAATGCACCCGCAGCGCCGCCGATAACGATGTTCTGCGGCGTATTGGGCTTCAACCAGATGGTGTAGACAATCGCGTAAAAGAAAATCGAGAAAGCCAGCAGGCCAGCGCATAACCAATTGACCGCAACGCCCATGATGCCGACAGAAAAAGCCGCAAGGCCAATGCCAAAGTTCAGCGCAGACGCGCGGTCCATTCGGCCCGCAGGAAGCGGACGTCCCGCCGTCCGTGCCATTTTGGCGTCAATATCTGCTTCGAAATATTGGTTCAGCGCACCGCAGGCACCCGCCCCCAGAGCAAGGCAGAGTATCGCGGTAAAACCGATCACCGGATGAATGCTACCCGGTGCGGCCAATAATCCACAAAGCGCTGTGAACACGACAAGCGACATGACCCGTGGCTTAGTCAAAGCCCAGAAATCGCGCCACTCGGCTGGCAAAATGATGTCACGCGCTGCGGTTGTCATGCCTGTTCCCAAACGTTCGAGACGTTCAAAGCGGCGAACCGCCGCCGGTTACTTAATAACCGGCAGCGTTTCGAACTGGTGATATGGTGGAGGGCTGGTCAGCGTCCACTCAAGCGTGGTCGCACCTTCACCCCAATAATTGTCTTCTGCACGGCGGCCAGCGACCAACGACCAGATAACATTGACGAAGAAAATGAGCACACCAACGCCCATGATGGCATAGCCAATGGAAGCAACGCCGTTCCAATAGGCAAAGGCCTCTGGGTAATCTGGATAACGACGCGGCATGCCTGAATTGCCCAGGAAGTGCATTGGGAAGAACAGGACATTCACGCCAACGAAAAATATCCAAAAGTGCAAATGACCCAGGAATTCGTTCAATTGACGGCCCGACATTTTGCCGAACCAATAATAGAAGCCAGCAAAGAGCGAGAATACCGCGCCCAGCGACAACACATAATGGAAGTGGGCAACGACATAATATGTGTCATGCAAATTATCGTCGAGGCCACCATTGGCCAAAACAACACCCGTCACGCCACCAACAGTGAACATGAAGATGAAGCCCATGGCCCATACCATAGGTGTCTTGAAGCTAACCGAACCGCCCCACATGGTTGCAATCCAGCTGAAAATCTTAATGCCGGTGGGCACTGCAATCACCATCGTTGCCGCGGTGAAGTACATTTTCATATCGACGCTCATGCCCGTGGTGAACATGTGGTGCGCCCAGACAACAAAGCCAACGACACCAATCGCGACCATGGCATAGGCCATGCCGAGATAGCCAAATACGGGCTTGCGGCTGAAGGTCGCGACGATTTGGCTGATGATGCCGAAACCGGGCAAGATCATGATATACACTTCGGGATGGCCGAAGAACCAGAAAAGATGCTGATATAGCACGGGGTCACCGCCGGCCGACGCATCGAAGAACGCGCCGCCAAAGTTACGGTCAACCAAAAGCATGGTGATCGCCGCCGCCAAGACAGGCAAGGCGAGCAAAAGCAAAAATGCCGTTACCAACACCGACCACACGAACAACGGCATTTTGTGCAGGGTCATGCCCGGCGCACGCATATTGAAAATGGTGGTGATGAAGTTAATAGCGCCCAAGATCGATGCGGCACCCGCCAAGTGAAGCGAGAAAATGGCCATGTCTACAGCGGGCCCAACGGAGCCTGACGTCGACAGCGGCGCATAGACCGTCCAGCCGGTTCCAGCGCCAAGACCCGTGCCACCCGGTACAAAGCTGGAGCCGAGCAACATGATGAAGGCCACAACGGTCAACCAGAAACTGATATTGTTCATGCGCGGGAACGCCATGTCCGGCGCGCCGATCATCAAAGGCACAAACCAGTTACCAAAGCCGCCGATAATGGCAGGCATGACCATGAAGAACACCATGATCAGGCCGTGGGCAGTGATCAGCACATTCCACATATGATAGGCTTCGTCGAGCGACGCTTCCTTGCCGGCCATCATCGATGCCCAGCCTTGCAGATATTGAATGCCCGGAGCAGCAAGCTCCAAACGCATCAGGCCAGAAATCGCACCGCCCACAATCCCTGCGAAAATGGCAAAGATCAGATAGAGCGTTCCGATATCTTTATGATTGGTCGACATGAACCAACGGGCGAAAAAGCCCGGCTTATGGTCTGCGTCATGATGGTCATGCGCGTGAAGGTCAGTACCTGTGGCAGCAATGGTTGTCATCCGTCTAAGCCTTCTTAATTGGTCGGCGCTGCTGCGGGTGCAGCAACGGTTTCAGTGGGGGTTGCGGTTACAGCAGGCGCCGCAGGTGCAGGTTTTTCTTCGCCGGGCATTGTTCCGCCCTGCGCCTTCACCCATGCCGCAAATTGTGCGGGCGGAAGGGCTTCCACAACCAGCGGCATGAATGCGTGGCGGGCGCCGCATAGTTCGGAACACTGTCCGAAATACACGCCGGGCTTCGTAATCGTCACCGACTTCTCGTTCAGACGTCCAGGCACGGCATCAAGCTTGAACCAGAGCGACGGCACCGCAAATGCGTGAATCACATCTGCGGCAGTCGTTTGGATACGCAAAGGCACGCCCGCAGGTACAACCATCCGATTGTCGGCCGCCATGAGCTTGGGTCCGTCATTTTCGGTGCGAAAACGCTCGCCCTTTGCGACGTCGGCTTCCTCTTTCAGCATGTTCGAAATAACTTCGAACCCGCCATGGTCAGGATAGGTGTAGCCCCAATACCATTGATAACCCGTCGCCTTAATGGTCACGGCATTGGCTGGCGCTGGCTTAAATTGCTTGGCCAACAAATCGAGCGATGGGTAAGCAATACCCAAGAGGATGAGCACAGGGATTAGGGTCCACACAACTTCGATAAAGGTATTGTGCGTCGTTTTTGATGGCACTGGATTGGCGCGGCGGTTGAAACGCACGATCACCCAAAGCAGAAGGCCAAGGACAAACAGAGAGATGAGGGTGATGATCGGCAGCAGGATCGCATTGTTGATCCATTTTGCATATTGGCCGTTTTCGGTGAATTGTTCCTGAAAATCCACTTCCTTCGCCTTTGGCATGCCAACGCTATCTTCATAATTGGGGCGCATCGGCGTGTAGCCCGGCAACGACCCATCCATGGATTTCGGCGCAGCTTCGGCTGGCGCGGCCGCGTCGGCGGCGGGTGCAGCAGTCGGTGCCGCGGCAGGCGTCGCAACAACAGGCGCAGCCACTTCCTTCGTCAAAGGCGCTGGCGCAAGATTCGCGGGCTGCGCCATCGCCAATGACGGCATGGCCATTGCAGCAAAGACAACCAGTAATTTCTTAAACATATTCATCTACTTGGCCCCGTATCCTTGGTGCGGCGCAGAAACTTTGCGCATGTCTTGCTCACCCGTGGGCAGCCGGACTTGCGGGACCTATAGTCGCGCTAACCCGAACCCTCAAGCGGTCGATTTAATATTTTTAGCATTTAAATGCGTTACGTTTCTACCTATTTGCGATGCAATCCGTTAAACCGAAGATGCAAAAGACGGCATTGGCATAAAAGGAAACTTCTCCCCATCATGACTGAAGATGAAATACTGTCCGAATTCCGTAGCGTCGACGCGCTGCTTGAGGGGCACTTTGTGCTGTCCTCCGGCAGACATAGTCCCTATTATTTGCAATGCGCACGACTTTTGATGAACCCGGAACGTGCGGGGCGCATCGCGCTTGCTATCAATCAAAAAATACCACGCGAACTGCGCACGGAGATTCAGGCGGTCGTTTCGCCAGCCATGGGCGGGATTATCATAGGCCATGAAATGGGCCGCGCGCTTGGCGTCGATGCCATGTTTGTGGAACGTCCAGAAGGTATTTTTGGGTTGCGGCGCGGATTTACACTCGCGCCAGGCACTAAAATCCTCTTGGTTGAAGATGTGGTCACCACTGGCCTGTCTTCACGCGAAGCCATTGCCGCGATCGAAGCGGCTGGTGGTGTTGTTATCGCCGCGGCGGCTGTGGTGGACCGTTCGGCGGGCACCGTTGACCTCGGCGTGCCATTTTACCCGCTGATCCAGTTGAACTTTCCGACCTACGCGTCTCATGAACTGCCGCCTGAGCTAGCCGCGACAGAAGCGGTCAAGCCGGGTAGCCGGAAGTGAGGCCGCAAGCGCCCACGTCGCACCGCTTGCGCTTGGGCGTGAACATTGACCATGTCGCGACCATTCGCAATGCGCGTGGCGGTTTGCATCCCGACCCGATGCGGGCGGCGCACATGGTTGAAGCGGCTGGCGGTGATGGCATTACCGTACATTTGCGCGAAGACCGCCGGCATATTCGCGACGCTGACCTAGACGCGATTATGCGGGAAATTCGTTTGCCGATTAACCTGGAAATGGCGGCAACCGATGAGATGCTTGATATTGCTCTTCGGCATAAGCCCAATGCGGCGTGCATTGTTCCTGAACGGCGCGAGGAACGGACGACGGAGGGCGGGTTGGATGCCGCAGGGCAGCATAATCATCTGGCGCCCATCGTCACGCGGCTGAGGGACGCAGATATTCGGGTGAGCTTGTTCATTGAGCCTGAAGCGCGCCAGATTGAAGCGGCTATCCGCCTGAAGGCAGATATCGTTGAATTTCACACGGGCAAATATGCCCATCTGGAGGGCGAAGAACGCGAAATCGAATTGCGCCGCATAGCTGATGCTGCCGCCTTGGCTGCGAAAAACGGAATCGAACCCCATGCAGGCCATGGGCTGACTTTTGACAATGTTCAGCCCATTGCCGCCATTCCGCAATTTGCCGAGTTGAACATCGGGCATTATCTGATCGGTGAAGCCATTTTCATTGGTTTGGAAGAAAGCGTGCGCAAAATGCGTGCGCTTATGGATCTGGCCCGGTGATCATAGGGCTTGGTTCTGACCTGTGTAATATCGAGCGCATCGCCAAATCGATTGAGCGTTTTGGCGCACGATTTGAAAATCGTGTTTTCACCGACGTGGAACGCGCCAAGGCTGCCAAGCGCCCTTTTACCAAAGCCGGAACCTATGCGAAGCGCTTTGCCGCCAAAGAGGCCTTTTCAAAGGCCGTAGGTACGGGTTTCAAACATGGTGTGTTTATGAAGGATATTGGCGTCGTCAATGCGCCCTCGGGTGCGCCGACGCTGGCGCTTACGGGCGGGGCAAAAGCGCGTCTCGACGCCATGATTCCTTCGGGCTATGAAGCGCATATTCATGTGACGCTGACCGATGACCATCCGTGGGCACAGGCATTTGTCATTATAGAAGCGTTGAGATCGCAAAAGGCATGACCAGTTTGACCACCGACGACAATATTCCGGCAACACCGCCGACCCCTGCACCAGAAAAGCAAGGTTGGGCTTCTGCCGCTTGGACCGAGTTCAAAGGCATGTTCTGGCTTCTGCTCGCCGTGCTTGCATTCCACAGTTTCATTGCAAAGCCATTTTATATCCCATCGATCTCCATGATGCCGACCTTGCTGGTCGGTGACCGGCTGTTCGTCAGCAAATATCCTTATGGATGGAGCCATGTGTCGCCGACGATACCGAATCCCGTCGCGATATTCCGCTGGCTGGTGTTGCGCGAAGAGATAGACGCCTTGGCCGTGCCGTTACCCGAGAGCAACACGCGTATCTGGGGCAAAATGCCGGCGCAGGGAGACATCGTGATATTGACGCCAAAGGGCAGAAATCAGGATTGGATCAAGCGCGTCATTGGCTTGCCCGGCGATATCATCGCATTGCGCGCGGGCCAGATTTTCCTGAATGGAATGCCCGTGAAACAGGAAACCCAGCCGAACCTCATTTTGCCCGTAGATGCCAACAACGCTTGCAATGACTATGACTTTCCGGGCGCATTGACGCGCGGTGATGACGGCGCGCTGACGTGCCACTTGCCTATCATTCGCGAAACCCTCCCCAACGGCGTGCAATATGACATCATTGACGCACGCAGACGCGATACCGACGATATGGAGCCTGTAAAAATCCCTGCCGGTCATGTGTTCCTGATGGGTGATAATCGCGATAACAGCTCCGACAGCCGCGTGGCAGCGGAACTTGGCGGCCTTGGTGGCCCCGTATCATGGGACCGCATCGGCGGCCGCGCTGAAATCATTACATTCTCGGTCGACGGCAGCACTGGCCTTAACCCCGCCAGCTGGTTCAGCGCACTACGCGGTGATCGCGCTGGCGACAGCTTGCGTCCAAAAAAGGTCGATCAAGGTGAGTGATGGCACCCCCCTTGCGCAAAGCAAGCCACGCAGGACGCGGAAAAAGCCTGCCGCGCAGGTAAAAGAGAGCTTTCGCGAAGAGGTCGGCCCAACCGAACTTTACGACCCCCTCATTCGTTCAGAGATTAAGCGCGCTGCGGTATGGATTGGCATGGCCAGCTTGGTTGTTGCCTTCATCTGGCTTGCGCAGCCTATTCTTCTCATCATTGGCGGCATCGTTCTTGCCGCGATGTTTGACGGCGGCGCGCGGCTTCTTGGCCGCGTATTGCCCATCCCGCGCGGCTTCCGCCTGACCATTGTCGTGCTGGCCGTGTTTGGTTTTATCTATTGGACATTTGTTTTCACAGGGTCTGAACTCGCCGCGCAAGCCGCAAGCCTTCAGGCCATTGTCGAAAGACAAATTGAAACAATAGGCAATCGGATTGAAGCCGCAGGGTTCAACATTTCTGCAGAGGATGTGAAGGGCCTTGGGTCGCAGATTTTAAACTCTGTGGGCCGCGTGACAGAAGCGGTATCGTCCGTTGTGGGGACCGTCACAAACCTTGCGATGATGCTGGTTCTCGGCATCTTTGTTGCCGCAGAGCCCCGCTTATATGAACGCGGTGTCGCGTGGATGCTGCCTTTGGCAGAGCGCACGCATTTTTATGGCACCGCCGAAAAAATGGGTAGCGTCCTGCGCCGTTTGATGGCAGGTCGCCTGTTGGGCATGGCGGTTGAAGGCGTGGGCACATGGGCGTTACTCAGCCTTGGCGGCGTGCCTATGGCAGCGTTGCTTGGTGTGTTGACGGGCCTGCTGGCATTCTTACCGAATATCGGCGCAATTGTATCTGGGGCCCTTATCATCCTCGTTGGATTTTCGGCCGGGGTTGATGTCGGGCTCTACGCCATTTTCGTGTATTTCGTCGTGCAGACGGTGGACGGTTATTTGATCGTCCCGATGGTCGCAAAACGTGCGGTCGATTTGGCCCCGGCTTTAGTGCTCGGCGCGCAGATCCTGTTCGGTGCATTGTTCGGCATCTTGGGGCTTGCACTGGCTGACCCCATCATCGCGATGATCAAGGTTGCGCTGGAGCGCCAATCGGAGCGCAATGAAGCGCGTGGTATCCGCGAAGGGCCGTGATGCAAATCCTATGTTTCTAACCATCTGCTTTATATTGGGCATAGCCAATTTTTCTATGCACAAAGCGGTGGCAGAATCTGGGCACCCGATCGTCGAAGAGACCAAGCGTACTTTCGGTCGGCATTTCGGCCCTTATGGAAGCTATGCCATTGAACTGGCGTTGCTCATCGGCGCGATGTGGTTGGCGCATGCAGGATCCTTATCGGTATTGCTCCTCTACACCGCCTACACCGCCATAAACGGCGTTGCGACTTGGCTGCTGCTGTCGAACAAGGCGTGATGGGCCTTTGTGCTTTGCCCTAAAATAACTATATGGCCCCTGTGCCGCCATTAGACCCCACCCCTGATACAAAGCCGGATTTCGCCGTCATGCGGCGATTCTTGCCGTATTTATGGCCGAAAAACGAAACGGGTTTGCGTGTCCGTATCGTCTTTGCCTTATTGCTGGTGATTGTCTCAAAACTCATCCAGCTCAGCATGGCATGGCTTTACGGCCAAGCCATCGACCGCATGGTGCCGGGCATGGAAGACGGCGTCGCCATCGCCGTCGCATTGGTCGCCGCTTATGCGGGTGCCCGTTTTGGCGGAGTGTTATTCGACAATTTGCGCAACATCGTGTTCGAACGCGTCGGCCAAGAAGCGACGCGCCGTCTCGCCGAAAATGTCTTCAGCCATTTGCACGATCTGTCGATGCGGTTCCACATGAACCGCCGCACCGGCGCCGTGACAAAGGTGATTGAACGCGGGACCAAGAGCATCGACATCATGCTCTATTTCCTGTTGTTCAACATCGCACCTACCCTGCTAGAGCTGTTTTTAGTCTCCGTTTATTTCAAGATTTCATTTGGCTGGGGCATGGTCATTGCCACGCTGATCATGGTCGTCAGCTACATTGTTTACACGACGCTGATCACCAACTGGCGCAACAAATTGCGCGAGGAAATGAACGAGCTCGACACGCAAACCGTTGCCAAGTCCGTCGACAGCCTTTTAAACTATGAAACGGTCAAATATTTTAACGCAGAGAAGCGCGAAACCCGCCGCTATGCTGAGGTCGTGCATCATTATGCCAATGCCGCCGTCAAATCGGAAAACTCGCTCGCTGCGCTGAACATCGGGCAATCGCTGATCACCAACCTGATGATGGCCGGCGCGATGGGTTATGTCGTGTGGGGTTGGTCGCGGGGTCAGTTCACAACCGGTGACGTTGTCACCGTGAATACATTATTGGCGCAGCTATTCCGGCCATTGGACATGTTGGGCATGGTGTATCGCACAATACGCCAGGGCCTCACGGATATGGCCGCGATGTTTGCACTTATCGATACGCCCGCCGAAATCACCGACAAACCAAATGCGCCCGCGCTGGCGATCCATGGCGGCGCGGTGGTGTTTGACGATGTGCATTTCGCTTATGATGCCGAACGGCAAATATTAAAGGGGGTCAGCTTCGACATAAAGCCCGGCCACACCTTGGCCGTTGTTGGCCCATCGGGCGCGGGCAAATCGACCATCGCGCGTTTGCTCTATCGATTTTATGATATCACCGGCGGGCGTATCACCATCGATGGGCAAGATCTGCGCGATGTCACCCAGTCCAGCCTGCGCAGCGCCATCGGCATCGTTCCGCAAGATACGGTGCTGTTCAACGACACCATTGGCTATAATATCGGCTATGGCCGCGAAGGCGCCAATCAGGACGAGATCGAAGAGGCCGCGCGCGGGGCATCGATCCATGGCTTCATTGAATCGCTGCCCGACCAATATGCCGCCAAGGTTGGCGAGCGCGGCTTAAAACTATCCGGTGGTGAAAAGCAGCGCGTGGCGATTGCCCGCACCTTGCTGAAAAATCCGCCGGTGCTGATCTTGGACGAAGCGACCAGCGCCTTGGACAGCCGCACGGAAGCCGAAATTCAGGCCACGCTGGAACGCATTTCGGAACGCCGCACCACAATCATCATCGCGCACCGACTTTCGACCGTCGTGAACGCGGATCAGATCCTTGTGCTTGAAGCGGGTCGCGTGGCGGAGAAAGGCACGCACCTGCAATTGCTGCGCAAAAATGGTCTATACGCCGATATGTGGGCACGCCAGCAAACCGAAGCCGAGGAAGAGGCCATTCCCGCCGCGTAAAATCTCGCGCTATCCACAAGCGTCTTGAACCACAGGCATGTCGGCTCTGTCATTGGCACGTCGGTCACGCTAGGGCTTTCAAATGGCCTCCGTCGCTCCCTCCCCCACGCCAGCCGATGTTTTGCACCGCTTGTTCGGCTTTGCTGGCTTTCGCGGGCAACAGGAACAGGTGGTTACGCGCGTTCTGGCGGGTCAGCGGACGCTGGCGATCATGCCAACGGGCGCGGGCAAGTCGCTTTGCTATCAACTGCCCGCCGTGATCATGGATGGCACCTGCATTGTCATATCGCCGCTGATCGCGCTGATGCATGACCAAATGCGCGCCGCCGATGCCGTCGGCATTCGCGCCGCGACATTGACATCCGCCGACGACAATCGCGCCGAAACCATATCACGGTTCCGTGCAGGCGAACTTGACCTATTATATGTCGCGCCGGAACGGGCCTCAGGGCAAGAATTTCGCAGCCTGCTGCGCGAAACGAAGATATCCCTTTTTGCGATTGATGAGGCGCATTGCGTGTCCGAATGGGGCCATGATTTCCGGCCGGATTATCGTTTGTTACGGCCATTGCTGGATGACTTTGCCCATGTGCCGCGCTTGGCGCTGACCGCCACCGCCGACACCCACACGCGCGATGATATTGCCGAACAATTGGGCATAGCCAAAGATGGCGTCATGGTGGCCGGTTTTGACCGCCCCAACATCCGCTATATCGCCGAAGCCGCCCCGAACAGCGGCATCGCGGCATTGGTCAAAGGCTTGCAGGGTGCAGGCATTGTCTATGCCCAAACCCGCGACCGCACCGAAAAAATCGCCGCCCAGATTGCCCAGACCGGCCGAAGGGCTTTATATTATCATGCCGGCATGGAACCACAGACACGCGCCCGTGCGCAGGCCGAATTTGTGTCCTCCGAAGACATGGTCATGGTCGCAACGGTCGCATTCGGCATGGGTATCGACAAGCCCGATGTCCGCTTTGTCGTGCATGCTGGCCTGCCAAAATCGATTGAATCTTATTATCAGGAAAGCGGCCGGGCGGGGCGCGATGGGGACCCGGCGGTGGCGCATATGCTGTGGTCAGCAGGTGATTTCACCCGTGCGCGCGGACGCTTGAGCGAGTTACCGCCTGAACGGCGTGAAACGGAGTTGGCGCGCGTGGCCGCATTGTCGCATTTGGTGGAAACCCCCGGCTGCCGCCGCGCGGTGCTGCTGCGTCACTTTGGCGAAAGTCCGCCTGAATCTTGCGGCAATTGCGACAATTGCCTGCATGCGCCCGACGTGCACGACGTGACCGAACTGTCCCGCAAATTGCTCTCCGCCGCCTATCGGACGGGTCAAAGGTTCGGCATGGGGCATTTGGAAAAGGTCCTAACGGGCAGTACAGACGAGCGGATCACGCAATTCGGGCATGACCAGCTTTCGGTATTTGGCATTGTGAACAGGGACGAGGCCGCGATGCTGAAGCCTTTGTCCCGTGCCTTGCAGGCGCGCGGCGCTCTTATCGCCAACGAACATGGCGGCCTGAAACTTGGGGGCGATGCCCGCATCATCATGCGTGGCGATCAAAAGATTGAGATTGCTATGGTGAAACCCGGCAATAAACGCCGTGGTGGCCGCCCCGACAACCCCATTGGCAATCCGTTATTTGAGGCCTTGCGCGCCAAACGCCGGGCATTGGCCGAAAATGTCGGCGTGCCGCCTTATGTCATTTTCCACGATGCAACCTTGCGCGAAATGGCGCTGACTCGGCCAGCCGATATCCGTGCCTTGGGCCGGATCAGCGGCGTCGGCGCGCGAAAGCTGGAGGCCTATGGCGCAGAATTTCTGTCGGTAATTGCACAATTTTAGGACGGAAGTTTATCGCAGCATTGTCCCGCCTTGTCATCGATTGCGGATTAAAATATGGCAGGTAGATTATCGTCGGCTATGGCGATTTTATCACAGGACTTTTCAGATGTTTCGCCAACTTACAGACCGCATCCTTGTCGCCCCGCAAATTACAGTTGGTGACGTGATGGATGCTGCGCAAGCGGGCGTAACACTTATCATCAACAACCGCCCCGAAGATGAGACCGCCGATCAAACGCCCGGTGGAGAGATTGAAATCGCCGCGCGTGCCGCCGGGTTGGATTATGTCGCCATTCCGGTCACCCATGCTGGCTTTGCCGAATGGCAAGTGACCGCCATGGCCGAAGCGCTGGCAAAGACGGACGGTAAAATCTTGGCCTATTGCCGCTCCGGCACACGCTCGACGTTGCTTTGGGCCTTGGCGCAGGCGTCCAAGGGGGAACATCCTGCGGTGTTGGCCGAAAAGGCTGCGGATGCCGGTTATGATCTAACGCCTGTGACCGCGATGATGGATATGCTGCGCGGGCGGGCTTCGTGACGGCCGAATTGCTTAAGCTGGCAGGGTCCATCGCCGCGATTGTGTTCATCGCGTGGCTTGCGCGATTCTGGAAACTCGGTGGCGACGTCCGCATAGGCAGCGAAGAGCAAGCGCGCGCAATTGCGCAAGAAACTTTATGCGGATTTGATCCGGTGGAAATCGCCATTGATAAAGCGGGCATGGCCGCATTGATGCGCGATGCCGACGGTCGGCACCTTTTGGTACGGCGACATGGGGTGCAATGGGCCGGGCGGTTGCTGGACCATCATAATGAAGCGCGGCTTGACCAAAATTTTCTCACCATCAGCACGGGCGAGAAAAGCTTTGGCTCGGTGACGCTCCATCTGGGTGCGCAAGCATCGCATTGGGCGGCTGGCCTGCGCCATTTGAATATCGGACGTAATTATGCCTGAACTGTTCAACCCAATTGATTATGCCGTTCCGGCGTTCATCTTCCTGATCGTTGCAGAGATGCTGTGGGCGCGTCGGCGCGCGCCAGAGAAATATGAACCGCGCGATACGCTGACATCGCTTGCCTTGGGCACGGGTAGCACCGTCGCCGGCGCATTGACCGGCGCGCTGGTGTTCAGCCTTGCCATGTGGATATATGAACATCGCTTTTTCGATATCGGCTGGGTCTGGTGGGCATGGCCCTTATGCTTTGTGCTCGATGATCTTGCTTATTATTGGGCGCACCGGTCGGGGCACCGCGTCCGCTGGTTCTGGGCAAGCCATGTAAACCATCACAGCAGCCAGCATTACAATCTATCGACGGCTTTGCGCCAAACATGGACTGGCTTTATCGCGCTTGGTTTTATCTTCCGGATACCTTTGGCATTTCTGGGCTTTCATCCCGCGATGCTATTGTTCGTCGGCGCGTTCAATCTCATTTATCAGTTCTGGATCCACACCGAGGCAATTTACAAATTCCCGCGCTGGGTCGAATATATCATGAACACGCCCAGCCATCATCGCGTCCATCACGCGACCAACCCGCGTTATCTGGACCAGAATTACGCCGGGACCTTCATCATCTGGGACCGGATGTTCGGCACCTTTACCGAGGAAGTAGAAGGCGAGAAAATCCGCTACGGCATCGTCAAGCAATTGGGCACGTTCAACCTGTTGTGGAGCGTGTTTCATGAATGGATCGGCATCGCCCAAGATGTATGGTCCGCACCATGGCGGCATAAATTTTCCTATCTGTGGCGCCCGCCGGGCTGGAGCCATGATGGCAGCCGGGACACGTCGGACAGCATCCGTGCGCAATGGCTGGAAAGCCAGCAAGCCAAAGCCGACCCGACTGGGCACGCATAGCCTATTTACACCCTTGCCAGTAATTAATCGTCCGCTTAAACTCTTCGGTTAGAGGGAGCAGGCGATATGGACGAATTCGACATCATTGTTATTGGCGGTGGTTCAGCCGGCAGCGCAGCCGCCGGACGGCTATCCGAGGGTGGCAAATATACAGTCTGCTTGATTGAGGCGGGCGGCACGAACAATAACATGTTGATCAAGACGCCCGGCTTCATGCCGTTCATCCGCAATGGGTCCAATTATAAATATGAAACCGTCCCGCAAAAAGGGCTGAATGGCCGCACGGGTTACCAACCGCGCGGAAAGGGCCTTGGCGGATCCAGCGCGATCAACGCGATGGTCTACATTCGGGGCCATAAATATGACTATGACAATTGGGCTGCCTTGGGCTGCGATGGTTGGTCTTATGACGATGTCTTGCCCTATTTCAAACGCTGTGAAGATAATGAACGCGGCGCTGATGCTTTTCACGGGGCGGGCGGGCCACTGTCGGTTTCCGATCAACATTGGCCGCAAGCGGGCAGCCGCGCCTTTGTGGAAGCCGCTGCCGAATTGCAATTGCCTATCAATGCCGACTTCAACGGCGCGACGCAGGACGGCTTTGGCCTGTATCAGGTTACGCAAAAAGGCGGCGAACGCTGGACCGCCGCGCGCGCTTATGTCGAGCCGGCGCGTGACCATATGGAGATACTGACGGGCGCGCTGACCGAAAAAATCGTCGTCGAAAATGGCCGCGCCACGGGCGTGGTCATTCGTCAGGGTCGCAAACGCCGGACGATTAAAGCGCGCGGCGCCGTTATTTTATCGGCAGGCGCATTTGGCTCACCACAGATACTGATGTTATCGGGCATGGGTCCGGCCGAACATTTGCGCAGTGTTGGCGTGGACGTTGTCCATGACAAGGCGGCGATTGGTTCCGACCTGCAAGACCATATCGATTATGTTTCCAGCTTCAAAACCGAATCCAAAGATGATTTCTTCGGTGATTCGCTCGCTGGCACGGCCAAGATGGTTAAGGCTATCATCGAACATCGCCGCAAGCGCACCGGCGTGATGACAACTTGCTTTGCCGAGGCGGGCGGATTCTGGCGTTCGGACCCAAGCTTGCCAGCACCTGATATCCAATATCATTTCGTGCCTGCAATGTTGGAAGACCATGGCCGGTCCAAAGTGAAAGGCCACGGCTTTAGCTGCCACGCCTGCGTTCTGCGCCCTGAAAGCCGCGGCACTGTGCGTTTGTCCTCATCGGACGCCAAAGTTGCACCGGTCATTGATCCGGCCTTTTTAAGCGATGACCGCGACATAGCGACGCTGCGTGCCGGCGTGCGCGCGATGCACCGCATATTCGAAGCGCCGGCGCTTGCCGCCTATAATGGCCAGAATCGGCATCCGGTTGATATCAATGACGACGCTGCATTGGACGACCTGATCCGCAGCCGCGCCGATACGGTCTACCACCCCGTTGGCACCTGCCGCATGGGGCCGAATGACGATGATGTTGTGGACGCGCGCCTGAAATATCGGGGCATAGAAGGGCTATATGTGGCCGATGCCAGCATCATGCCGCGCCTTGTTTCCGGAAACACCAATGCGCCAAGCATCATGATCGGCGAAAGATGTGCAGAATTTGTCCGCGCTGATTTGCAATAATCTTGCGTAAATGTGGCGCTGCGGTTAACCGCGTAGCCGCTATGATGAATAACAGAACAGAATATATCAGCACACGCGGCAACGCAGATGTGCTTGATTTTGCAGGCGTTACGCTGACGGGCTTGGCACGTGACGGCGGGCTTTATGTGCCACGCCATTGGCCGCAATTTTCGCTGGACGAGATCGCGGCGATGCGCGGACTGTCTTATGTCGATCTGGCCGCGCGCGTCATGGCCCCATTTACCCAAGGGGTTTTGGATGAGGCGGAGCTGAAAAGCCTGTGCGCCACGGCTTATGGCTCCTTCGCCCATACAGCGGTGACGCCGCTGGTGCAATTGGATGGCCAGCATTGGTTGCTTGAGCTTTTCCACGGCCCGACCTTGGCGTTCAAGGACGTGGCGCTGCAATTGCTTGGCCAGTTTTTTGCACGCTTTCTGTCGGGTACGGATACAAAACTGACGATTGTCGGTGCAACCTCCGGCGACACCGGTTCAGCCGCGATTGATGCCGTTGCCGGACGCTCGCAAATTGAGATTTTCATGCTCCATCCACACAACCGCGTGTCCGATGTGCAGCGGCGGCAGATGACAACTATTCTTGCGCCAAATGTCCATAACATCGCCATTGGCGGCAGCTTTGATGACGCCCAAGCCATGGTGAAGCGGATGTTCAACGACAAGGATGTGAATGGTCCGCTGACCCTCTCTGCGGTCAATTCAATCAATTGGGCGCGCCTGATGGCGCAAGTTGTCTATTATTTCTACGCCGCGCTTCGGTTGGGCGGCCCCGAACGCAAGGTCGCATTTTCCGTACCGACCGGAAATTTTGGTGATGTGTTTGCGGGCTATGTCGCCGCGCAAATGGGTCTGCCTATTGAGCGCCTGATTGTCGCCACCAACATCAACGATATTTTGCACCGCGCGCTTTCAAAAGGCGACTATTCGGTGCTTGGCGTGACCCCGACAGCATCGCCATCGATGGATATTCAGGTGTCGAGCAATTTTGAACGTCTATTGTTCGATCTGGAGGGCCGCGATGGGGCGACCACAGGCGCGCGGATGAAATGGTTTGAACAAATGGGCAAGATGGTGCTGTCGTCCGACATGCGCAAAAATGCGGCGTTGCTGACCAGCGCGCGCACCGATGCCGAGCAGATGTCTGCGGCCATGCGTTGGGCCTATGGCGCCACCGACCAAATTATTGATCCGCACACCGCCATCGCTTTGCATGCCGCCCGTGCCGCTGGCATCCGCCCCGATGTGCCTGTCGTGACATTGGCGACCGCGCATCCAGCCAAATTCCCCGACGCGGTTGAAAATGCCACGGGGATACGCCCCGCACTGCCCGCGCGCGTTGCGCAATTATTTGACCGCGAAGAACGCTTTGACGTTCTGCCCGGCGAATATGACGCCGTGCGGGATTATGTGTTGGCGCGCGCCACGCGTTGAATATGGAGCGGGATTTCGTCACCCTGATCAGCGAGCCGCGCAGCGATTATACCCTGATCGATTCCGGTCATGGCCGCAAGTATGAATCTTATGGCGACCGCCATTTCATCCGCCCAGAACCGCAAGCGATGTGGGCGCCGGCCTTGGAAGAATGGCCCGCCGACGCTGAATTTATTCCCGGATCAGACGATGATGGCGGCGGTCGTTGGTATAACAACAAACCTGTACCCGTGGATGGATGGCCCTTGTCGTGGAATGACGAAGTGCATTTTACGGCGTCCTGCACACCGTTTCGCCATTTAGGATTCTTCCCAGATATGGACCCGGTATGGCGTTGGATGCGGGAGCAATTGGCGGGCGTTACCGACCCAGTTGCCATGAACCTGTTCGGCTATACCGGCGTTGGCACGCTCGCTTTGTCCGCCGCTGGCGCACAGATGGTGCATGTCGATGCGTCCAAGAAATCGGTTGGGCAAGCGCGGGCCAATGCCGAAATGTCTGGCATGGCAGACCGCCCTATCCGCTGGATCGTCGATGACGCCGCCAAATTCGTTGCCCGCGAAGTGCGCCGGGAAAAACGCTATGACGGCATATTGTTGGACCCACCCAAATATGGCCGTGGTCCCGAAGGCGAAGTGTGGCGGCTTGAAGTGGACTTGCCGGAACTGATCGCCAATTGCCGCAAGCTGTTGGATGCGGAATCGAAATTTTTGTTTTTAACCGTCTACGCCGTGCGCATGTCTGCGCTGGCATTGGGCGGGCTATTGGAATCGCATTTTGCCGACCTTGGTGGCAAAGTTGAATTTGGCGAACTGGCGGTGCGCGAACAAGGCAGGGGCAATTTGTTGCCCACTGCCATCTTCGCCCGCTGGTCGCGTTAAGGAGTGATATGAACGACAGTTTAATTCTTGAAGTGCACGATCTTGTTGTCCATGTCCTGACGGGTATTTACAGCCAAGAAACGCATCTGCCGCAACCGCTGCGCATATCGATCAGCACCACGCTGGATATTTTCCCGCATTATGCGCCGGATACGCCCTTGTCGGCTTCTAAAAATTATATGACGTTGAAAGAAGCGGCGACAAAATTGCCTGAAGGCGTGCACTTCACGCTGATTGAGGCGGTGGCCGACCATATCATGGACACTCTGTTCGCTGACGACCCGCGTATCAGCAACATCGTCGTCAAAATCGTCAAGTTGGCGATTGCCGAAGATAATGAGGCGATTGGCATTACCATGTCGCGGGGCCGCAAGTGACAGACAGACCGCTTGCAATCGTGACCGGCGGCAAGCGCAGGCTGGGCGCAGCGATTGCGGCGAAACTCGCGAGCGCTGGCTATGCGCTGGCTTTAGTGAGCCATATGGATACGCCGCCCGAGGCAGCTTTGGTAGCGGCGCTGCAGGCGCATGCAAGCGAATGGCACGCCTTCACTTTTGACCTCAGCACGGGCGATCCGGCCAAGCTTCTGGGCATGATTGCCGCTTATTTCGGTCGCACACCCGACCTTTTGGTGAACAATGCGGCGATGTTCGGGCAAGACGACTGGCAGACGATGACGCTGGCAACGTTGGAGGCGCATTTCCGGTTGAATGTGTTTGCGCCATTATTGTTAGGTCAGGCCCTTGTGCAAACCGCTGGCCAGCAGGCCCGCCCCGCCATCGTCAATATCCTCGATCAACGCGTGGTCAATCCGCACCATGACCAGATGAGTTACACTTTGTCGAAACAAGCGCTGGCGGCGTCGGTCCGGTCCATGGCCGCATCCTTCGCTGGGCGCGCGCGTTACAATGGCGTTGCCCCCGGTCTTGTCATTGCAACCGATGATTATACCGCAGAGCAAGAAACCCGGCTCGCGCAGATGATGCCCTTGGGCGCATTGCCATCACCATCGGCTGTGGCGGACGCTGTCGTGTATCTCGCCCAAGCGCAGGACGTTAGCGGGCAAGTCATTTTTGTTGACGGCGGCGCGCATTTGAAAAGTTTCGACCGCGACTTCATGCATCTTTAGCGGGCGCCTGCGACCGATTATTGCGCGAGCGGACAAATAACTTGCGTTTTCGCCGCAGTTTCGCCATAGGCCCCCCAAGCGCATGAGGCGAGCGGACAATACCGCCGCAGTTTTGGCAGCGTGAGGGCCTTGATACAGGCTCCGCCAAACGAACAAGATGCGTAAGCTTAGAGGCTTCCCATATCACGCAGGGTTGTTTCCAACGGGTCAGCATAAGCTGCGCCCGAACACCTGCTGTTGCGCCTGTGCGGTCCTGATGAAAGGACGCGCATGACGGGCCGCGACGACTATTTTGAAAGTATAAAAATGTCTTTTTTCCAAGACCTGGGCCTTGCCCAACCTATCCTTAAGGCGCTTGAGGCGGCTGGCTATGATACGCCAACGCCCATTCAGCAACAGGCCATTCCATCCTTGCTTGAGGGCCGCGATCTATGCGGTATCGCGCAGACCGGAACGGGTAAGACCGCTGCCTTTGCGTTGCCGTCACTCCACCATTTCGCCACCAAGCCCAAGGCGCGTCAGCAATATAGCTGCCGGATGCTTGTTCTGTCGCCGACCCGCGAACTCGCGGCGCAAATCGCCGACAGCTTCCGCACTTATGGCAAGTTTTTGGGCCTGAAGGTCGATTGCGTTTTTGGCGGCATGCCGATTTTCAGCCAGAAAAAGCGTCTTGCCGGCGGCGTCGATATTCTTGTCGCCACGCCCGGCCGCTTGATCGACCTGATCGAACAACGCACGGTGACGTTGAAGGACGTTGAAATCTTTGTCCTCGATGAAGCTGACCAGATGATGGACTTGGGTTTCATTCACGCGCTGAAGCGTATTGACCAATTATTGCCAAAGCAGCGTCAGACATTGTTCTTTTCAGCGACAATGCCAAAGGCGATTGCCGAGCTTGGCAACCGTTTCCTCAACAACCCTGTCCGTGTTTCGGTTGCGCCTGCAGCGACAACGGCAGAGCGCGTTGAGCAATTTGTGACCTTTGTCGAGCAACGCGAAAAGCAGACATTGCTGACGCTGAAATTGCAAAGCGAAGAGATTGACCGTGCGCTGGTTTTCACCCGCACAAAACATGGCGCGGACCGCGTTGTGCGTGGGTTGGCGGGCGCTGGCATTCAATCCGCCGCGATCCACGGCAACAAATCACAGGGTCAGCGTACCGCTGCGCTGCAAGCGTTCCGTGATGGCAAGATCAAAATCCTCGTGGCCACCGACATTGCGGCACGCGGCATTGACGTCCCCGGCGTGAGCCATGTGTTCAACTTTGAACTGCCCAATGTGCCGGAACAATATGTCCACCGCATTGGCCGCACGGCGCGTGCCGGCCGTGAAGGCGTGGCGATGAGCTTCGTTGCCGGTGATGAGCGCGGTTATATGAAGGATATTGAGCGTCTGACGGGCGTACGCGCGATGACGCTTGGCCTTCCCGAAGGCTTCCGTGCAGCCGTCGCAGCCTTGCCACCCCCCGTTGCCGATAAAAAACCGCAACAGGCCCGTGGCGGTCGCGGTGGTGGTCAGCCCGGCGGCGGACGGACGAACTATGCTGGCAAAAAGCTTGGCGGCAATAATGGCGGCACTGGATTGAACGGCGAAACCCGCAACCGCACGCACGCGCCGCAAGGGGGGTGGCAGCCCGCCATCGGCCCGCGCGACGGCAGTCGTGAAGGCAGGAGTGAAGGCGGCCGCGACGCCCGTCCATGCAGTGACAATGCGCCTGCGGGTGATCGTCGTCCCACTGCCGACCGCGCCTTTGCCGCACGTAGCGAAAACCGCCGCGACCCCGGCGCACCTGCCCGCAATTACGGCCCCAAAAAGGGTGGTAATGGCAACTATAAGGGCACGGTGAAGCGGGCTGGGTAAGCCTCAACCAACAGCATAGCCCTTGTCATTCCCGCGAAAGCGAGAATCCATGACCTGTTGTCTGTGCCTACGACAACATTATCGACTTTATTCGGATAAGATAGGCCATGGATCCCCGCTTTCGCGGGGATGAAAAGCTTTAGCTTAGATCGCCGATCAATGCCGAAAATGCCGCATGCCGGTGAAGACCATGGCCAAGCCAGCTTCATCGGCGGCGGCAATTACTTCGTCGTCGCGCATCGATCCGCCCGGTTGAATGACTGCCGTCGCACCTGCCTCGGCAGCGGCGAGCAGCCCGTCGGCAAATGGGAAGAAAGCGTCGGAAGCGACCGCCGAACCCACTGTGCGCGCGGCATCCCAGCCATAAGTTTCCGCCGCTTCCTTCGCCTTAATCGCGGCAATACGCGCGCTGTCGCGCCGGTTCATTTGGCCAGCGCCAATGCCCGCCGTTGCGCCATCCTTGGCATAGACAATCGCATTGGACTTCACATGTTTGGCGATCGTCCATGCAAAGCGGCAGTCCGCCAGTTCCTGCGCGCTCGGGCGCCGCTTACTAACGACAGTGAATGCATCATCGGCAACATGGCCATTGTCACGTGATTGCACGAGCAGCCCGCCGGTAATCGGCTTGATCGACAGGCCGCTACGTTTGGGGTCGGGCAAATCGCCCGTGAGCAACAATCGCAAATTCTTCTTCTTGGCGAACACCGCCTTGGCCGCGTCATCGGCGGATGGGGCAGCCACGACTTCGGTGAAAATTTCGGTAATCGCTTCGGCCGTCGCTGCATCCAACGGGCGGTTGACGGCCACAATACCACCAAAGGCCGAAACGCTGTCGCATTCCAGCGCCGCGCGATAGGCGTCGATCAATGTCGCGCCCGTTGCCACGCCGCAGGGGTTGGCGTGCTTGACGATTACGACCGTCGGCGGGCCATCGCGAAACTCGGCGACCAGCTCAAGCGCCGCATCGGCGTCATTGTAATTATTATAGGACAACTCCTTGCCCTGCACTTGTTCGGCCTGCGCGATGCCCGCAATGTGCGGTCCAATGGGCACATATAGCGCCGCGCGCTGATGCGGGTTTTCGCCATAGCGCAATTCGGCGGCGCGGTTGCCATTGACCGCAAGCATGTCCGGAAACAGTTGCTGTTGATCGGCAAAGGCGAACCACTGGCTTATCATACTGTCATAAGCCGCCGTGGCCGAATAGGCCTTTGCCGCACATTTGCGGCGGAAGTCATAGCTGGTTTTGCCGTCGCTTTCCTCAAGCTCGGCAATCAAGTCATCATAATCGGCCGGATCGGTCAGGATCGTTACAAAGGCGTGGTTTTTAGCTGCGCTACGGACCATCGACGGCCCGCCAATGTCGATATTCTCGATGATTTCATCACGCGACGCACCTTTGGCTACCGTCTGGGCAAAGGGATAGAGGTTGACCACCACAAGGTCGATTGCGCCAATATGATGTTCGGCCATCGCGGCGGCATGTTCGGGATTATCACGCACCGCGAGCAGGCCGCCATGCACCATCGGATGCAATGTCTTGACGCGCCCGTCCATCATCTCGGGAAAGCCGGTGAGCTCGCTTATGTCCTTTACCGTCAGGCCAGCGGCACGGAGCGTTTTGGCCGTCCCGCCCGTCGACACCAATTCGACATGGCGCGCCGCCAGCGCATGGCCAAGCTCCACTAATCCAGACTTGTCGGACACCGATAAGAGGGCCCGCTTAATGACGACGTCATGCATAATTCATCCTAAATGGCGCAAGTGCCAGCTAATATGGAGCTCGCCTTTACCCGTATCGGCGGCGATCACAAGTTGTTGGGTCGGGTGCGGTCGGCCATTTTGGTCAACCCATAAGCTATCATCGACAGACAATAGGCCGCCGGAGGTGATAAACGCCCAATTGCTGCCATCGGCCATGCGCAGCAGGGCGGTCTGCGGTTGGTCCGCGGGTGCAATCTCAATATCTGGGCCTAGATGAAAGCGGACATGCGCCATCACATCGGTCTGCGGCTTTTCCTGCGGTAACAGCCTATCTTCGCCCCGCAATTCCATGCCGTCGGACCGCAAGATGAGCAAGCGGCTATGACTATAGCCAAAGCTTTTCGCATAGCCGTCATGGCTTGCCTCTATCCGTGTCGCCTGATCAATATCCCGGCGCTCAAGGCCGACTTCCGTCACGCCCTTGCCCAATTGCCCACCCGGCAGGATGGCGGTTGAATTGGTGTCATTCAAACATAAGGTCGAATGCGCCGCCGTGGTTCGCAGCCCGCGTGCAAGCGCCGCCGATATGGTCGCACCGACCAGAGCCGCACCGCCGCAATTCACGATGATCCGCTGCCCATTATGCGACAATTCGAACGCCAGGGTCGAGGCGCAGCCCGACGCCGACTGGCGCGCAAGCGGCGGCGGCCCCGCGTCCAGCAAAAGTACAGATTTGCCAGCCGACACACGCTGATACCCCCAATCCAGTGCTTGGCGATGCGGGCGGGCGCGGACGTCACTGGCGGTTACAAGCGCGTCAATCCGATCTGCGGTCATATGGGCCGACCCCTGCCACGCGCCAAGCCCGCCATCGGAATGGGTCAGGCCCAATAAGGCAGGGACCGCGCGGCCCAATGCCTCCGTCAGGAAATCCGGTACCATCTCGTGTTGCGCAACATAGCATTGCTTCAACAGGCTCAAGAGGCCGATGAGCTCCATCAACTGGATTGGCGAGCGCGACACAACACCGCCATCGGGGAAAATTGTGGCGCGCAAGGATTCAGAAAGCCCGTCTTCACCCACGGCACGGCGGATTTTGCCTTCGGGCAATAATAACGACGCGGCAACGACGCCCGCCCAACCAACGGTCTTGGAAAAATGGCTTTGCGCCCTTGGTGCGGACTCGTCCAAATGGCGCGCCACCCGCGCAAAATGGTTGATGACGCGCGACCGGTAAATCGGGTCCGAACTGCTCAGCAAAAATGGTGATCCGGCGGCCATATTCAACAGCCGCCACGCGCAATTGTCGACACGCCAAGCCGGCTCGCGCGTCTTCATGCCATTGGCCAACAACCAAGCATCGGCAATACGCGCCGCGACGGGCGCGCCTTCGCCGCGATTGGTCGCCGCTGCCAGATCACGCAGCCAGTCAAAACGGTGAATATAATCCGTTAGCGATGGCGACAGATCAAGCCGATCATAATCCAGCGCATCAAAGGTTTGTTGTAAGCCCTGATAATGGAATTTGCCCATGCGCAGCGCCTGACCTCGCCCGGCATCGCCTTCCAAAGGGTCCTTCGGCACCGCCAGAAGGCGCAAGGGCACCTTGCCCTTCAACCGCTTATTGTGCAGCGGCGTGCGCCATGTCAGCTTGTAGAATTCGAGGGCCAGGCGCTCGAGAATATTTTGCCCCGCGCCTTTGGGTCTGACGATTAAGGCCGTCTGCCGTTGATCCCGATCGTCCTCAAAACCGCCGGTCATTCACCCCTCAGCGCCCGGATATTGGCAGCATAATGGCTCTCGCCGCCCTTGAATGTGGCCGTGCCAGCCACCAACGTGTCGGCACCAGCCGAAATCGCGAGTGGCGCGGTGTCGGTTGTAATGCCGCCATCGACTTCAAGCCGAATATCGCGGCCAGTCTTGTCGATCATTTTGCGAATGGCTTCAATCTTGCGCAGCTGGTTGGAAATAAAACTCTGCCCGCCAAAACCGGGGTTCACACTCATGACCAGAATGAGGTCAACGTCGTCGATGAGATAATCGAGCATCTTTGCCGGCGTGTGCGGGTTGAGAACGATACCCGCCATTTTACCAAGCGACTTTATAAGCTGCACTGTGCGGTGCGGATGCGGCCCGGCCTCGGGATGGAACGAGATGATGTCCGCCCCTGCATCGGCAAAATCCTGAATATATTGGTCGACCGGCGCGATCATCAAATGCACGTCGAATGGCTTATCACTATGCGGGCGGAGGGCCTTTACGACCGCAGGGCCGATGGTAATATTGGGAACAAAATGCCCGTCCATCACATCGACATGAATCCAGTCGCATCCAGCCGCGTCAATCGCGCGCACTTCTTCACCCAGCCGCGCAAAATCGGCGGACAAGATGGAGGGCGCAATGCGGACGGCGTTAGTCATATCATCCGCTTAGACGCTGCACTGCGGGCGGGCAAGGCGGCGGCGGGCGTTATACACAGCTTATCGTAAAATGCGCGGAGCGCGCCGATAGATAAGCAGGTCGCCAATGACATCATGCGATTCGGCAAATGTGGCAAAACCAAGCTTGCCCGCGACATTATGCGATGCGGTATTTCCGGTATCAATGATGCAGCGTATCTCGCCCAGTCCTTGGCCGTCCGCCCACTTCAATATCGCGGTCATCGCCTCCGTGGCATAGCCCTTACCCCAAGCGTCGGGCGTAAATGCCCACCCCGCTTCGGGAAAGCCTTCCAACTCTTCTATCCCGCGTTCAAATTGCGCCAACCCGCCATTGCCGACAAAGCGCCCGCTGGCCCGTTCCACAAATGACCAATAGCCATAGCCAAAAAGCGACCAGTTGCCGATGCCTTGAAGCATTTTGCCCCAGCTGACATTGCGGCTGCGCGGCTCGCCGCCGATAAAAGCAGTCATGCGCGGGTCGGCCCATGCCGCAGCATAATCTTCCCAATGCAGCAGCGACATGGGTTCAATCGATAAACGCTCGGTTGTGAGTGTGGGCGCTATAGTTTTCATATATTCCCCGTCATTTCACTTTACCGTCGCCCCAGCGAAGGCTGGGCCCCATTACGTCTCTCAGCCGCGCACGAATAGCGCGATAGGCTCCAGCCTCCGCTGGAGCGACGTGGTTTATTGATTAAGCGTTTTTAGAAAACCGCGCCACAAAAAACCCGTCCAGCCCGCCTTGTTCGGCCAGCATCGGCGGCATCGTGCGGACATGGCCTTGGGCGTTAGCCGTCACCCCATCGGGCAATTCGTCGGCGGTCACGGGCATCGTTGTGTATTCGGGATGCCGCGCCAGAAAGGCCTCGGCCTGCGCCTCGCCCTCATGCAGCTCCAGCGAGCAAGTGGCGAATATCAAAGTGCCGCCGGGTTTCACCCAATCCGCCGCGCGGTCCAGCATCGCACTTTGAATCGCCGCCAAATTGTTAATCGCCTTCAGGTCGATGCGCTGCAACACATCGGGGTGGCGGCGCATTGTGCCTGTTGCGCTGCAGGGTGCGTCGAGCAAAATCGCGTCGAACGGCTGCGATGGTTTCCAATCCATGACATCGGCATTTACCCGCTCTGCATTCAACTGCGTGCGTTCCAAATTGGACATCAGCCGGTCCATGCGCCGCGCGCTGTTATCGAGCGCCGTGACCGCAAAACCAGCCGCCGACAGTTGCATGGTCTTGCCCCCGGGCGCAGCGCATAGATCAAGGGCGCGCTTACCAGTGCCATCGCCCAAAAGCCGCGCAGGCAGGCTGGCGGCCAGATCCTGTACCCACCAAGCGCCTTCATCATAGCCGTCCAGTTCTTCGACCGCCGTCCCACGCGGCAAACGCACATGGCCGGGCATCAGGCTGACCCCATTTAGGCGTTCGGCCCATGCGCTTGTCTGTGCGGGTTCCCGCAGGGCAAGGTCCAATGGCGGCGGTTCGGAGTATGCCTTTTGCGCGCCAGCGATCATGTCATCGCCCCATGCCGGGTGCCAACGCATCATCACCGCCTCTGGCAGCGACGGCAAATCAGGCAAGGTGACTTCGGCGCGCAGCAAGGATCCCAGCACGCCATGCACCAGCCGCCTTGGACCGCCATCGACCAAGGGCAATGCCGTTGCGATCGCCGCATGGGCAGGTGTACCCAAGCGCAAAATTTGCGCCAGCGCGAGGCGAAGCACCATCCGCGCCTTGCTATCATCTGGCAGAACTTGCTTGGTCTTGCTGTCGATGAGAGTATCCAGATCCACCGACCAGCGCAAAGTTTCCTGCGCGATCGCAATCGCCAAGGCACGGTCCGGTGACGAAAGGCCCTTGGTGGCATTGGCAGTCGCTTGGTCCATGGGCGTGCCCATACGCATCACTATATCAAGCAACCGCAAGGCGGCGCGGCGGGTGGGCAAGCCGGAAATTTCTTCAGTCATGACCAAGGGCATTAGGCGTGTGCGGCACACAAGTGAAGAGCGGTTCTGCGCGGTCCAACGTGCGATGCCAGACCTTGCAAATGCGCGGACAAAAGCCGATATTCCCTGTTAGCCATTACGCTTAAGGAAATTCAAACTATGGGCACGCGTCCGCCACATGTCAAAGCGCCGGAATATCTCTCCAAAAGCCCGCCAGTCCCGGAAGCCAAAGAAGTCGTGCGTGCACCTGAGCCCGACGCCGAACGACCAGACCCCGTCCGCTATGGCGATTGGGAATTAAAAGGCGTGGCGATTGATTTTTAGGATCGGGGCCACTTACTTTGATGCCTGAGGCTTTGATCCCTGAGGCGTCAAAAATAGCGCAGATCGGAAGGCCTAAAACGCAAAAAGAACCCGTCACCCTGAACTTGTTTCAGGGCCTTACTTTAGAGTCAGGACCTCTTAAATCCACCATCGCGGCGTCAAAATGGCAAAGATATCGAAGGAAGATGGCCGCCGCAGACAGTCATTCTGCCTGCAAGGGCAATTTGCTGCGAGAGCAAAGCCATTTTGGCGTCCTTCGGATTTGACCCATTTTGCCCATTGCCACGTTGGTAAGCTTGGACTTAGAACCACCAACTCCAAGCTTACTGCCTTGCGCTGAACAAAATGGCCTCAAACCGCGAAGGTGGATTTAAGTGGTCCTGACCCTAGGTGGATTTAATACTAAGCCTAGCCTTTATCCTGACGTCAAATGCCGTTAGGGTCCAATAGTCGATCATGGATATTTATCTTCCCATAGCCAATCTGTCGGTAAACGCGCTGGTGATCATCCTTCTGGGTGGCGGCGTCGGCGTGCTGTCGGGTATGTTTGGCGTCGGTGGCGGATTCCTCACTACGCCTTTGCTCATATTCTACGGTATCCCGCCAGCGGTTGCTGCGGCGTCCGCATCCACGCAGGTGACAGGGGCCAGCGTCTCGGGCGTATTCGCACATATGAAACGCGGCGGGGTGGATTTTCAGATGGGCGGCGTGCTCGTGGTCGGCGGTATATTCGGTACAGGCGCGGGCGCGGCTATATTTGAAATATTGGAGGCAGTCGGCCAGATCGATACCGTCATCAACATCCTTTATGTTCTGATGTTGGGCAGCATCGGTGGCTTGATGGCCAAAGAAAGCTTGACCAGCGTTCTGGCTGTGCGCGCGGGAAAGCCAGTCGCTGCGGCCAAACGGCGGCATCATCCGTTGGTGGCCAATTTGCCGATGCGCTGGCGTTTCTATCGTTCCGGTCTTTATATTTCGCCTATCGCGCCGTTAATCTTGGGTTTTATTACAGGCATTATGACCATGCTGCTTGGCGTGGGCGGGGGCTTCATCATGGTACCCGCTATGCTCTATCTATTGGGCATGGGCGCGCAGGTAGTGGTGGGGACATCCTTGTTTCAGATTTTGTTCGTGACGATGGCATCAACGATGATGCACAGCCTGACCACCAAAGCGGTCGATATTGTTCTGGCCGTTTTCTTGCTTATTGGCAGTGTGACAGGTGCGCAAATCGGCGCGCGTCTGGCGCAGCGCATGCGGCCAGAATATCTACGTCTCTTTCTCGCCGCGATCGTTCTGCTTGTCGCAATTCGTATGGCGCTTGGTCTGGGCTGGCGTCCCGACGAAATCTACACGTTGCAGGCTTTATGATCCGTTTATTCGCCCTGATATTATTGTTGCTGCCGATGACGGCGAGCGCGCAAAATGTGCCCAAATTAGTGCCAGACGTCTCACAGCGGCAAATCAACATCCAGTCGGGGTTCACGGGCGCCGAAATGCTCTTATTCGGTGCCATCATCTACCCACGCGGCGTTGTGCCAGACGGGCAAGTGGATGTTGCGGTTGTTCTGCGCGGGCCAACCCGGTCGGTAACGTTACGCGAAAAGCAGAAAGTTGCCGGTATCTGGATCAACGCCGACAGCACCGATTTCCGGTCCGTCCCCGCATATTACGCAATCGCGTCATCACGCCCGCTTGATCAAATCATCAACAGCAAAACAGCAGCGATTTATGAACTTGGCCTTGACCGCCTGCAATTGTCGCCCAGCGGCGAAGTCAACGCCACCGAACAACGCCGCTTTGTCGATGGACTGGTGGACTTAAATCGCCGCAACGGCCTTTTCCGCCAGGATGCGGGCACGGTCGAAATAACCGATCAGGTGCTATATCGTGCGCGTCTCAACATTCCGTCCAGTGTGCCGGTCGGTGTGTATACTGCGGAAACTTTGCTCATTCGCGATGGCCGGGTGATTGTGGCCGATGACAATGTCGAAGTCCGCATCCGCAAAACCGGGTTCGAACAATTGGTCACCATATTGGCGCAAGACTATGCCCTTTTTTACGGCGCAATGGCGGTGCTTGTCTCGTTGCTGCTTGGCTGGTTTGCCGGATTTGTCTTCAACCGGCTATAGGCCATTTCTGATGCGCGCGTGGGGTCAGGGCCACTTAACTTCTCACTCGTTCAGATTTGGCCGCAAATATTGCCGTGCACGATCCATATCCAACCCACGGCGCGCCGCATAATCCGACACCTGATCATCACCAATACGCGCAACGCCAAAATATTCCGACTGCGGGTGGCCAAAATACAGGCCACTTACGGCGGCGGTCGGCAACATTGCGAAGCTCTCGGTCAACGTGATACCGGTTGTAGGCGTCGCATCCAGCAGGTCGAACAATGTCGGCTTCATGCTATGGTCCGGACAGGCGGGATAACCCGGGGCTGGCCGGATACCGCGATATTCCTCGCGGTTCAGGGCCTCGGGCGTGAATTGTTCTTCAGGGGCATAGCCCCACAGATCCTTGCGGACATGTTCGTGCATCCGCTCGGCAAAGGCCTCTGCCAGCCGGTCGGCTAACGCCTTGAGCATGATGTCCGAATAATCGTCGATATTGGCTTTGAACTGCGCCAAATGCGTCTCGATGCCGTGGCCAGTGGTCACCGCAAATCCGCCAATCCAGTCGCCATCGCGGCTGATGAAATCGGCAAGGCACATGTTTGCTTTGCCTGCACGCTTGGCGATTTGTTGGCGCAAGAACGGCAGGCGCACATGCGCCTCAGTCTGTTCGCAATAGACAAGCACATCATCGCCATCGCGTCGACAGGGCCAAAGGCCCGCAACGCCCTTCGCGCGTAGCCATTTTTCGTTGATGATCTTGTCGAGCATCGCATTGGCATCGGAAAACAGGCCCGTCGCGCTTTCGCCCACAATTTCATCGGTCAAAATCGCCGGAAAATTGCCATGCAATTCCCACGCACGGAAAAACGGGGTCCAGTCGATATAGTTGCGCAGGTCGGCCAAGTCCCAGTCATCATAGACATGGACACCCGGCTTTTGCGGCGCGGCCGGCTTCATGCTTTCGTCGATTTCAAAGGCGTTCGCCCGGGCTTCTTCCAGCGTGGCGAGCGGCTTTGCCGTCTTGCCAGCGCGGGCGTCACGAATATCGCTATATTCGGCGCGGGTGTCGGCAACAAACTTGTCCGCCATGGTGTCGCTGACCAATGTGCCGGCCACCCCGACGGCGCGCGACGCGTCAAGCACATGGATGACGGGACCGGAATAGACAGGCTCAATCCGCAAGGCCGTGTGCGTTTTCGACGTGGTTGCGCCGCCAATCATTAACGGCATCGACATGCCCGCTTTTTCCATTTCCTCGGCAACGGTCACCATTTCGTCAAGCGAAGGAGTGATAAGGCCCGACAGCCCGATCATATCGGCATCATGTTCGACCGCCGCTTGCAAAATTGTCGGCCACGGGACCATGACGCCCAGATCAACAATTTCAAAGCCATTACATTGCAGGACAACGCCGACAATGTTCTTGCCAATATCATGCACGTCGCCCTTCACGGTCGCCATGATGATCTTACCCTTGCCCTTGGCACCCGCCTCTTTCTCCGCCTCAATATAGGGGAAGAGATGCGCGACCGCCTTTTTCATGACGCGCGCAGACTTCACCACTTGCGGCAGGAACATGCGGCCAGACCCGAACAGGTCGCCAACGACGTTCATTCCGTCCATCAACGGTCCTTCGATCACCTCGATGGGGCGACCGCCCGCGGCCTTGATCGCAAGCCGCGCTTCTTCGGTGTCATCGACGATATGCGCATCAATGCCCTTGACCAAGGCATGCTCCAACCTTTTGGTCACCGGCCAGCCGCGCCATTCAGCCTCGGCCTTTTCCTGTGCTACATCAGTCCCGCGATATTTCTCGGCAAGCGCGATCAGGCGCTCTGTTGCATCGGGGTCGCGGTTGAGGATGACATCTTCGCACGCGACGCGCAGTTCAGGTTTGATCTCATCATAAATATCGAGCTGCCCCGCATTGACGATGGCCATATCAAGCCCCGCAGGGATGGCGTGATAGAGAAAGATCGAGTGCATCGCGCGGCGTACCGGTTCATTGCCACGGAAACTGAATGACAGGTTGGAAAGCCCGCCAGAATAATGCGCATGTGGGCACAAGACGCGCAGTTCCTTTATAGCCTCGATAAAGTCGACGCCGTAATTATTATGCTCCTCAATCCCCGTTGCCACCGCAAAGATGTTGGGATCGAAAATAATGTCCTCGGGCGGGAAACCGATGCCGATCAGCAAGTCATATGCCCGCTTACAAATCTCGACCTTGCGGGCTTGCGTGTCAGCCTGGCCAGTTTCATCGAACGCCATAACCACGACAGCCGCACCATAAGCCATGCACAAGCGCGCATGATGAAGGAACGCCTCTTCGCCCTCTTTCATCGAAATCGAATTCACGATTGGCTTACCCGAAACGCATTTCAGCCCAGCCTCAATTACGCTCCATTTGGAACTGTCGATCATTAATGGCACGCGGGCGATGTCGGGTTCTGCGGCGATGCGCTTGATGAAGGTGGTCATCGCCTCATGCGCGTCCAGTAGGCCTTCATCCATGTTGATGTCGATAATCTGCGCGCCATTTTCGACCTGGTCGCGTGCAACCTCAACCGCAGCTTCATAATCGCCAGCGAGGATCAGCTTTTTGAACTTGGCACTGCCAGTGACATTGGTGCGCTCGCCGATATTGACGAAGCGGGAAGAGGAAGTAATCGATGACATTTTTGTTCTGCTTTATAAGGTTCAGGCGGCCATGACGAAGGGTTCGAGCCCCGCCAGCCGGGTCACAATATCCGCCTTGGGAATGGCGCGTGGCGCACGGTCCGCAACCGCCTTGGCGATCGCCGCGATATGCGCAGGCGTGGTGCCGCAACAGCCGCCAACGATATTCACCAGACCATCATCCAGCCATTGGCCAATCAATTGCGCCGTTGTTTCGGGTAATTCATCATATTCGGCAAGATCATTGGGCAGGCCTGCATTGGGGTAAGCCATCACCAGCGTGTCGGCTTGTTTGGACAATGCCGCCAGATGCGGTCGCAAAAGATCCGCGCCAAAGGAACAATTCAACCCGATGGTCAGCGGTTTGACATGCCGGATCGCGGCCCAGAATGCTTCAACCGTATGACCAGAGAGATTTCGGCCAGCCATATCGGTGATAGTCATTGATATCATCAACGGCACATCGCGCCCACATGCCGCCGCCGCCTCTTGCGCAGCCATCGCGGCGCATTTGGCGTTGAGCGTGTCGAAAATGGTTTCGATCAAGAGGAAATCGACACCACCTTCAATGAGTGCGTCGCATTGTTCGCGGTACACATCTTTCAGATAGTCAAAGTCTATCTCACGATAGCCCGGGTCGTTGACGTCGGGCGACAAGGACAAGGTTTTGTTGGTCGGACCAATCGACCCAGCAACGAACCGCTTTATACCGTCCTTGGCCTCGGCGTCCTCGCAACAGGCACGCGCCAACTTGGCCGATTCCACGTTCAATTCCCAAACCAAATGTTCGCAGCCATAATCGGCCATGCTGATTTTGGTCGCGCTGAAAGTGTTGGTCTCGATCATGTCGGCGCCCGCCTCGAGATAGGCGCTATGGATGGCGCCAACGACATCAGGACGGGTAAGCGACAATAGGTCGTTATTGCCCTTTTGATCGTGCGTCAGTTCGAGTTCGCCGCGATAATCAGCCTCAGACAATTTATAGCCTTGGATCGCGGTGCCATAGCCCCCGTCGAACACCAATATCTGTTGCGCCGCACGGGCGACAAAATTTTCGCGCGCGTTCATGCTGCGGCCCTTTGCGCTAAAGCGGCTGGCCGCTTGCCCAGCAAATGGCAAATTGCGTAGGATAATTCGGCGCGGTTCAGGGTGTAAAAGTGAAACTCCCGGACGCCGCCGGCATATAATTTCCGGCACATTTCTGCAGAGACAGTGGCGGCCACCAATTGCCGTGCGGATGGATGATCATCCAATCCATTGAACACGTCCGCCATCCAGCTGGGAATAGCTGTGCCAGTCATGTGCGACATGCGGGTAATCGCGGCAAAGTTCGACACGGGCATGATGCCCGGTACGATCTCCGCATCAACGCCAGCCGCGGCAACCGCATCCCGGAAACGGAAGAAAGTTTCGGGTTCAAAAAAGAATTGCGTGATCGCGCGGCTCGCACCGGAGTCCAGCTTACGCTTTAAAAAATCAATGTCCGACGCAGCCGACAACGCCTCTGGATGGGTTTCGGGATAGGCGCTGACCGATATTTCAAACGGGTGCAGCTTGCGTAAACCTTCGACCAGTTCCGCAGCGCTGGCATAGCCGTCGGGATGCGGCACAAATTTGCCGTCAGAATTAGGCGCGTCCCCGCGCAGCGCGACGATATGGCGAACCCCTGCCTCCCAATAAGCGTTGGCGACATCGGCAATTTCGCCCTTGGATGCCTCGACGCAGGTTAAATGCGCGGCCGCCGGAATGTCGGTCTCGCGGGCAATGCGCGCCACGGTGTTATGTGTGCGTTCGCGGGTTGTGCCGCCCGCTCCATAAGTGACCGAAACAAAGCGCGGACCCAGCGGCGAGAGGGCCACCACCGATTCCCATAATTGCTCCTCCATCTTTTCCGTTTTGGGCGGGAAGAATTCAAAACTGATCTCGCAATCACCGGGCAGCCCCGCAAAAAGGGGAGAGGCAACGGCGCGGCCCGCCTCCTGCATCTGTGTAAGTGGCAGAATCATGCGACAATCCTTAAATTGTTTTTTGGGCTGAAATGAGGTGTGGTGAGCGGTTGCAAAGCTGACGGCTTTTCGCCCATCCAGACTTTAACCACCAATTCGCCGGCAGCAAGCGCAGTTTGGTGCACCATCTGCAGCCCTTGACCAGTAAATGCTTTTCGCATGAAATCATCGGAAAAGCCCAGCCGGGCGTGGGCGTGTACCGTGCGCAACTCTTCCAGATCATGCGCTGCAAAATCAACGATGACGAGGCGGCCACCGGGCGCAAGCGTGCGAATCGCTTCGGCGATGACGGCTTCGGGATGCTGCGCATAATGCAGGACTTGGTGGAAGATGACGGTGTCGAATTCACCATCCCCAACCGGCAACATGTTAAAGTCGCCAAGCTTTATTTCGATTTTACGCGCGGTTTCGGGGTGTAAGTTGGCAATTTTCGCGCGTGCAAGCCGAAGCATTTCTGGGCTGCTATCGATCGCCACAAGCCGACTGGAATCCGCCGCAAACAATTCGACAATGCGCCCCGTGCCCGTGCCCACATCAAGGACTTGGCCTAATGGTGCACTTTGCAGAACTTGCGCCAAGCGCGCTTCAACTTCCGAATCGGCAATGTGCAATGATCTGAGCGAATCCCACTCATCCGCATGCGCCGCAAAATACTGTGCCGCCATGTCCGTGCGCGCATTGCGGACTTCATCAAGTCGAAGCAGATCCCGCTGGAACGCCTTTGCCTGCGACATATCTGCCTCTGCCAACAATGATGAGAGCGAGCCGTCTGTTAACATCCCGCTAGGCCTTAAAAATACCCAGCTTCCTTCCTTGCGACGCTCCAAAAGCCCAGCTTCATCCAGAATGCGGATATGTCGGGAAACGCGGGGCTGGCTTTGGTCGAGTATCTGCACCAATTCGCCCACCGATAGCTCAAGACGACGCACTAAAAACACGATTCGTAATCGCGTAGGGTCGGCTAAAGCCCGCATGATGTTTAACAAACTGATCATTCGGAAGAGATATAAAGAATTCTTTATATCATGTCAATCCACACAAATTCGCCATATTTTCTACCGTTATAGTAGACATAAGGCCCAAACGGCTATGTAACATTTTGCCGAAATGAAAAAGCGCATTGCCAGCGAATTATGAACGGGCTAGAGGGTTTTTCGCAGGCAAGCTGCAATTCTTGTAGCGTGCCTGTCAGGTTTTCATAAGTTTTGCTAGGGGGTTTCCCATATGAAGAAAATTGCTGTATCTCTCGTTCTTGCCGCTTCGCTCGGTTTGGCCGCTTGCTCAGGTGCTGAAGAAGCAACCACAGAAGCAACCACAGAAGCAACCACA